>CALKRM010000034.1 GCA_937989565.1 uncultured Candidatus Saccharibacteria bacterium | reverse complement strand
AGCAGATTCAACAGTTAAAAGCCGTAAAGTAGCGAGCGAGCGACCGGCGCTACTGAAGCCTAAGGTCGCAGCGGTCGAAGCTCATACATCTGCGTCGCCAAAAGCTGCTGTGGAGGCAGCTGGCGCGGATGTCTGCGAGGGGTTTCGACCGCTGGTCGCTAAATACGACTGGAACGTGGATATCGCTATGGCAGTGATGAAGGCTGAGAGTGGATGCCAGACAAGCGCCCTGGGGCGTAACACAAATGGAACAAATGACGCTGGTTTATTTCAGGTCAATTCAATACACGACACGACGGACAGACGATATCAACCAGAGCACAATGTGGCGCTCGCTTATAAGATTTATGCGGCACGCAGCAAGTGGGACTCGAGCGGATGGAAGGCGTGGAGCGTATGCCTGAATGGTAAGGTGAAATGCTACTAATTTTTTAAGGAGAAAGTGAAATGAGTGAAAGTGAGATTTTGGAGAAATTGGAAAACCTAATCGATCCGACGTTTCTCGATCGTGTTTTGGCGGGGGAGTCGTAAGTGGAGCGAATAACACTAAGTCATTCGGCTATAATGTGCTTCTTAAATAATCAGATTCAATTCAAGAAGCGTTATATAGCAAAGGTTTATGATGAACCCTCTAGTCCAGCACTGGTTGTCGGCAAAGCAATGCATAAGATGATTGAGGAGCGACTGAAAGGTCAGTCAATCGAGGTAGCAATACAATCTGGATTACAGGAAATAGAGAATATTGCCGACTACGAAATAGATTATGGCAAAACTGGCAGCCGCGAGAAAATCATCGACCAATATCAAAAATTGTCGACTATCGTTATTAACGAACTGCCGACATATGACGATATACTCGCGATTGAAGATCGCGTCGAGTGTGAGCTATCAATCCGTAATAAGAAGATTCCGATGAAAGGCTACATTGATTTGGTTCGTGATTTGGGCGACACATTGGAGATTGTCGATTGGAAAAGTGTTACGTCATACTCTGACGAGGATACCGAAAATTGGGCATATCTGATTCAATCCTGGATCTACGTGCAGCTGATTGAGTTCAAATATAAGAAGCCTGTCAGCCGCGTTGTTTTCAAGGAAGTCAAGAAAACTATCAACCGCGACGGCATGCCTCAAATCAAAGATTATGTGCTTGATCGCCACGGTATTGAGGAAGCTAACGATGTGATTGGGCGCGTGGTTAAGGAAGTCAGCGATTATGTTGATAATCCTAACGCCACCTACTTCCCGAACACACGCGACATGATGAACGGTGCGCAGTCGATGCACATCGTGGCGCAGATGGAAGGCGTCACCGTCAGAACTGTGCACACAACAGAACGCCGCGAGAAGTTCGCGCCAGTC
>CALKRM010000033.1 GCA_937989565.1 uncultured Candidatus Saccharibacteria bacterium | reverse complement strand
AAAAATAATATCGGCTTAATAATACGCTTATACATATTCTAAGAGTATAACTATCTATGCTTTATTGAGCAAGGTTACTTGCAAACAAAAAATCGCCTACTCGGCGATAATCCTGACTATCTATGATTGGTGGGCGCTGAGGGACTCGAACCCCCGACCCTCTCGGTGTAAACGAGATGCTCTAGCCAACTGAGCTAAGCGCCCATATTAAAAAATATGGTGGGCGATGAGGGACTTGAACCTCCGACCTCGTCATTATCAGTGACGCGCTCTAACCAGCTGAGCTAATCGCCCTCATTCGTCTTGGTGGAGTGTCGTGGACGTAAGCCCACTTCACCCCATATGGTGGAGACACAGGGACTCGAACCCTGGACCCCCTGCTTGCAAAGCAGGTGCTCTAGCCAACTGAGCTATGTCCCCATAAATTGCCAAGACTTTTTAATTGTACAGTATCTTTTTAATTCTGACAAGTGTATAATTAACAATATGTTATATCAATTTAGTTTTGACTCATTATTTTTTGGGATTTTAGTTTTAATTGCTGGTGGAATCGTCGTCGTTTTTCATCAAAAATTAGCTGACAATCTGGGAAGTGGCGTAAGTAGCTATGATCGTTTCAAATTTTGGGGACTTGTTACATGTGGAGTAGGATTCGCTATTATGCTCAGCCTGCACACTATCCCATTAAACTGGCTACTGAACTCCCTTTTTGGCGGCGGACTATAATAGACGCTCACAAAAAGCATAAATAGCCAAAAATTATTGGCTATTTATTTATAATCACAATTCTACCAAAATATCAGATTTAATTAAATCTACCATATAAAAAGCCCCTCATAGAGGGACTTTCTCATTTAACAACTTGATTGTGCAATTCATCAATCGGCTTATCGTAGAGAAAGGTTGAACTTTTGCCTCGTCCTCGAGAGGACTATTGTAAATATGTAAGCTCGACACATTTACGAGACCGACCTAGCTCAATCTGTGATTGCTCGACAGATTGGCATCGTTACTCCCTAGAAAGGAGGTAATCCATCCGCACCTTCCGGTACGGATACCTTGTTACGACTTAACCCCAATCATGCCCCCCACCTTAGGCCGACGAATCGGACTTCGGGTGTTGGTCACTTTCATGGTTTGACGGGCGGTGTGTACAAGACCCGGGAACGTATTCACCGCAACTTGCTGATTTGCGATTACTAGCGATTCCGACTTCATGCAGGCGAGTTTCAGCCTACAATCCGAACTGGGACTAGCTTTGATGCGATTTGCTTCACCTCGCGGCTTCGCTGCGCATTGTACTAGCCATTGTATTACGTTTCTAGCCCAGGACGTAAGGGAAATACTGACCTGACATCATCCCCTCCTTCCTCCCCGTTACCGGGGCAGTCTGAATAGAAAAATACAACTATTCACAAGGGTTGCGCTCGTTGAAGGACTTAACCTAACATCTCACGACACGAGCTGACGACGGCCATGCATCACCTGTCACAGGGTTCCAAAAGGCACAGTCTACTTTCGCAGACCTTCCCTGGATGTCAAGCCCTGGTAAGGTTCTTCGGTTATCATCGAATTAAAGAACATAATCCACCGCTTGTGCGGGTCCCCGTCAATTCCTTTATGTTTTAGCCTTGCGGCCGTACTCCACAGGCGGGATACTTAACGCGTTAGCTTCGCTACTGAAGGGGTCGATACCTCCAACAGCTAGTATCCATCGTTTACGGCGTGGACTACCCGGGTATCTAATCCGGTTCGCTCCCCACGCTTTCGTGCCTTAGCGTCAGAAATGGCCCAGTAACCTGCCTACGCCATCGGTGTTCCTTCTAATATCTACGGATTTCACTCCTACACTAGAAATTCCAGTTACCTCTACCATTCTCGAGTTTAACAGTTTGAATAATAGTCTGTATGGTTGAGCCACCAGGTTTCACTATTCACTTATTAAACCGCCTACGCAACTCTTTACGCCCAGTCACTCCGGATAATGCTTGCACCCTACGTATGACCGCGGCTGCTGGCACGTAGTTAGCCGGTGCTTATTCATGAGTTACCGTCATATTCTTCACTCATAAAAGAAGTTTACAACCCGAAGGCCTTCATCCTTCACGCGGCGTTGCTCCATCAGGCTTTCGCCCATTGTGGAAGATTCCTCACTGCTGCCTCCCGTAGGAGTCTGGACCGTGTCTCAGTTCCAGTCTGGCTGATCATCCTCTCAGACCAGCTATGGATCGTCGGCTTGGTAGGCCATTACCCTACCAACTACCTAATCCAACGCAGGCTTCTCCCAAAGCGCCCGAAGGCTTTAATCCGAAGACCATATGCGGCATTAGCTACCCTTTCGGGCAGTTATTCCTCACTTTGGGGCAAATTCCTACGCGTTACTCAGCCGTCCGCCGCTCGCCGACATTTTACACAAAATTCTTGAATAAATCTTCTATATTACCCAGAAGCTTCCAGAATTCAGTGTAAAACTCGCTGCCGCTCGACTTGCATGTGTTAGGCACGCCGCCAGCATTCATCCTGAGCCAGGATCAAACTCTCCGTTAAAATCTACTTTGTATCAAAGTATTAAGGCTCTACAAAAATATAAACTGACGATGATATTGCACAATCAAATTGTTAAAGTTCATCTTAAGTCAGACTGAAGTATGATTTACCTCGCTTTACAGATTGTAAATCGTTGCTTAACTCGCACTCCAGCAACCAGACTTGTTACTAATCTTACAGTATATAATTGCCTAGGTCAATAGATTTTTACAATTATCTTGTTGCGAAAAATACAACGACAGCTACAACCATACCAATAGCCGCCCCAGCAGCCACTTCTACAGGGGTGTGACCATGAGCAACGCGAAGTTTTTTCAATTTACTACCCTGCTCCGAAATTAACTTATTAAGCGTTTCACCCTGCATTCCAGACGAATAGCGAACCATCATAGCGTCATACATTACTATAATAGCCAGCCAAGTAGCTAGTCCAAACACAGAGCTATCCCAGCCATCTTGTAGCCCCAGAGATACCGCCAGCGACACAACAATCGCACTATGAGCGCTTGGCATGCCTCCGGATAGAAGTATTTTTGGGTTTGTATCACCGCTAAATACTCGACGATTACGCCCCATGAGATGAAACACTTGCTTCAACCCTTGGGATATCGCCCATGCAATTACTGGGACTATCAAGACTTTCATTTATTAATTACCCTCATCCTGCGGACGATCTGCCATCAAGCCGATTGACGAAACAGCATCGCCGTCAGATAGACGCATAATCGTCACACCCTGAGTCGTCCTACCGAGCAGCTTAATATCGCTCAAGCCCAGACGGATAGTTTGACCGTTCTGAGAAACCAATAGCGCCTCTGTTATTTCTGGGTCGATAGTCTGTACAGAGATAATCGGACCAGTTTTTGCAGTTACAACTGCGGCTTTTATGCCAACTCCGCCACGCTTATGACTTGGGAAGTTCGATACCTTTGTACGTTTACCGAAGCCTTTTTCACTAACCACCAGCAAGGTTTGGTCGTCACCCGTAACGATATCCATACCAACAACAGAGTCATTTGGACGCAATCTTACACCACGGACACCACGAGCTGATCTACCCATTGGGCGCGTATCTTTCTCATTAAAGCGAATAGCTTGTCCTGCAGACGTAGAGATAATCACGTCATTTTCGCCAGTCGTCCTCTTTATCCAGCGAAGCTCATCGCCTTCGTCCAATTTAATAGCAATCAGTCCATTCGTACGAACATTGGCATAATCTTTTACAGGAGTCTTCTTAACCGTACCCTTCTTTGTCGCCATGAATAGATAGCCGTCTTCGTTGGCGTTCTTTTCGTGCTTGATAATTGCCGTTATCTTCTCTTCTGGCTGAAGTTGCAATAAGTTAACGGCCGCAACACCCTTCGCACTCAAACTGGCAGCTGGCACTTCGTAAGCCTTCAAGCGGAAGATCCTACCCATATTAGTGAAGAATAATAGATAATCGTGCGAGCTCGCCTGAACGACTTGATCAATAACATCTTCTTCCTTAGTCGTCATACCACGCTTGCCTTTACCGCCACGATTTTGCCTACGATAATCACTTACTAAGGTTCGCTTGATGTAATTTTCACTTGTAAGCAAAATTACAGACTCTTCCTCTGGAATCAATTCCTCATCAGAGAACTTTCCTAATTCGTGATTAATGATCTTGCTGCGTCGCTCATCACCATACTTTTCTTTCATAGCAAGCAACTCTTCCTTAACGACACGCAAAATCTCGTTCTCGTCAGCCAGAATTGCCTCCAATTTCTTAATCAGTTCGTGGAGTTGTTTCAATTCTTCTTCAATCTTGTCGCGCTCCAATCCCTGCAATCGTCGTAGTTGCATCGCTAAAATTGAGGCCGCTTGGATTTCCGACAGACCAAATCGCTCCATCAAACGCTTGTCGGCGTCATCATAACTTTCGCGAATTGTCTTGATCACCTCGTCAATATGATCAAGCGCAATTTTCAGACCTTCCAATATATGAGCTCGTTCCTTAGCTTTTCGAAGTTCAAACTCAGTCCTGCGTCGAATAACACCTTGGCGGTGCTTAATGAACTCCGCCAAAATCTCTTTCAAGCCCATAACTTTAGGCTGAATACCATTGACCAAAGCCAGGACATTATAATGGAATGACGTTTGCAGTCCAGTCAATTTATACAATTGGTTAAGTATCTTCTTTGGATAAGCGTCTTTCTTCAGTTCAACGACAACTCGAACCTTACCGCGAGCACTTTCATCTCGCGCATCGGCAATGTGCGTTATTTTTTTAGCAAGGACAAGTTCTCGAACCTTATCAACAAAGCCTTCCTTACTCATACCATACGGAACTTCGGTGATTATAATACTGTAGCGACCATTTTTACGCTCTTCAATCGACGCAACCGCACGAATCGTAACTGAGCCACGCCCAGTTTCATACGCTTGACGCATTGGCGCACCACCATAAACTTCCGCACCTGTCGGAAAATCAGGACCCTTAATATGAGTCAACAGTTCATCTAATGTAATTTCAGGATTATCTATTTGAGCAACTGTAGCGTCAACCACCTCGCCAAGGTTGTGCGGTGGAATATTCGTTGCCATACCAACAGCAATACCCATCTGACCGTTCAATAGAATATTTGGGACGGCTGACGGCAAAACTATCGGCTCTTTCTCTGTCCCGTCGAAGTTATCACGAAAGTCAACGGTTTCTTTGTCGATGTCAGACAGCAACTCGCCACCAATTTTATCCATTCGCGCCTCAGTATAACGGGAAGCCGCTGGCTCGTCACCGTCCATAGAACCGAAGTTACCCTGACCTTCAACTAGTGTATAACGCATCTTCCAAGGTTGAGCCAAGTTTACCATAGCATCATAAATCGATGAGTCACCGTGCGGGTGGTAGTTACCCATCACTTCACCGACGATCTTTGCCGACTTCACTGTAGCGTGAGGAGCGCGCCAACCATTCTTATTCATCGCATACAAAATACGACGATTAACAGGCTTCAATCCGTCACGAACATCCGGCAAAGCACGGTCAATAATAACCGACATGGAGTATTTAAGGAAGGAGTCTTCCATAACACGCTCAACTGTCGATTTTTCAATACCGCGAACTTCTGGCTCTTCGTTCAGAATTTCTGGTTCTACTATATTTTTATTGTCATTGTCCGCCATATCTCCTCCTTAAAAGTCCAAATCTTCCACATTAACCTTAGCGGCATTTGTTTGAATAAAATTTTTCCTCAATTCTACACTATCACCCATAAGCTTCGTAAATATCGCGTCTGCCCGTTCTGCGTCCTCAATATTAACCTTCACTAATGTTCGATTTTCTGGATTCATAGTCGTTTCCCATAATTGAGCGGCATCCATCTCACCAAGACCCTTAAATCGTTGCTGTGCTGTGTAGCCTGCCTGCTTAAATTTCTCAGCATTTTCATCAATCTTTACACCAGCAGCCTTGCGCTCATTGATCTTTTCGTTCAATTTTTGCTCGAGGGCTACTTCATCATAGACGTAATCTATCTTACGATTACTTCCAGTTCCTCTACTCAACCCAAACAGAGGCGGCTTCGCCAAATATACATGACCCGCTTCAATCACTTCAGACATGTATCGGAAGAAGAATGTCATCAAAAGCGTAGAAATGTGCGCACCGTCAACGTCGGCATCTGTCATGAATATTATCTTGTCGTAACGAATGCCACTGATATCAAATTGGTCGCCGATTCCAACGCCCATAGCCTTAATCAACGAAACAATTTCAGCATTAGCAAACATCTTGTCAAACCTTGCACGCTCGGTATTCAGCACCTTACCGCGAAGAGGAAGAACAGCCTGAATAGTTGAATCGCGACCATCCTTAGCTGAACCCGCAGCAGAATTACCCTCGACAATAAATAATTCACAATCTTTTCGGTTACGAGATGAGCAATCCGTCAACTTAGATGGCAAGTTTAAGCCTTCAAATGCCCCCTTACGTATAACATTGTCGCGCGCAGCTCTTGCCGCCTTACGAGCTCGCGCCGCCAGCGTAGCCTTGCCGACAACCTTCTTAGCCGTAGCTGGATTTTCTTCCAAATAATACGCGAAATATTCGCTCATTACCTGATCTACATAGCGGCGCATCTCTGGATTGCCAAGTTTGTTCTTAGTCTGACCTTCAAACTGAGGATCTGGCAATTTCACCAGAATAACTGCCGTCAAACCTTCGCGAATATCATCGCCAGTCAGATTGTCTTCTTTTTCTTTCAGTAAGCTATTCTTGCGCGCATAATCATTAATTACACGAGTGAGAGCCGTTCGAAAACCAACCAAATGAGTACCACCATCGGGAGTTAAGACGTTATTGGCAAATGGTTTTACCACTTCAGCGTAAGTGTCGTTATACTGAACCGCAATTTCCACCATGCAATCTTCAACCTGCTTCTCGACGTAAAATATATCGTCCGATAAAACGTCCTTGCCGATATTCAGGTTTTTTACATAGCTCTGAATGCCACCCTCAAAGTAGAAAGCTTTTCGTTCGCCAGTTCGTTCGTCAATAACCGACGTGTGAATACCTTTCGTAAGATATGCCTGATGACGAAGATAATTAACAACCCATTTATAGTCAAAATTAACTGTTTCCTTAAAGATAGTTGGGTCTGGGTAAAATGTAATTGTCGTACCGGAATCATCAGACTTTCCGATTACTTCTAACTCTGTCTGAGGCACGCCTGTTGCGTATTCTTGGCGATAGATTTTACCGTTCTTTCTAACTTCAGCAATCATCCGTGTAGACAATGCGTTCACAACACTAGAACCGACACCATGAAGTCCTGATGAAACCTTATAGCCGCCGCCGCCAAACTTACCGCCGGCGTGTAAGATTGTTAATACCGTCTCCAATGTACTCTTACCTGTCTTTGGGTGTTTATCGACAGGAATACCACGACCGTCATCAGACACTCGAACACCGCCATCCTTTAACAAAGTTACTTCGACCTTTGTAGCATAACCAGCGATTGCCTCGTCAATTGAGTTATCGGCAATCTCCTTAATCAAGTGATGTACGCCCTCATACCCCGTACTACCGATGTACATTCCTGGACGCTTACGAACCGGCTCAAGGCCCTCTAGGACCTGGATTTGTGAGCCATCATAAGATTGTTCATTTGTTTGTTTAGCCATATCTCCCTCACTATTATCTGAATTATCAGCTCTTTTCAACAACCTTATTATACATCAAAATAGATATATTCTCAAACTATTTACTTTTTTAGTATGCTTATGCTAAAGTTAGATTAAAGTTATATAACAACAAAAATAAAAGAGGTCAAAATGTTCAAAAAAATTATCTCGCGCCTACCATACAGCCCTTCAATGATCCACAATTTGGGCTTTTATGCGAAACGCTTACGTAAGGAAGAGGCTACTCGAAAGATCGGGCTTATTTTAACCGCCCTAGCACTTATCGTGCAATCTTTCACTGTTTTTTCACCGCCAGAATCAGCCAATGCAGCAGATTCCAGCGACCTAATTTACGGCGGAATTTCTAGCGGTCAACAATTGATGGCTCATTATGACGCGAACACAAATAATATTCGCGACCTCTATAATCACCTTGGCATTAGTCGTGCCAACCTGGTAGCTGCTACAGGAAACCTCCAAACCTTAAATAGTAACATGGGAACTTACTCATGGGGACTTACTCCTCACTTTGGTGCAGCAAGAGGTGAAGGATCTTACGTAGTTCGCACATCACAAGGTGGCGCCCGCACTTTTTATTATCGACCTCACAACCTCTGGGGCAGCTTCTCGTATAGAGCATTCGTTGGATATTCAGCTGGAACCGGATGGTTCGCAATTATGCTCAACTGCGGCAACCTAATCCTAAAATTTGCACCACCTAGCCATCAATGCCCAACAGGACAAGTTGGCACATACCCATATTGTTCTACCCCACCTAAGCCAGTAGCTACCTGTAATGCTCTAGACGTAAAAAAGAATGGAGACACATACCAATTTACCGCTAATGCCAGCGTGGCCAACGGTGCTACAATTCAAAAATATACCTATAGTGTATACAGAGGAAATACTTTAGTAAAAACTATTAATAGCAATAATAGGATAGCTACGTATACAGAAAAAACACCAGGATCATACAAAGTAGTCTTAACCGTGCATAGCTCACTAGGAGATAGAACTTCAAATGCCTGCGTAAAGACATTTACTATACCAGAGCCAGCAAGATGTCCTCAAAACCCTAAATTGTTAAAGGACAACCCTCAATGTCAACCATGTCCAGGCGACTCTACGATATGGATTAACGATAGTCGATGCTCTGCCTCGTTCGTACAGACAAAAACCGCAGTTAATCTCACCCAGAATAACGCCGACGCAACAACTACGGTTGCAAAATCTGGAGATCGAATTACCTATACTCTTTCGGTAAAAAACAAAGGCCTTAAAGAGGAAGAATTTACATTCAAAGATCAAGTCAGCGACCTATTAGAATATGCAGACATATTCGACGCTGGCGGTGGAACATTAACAGATGATAAAGGCGCTAGCGCAGGCAGCGGCAACGCAAAAGTTCTAGTATGGAACCCTATCAAGATCAAGCCGGGAGAAACTCAGAAGCGCAGCTTTACCATCCAAATAAAGAACAGCATCCCGGCAATGGCTAGCGGTAAAAGTAATCCAATGTCTTACGACTGTAGGATTGATAACACATTTGGCAATACTGTCAGCACAAAAATTGACTGCCCTGCACCGAAAGTTATTGAACAAACCACTTCACAGCTGCCAAAAACTGGTGCCAGCGAGAATATGATGTTCGCAGGAATTATTGCAGCCGTGGTCGTATACTTCTACGCTAGATCACGTCAATTGAATAAAGAAGTTAGAATCATTCGGCGAGACATGTCCGCAGGAACTTTATAGGAGGTGAAAAATGAGTGAAAAATTAAAATCTACCGTAGAGAATGCTGTCGACACCAGAGAATTAGCAGATTTAAGCAGAGAAAAAGCTGCTGAAATCGAAAGATCCCTAGAAAAGGCGGCTGAAAAAGAAAAATCAAATGCCGAAAATGAAAATAGCATTAAACATGAGGCTATGGAAATTGCCGCCCGCCAAGAAAAGCGGCAAGAACAAAAAGAATCTAAGGAGATAAAAGAAGATAGGCCTCTTACAAAGAAAGATATCGAAGCTTCGTATAAGAAGACTTTGGAAAACGTACAAGACCAACTATCAGCTCCATCCAGGGCTTTCAGCAAGGTTATTCATAATCCAGTCGTCGAAAAAACCAGTGACGCAATTGGCAATACTGTTGCCCGCCCTAACTTAATCATTTCTGGCGCCTTAGGAGCAATAGCTTCTGTTGTCGTGTATTTTATCGCCAAACGATACGGATATCTATTATCAGGATCAGAAACTATTATCCTGTTTGTTGCCGGCTGGTCTATCGGCGCTGTTATTGAATACGCTCGAGTAGGGTTTATCAACAACAGGAAAAATAGTTAGATAGATATTGAATCTTATCTCAAGCTAATCATCACTTCACTATCGTCATCATCACCATTGCGTAAATCGAGCCGATTCTTAACTACAGGTTGGCTCGGTTTTACATTTACAGAAGGAACAGGGTTATCATTTGTAGTCATAGACACATTTGTCCTATTGATGACAGCGTTATCTATCACAGAAGGTTGACTTTGCTGTTTGTTATCAAGATTAGAAACCGTAGCATTTACGCTATTTATATTAGAAGGCGCATTATTAACCACCCCTGGGCGACCTTGCGGATTCTGTATTTGTGAGGAAGCCTGTGGGGATTGCGAATTTACTGGTCTTACAGTTGGGCTAGGAACGGGCTTTCCTCCTAGCTGCTGTCTCTTCGCTAGCCATTCATCCAAGAACGATGATCCACCGCCCGACGATTTTTGACCAACAGAAGGCGCTAATTGAGAAGGACTCGTCTTTGGTTGCGCACTACCTCTAATCCTGTCAAATATCTCCTTCTCAACAACAGCTCGTGGTCTACCGTATTTCGCAGCAGATAGCCTTACTAACGCGTCTCTCAGCTGATTATTAACTTGCCCCATCGGAGGAATCCAATTCATACTAAACGGCGCAGACGGCACGTTATTAATCATCACAGAGGTTATGGACTGAAAGTTTGGCAATTTAGCCAAGTCATCAACATCGAAAGTCGGCTGGAACTTCTTAACCATCAATTCAGCGTCAGTCACACCGATACGCCCAGAAATAACCGTACCGACGTTACCAATAATTGCTTCTCGTATCTTATCCGTTAACTGCGTCATAAACTGGTTACCCATAATAAGACTCAATTTATACTTACGAGCCTCAGACAAAATAGATTCAAAGCTGTCAGTGGCGAAGTTCTGGAACTCGTCAACATACAGTGAAAAATCAACTCGCTGATCCTCTGGAATATCCGCCCGAGACATCGCTGCTGCTTGAAACTTCATCACAAAGATAATACCCAAAAGCTTAGAGTTAAGCTCACCCATCTTACCTTTTGACAAATTGACTAGCAAAATCTTATTATTATCCATGATTTCACGCAAATTAAATCCAGATTTGGTCTGACCAATAATATTGCGCATTGCATCATTGGAAATAAATGGACCAAACTTTGATACAACCCACGAGATAACCTCACCTGCCTCATTTGACCTCTGTGACGCAGGAAATTCCTTTGTCCAGAAGTCAATAACTTGCTGATCTTTCACATACTTAAGCTTGCTTTTCACAAATTCAGGATCAATAAGACACTTCGGCACGTCAATAAACGTTCCACCAGCAGGATCCGACATCAACAATAAAGCGCAGTTTCTAAAAATATGTTCCAAGCGAGGACCAACAATTCCCGTATGACCTGGATCATAAAGGCCATACAGCATATTAATCGCCTCTTGAACCAAAAAGTCTTTTTGGTCTGGAGTGTCAAACTCAAACATATTCAGACCAATTGGATTGGTCATGTCGGCAGGATTAAAGTAGATAATATCCTCAACGCGCTCTTTTGGAACCTTACCTAACAATGACTCAACCAAATCACCGTGCGGATCAATAAAGGCGAATCCCCGACCATCCATCATATCCTGATAAGCCATATTTTCCTGCAAGACAGACTTACCAACGCCTGTTTGACCAATAATATATACGTGGCGGCGGCGGTCTTTTGTTCCGATTCGAATAGGCTTCTTGACTCCTCGAAATTCGTTATAGCCAATCAGCAAACCCTCATCCAAAACGTCTGTTGGTCCATCAACTTGTTTGGACATTTGTCTTTTAACCTGTGAAGTCGGAATTGCATTAGCTCCAGGCAAATGAAATAACGTTGCCATTTCTACACTGTTGAGAATATTACTACGAGTTTCTTGGGGAAAGAACCTCATAATATAGGCTGTTGTCATTTCCTCAACATTCCTAGTTAAAGAGAACTTAAACCCGTTATTGCGTGGTGAGTCAAACAACGAGAAGGCTGCTATTATATTTTTTAACAGCACTTGAGAGCGTGCTGCAGTATTTGACGAAATTACAACACGCACTAAGACTTCATATGCAGGATAGCGAGCCTTTTCGCTAATAGCATCCACTTCCGCCTGCTCTAAGGATGTTAGCTGCTTGTCCTCAGAATTAGAGCCGCCGTCTTTTTCATTATTCTCTGGCGGTTTCCACAGAGCCTCCATAATATCCATAGGAGCAACACCGCCAAAACCCTTCTTCTTTCCCTTATTCTTCTTCATACCGTCAATATGAGACTCTGAAGCCTTAGACCAACCGTCATACGCCGGACGCAGTAAAAATTGTACACCTATTCCATCTTCTTTAGATGCCGAAGACAAAGCATTTAATAACGCCCTGGAAGCATCTCTTTTCGACTCCTGATAAGTCGATATTGGATAAACAAAGGATTTTTTCAGGGTGAATTCGCCACCGATGGTTCCGCTCATCTTGCCAACCTTGCTGAATATATTAGTATCAGATACCTCTTCTAGCCGAGCAGAAGGATATGCTGCCGCTACAGCTTGACGAATAACATCAACTAACACTAGCGGAACAACAGCATAATAGTGAACTAACCCACCATGTGCAACAATCTCAAACGATATATGACGTTGGCCGTAGACTTTACTTTTGAATCCTTTAGTTGCCGTACTTGAGATAATGTTATACATCACCTGGGCTTGCGACAACACCTCTTCAGTTAAATCTCGCTCATCTCGATTTGAGCTATTAACGTCCTCACTTGTCGGAGGCAAATGTATAAGCAACGGCACCATCTTCAAGCCTCGTTCATAATTTTTGGCCTCTCTCAGCATATTACGATACAACACAAAAGCTACCGCAGAACCAGCGGCTATAATAACAATCGCGATAAAACTAACTATCAAAGGACCCGCACCCATATAAAACCCTACTTACTACCGTCGTCATTTTGACCTAAAGTCTTATTATATCGTTTTTTTAAATAATCAGCCTGCAGCTGTGCAATAACTCTGTTCCTCTCATATGGATTATCTTTTGTTAAAGCTATAATCTTTTTAACTTTATCCACCCACTCTCTTTCTATCAAGTCTTCATCCGCTGCCACCAGAGGAGTATCATCATCAGCTACTACCCCTGACTGATTCGTACTTTGATCGTCGTTTTGAGATTGAGATAAAGGAACTGTTGTAGTATTATCAACGGGCAAAGCCACAGGGATATTGTTATATTGTTCAACCCTAGCACCAAGTGACTGCTCGGACTCTCTTCCGACTTCAGGATTTAATGATGTATTTTCTACATTATACTCACCACCACCTATATTTTGTGGCTGCACCTCAGGGGTCCTATTAACTTGTGGCAGTTCGGGATTCATAAATATATTGTACCACGTAACTACTTAAAATACACGACTACATTCAGGACGGGATTAGTATCTTTTATGTATAAAAAAACACGCCAGCAATTCAAACACACCAAGTAATAATATCTCAAAAATCCCAACATCGCCCATCGATTGCATACCCACATAAATAACTGGAGCAAGAGAGATTACAGTAGAATAATAATACGTCTTATATTTAGATTCATTGCGACTATTCTTGAAATTTAAAAATTTCGCAGCTATTCGCTCCGATGTTAAAAATACTACATAAGTTAGACAGATAAATAGTACATACAAACATACAAAAAACGCTAAAATCCCAAACGGACCAGCAGAACTCGGGTTTGTTGCGTTCAAAATAACCGCAGTCAAAATCAATGCAACCAACGCTATAAAACTAATTATCTTCATCCCCATACTCACATCATACTATACACAAGAAGCCTGAGCGATAATACTATAGCATATAGACACAAACCATCCGCCGATAAAAAATAACTATTAGGCGCGGGTGCCACTTGCCTATTACCGCTCGAGGCGATTTGACCGCTCCTTAATTAAGGAGCATTCTTGCAGTTTTCCTCTGCATACATCCAGGACTCTCACCGCTAGTCCTTTAACGAGGATTAACTGGATGTATGCGGTACTAACCGCGCGCTCAACGCTTTTACAAGGCGGAGCATTGGCTGCGTCATTATAAAAATCATGCAGCCAACTGTCCGTCAATTTATACACAAAATGTAGCTTTATATAAATTTTATTGTTAATGTATTTTTGCTTTTTTATTTTTCTAAAAGCTTACCCTTATACTATCACGACCTTATTTATAAGTCAACTATTCCTTACTCAAAAATCATTGTAATTTTCACCTATTTTTTAATGTTGTTAAAATTATCATCTGTTAATTATTCTCCTATCGCTTTGTGGTCATATGTGCATTTTACAACAATCTTGTCATTTTTGATTATTATCTAGCACGGATTACACACCATTCAATGAAGATATTGTTGACTTAGCGACCACCCAATTGCACGACTAACCTATGATCACCCGTCATCCAAACATTGCCACAAAAATAGGTTCGTGCAGTCAATATCAGACCGACGTCTAATATTCAAATCCGCGATAAAATAATAGTCTCTATTACCCGCTTTATAAAACTCTGTTCACTTTCATTGTCACACTACAGCAAACTTAACAAAATTATTTTTTATATTATTACAAGAACATCCAAACATCAGTATGCACATTAAATCTTATACATAAAAAATGTTATACAACAGTTTTAATTAAAAATTACAAAACGAAAGTATAAAGTTTATTCACAGCGCACAAAACCATCCTTTACGCTTCAATTAAAAGAATCCTAGAAAATGTACGGCAATTTAATTTGTAATACACATAAAAAGACCATCAAACAAACGCCAGTCTCTGGCATATAACTTCATAGTAAAAGCCATTAGAAAAAATAGTTGCGAAAATTAGAAAGAAGATTATAAAATGTGTGGTATTTTTTACTAAACTTTTTACAAAAATATTGTTGACATAAGCATTTATATAGCTTATTATAGGGGTAGCTTCTGAATAAAAAAGTTATACAGAAGCCAAAAATAAAAAGAAATTGTAAAACTCCACTTTTTTGAAAACAACCACTACTCGCAGGTGGTTGTTTTTCTATCTTAAAGATAAATTCTATTCTTTAATATAAATAAAGCCAGCGACAAGGCTGACTTTTAATCTAATCTATCTGGTGGAGCTGCCGGGTACTGCCCCCGGGTCCAACTGGTATCATGATATTCGTCTACAAGCATAGGCTTATTTCAATTTAATTTTATAACGCCACTCGACTTAAAAATAAGCCAAAAATACCGAGTTACGTTACGTAGAAAAAGTCCCATGAGTCTGCTACTTCCAGAATCATAGCGAGCAACATAAATATAACACCTCGTCCACGCTATGTTGCCTGCGCGACAAGATGGCTATAGAAAATTACGCTACAGCTGGTGCGAAAGCACGAACCTGGAATAGGCCCGCAACTTTGCTTGCAAAGTTTTTTGCATCTAAAAACATACTTTACGCGTATCGTCGGCTCGCAGAATGTCATGATAAGGTCCAATTGTCGAAAGCTATATCAGCCCCACATATCGGTTCATATTATACCCTGATCTCATTCAAAAATCTACATGCTTATGTTTTAATAGATTCATGATTAGTAGAGTTATTTCAGCTACACCCTACGGATTTAGTGGGCAAATCATCGAAGTTGAGGGAGATATGTCAAAAGGACTTCCTAGTCTACAAATTGTCGGAATGGGCAATAAAGCCATCGATGAATCCAGAGATCGAGTACGTAGTGCAATAAAAAACTCTTCCCTGGATTTTCCGAAAGGAAAAATAATCATCAATTTAGCACCGGCAGAGTTACCAAAAGACGGATCTCACTTTGATCTTCCCATCGCCTTATCTATTTTATGTATCAGCGGCGCGCTCAACCAAAGCGATATAAACGATGCGGTTTTTGCAGGTGAATTGGCACTAGACGGCAGTCTACGCCCAATACGATCAGCGATCATTACAGCCGAAGTAGCCAAAAACCAAAAAATTAAATCAGTATACGTGCCAGCCCAAAATGCCGAACAGGCGGCGCTAGTGACTGGAGTTGATGTATTTCCAGTAGAAAACCTAAAATCACTCTTCTTACATCTCAAAAAAGAAAAGATCATTAAGCCAATAGACAGATCATCAATAAAAAATATATCTCGCAATCATAAAAACGCTCCAACCATTGACGACATCTACGGACAAGAACAAGCAAAGAGAGCGATTCAAATAGCAGTTGCCGGAAGACATAATATTTTATTGTCCGGCCCTCCAGGGTCAGGAAAAACTATGTTAGCAAAATCTTTGAAAAATCTATTACCGACCCTATCAGAGGATGAAATAGTAGAAGTGACAAAACTTCACAGTCTTGGAGAGCACACTATAATAAACAATCCCATAGTAGATAGACCGTTCAGATCACCACATCACACCGCAAGTAGAGCGTCTATTATTGGCGGAGGATCGAAAGTACAGCCAGGAGAAATCAGTTTAGCCCATAGAGGCGTCCTATTTCTTGATGAGTTACTCGAATATCCACGCACTGTGCTTGAATCACTTCGTCAACCATTAGAGGATCACGAAATTACCGTCAGTCGTGCAAATGGTAAATTCAACTTCCCTGCCAATTTCTTATTAGTAGCCACAATGAACCCTTGTCCTTGTGGATTTCTTGGAGACCCAGAAAAAACTTGCGTATGTTCACAAAATCAGATTATCAATTATCAAAAAAGATTATCAGGGCCACTACTTGATCGAATAGATCTAACAGTATCGGTTTCACGAGTTCCCCATGAAAAATTATTAAATAATAAAATGTCGACAAAATCACAACAAGAGACATTTTTATCTGAGATACATAAAGCCTACTCTATTCAGAGAGACAGATATAAGTGTAGCTACAAATACAACAATGATATTCCAAGTAGTAACGTTGATAAAATTACATCAATCTCAGAATCTGCAAAAACCTTCTTGACGAACGCAGCCAGAAAACTAGATTTAAGCACTCGCAGCTACTTTAAGGTCATAAAAGTTTCTCGCACTATCGCAGATTTAGAAGGATCCGCTTCTATAGAAGTTCCGCACATAGCAGAAAGCCTACAATACAGACAGATTAGCATAGGTTAATTATTATCCTTGAAAATAACAGACATCTCTGTTACAATAGCAACTGAGTTAATCTAAAATTGCTTCAAAAAAGGAGAGCCAGAGATTAATAAATCAATCCGTATCAACGGAGCAATCCGTGCAAGAGAACTGCGGATAATTGGTCCTGATGGCGAGCAGCTAGGAATCATGTCACTTAAAGAGGCTTTAAGTAAGGCCAACGACATGAATCTTGACCTAGTTGAAATATCACCGGGAGCCAATCCGCCAGTTGCTAAAATCATTGACTGGGGTAAGTACCAGTACCAAAAAATGAAGGATCAACAGAAGAATCGGCGCCAAGCCAAATCTGGAGACCTAAAGCAGATGCGCTTTGGTCTAAAGATAGGAGCCGGAGACCTAGAGGTTAAGCTAAAGAAGATCCGTAAATTTTTAGAGGGCGGACATAAAGTTCGTATACAAGTGGTCTACAAAGGTCGCGAAATGGCCCATAAAGAGATCGGCTACGAATTGATCGACAAAATCATGGAACACCTTAGTGAGGACGCAATATTAGAGCAAAAACCTCAGATGGCTGGTCGCAATCTGAGCGTAGTAATAAGGAGTAAATAATGCCAAAGCTAAAGACCCACAAAGGCACTGCGAAGCGTATCAAGCTGACCAGTACCGGAAAATTGACCCGCCAGCGCGCATTTGGCGGCCACTTGTTGGCTAAAAAGTCAAAAAGTCGTAAGCGCGCAATCAACACAACAGCAACAGTAACTGGTTCGATGGCTAAGAATGCCCGTCGAGCAATGGGAGTATAGTTATGCGAGTAAAACGAGGAGTTGCCGCACACGCTAAGCATAAAAAAATCTTAAAAGCAGCTGAGGGAATGCAGCATAATCGCACCAGAAGTTTTCGTCTTGCAAAACAAGGTGTTATTAGAGCTCTGCAGTACGCCTACCGCGATCGTCGAAACAAGAAGCGCGATCTACGCGGTCTATGGATTACCCGAATCAATGCAGCCGCTCGACAAGAAGGCACAACTTACGGCAAACTTATAGCTTCTATGAAGTCTAAAAACATTGAGATTGATAGAAAAATATTAGCAGAATTGGCAGTTAACGAGCCAAAAGCTTTCGCTGAAATAGTAAAAGCAAGTCTATAATAGGACAAATCTACCAATATAAAACACCCTGACATTATGCAGGGTGTTTTGTTCATAGTCTGCCTATAAGCCGGGTTCTGTCTAGGGCAATCATCTATCTAGTTTGCTTGTTGCCAAACAAATCAAGCGGTTATCGATCTGCGGACGGATAATCCTATTTGCAAATCTCCTTGCAGCCGACAGGGTTTACCTCTCGTCTATGTCGCCATAAACGACTGTGGGCTCTTACCCCACTCGTTTCACCTTTTCCCTCGTATATAAAATACGAAGGTAGTTTCGTTTCTGTGGCACTTTCCCTAGAGTTGCCTCCGGTCGCCGTTAACGACTGTCGTATCCTTCGCTGCCCGGACTTTCCTCTTAAGTATAACTTAAGCGATTACCTAACAGACTACATGATATATTATAGCACTAAACCCTAGACTTGTCTGTGGGCGCTAGATATTCCCCGCATAAATGCAAGGTGGGTGCTCGCAACTTATTGCCACGACAATAAATCATCATTAAAGCTCCCTATCATATGATGTTAGGAAAATCATACGCGCCCACGGATAAATCCAGGGTATGCTCCTATTATACACCAAATATGTTCATAAATACACGCAAAATTGCCCGAATACAGCCCGACATAACCTGACCAATTACATCAGAAAACAGCACAACTACAATCATCACTAAAAGAATACCATTCTGCTCAATTTTCTGCATAACGCCCCTGATACTATCTGGCGCTACGGCGTATAGTATTCTAGACCCGTCCAGAGGTGGAATTGGTAGCATATTAAAAACAAAAAAGCCCAGGTTCACCGATACAGCAGTAGAAATAATCAGTCCAAATATCGTAGACTGTACTGCCCCAGCATTATTAATAACGCCGCTAAACACTCCGACGCCAAACGTAATAAAGGCGATTACTAAATTAGTGATTGGACCAGAAAGAGCGACAAGAGCCGCCCCCCAATCGCCAAAACGGACTCTATTTGGATTAAATGGAACAGGCTTAGCCCCTCCGAAAACTGGAGCATGTAACACCACCATAATCAAAGGAAGCAAAATAGTCATCACTGGATCGATATGTCTTATGGGATTAAGTGTCAATCTTCCCTCTTCTTTTGCGGTATTATCGCCCAATGCATATCCCATAAAAGCATGCATAGCCTCGTGAATGGTCATAGACAATAATATAACAATCAAAACTACTATTATTTCTAAAATCATAAGTGTTATTATAGCATCAATACACGATCTTGACTAATTACACAAATGCCGCTACAATAATAAGGATTGTTATTAATAATAAAGTAAAGAGAGTGGAAATGGCATCACGATGTGATTTAACAGGCAAAGGCAAGCAGTATGGCAACAACGTCAGCTTCTCCCTGCGCCGCACTAAGCGTGTTTTCAAACCAAACCTTCAGAAGAAGACTTTTGTTGTTGACGGTCAAAAAATTACCATGACTTTAAGTACAAAAGCTATTCGCACCCTGAAGAAAAAAGGTATTTTGAGTGCAGCTACTAATAAGTAATCGCTAAATCAAATTTTAATAAAATAGCTCCGATTGCGTTATCGGAGCTATTTTTAATTCAATGAGAAGACTCTAACTTTTCGATATTTGAACAACCGTTAAATTATCTGGCAGATCCGTTATTTTCTTTAGCTTCCACTTTGAACCAGCCTCAACGACTGGAGCTCCTAGGTTTTTTACAAACTCGTCCACACCATCCTGTGGAACTTCATAATGCAAAGTAGTGTCATTGTAATGCACCGGGATCACCACCTTAGGGTCCAATTGACGAATTATTGAAGTTGCTCCTATTGCGTCTAACGTATATCCATTTCCACCGACAGGTAATATTGCAAAATCAACAACACCTATATTTTCGAGCTGATCATCAGTTAACTTATTCTCAATATTACCAACAACCACTCCCTTAGCTTCACCAATCGTAATTTTATATATTGTAGATTTTTTAACATCATCCACAGTGTCGATGTGTCGGCGCGCCGAAATTCCTAATAATGAGATGTCTCCGACTTCATATTCACCTGGACCCGAAAATAGTAGTCTTGGTGTAGAATCCACAACAGCAAACCGATCCTCTGTAACCACCTCTACATCATTATCCACAGGAACATTTTTTCCTCCGGCAATCTCTAAATTCGGATCAAATATCACACGAAGCTTCTTTGTAGTAATAATAACAGCATTTGCCCCTTTGTATTCTATTTCAAACATGTCCTATTCCTTTCTCATTATATTTTCCGTATCTACTAGTACAGAGTGTTTGTTTCTTACAATATCCATTATAAACCTATCCTTGACACTCATCCTATAGTAGAAATCATCATAAGATATTACGGCATAATTTATCTCTGTTTTTCTATCTTTTTCGATTTTTTTAACAAGATTTTTTATAGTTACGGCAGACATATCATCGCCGACTAATAGCAAATCAACAGCAGAGCTTGATCCGACTACTAATTTCCCCGAAATAATAGCCAATCTTAAACCTCTCATTCTTCCTAAAGAATCTTTCCAGGAAACGCTACTCGCAGCACCCATACCGTCTTCTGTATTTTTATCTGAGAATATAGCTGCAAGCGGCTTAATGTAAGGATAGTCTTCATTTACGCTATAGTACAGTTTATTATCAATAGCATCTTGCTGTACTATACCTACAGACACCATATTAGCTAGCTCTCGACGGACGGAGTTTATCTGCTCATCGATCATCCTAGTAATTTCCCTCACATAAAATGACTTTTCTGGATTATTCAGAAAAAGATGCAATAATTTTACCCTAGTTTTTGAACCAAATAATGAATCAATCATTGTACTATAATTGTAACATATTTTTTACTTACTATCTAATACTCGAGATAAATATTGTTCACACGAATGGACATCTCCCCATTCAATAAATGGGTTTCGCCTAAACCACGTCAACTGACGTTTTACTAAGCTTACATCACTAACAATAAACTCCTGAATAGCCTGATCTTCGTCTATTTCTTTCTCAATTAATTTATTAACGATAGGATAAACGTTACCCGTCATAGCCTCATTACACCACCCGGTATTATTAACTAATCCTATTGTTTCTTCTACAACACCGTCCTTGAACATTTTTTTTGCTCTATCTGTAATCCTCTGTTTTAATAGTTGTTTATCTGTAGTAATTCCGACAACGATAGTATTATTCAATGGAGCCTCCAGTCCAGACGGCTTTTTATCGGCTCGCTCAATAGCCCTAACTAGATATCTTTTATTTTTGCTATTCTCCGGCAAGACTACATCATGATTAGCACAGTATTGCTGAAGTTCAGATATTGTCATTTTTTGTAAGCTAGCTCTCTTTTCTTTGCTGGATTTACCTCCAAATTGAAAATCAAATATAACAGAATCAATATACAACCCTGTTCCACCAACAAGAAATGGAATATTTCCTCGACTTCGGATTTCTTTAATCTTTTGACATGCATAGTCCTTAAATTGTGACACACTAAAAGAATCGCCCGGATTCACCAAATCAAGACCCCAATGAGAAACTCCCTGCTGCTCTTCCAGAGAAGGCTTAGCCGTCCCAATATTCATACCACGATAGACGGTCCTACTGTCAGCGCAAATTATTTCCCCTCTATACTTCTTCGCTAATTGTATAGCCAATGATGTCTTGCCACTAGCGGTAGGACCAATAATTACAATTAGTGGTAGGCGACCTTCATCAACGCCGTTATCTAATTTTATAAACCTATCCAATTAGCTCAACCTTACAAAGATTTTATATACTCAGCAAGCTGCTCCAACGATATTTTTTCTTCGCCAGATTGCGTGCGAACACTAACCTCATTAGCTTCCATATCCTTTGGTCCTACGATAAGTTGAACAGGTATCTTCATAGAAGTAGCCTCCCTAATCTTCTTGCCTAATGATTCATTTCTAGAGTCTATTGTAAATCTTACATCATTATATCTAACTGGCTTCATGAGGGTAATATCCGATAATATAGTTGTTATTTTATCAACATACCCTAGCACTGTGTCGTTAATCGTCAAAATACGAACCTGTTCTGGAGCCGCCCAAAACGGAAACCATCCGCCAGTATGTTCTATAAACACACTCAAAAATCGCTCAACCGACCCCAATAAAGCACAGTGAATCATAACTGGTGTTGTAAAATTGCCATCAGCATCCGCATACTCCAAATCGAACCTTTGTGGTTGCACGAAATCTAGCTGCACGGTTGCAACTTGATGTTCACGGCCGATTGCATCCGTTGCCATAAAATCAATCTTTGGACCATAAAATGCCGCCTCACCCTCTTGCTCAAAATAATCCAAGCCTACCTTCTCAACAGCAGATTTTAACTGGTTCTGTGCGGAATCCCATAAGCTAAGATCGCCTAAATACGAATCAGATTCGTCACGATAGCTTAATCTAACCCTGAGCTTCATATTGATTGATCCATACAGCTCACGAGCAGCAGATAATAAATTATTAATCTCATCCTCAATCTGATCAGTACGACAAAATATATGACTATCATCCTGCGTTAATGAGCGCACACGGTTCAATCCGCCCAGCTCGCCAGTTTTTTCGTCGCGATAATCTGTTGTCGTCTCCAAATATCTTACTGGCATGTCACGATAACTTCGCGGTCGTGAGGCAAAAATTTGCGTATGATGCGGACAATTCATGGGCTTAAGAGCCATCTCATCACTAGTTTCTTGGCTTTTAACTAAAAATAACTCTTCTCCGAACTTAGCCCAATGACCTGATGTTTCATATAGATCCTTTTTCGTAATATGAGGAGTCCAAACCTTTTCAAAGCCGAACTTCTGTCTCAGCTGGTTCGAATATCGAGCCACTATGTCTCGTAAAATCGTACCGCGAGGAGTAAACAAAGGTAAGCCAATTCCTACCAGAGGAGAGGTCGTATATAGATCAAGCTCCTTACCTAACTTGCGATGATCTCGCTGTTTTGCAATTTCCAATCTATTCAGATATTCATCCAGCTCTTCCTGCGTAGCAAACGCTACACCATATATTCGCTGCATTTGTGGGTTATTCTCATTGCCTCGCCAATATGCTCCAGCTGCCTTAGTAAGCTTGAATGCGCCAACTTTTCCAGTACTGTCCACATGTCCACCCCTACACAAATCAGTGTAATCACCCTGAGAATACAAAGAAACAGTCTCGACTTTGCTATCGCCATCAGACACAGATCCCATTTTTTCTCCAGCTAATTCGCTAGCAACAGTAGTACCGGATCTTTTGAGGTCATTCAGCAATTCCATTTTAAAGGTCTGATCTCCCTTTATAGCCCAATCAATAGCCTCCTCTACTGACACATCGCGCCTCTCAAACGGATAATTAGCCGCTACAATCTTTCGCATCTCCTCTTCTATCTTCGGAAGATCGGCTTCAGAAATTGTCCCGTTGTCAAGATAAATATCATAGTAAAAACCATTGTTGATAGCCGGTCCCACACCGAATTTCGCCTGAGGCCATAAATGCTGAATAGCCTGCGCCATAATATGCGCCAGGCTGTGTCTCATAGATTTTAGTTCTTCTTCACTCATACCAATATTATACCACGCTCCTTGATAGTAGACATCTGTTATGATAATATTATTATATCTGGGCGATTAGCTCATTTGGCTAGAGCGCTTCATTGACGTTGAAGAGGTGAGAGGTTCGAATCCTCTATTGCCCACCAGAT
>CALKRM010000032.1 GCA_937989565.1 uncultured Candidatus Saccharibacteria bacterium | reverse complement strand
TTTACGGTTCAATAGATTCTTCATTGATATCCTCCTTCTTTGTCGAAATTTCCACTGCGTCTTGTAGCTTATTATAGATCTTATCCGGATGTTCTACGTTTTTTATAACAAGATCCCCTACAAAAGTTTGAATAACTATTGTTCCGAATTTAAACATTTCTCCGCTAAACCCCGGGATACTATAACTAATATTCTGAATTTTTGACAATTTCAGCTCAATGACATCTTTACCAAAAAATCCATGCTGAGTAATCTGACGAATCCTCTGATCGGTAACAATATAGTAAGTATAAAACCACATCAAAAAATGATAGAAAAAGAGCATCAAACCAAAAATAAATCCACCAACAAACACCCATAAAAGATTCAAATTATCTTGCCAAATTAAAAAAGGCAATGAACCAAGCGTCATCGATCCTAGAAGAAGATAGAATCCTTTTCTCATAGCGATTATGTGACGACGAAACACAAACAACAGTCGCTCTCCGTCACGCTGCCCATCAAATTGCTTATCTTTAATTTGCTCTGTCATATATCTGGTACCCCGGGCAGGAGTCGAACCTACAACCTTATCCTTAGGACGGATCTGCTCTATCCAGTTGAGCTACCGAGGCATACAACCATTATACCACGGTAGCTCTCAAGAAAGACTAGCTTAGCGAGTAAACTTTTCGCTTAATGTGTGATAATTTATCAATTCTTCCGGCTTGAACCAGTGCTCGATTTCACGAACGGCCTCATCTGAATCGCCAGATGCGTGAATCAAATTTGGAACTCCCTTTTGGCACTCATCTGCATAGCCAAAACTAATATGTGAGTAATCACCGCGAATTGTTCCCATGTCAGCCGATTTAGGCTCTGTTGGGCCAACAATCTTCCTAACAACAGCAACAGCTTCGACGCCCTCTAGTACCATTGCTATGACTGGACCATCCATCATCATATCTAATGTTATGTTCAAAGTATCCTCGCCTCGACGAGTAGCCAATTTACCAATGTCTTCATAATGAGCATAGTAATGGTCTCTAGATGGTGATGTCATTTTTACACCAACTATTTTCAAGCCAACTCGCTCAAAACGTTGTAAAATTTCCCCAACTATACCTCGTTGAACTGCGTCAGGCTTAAAGACGATCAATGTCCTTTCAACGCCACAGTAATTTTTTTCGCTTTCTGCCATAGATACTCCTCTGCTTATTATTTTCTAATATAGTAGCAGAAAAAAATAATTTGATAAACATATTCATTAGCGATAGAATAAATATTATGTTTATGTCAGAAGCTTTAACTGATTTCTTAGAGCACCTAGAGGTTGAAGGTGGGCGTAGTCAAAAAACCATCATAAATTATCAACTATACCTGGAGAGATTCATTGATTTTGCTGGCGATATAAATGTTGATAAAATTACATCAGAACTAATACGCCAGTATCGCCTCTGGCTAAACCGTTATAAAAATGACAACACTGGCGAAGAATTATCCTTAATTACCCAAAGTTATCATCTTATTGCGCTGCGAGGTCTACTAACCTACCTTTCTCGTCGTAATATCAAAAGTCTGGCGGCCGACAGAATTATATTACCCAAAGTAGTCCGTAAACAAGTGACCTTTTTACAATATGACGAGGTTTTACGTATGATCGATCAAATACCAACCGATACGGAATCTGGACTGAGAGATCGAGCAATCGTTGAGCTGCTATTTTCTAGCGGACTGCGTGTTTCAGAATTGGTCAATTTAAACCGAGATCATATAAACCTAAAGAGGCGCGAATTTATGGTGCGAGGAAAAGGACAAAAGGATCGCCCTGTTTTTATTTCAAAAAGTGCTGCCGAACACATATCGGCGTACCTGGAAGCTAGAACAGATAATCTACCCGCTCTATTTTTAAGCTATAGTAAACGCCACTCAACTCCCAACACCTCCGGAGACTACCGTAGGTTAAGCGCGCGCAGCATTCAGAGAATGGTTGGTCAATATGCTAGATTAGCTGGTATCACAAAACACGTAAGCCCACACACTATGCGCCATAGCTTTGCCACCGACCTACTTATGAACGGTGCGGACTTGCGCTCAGTCCAGTCAATGCTGGGCCATAGCAATATATCAACGACACAGGTATATACGCATGTTACCGACCAACACCTGAAAGATATTCACGACCGATTCCATAGTGATACAGAATCTTAGATTATGGCTTATATGGCTTACATCGACCTGCAGTAGCAGATCCGCCACCAGATACAGAGAAATCTTTACATAGGCTATTCTTCAACTCAACTGCATTATTAGGATATGCAAAATCATCTCCTATTTGCAATCGAGCTTCAACTCTTCTGAACAAATCACTTGCCCGCCCCGTGGAATCGACAATTGGCTGAACCCCATCAAAATTGATAATCGTTCCGTCGGTTTTCTGGAGAGAAATCTTCACACTACCACCTTTATATATAGGCAATAACCTTAGGAACGCAGTTTCACTACCAGCTGGAATCTCATCAACATCAATCACCGCTTTACACGAATATTCGCCAGAAAACTTGAATGTCTTGCTGCAAGAAACCACACTTGTTCCATTATTATGTTCATTCCCGTCAGTTGCGCGTGGATGATCAGAAATCTTACCAGAAACAGCAGTACCATTCTGACCCGCTACGTCTGACCTTAAAACGTTCGGTCGTAAGAAAGAAGTGACACCAGTTGAATCTAAAGACGCTAAATTAAAGGTGGATCCTGGATTGATAAGCTGCACGCGCATCAATTGTGGCGAATTGGCATTCCAGTTGTCTTTCGTCGGCAAATCCCCCGAAGTGGATATTTCAGTATTAGCGGCGTTGGCACCATTCAAATTACTCTCATCATCGCGCCTATACCATTCGATAGATATTTTGTTGAATGAACCAGTTGCGCGTAGTGGCACAATTTGAGATTTTTCCTCAATAGACTTATATATAAAATCTTGAGATTTCATAGTGATTTTTACACAAGTATACGCTTGATCAAATTTTTTACCCGCATCTGTACCAGTTTTAATAATAGTTTCACCAGAAGAGCTACCTCCAACAACACCAGATGCCGCGACCATATTACAATTAATTGGACCATTAAGCACCCCCGCCGCTTGAATATTGCCCGTCTGGGCGGCACGAACCACGCGCTTAGCATCCTCAACCCCAGCCAAAGCCGCATCATAAGCACTTTGTGACAGATCATTATTCGAGGATTGTCGCTGATCCATAATCATCAACTTGATAAAACCAATAGTAACAATAGTCAGCAACATCGCGCCAAATATAACCGCAAAAAGAGATACAGCACCTGATTGTCGCGCATTTTTACCCATTTGTCCTCACAATCATCTCAAATTTATTTATAGCACAGAACTCAAAATTGCTATCATCTTCAGTCGGAGCTTTACAGGAAGAATTCCTTATTTCACTCATCTTGCTTGTCCCCAGCGTAAAGGTCAATTTATACAGCGCCTCCCTTGAATTATCCGATGTAATCTTTTCTAACGTAACTTCGTGCACACCAATTGAACCGTCACCACTATTAATATTCCTGAGCAAATTGGATGATTTCGCAAGATCGACGGTTTCCGGATATTTGCCAGAAGCATCTTTTTTACACAATCCGCTATCCGCATCAACTACGCGCACCAAATTCACTGGATTACCATTAACCTTAAACAGACTATTTCCGCCCAACAGGCTAGGATCGTCCAAATACTTCGGATTATTCCACACATAAGAATGAGAACCGAGACAAAGTCGACCAGTTGACCAATTGCTACTATTCGGCACCCTCAATCCCGTACTGTCAATCTTTTCGGCATTTGCCTGAAGAAAATCACGTCGAATAGTGTCTGAAATATCTCGCCCCGCTTGATTGACATCACGAAGCACAATTCCTCTGCTATACATTTTTCCCGCTTGAATACCTACCATAGCAATCGACAACAAAAGAACAGAGATAAAACTCATAGCGAGCATCAATTCAATAAGTGTAAATCCTTTTTTATAACCCCGAATCATACAACCTCACAATCGTACCAATGGTTGCCGGCATTTTGCTACCAACAGGCATCCAGCACGCTTTTATGTACGCATCATATTTGTTACTGTCCCTGCTTCCAGTGGTCGTACTCGGCTTAACCAATCTAACTGATATTCCATACGTTTTTTTAGTATCGCTATCAACCCGCGCGTATGTTTCTGCTGCTTTATAATCTCCAGGATTGTTCAATATACTAATCTTCGAAGCGAGCGAAGGCGTCGCAGCCAATGCAAACTCTTTCGTAGAAAAATCATCAGGACATTTTTCAACACCCAAGTTTCCTTCATTGTCATTAACAGCAGAAACGCTCACCGAATTATTGTCTACCAATTTCTTCCAAGTGTCATTTTTCATATCATGCGCATATCTTAGCATTTCAGCCTGAGCGTCAACCTGTTGACGAACCAACGTCGTCTCTAAAGAGTACTGAGCAATAGCCATCCCGCGGTTCATGGTTTCTAATGCAATAACGGCGACTAGGCTAAAAATGGTTACTCCAAGTAACACTTCGACAAGTGTGTCGCCTCTGTTAAACTTACGCATCAGCACAACCTCCCGTAGCATTACCCATAACCACAGCATCAGCAGAACCTGCGTGTGATCGTAGAAAAATAGATAATCTCTCTCCCGGCAACCAACCGTCATCATAAACGCAAATTTCCCTCTGTTGACGCTGCTCGCCAGCAGATTGCACAACTCCGGCACTATTTTTATTGTTGACGAAATCAGTTAAATTATCACCAAATCGGCTCGTGTCAGTTCTAATATCCAACTGCCCCGTCTCTGGATGACGGTACATCAAAATAGAAATATACGCACTATCTTTGGCTTGGTTAGAGAACCTAGTTTTTGCTTGCCAATTAACAATATATTTGTCAGATTCAGCGCCGCGTTTATAAGTCCACGCGCTACCCTTATCTGATCTATAGGCATAAACTGGATAAGTTTTGTACAGATTGCCGTCCGTTGAGCCCAGAGAACCTTCAGTGGTAATATAGCGACCGACAATCACACAATCAGATTGGCCACGTAGAGTTTCAGCTCGACCATCAGAGCCTTCAATTGGACAAGTACCCTTAGATCGCTCATTCTCAACATTGACCACCTTCGAGTACTCATTTCGCAAAAAACCAGCATAAGACTGCACCGAATCGCGATATTGCTGACGATTAATTGACATACTTACGCCAACCATCAGCATAGAGGTCAGTAAGCCAGAAATAGCCACAAACAAAATCACTTCAATTATAGTAAAACCTTTTTGTTTATTGCCCATCACTTCTCCATTATAGCATAAGCGCTTTTTACTTAGACAATAAGAAAGCCCCACTCTAAAATTTGTCGGCTAAAGAACCAGGCGAGTAAAAATCCTACGATAAGCAATGGGCCGAAGCATATCCGTGAAGTTGCTTGCAATTTTCCTCGCATCATTGACGGCAAGACAAGAAGCGTACCGATAAGATTTGCGATAAATAGAGCTGCAAACGCCAAAAGCCAGTTTCCTAAGAACAAACCCAATCCAAGTCCAAGCTTAACATCACCAAAACCAATCCAAGTTTTATCTTCCCCGTAACGATATTTTGAGAATAAATACAGCACCATATATATTCCGCTCAGAATCGCAATCGACCCAAATAACGTCATCAAGCTTTTTGAAAAATCGCCAGCTAGACATACTTTTATTCCCGCAAAAATAGCACCAAGAATGATAAACGGAATATTAATTACATCTGGAAGAAGTAGCCATCTGAGGTCATAGACAAATAAAATCGCCAGCAGTACCAAACTTGCCAGCCATAAAACTAGCAATACGATCTGCCAAATATTCGTTAACGATCCCGGCCAAAAAACCATAGACGCAACAAACAATCCAGCCATCACTAGTTCTAGCAAGATTTCCGTCCAGCCGATAAATGCTTTGCAATATCTGCATCGACCCAATCCAGCAACCCAACTTACCACAGGAATCAAATCGCACCACTTAAGCTCATGTCCGCAAGATAAGCAGCGAGATCTATCTTTGGAAATTTTTTTTATCAATGGAGATAATTTCTTTAATTCCTTTTGGTCAACTTTTTCTCCAGCTTTTTTATCTTCCATCAATTGACGAGCCCGCAAGCGCCAAATTTGCGCTCCAGCGAAACTGCCTAAAATAGCCCCTAAAAATCCCACTAGTACAAACTTAATCATACTTCTTATGGTAACAAAAAACCATAAAAAAATCAGCCCCATACTGAGGCTGATTCATAATTTATCTATAGATTATACGTCCTGGCAATACAATTGCTTTTGAGAACCGTTATTTTCCAATAGAACTACAACTGCTGCGTTGCGTGAAGATCCGTTTTGCAAAGTTATATTTGCTGGATCGTCAGCAGATGGAGCTGGCGTGCTAGAAGGACATTTCTTACCTCGCATAACCTTGATTTCGTTACTAGCTACTGACATTGAAGCACCAGGTGTAGCAACCTTTAATTCTGAAGATTTGTCATATTGATCAAGCTTATCGACATACTTACGTAGAGATTCTTCGTTAAATGTGCCGCCGTTACGGTTAGCTGAATTCCAATTGGTAATAGCTGCGGCAACTGTTGAAGCGTCGTTCTTCCTTGACTGGTCGCGCTGGCTACGCTGCAAAGCTGGCAATGCGATAAACACCATCGCAAAGATAAGTCCAGCAATAGCCAAGACTAGAACAACCTCGATGATTGTAAATCCTTTTTTATTATCTTTTTTTGTCATTAGATTTCCCACCTTTCTATGGTTTACCTATATTTACGCAAAAATGCTTAAGTTTATAATACACTAAAAATATAAGTCAGTCTAGCGAATATTGATGTTGCCAACCAAACTATAGATTGGAAGCAAGATAGCCGCGACCATCGTACCTGCAACTATAGCCAAAAAGACCATTAAAACCGGCTCTATCGCCGTCGACAAGGCGCGAATCTCCTCGTCAAGCTCATCTTCGTACACCTGAGCAGTCTTGCCCATCATCTCATCAATCTTACCCGATTGCTCACCAATTTTAATCATCTGCGGCACCATTGCTAGGAAATAATCTTCATTAGATAAAGAAGCTGAGAGCGCCTTACCACCCTTCACCTTATCTGACGCACGAAGTATGCTTTCGCTAATAATCACGTTATTGACAGCATCAGACGTAATTCGAAGCATATCAAGCATTGGCACACCAGTACTCAGAAGAACTTGACCAGTCCTGGCAAATCGAGCCATGTACATTTTCCTGAACATGCCTTTGAACATTGGGACATTAAGCTTAAAGGTGTCTTTAGTCCTAATTCCCTGTTCAGTTTTCAGATATTGTGCTAGGAAATAACCGCCGATAATCATTGCCAATATAACAAGCCACCAAAGACTACTAAAAAAGTTCGCCGTTTTAATCATCATAAGAGTTACAAATGGCAACCCCTTATTTAAGTCACGATACAGACCCTCAACTTGCGGAACGACCGTGAATAACATAAATCCGATAACTAAGATAATCACTACCAAGACAATTGACGGATACATCATAGCACCTCTAATTTTACTCATCATAGCAGCCTCTTTTTCCTGCTGAGCAGCTAACCTCTTAAGCGAATCATCCATCGTACCTGACGTCTCGCCGGCCGAGATCAAAGCTACATAAACTTTATTAAAAGCTTCTGGATGCTTTGCGAACGAATCAGACAAGGATTTACCACCTTCAACATCAGAGATAATTTCCTGGACTATTTCCTGCATGCGCTTATTCGTCGTCTGCTCCTGAACCGTTCGAAGACTTTGCGCCAAAGGTAGCCCAGCTCCAATAAGAGTTGCTAGCTGACGAGTAAACACAACCCTATCCTTAGTGGTGATTCTACCAGAAAACCTCGCAAAGAAATTTGTTTTATCGTCTTGTAATTCAATTTTTAACGGCACAAAGCCCTGAGCCGTCAAAAGCTTCGCGGCGGCATTTTCGCTATCAGCCTGAACAACTGATTTAACAATTTTATTACTTGCGCTATCTCTGGCTTCGTAATCGTACTTTTTCATTTATTATCCCCTCATCAACCTCTCGAATTCCGTCAAATCGACAGCAAATTCACGAGCACTATCATACGTAATCGTACCATTCTGCACCAAATTGACCAAAGTTCGATCCATCGTCTGCATCCCCTGGTCAGCACCAGTCTGAATCACGGCATCCAATTGGTGAGATTTACCTTCGCGAATAATGTTGCGCACCGCTGGATTAGCAATCAAAACCTCTGCCGCCACGACTCGTCCACCGCCGATAGCTGGGACTAGTCGCTGCGAACAAATTGCCATCAAAATATTACTGAGCTGAGCGCGAATCTGTGGCTGCTGGTGCGGTGGAAACACGTCAATCATACGGTCAATTGATTGCGCAGCGGAGTTTGTGTGTAGCGTTGCAAACACCAAGTGTCCAGTTTCAGCAATTGTAATCGCTGCTGAAATCGTTTCAAGGTCGCGCATCTCACCAATCAGCACAACATCTGGGTCTTGGCGAAGACTCGAGCGTAAAGCCGCAGAGAATGAATAAGTGTCGTAATGAACTTCACGCTGAACTACCACTGATTTTTTCGACTTGTGAGTAAACTCGATAGGATCTTCAATAGTAATAATATGCTGTGAACGCTCAGAATTGATCTTATCAACCAGCGCCGCCAAAGTTGTTGACTTACCGGAACCAGTTGGGCCAGTGACCAACACCAAACCGCGAGGAAAATCCGCAAACGTATTAACAACTGGTGGCATACCCAGTTCAGACGCCGACTTAATTTCATTTGGAATCAAACGTAGGGCTGCAGCCAAATTGCCACGCTCATGAAAGGCATTAACTCGGAATCGTCCCAGTGTACCAAACGCAAACGAAAAGTCGAATTCCTTATCTTTTAGCAAAATTTGTCGCTGATCTTCATCAAGAATCTGGAATACTAGCCTCTCAACGGCAGGCTCGTCCAATGGTTGAGTTCCGGCGGCCGGCATAAGCGCACCGTCAATTCGTAGCATTGGCGGCAAACCAACTTGAATATGAAGGTCTGAAGCTCGCTTCTTAACAACTTCTTCCAGCAAAATCTCAATTCGCAATTCTTGATTATTCATGTTTCCTCCTTTTACGCGGTATCCGCCGCTACCCTATTAACTTCTTCTATTGTCGTTATTCCGTTCAACGCCTTCAGATAACCATCTTGACGCATCGTAATCATGCCCTGTTGAATTGCCATTCGCTGGATTTCCGCTGAGGTTGCGCGCTTAACAATCAAATTCTGAATCTCTTCGGTAATATCCATGACCTCATACAGACCAGCTCGCCCAGCATAACCGCGAGGAGTTTGCGGCGTATCTTTTCCTTTTGCCAAGGCAAACGACGTCTGTGTCGCTAGCGGCAAACTTTCATATCCCAGGTCTTGCGCATATTGAGCGACTTGTTCCCTTGTTTGTGGCAATAATCCACCAACCGCCTCGCGAATTGCCTGCGTTTCCAGTGGTGACGATTGATAAATATCCCGACGACGCGCCACTCGCCTCACCAAACGCTGACCGATGATTGTGTTGACCGTGCTAGCAATAAGAAACGGCTCAATTCCCATATCCAACAAACGCGGCAGCACGCCAGCGGCGGAATTTGTGTGAAGTGTCGAGAAAACCAAATGCCCCGTTAAAGCCGCCTGAATAGCCAAATTTGCTGTTTCATTATCGCGAATCTCACCAACCATCACAATGTCTGGGTCTTGACGCAAAATTGAGCGCAATCCAGAAGCAAACGTCAAGCCAACTTCCGCATTCACCTGAATCTGATTGACGCCATCCATCTTATACTCAACCGGATCTTCAAGCGTCACAATATTCACAGTGTCGTCTTTAATCTCTTTAATCAACGCATACAAACTCGTTGACTTACCAGAACCAGTTGGACCCGACGTTAAGATCATTCCATTTGGCCGCTTAATCCCCTTACGGATCGTTCTTAATGCACGCCCAGCGTAGCCCATATCTTCCAAATTGAAAGAACTTCCACTCTTATCAAGCAGACGAATAACCACTTGCTCGCCCCAAACAACTGGAGAGATAGCGATACGGAGGTCAACTTCTTTACCCGCAACATTAACCGCAAATTGACCGTCCTGAGGAATCCGATGCTCGTCAATTTTCAGATTGGAAAGAATCTTAATACGACTAACTAGCGCCGGCTCAATGCTCTTTGGGAGCTGCATTATTTCACGCAAAACACCGTCAACACGACAACGAATCTTCAAAGCCTTCTCTAATGGTTCAATATGCACGTCGGACGCATGACTTTTTACCGCATACTCCAAAATTGTCGATAATGCTCGTGATATCGGTGAATCTTGGACAATCGTTTTAATATTGCCAGCCTCCGACAAAGACTCTTCCTGAGAAGCCTGAGCCGCTACATTAACAGATGACAAGTCAGTCTTATATTGATCTAAGACGTGGCGAACACTCTCCTCTGAGGCCATAAATACTTTTATCGGACGCTGGATGCGATTCGACAAATAGTCCACTGCTTGAACATTATTCGCGTCAATCATCGCTACCGCTAATCGATTCTGAACTTCGGCCAGCGGCACAGCCATAAATCTCTCAGCAACGTCGGACGGTAATAGAGATAAAATATCCTGACTAATAACGCTATTCGACAGATTGACATACGGCACGCCCGAAACTTGAGCCACGCCATGAACTAATAGTTCATTGTCAAGCAACCCCTCTTCACTAAGCAAACTAAACAGAGGCTTGCCGCTCTCAGAGGCACGTTTTAAGGCGTCATCAATGACAGACTTCTCAATAAGCCCCTCGTTTACGAGCAGCTCGATCAACTTATCTTGGATGTCGTCCGTCAGTAAAGCCATTTACACCCCTTCTCTATTTGGCTGCATCTTGACCTACGAATATTTCAACAGTTGGATTTATCGCATTATTATTAAAAATCGCTGGGTTTGGTTTTTCGACGTCAGGTGATATTTCTCGAATAGTCTGTACTTTTGTGCCAGATTCTGGAACTTTTAAGAACGAGATATTAGAGGCGACAATATAGCCGATTGCCACGCCCACACCCGCGATCAATATTACCATTGCTATGTCTGTTTTCTTCATGGCTTAACCACCTTATTCTCTAATTGTATTGTTTGTGCTGGCTCGTAATAAGCAACACCTCGAACCACCAAGCTCAATCTATCCTCATTTCGCTGGATTTCCACGGTCTTTAGGTCAATGACTCGAATAGACGCCTCTAACTTAGTTAACAATTCTTTTAATTTTTCAGCCGGACCGCTCACTTCCATAGTAAATGATATGGCATTTTCAGACGTTGACTCAGAGCTTTCACTATCAGATCCAGATTGAGCAACGGTCAGATTTTGAATAGTCACACCAGTAGTCGTGTCGATAAATTTGTTCTTCAACGAAGCACCAAGAGCGTCGGCGTTCGCATTATCTGGCAATGCATCCAGCACCGTCTGAAGAGCATTACTTTCGCTGCTTGATTTTATAGAATTAAGTGCAGTATTTGTGTCTAAAACTCGAATATTCTTCTTTAGCTCGTCAACCGACGACAGGTTTTTATCTAGACGAGAAATCGTATTTTGCTTCTCCAGAAGAATCTTCGAATGAAATACAATTTGCTGCACCAAAAATATACTCACAACAAGCGCAATTCCAGCCAAAAATGCCGCAGAAGCCACAAAAATAAACATAGTCTTTTTTGACGAATCAATCTGTTGCCGCTTGCGTATTGCAACTTCTTTATTATCGGTCGCCATTATTTCTTCTCCTGTTTTTTCGAGTTACTCTTAAACAAGCTATCTGGAATTCCCTGACGTGAATCTGTAACATCAACCTTACCAGTCGGCGTCAATATGGAAACTGTACCATTATTTGCAGGCGCTAATAATTCTTCTGCGTATTCAAACGAGAATGAGAATTGCAACACTTTTTTACCTTCTGAGTTCTCTCCAAAACTAGTATCGCCATCTTTTATCTCCTTAGTCAGACTAACCTCGGAACTTTTATCACCATCAGTAGTCTGAACTTTCGTATTCAAGATGGTTTTCTTTAAGGTCTCTAACGCACTATAGCCATTAACCGCGCTACCCTCCAGAGTAATAGTTTTTGACCCAGGATTGACTTTTATATCCGAAAAACTAACATTATTTGGTGCAACTGGATTAACCGCCGTTACAACATCAAAGATCCTTGAATTAATCTTCTTTCCAGAATGTTGTTCATTGATCTTTGTTAATTGATGTTGAATCGTTACAACCTTATTAAGATCCTCGACCGCCATCAATTTATCGTTTCTATCTTTGATAACTCCGTTCTGGACCGCCTCGGCTGCAATTTGGCTACCCAAAATCAACGCCAAAACAACTACTGCCGCAATCGAAGCACCGCCCACTAAAAACGATATCGAAATAACTCGATTACGCATAGCCCGAGTCTTCAATAGCTCGCGCTTAACGTTTGGGAGAAGATTTATCTCAATCATGATATATTACTCCTTTGTGCTAATCCTACGGCAATAGCGAATTCTGAAGCAATCGGTGCCAATTGCTGTTGATCTGACTGAGAAACTTGAACACGCTGCCACGGATCTGCGGTAATTGACTGGACTCCGGTTTTATTCATCACATATCCATCGAGTTGCGGAATAGCTGAACCAAACCCCGACAACAAAATTCCAGAAACTGCTACGCTTGGATATCGAGTTTGGAAAAACTTTATAGATTTCACCAATTCTGAAGAGAAATTATCGAGAGTCGAATCAATTGCCCTTAGTACTTGACCGTCCAATTTATCCGGCGCCAAACCAAATTTCAAAATAAATTGACGAGCTTGATCTTCCTGGACGCTAAGATTCTGAACCGCCGATCGAACCAAAGACGATAGCCCAGTTGGAATCATACGAATAAGTCGCGGCGCCCCGTTATAAACAACTGCCAAATCCGTTGAATTTTCGCCCATATTGATAATCAAACGCGCATCCTGAGAATCGGTAGCTGACAAAGAACGAACCATAGCAATAGCGTTCGGTTCCTCAGCAATCACATTGAAGCCGAGATTTTCAACTAACTCCAAACGCTCTTCTGCGTAAGACTTCGCTGTACTTGTCAGTAAAATCTCATACTGATTCTGTGCGTGTAAGCTTTCACCCAAAAGCACCCAGTCAACTTCCGCCTCATCCAGAGACATTGGAATATATTGATCAACTTGATACTTCATCATCGCCTTTAGTTCTTGCTCAGGAACTTTCGGCACATCAATAATGGTAGAAAACGTCTTATTTGACGGCAAGCCGACAGCTACATTGGACGTCTTAATACCAGCTTGACCAACGGCGGTCATAATAGCCTCACCCAAGCGTCGCTTAGACTCTGGAGAGTCACCGCTCGTTATCTTAGAATCAACTGGCGTATAACCGTAATGCGACAAACTCCATCCCGTGCCAGTACGAGACAATTGAACTACCCGCACCGCATTCGTATCGATGTCCAGTCCGAAGAATTCGCCCAACCCTTTTGCTAATTTCATAACTAATAATAATTATATACATTAGCGTTTTAATTTGCAAACTTTTAATATCTTGGCGGCAATTCGCGAACATTCATCGTGCTAATCGCGCCAGTGTTTCGATAATTATTGTAAGCCCAGATGTAAGTATCTGCCCTCAAGTTGATGATTTCCGCTGGAGTTCCAGGATGCATATTCGGATCATTCTTTGCAGATGAAGCATGTTTTCCGCCGTATGTTCGCCGCAAGAACAAGCGCCCAGTTTTAATTGGCCCGTTGATTTTCAATTGCTTGCCACAAGAAGCATCAGAAACACCACTCAGCCAACTTCCGACATTAATCACCACGCCACAAGTACTAACATATCCGTCTTTCTGCGTAATCAACCAAGCATTCACTTCCCCAACCGAAGGCTCTATAATAATATTCTTCGCGTAGATAATTAGTTGTGGCAATTGGCGCACATCATTCGTGTCTGCGTATAGCAAATCACCTGAAATCCTAACTACGCCCGAGGACTTTATGACTATACTCTTACCTACGCTTAATTTTGACCCCGTTAAGGTTACGTTTCCAGCGTTATATTCACCTGTGGCCAAGCTGTTGACATCCACGTTACCAGAAACACTACCCTTGACGCCACCAACCGATGGTAAAGTAAAATTATCTGGAACCGAACTGGTGCTGCTAAAATTACCAAACTTTGGAATATTAGCAAAAGTTAGCTTATTATAGTCACGTGGAGTTACTCCCGAGCGACCATTAAACGATGATGACAATCCAGCCCCTGAAGCTGATTCAGCATTACCATTAGCAATAATTCCATATTCACCCCAAGAGCCGTACATATTCTGATAAGTACGATCCATCGTATACGATAGCGATATATCACTAATCACCAAACCCATATGAGACGGGTTGGACTTAACGTAAATATCAATCACATTTCCATCTCCATACAAAACAGTACCTGGTTTCATTTCGGCAGTAAATCGAGAACCAGACGTAAACCCTGGAAGCGCCCAACCTTTATATTGTACACCACTAGACGTGCCCCCTGCATTTCCTACAGTATCCATTTCATAGCCGTTTATTTTTACCCTAACATAATTATCGGCAGCACCAGCAAAATTAAGACTCAATTTTTTAGCATTTTTTAACTCATTCAATTTAACATTTTTTAACCTAAAAACATAAGTATTTCCGCAATCCAACATCTTCGAATCAATAACAAAAAGACATTTTTTTATGGATGAGTCTGGTTTATCACTTGAGTGAGTATGACGTCCATAACTATTAATACTAATCCACTTTGCATTTGGAATATCACTCCAAACACCCTGATGACAATGTGGACTACCAGGAATAATGGGAGACTTTCCCACCAAGTTTTTATCAGCTATAGCATCACACGGAAAAAAACCCTCGCGTTGATGAAGTCCGCTTCCATCACGCCACCAAGTCGTTACGGCAGTTCTCGCTTCATATTCATTAGTTAGGTTATTCGCATTGCCTCGGCAATTTGGCAAATCTTCAGCTGTATTGGTGGATTTATTATACGCCCTTTGATTGCCATTACCTCCGTATGAATCTTCCGAACAAATTATTGACCAATGTTCATCCGGCTTATCACCATCTTTATATCCATAATTACTAGAATTAACAACCTTATCTCCTTTAAGAATGTTGCCGTCTCTATCTAAACCTGTACCCCATAGTCCCATTGATTGCATCGTAGGTTTATCTACAATAGTCTGACTATCTGGTCCAATTATAGTATTAGATGTCGTGCTGGTAATTACATCTTTATCTGTTTTTATATCTCCACCCCAAACCTGAACTTTTGGCCTCTTTGAAGTTTTGACACACTTAATCGCATATCTAAAATCTGTCGAAGAAACCAGACCGTTATAGCCACTGACCATCGCAACATAGCATAAACTATCATTGGAGTTCAATTTCACACCTCCAAGCGTGTCGGTAGCATTAGTCGCAATTGTCGTTAATCCAACATTAAGCTGATTATTTCCACCATTACCGATAATCTCTTTACATGTACTACCATCAATATTCAGTTCCCTATGTTGCTCTTTTATCAATCGCACAACCGCACACGACCAGTCGTGAGTTGTTCCACTTGCTAATGAAATTGACGCTCCATCCATACTCGAAACTTCTGTGTCCCGAGAAATAAACCTAGCAAGCGCATACGAAGAGCCTTGTGTTTTAGCTGGTCCTTTATTACTTAAACCAGCATTTATACCATCAACACTAGTGGCGCTTTCTGCGTTAATGTAATCTGAATTGACGTTCACCGAAGGTTCGACATCATAATCATACGGCACCTCAGCACAAGCATAAGACGAGTATGTCCAACCAGCAGTTGATCGAGCGCTCCCCTTGCTCCAATAAACTCGCTGACAAATGCGCTTTCCCATATCCTCTTTCTTGATGACTCGCGTATACATAAATTTTTTTTCTCCAAGCTCGCCATGAAGATCTTCCAATCGAGATTTACCATTCAGCGCCTCCATAGAGGTAGTGAGATAATCCGCTGGGTTATATTTACGAATCCAAGCATAATCGCTCCATTTAGATTTATTCTCAAATTTCGCAGAACGTTCACTATGCCAAGCGCCTCGCCCGTTTAAGCTCGTATCGCTATCTATTGGCTGATTCGTTCTTAGATCAAAGACATCTTGTTGAACACCAACTATAACATCATCCGTAGGACCGTTCTGAACACGAATACCATGCCACCAGTCGACAGTATCGCCAGGCTTTACATTCCTTAATCTATTCGGCCCACTCTTCCAATCAGAGCCGTAATTTTCAGTGTCTGCCGGATTAAAATTCTTAGTAACCCAAGATTCACCCCATAAAGTCCAATTTGGCGAGCTTGGTGCTGCGTACGTATAGATAAAAAAAGCCGTTACTGAAATAACTAAAGCCACTACTATCGCCAGCATGCCCACCTTAGGCAATGAGTATTTTCTTCTCATGCTTATAATTATATCAAAGATTACGCAGATGATATAATAAATATATGAGTTTATCTATTGGAATCGTTGGCTTACCGAACGTCGGCAAATCGACACTTTTTAACGCTTTAACAAATAATGATATTTTGGCGGCTAATTATCCGTTTGCGACAATTGAGCCGAACACAGGAATTGTTCCCGTACCAGATAATCGCCTGCAAATTTTAGCCGATCTTTATCATGCGCAAAAAATTATTCCAGCCACCGTCACTTTCGTTGATATTGCGGGGCTGGTTGCTGGCGCGTCTAAAGGTGAAGGTTTGGGCAATAAGTTTCTTCATAACATCAGAGAATGCGACGCAATTATCCATGTTGTCCGTGCGTTCGAAAATTCAAAAATTTTGCGCCACGACGAAGCACCGATTGACCCTAAGAAAGACATTGAGGTTATAAATACTGAGCTTATTCTGGCCGATCTACAAACTCTTGAAAAACGCCTGCCTCAACTTCAAAAAGAAGCCAAAGCAAGCCCAAAAGCTCGCCAAAAAGTTGAATATCTGCAATCTTTAATCGACAATTTACAAAAAGGCGTACCAATTTCCGCGCTGTCAGATGTGGATTTTGAGGCAATTTCCGACCTCCACCTCCTTACCGCCAAACCCGTCATTTACGCATTTAATGTCGACGAGGAAGGATTGAACAATTCCGATCTACAGAGTCAATTGACCGAACTCGTAAGCCCCGCAAAAACAGTCTTTGTCTGCGCAAAACTGGAAGAAGAATTGAAAGGCTTATCTGAAAATGACGCCAAAGAGTTATTAGAAAGCTACGGCGTCAAGGAAACTGGACTCGCCAAACTTATTCACGCAGCCTACAATACACTTGGACTACAAAGCTACTTAACTGCGGGCGAAAAAGAAGTTCGCGCCTGGACAATTCACAAAGGCTGGACTGCCCCGCAAGCCGCGGGCGTTATTCATTCGGATTTTGAGCGCGGATTTATTGCTGCACAAATTGTCGATTTTAACGATTTAGTCACCGCAGGATCGGAAGTTAAGGCTCGCGAAAACGGTAAAATTCGCACCGAAGGAAAAACTTACGTCATGCAGCCAAATGACGTCGTTGAATTTAGGTTTAACGTTTAGCTAATTTCAATTTGTAAAATCGCTCGAGATTGCCCTTACTACCAGCTACTTCACTATCTTTTTTATCTAAAATAACAAAATACTTTTTCGCCCAATCTTCAAAGTCGGATAAAATCTGCCGACGAACTTTATCGTTTTTAATAATTCCTTTATTAACCTGATGCCGCCCCGCTTCAAATTGAGGCTTCACCATAGCAATTAATATCGTATTCGTGTTCATCAAATTTTCTGCCACGTGCGGCAAAATTTCCCTCAGAGATATAAACGACACATCGCCCACGATAATGTCAATTGCTTCATCAGCATAAAAATCACGAATATCGGTCTTTTCGTGAAGAGCAATTTTTGGATTCGGTCTCAAACTTGAATGGAGCTGATCCGTTCCAACATCAACAGCAAATACCTTTTTGGCGCCATGACGCAGCGAATAGTCAGTAAATCCGCCCGTACTCGAACCAATGTCCAGAACAGTTTTATCCTGAAAATTAAGATGAAAATACTCCGCTACGCTTGCCAGTTTTAAGCCGGCTCGCGAAACATAAGTTTCCTTCTTCTCGAGCTTTATCTCGTCCGAATCAGACACCATAGTCCCTGATTTCTGGACAATTTTCTTATTCAAAAAAACATAGCCCAGGCGAATAAAATTATCCGCCTGAGATCTTGTTGTCGCCAAACCACGCTCGACCAGAGCTTTATCTAATCGCTGTTTCATTAAATAGAACTATTTCTTTCGCTCGCGATATTCGCCAGTCGATGTGTCAACGCTAATAATATCGCCCTGCTTGATAAATGCTGGAACTTTGACAACCAACCCTGTCTCCAAAGTAGCGTCTTTTAGCACAGATGAAGTCGTATCGCCCTTAACCACATCTTCCGTGTAAGTAACTTCCAGATATTTATTCTTTGGCAGCTCAACGTTAATCACTCGACCGTCGAAGAATTGAAGACTTAATTCGTCGCCTTCTTTCAGGTATTTACTGGCGTCATCCACGATTTCCGCAGCCAGCTCAAATTGCTCAAAGCTAGTCGGATCCATGAAATAGAACTTGTCGCCGTCGTTATACAAATATTGCGCAGTTTTATTATTTACTTCCGCAGCTTCGATTCGCTCTTGACCCTTGAAAGTCTTTGGGATAACACTTCCGTCAATTAGGTTTTTCAATTTCACGTTAACAATCGAACCGCCACGACCCATAACTTTTTGGCCGTACTCTACGACGCGATACGGCTTGCCGTCAATTTGGCAAACTACGCCTTTTTTCAAATCAGTTGGCTGATACATATTTTCTCCTTTCCAATAAAATATCTCGCTGCCAAATATGTAATAGCAACGAGATATTGCGCATTAAACGTTCCTAGTTGCTAGTAACAAATGGTAGCAAAGCCAAGTGGCGAGCACGTTTAATTGCTACTGCCAAGCTTCGCTGTTGCTTTTCGCTCAAACCAGTCTTGCTGATTGGCTCGATTTGACCGTAGACATTGATATAACGTTGCAAAGTTTTTACATCTTTATAGTCAAAAATAATCGGTGGATTTTTCTTCAATTGTGCCATTTTAATCTCCTTATTAGAATGGAATTTCGCTTAGGTCAATTGGCTTATCGTCAATTTCCGTTACGACTTCCTCTTTTTTAGTAGTCTTTGGTGCTGCAGAACCTGAATTGTCGCTATTTGGACCATCTAAAAACGTTACATCCGAAGCGGTAACTTCAATTCGACTCTGCCTTTTACCAGTATCCTTATCTTCCCAGCTATCCTGTCGCAGTCGTCCTTGGATTAAAACCCGACGACCCTTGCTTAGATATTGCATTACCAAATCACCAAGTTTATCCCAGGCTGTGATATTGAAAAAGTCAGCCTGATCGTCTTGAGATTGTCGATCAACAGCAATGCTGAAACTAACTACGTTCTTGCCAGAAGCAGTTGTTCGCTGTTCTGGATCGCGAGTCAATCTACCCAACAAAATCACTTGATTGATACTTCGTGCCATATTCTATCCCCTCTTTTACCTTACGGCAGTTAGGCTTATTTACTTGATTCGCTTGAATCAGATTCTTCGTTGCGTGCTTTTTGCTCGCTTAATGCTTGACGAGTTTTTTCATCAGTTTTTACCAATAGGTAGCGCAAGACTTCGTCAGTAATATTAAGCGTATTTGAAATCTTCAATAAAGCTGGTGCTGGCAATTTAACCTCAAAACAAACGTAAACTGCAAAATCTTCACGCTTGATTGTGTAGGCCAATTTTTTCTTGCCCCAGTTTTCTTCTTTGGTAATTTCACCACCGTTAGCAGTGATTAAACCACGTACCTTATCCAACGCTGAATCTAGATTAGCCTCTAAATCCGGGTGAATAAGAACGGTTAGTTCGTATTCGTTCATGTTTCCTCCTCTGGAATCCATTTACGGATGCTTATGCTGTCTCACACAAGCTTAGGTTAATATTCAATTGCTATTATATCACTAAACAGCCAATATTGCCAATCTTACCACTGATAAATCATAGCAATCGCTATTCCGCCAGCAATTCCTCAAGCTCTTCTGGACTAGAAATCAAAACATCGCGTGGCTTAGAGCCGTTCTGCGGACCGATAATTCCCCGCTCTTCCATCTCTTCAATAATTCGCGCTGCTCGCTGATAACCAATTCCCAGACGTGTCTGCAACATACTTGTTGAGGCCTTGCGACGCTCGACCACCACACGAACCGCATCCTTAAACTTATCGTCACCACCTTCCGACAAGTCCATTACGACGCCACCCTTGCCGTCCAATTGAACTGGCTGAGCCACCACTTCGTCGTTGTACTGCGGAGCCATCTGCATACGCAAATGATCGGCAATTTTATTCACCTCATCATCTGTCACCCAGGCACCCTGAATACGTTTTGGCTTGCTCATACTCGTTACGTAAAATAGCATATCTCCTTGACCCAATAATTTCTCAGCGCCAGATTGGTCTAAGATCGTAATACTGTCAACCTGGCTAGCCACCGTAAAGGCAATTCGCGCCGGCACGTTCGCCTTAATCAAACCAGTAATCACGTTCACGCTAGGACGCTGCGTTGCCAACACCAAGTGAATACCAACCGCTCGCGATTTCTGCGCCAAACGAACAATTAACGTCTCAACATCCTTTTTAGCCATCATCATAAGATCAGACATCTCGTCCACCACAATCACAATATACGGCATAGATCCATCTTCATGCTCCTGAACATTGCCATTTTCATCAGCAATCGCAATCTTCTTAGCGCGCGACTGCAACCTCTTGTTGTATTCCTTAATATTACGAATTTTCTCGCCCGCCAACAATTTGTAGCGGCGCTCCATCTCATTCACTGCCCACTTCAAAGCTGAAATGGTCTTCTCTGGTTCATTAATAACTGGCGTAAGAAGGTGCGGAATATCGGCGTACGGCGCCATTTCAACTTGCTTCGGGTCAACCAAAATCAACTTCATATCACTCGGACTATTGCGATATAGCAAGCTACACAGCAAAGTATTAATCATCACAGATTTACCAGAACCCGTTTGTCCAGCAATCAACAAATGCGGCATCTTCCCCAGTTCACCCACAACAACTTGACCAGATATATCTTTACCAATTCCAAAACTCAAAGGATCACGGGCAGCAGCCCACTGTTTTGATGACAACGTACTTCGTAGTCGCACCTCAGCAGCCTTACGGTTAGGCACCTCAATACCAACCGCTCGCTGACCAGGAATTGGCGCCTCGATCCTTAAACTTTGTGCCGCCAAATTAAGCGCAATGTTAGTTTCCAGCGCCGTAATTCGCGTTAATTTAACCCCACTTGGCGGTCTTAGGGTGTATTGCGTAACTTTTGGACCAACATTAATATCGCCCATCGCTGCCTCAATATTAAATTCAGCCAGCGTATCGTGAATTATTTGGGCGTTCTGGCGCGTATCTCCAGCATCAGCACCGCTTTCATTCTTCTCTAATAGATCCAAGCTTGGCGCTTCCCAATTTGGATCACGGGTTGCCACCAAAGCCTGCTCTTCATTGACCTTCTCTGGCTTCTCTACTTTCTTTAATAAGCTCTTTTTCTCTTTGGCTGTATCAATTATTGGCACACCAGCGTTTAGCTTAATTTCTCCCAAGTCGGTCTTTTTCTCTTCTTCTGCTGGCTGAGCAATTGACGCCTTCTTCATAACAGAACGATTATTATCGTCTTCCTTAGTATTACTCTTAATCATCTCCCAAAGTTTACTGAAAACCGTAAACGGCGACGTCTGAGTAATAAATAGAACTGTTATAAACGCCAAAACTAGATAAATAATTACAGCAATTGCCGAATCTACCATTTTCAAGGTAGCTGTATTCAATATGTCGCCCACAAATCCACCAGAATTCGGATGCGAAGCCGTCTTCATTAACCCAAACAATCCAGAAAACCACACAATTTCCAAAACTGCCGCAAACTTCACTACTACAGGCAACTGATTCTCTTCCGCTCGGAAAGTCTCAACCGCCAAATAAATCAGCAATATCGGTAGGGCGTACGCGGTATAGCCAATAGTTTTTACAGTCGCCATATCAATCCACTGTAAAACCGGACCACCGACACCAAACCACGACACGACAAGTAGTAGCGACAAAAGAATAAGCATCACCGCGCCAACTTGCGACCAAAAACCCGCCGGCAAATTATGTTGAGGCTTGGCTGGTGTAGATTTTTTCGTACTCTTTCGTTTTTTTGCCATAATCATTTTTATTATACACTGATTTTACACTTATTAACAGATATAAAAATCAATTTAATATGCTTAGTATTATAGCATAATTCACTAGTAAAATCAATCTAGAGCCCTAGTACGGGCGTACGTTCTGTCGCTCTCTGGCCTTTGTATCATTTGCTTCAGTATCTGGCACTTGGCGCTGCGGGAAACGGCGGCGTGGAGCAGTTGGAAGAGTCATCTTTGGCTCGTCTGAGTCAGGCTTTTTGCCACGCGCTGGCGATTTCACGACAGAATGCGTTGGCGTAGCTGCCGACTTAACAGGCTTCAAGCCACCAACCTCATTTATTACCGGAATGACAATCGGTGTTCGGCGAGTCTGATCGTACAATATATGCGTAATCTCATCTTTAATTTCTTTTTTGATCACATCCAAATCATATTTACCAGAAAAACTACGTGCCGCTTTTTGCTTCAAGTACTGGCGAATCATATTCATCAATTCTTCAGAATCGCGCAAGTAAATAAATCCACGAGAAATAATGTCTGGGCTGGTCAATAATCGTCCCGTGCCACGCTGTACGGTCAGCACTACAACAAACATTCCCTCTTGCGACATGTGAATGCGATCTTTCAATACAACCTCAGAAACAATTGCACCAGTATCATCATACATCACTCCACCAACGTGAATTCGCCCAGCTTTCTTTGCTTGCCTTTCAATATCAATTTCAATAATATCTCCAGCATCACACACAAAAATATTCTTGCGAGGAATTCCACATTCCTTTTCCGCCAATCTAGCATTATGCACTAACATATGGAATTCACCGTGAATTGGCATATAGTAAGTTGGGTTAAGTGCATTGATCAATTTGACGTGATCGTCATAATATCCATGACCCGACAAGTGCAACGGACCAACTCCCGTCAAGTGGGTTTTACCATTCTGAATAACATCAGAACCCTCACGCATCAGACCGTCAACCGTTCGCACCACACTTTTTTCATTGCCAGGAATTGGATTTGAGCTAAACACTACAACATCCGAGCCCTTAATTTTCATATATTTATGGGCACCAGTTGCCATACGATTTAAGACAGCATTAAACTCACCCTGCGAGCCAGTACAGACTACAGCAATTTGGCTATCTGGTAATTTAACAATATCTTCCATCTTCATAATGGTGTCTTTAGGAATCTTAATTGTCCCCGAACGCAGCGCCACCTCTAGGTTTTGAATCATCGAGAATCCAGCAAATGCCACCTTGCGTCCGTGCTTATGCGCCTCTTCCAAAATTAATTGCAAGCGATGCACCTGCGATGAGAAACAACTTAAAATAACTCGACTATTACTAAACTTGTCCATCACTTGACCGATAGAATACTGAATATCAAACTCTGTGTGCGTGTGCGTGCCAGCCGACTCACAGTTGGTCGACTCATTCATAAACATCAAAATGCCTTCTTTTGAAGCCACTTCCGTCAGTCGCTCAAGGTCAAACTTCTGACCATCAACTGGACTTTCCTCAAATCGCCAGTCACCAGAATCGACAATCACACCCATTGGGGTTCGAATAATCACCGCCGTAGAATCAGGAATTGAGTGGTTAACTCGCACCAACTCGATTGAAAAATGCTTAGAAACTTGAACAATTTCGTGACTCAGCGGATCCATCACTCGATAATCTGGCTTGAAATCCACTTCTGAATCGTCCATCGTTCGATCAAGCATACCAATCGTAAACTTAGAGCCATAAACTGGCGCTGGAATACGATGAATGAAGTGACGGAACGAACCAATGTGGTCAAGGTGTCCATGTGTAAAAACATGCGCCTTAATTTTATGCTTATTCTCTTCCAGCCAAGTAATATCTGGCGTGATGTAATTGATACCTGGATAATCACTGCCCGGGAACAGAAAGCCCATATCTACGATGATAATCTCATCATCATATTCGATGGCGTTCATATTTTTACCAATTCCCATTTCGCCCACACCACCAATTGGAATAATCCGAAGTTTTGGCTGACCGCCACGAACATGTTTCGGCTGCATTTTGGCACTAAATTGCTCACCGCCATATCCGTTATAAACCGACTTATTTACAGGAATATCAATCAAGTGCTGTGAAGCCCTGAGGTTAACGTTCTCGCTTGTTCGTCGCTGAGCTCGGAAAACCTCACCCTTACGAGTAGTTGTGCTATTCAAAACTGCATTATTGCTTTTCTTTGACTGCGGACGCTTATTGGCGTCGTCTTTTTGCGGTGTTGCTAGTCGCCGCTGACCCATATTGTTATACTCCTTTTTTATTACAATATAATTCAAAAACCAGGTATAGAGGTGAACTGATGTAAATTCCTCTAGTTAGTACTCTTATATTAGCAAACCGCTCATTTTTTGTCAAAGAACAATATTTTATAACAGAGGTCAATTAATCGTCGCCATCCACCGACGTGTGTGCGAATTTACGCTTGCCGCGATAGGCGAAGAAGCCGATTGTCAATAAATTAGCCACCAACAAGAATCCAGCCAAAACCCACATACTGCCGCCGTAAAATGCGTTATCTAGCCCACCCGAAATAGCCTGGCGCAATGCGCGAATCGAGTAAGTCATCGGCACTAGCGGATTAATTGCTTGGAAGAATCCGTTGGCAGTTTGGATTGGGAATGTTCCCTCGCTGGAACCCAATTGAAGCACCAAAAGAACCATCGCTAGGAATCGCCCTGGATTGTCCAAAACAATCACCAAAAGCGACACAATCGACATATACGCAAACGACGTCAGATAAATTGCCCCAATGAAATGCGCTGGATGCTCTGGGGTTAGCCCTAAGAAAAACACCATCACTAACATCAGAATCGTTGCTTGCATAAACGCCGCCACGCCAGCCACCGAAGCTTTAGACAGCCACCAACGAATCGCACTTTCTTGCTCGGAAAAAGTTTTGCGGATCGGATAAATAACGTTCAGGACAATTGCCCCAACGAACAAACTTAGCGACAAAACATACGGCGACAAAGCGTAGCCATAGTTCGGAACATTGCCCTTTTCGGTCATTTCCGACTTCACTGGATTTGCAATTTGCTGCTGAGTCGTAGCGCCAGTTGGTTGAATTTTTATGCGATTAGAAGCGTCCGCCAATTTATTCGCCAGCGTATCCGCGCCGCTTGCCAGTTGCGAAGTTCCATCAATTAACGCGCCCGAGCGACTTTCTAATAAACTCGCGCCATTCGCCAATTTTTGACTGCCCGATTTTGCTTCGTTTAAGCCGTTTGTTAAGCTTGCCGAGCCCGCCAACAATTGATTATTCGCAAATCGCACGCTGTTATAGCCGTTAAATGCGGTGATTGCGTTTGGTGTCAATTGATTCACGCCGTTATTCAATGCAGAAACTCCAGCCTGAAGCTGTGTTTGTTGCGCTGATAATTGTTGAGTTAGCACTTGAAGATCGCCAAGCAATGTCGTCGTCTGCGTGATAATTGTCTGAGTTTTCGTGAATGCTCGAGAAATATTGCTGATTTGCGGCAAACTTATCGTCGTAGAATTGCTGCCAGAAGCGGCTGCTTGCGTACCTAAAGTCTGCAAAGTGCCGCCTGCCGCCAACAAGTCGGGCGCCGAAGCTTGCATTGTTTGCGCCAAAGTTTGCGCGTCCGTTTTTACCTTGTTCTGCTGAGCCACGAGCGCTGGCGATGGGTTACTCACGCTGGCGTTTAATTGATTTATGCCCGATTGCAATTGTTTCATGCCGTCAGATAATTGCGACAATTGAGATTCGGTCGGTAAATTGTTCGACAATTGCCCCAATCCCGCCTGCAATTTACGAGAGCCGTCGCTAAGTTGTGCTAATCCGCCAGCCAAGGATTGCTGGTTTATTGCCAACTGTTTCACGCCGCCAACGTATGTTTGTGCGCCAGATTGCAATCGTCCTAATCCATCGTGCAAAGTTGACGCGCCGTTAGCTGCCGTATCCAGCCCTATTCCAAGCTTATCCAGGTTTTCCAAAATCCCCTTAGCGTACGCCTGGGTGATTTGCTCGGACACCGAAGATTTGACCTTGGCAGCAGCTTGATTACTGACTAGCGAACCGATATAGTTTTTCGCTGGCGTGGTCGTAAAATTAATAACCGCTTGCTGAGGTTCAGATTCGGTAATTGACGCCGCTTTCTGCGAAAAGTCGGACGGAATAGTTACCACTGCATAAAAATGCCCGCTATTCACGCCCTCGTCTGCTTGTTGTTTACTGACAAACTCCCAGCCCAAATCGTGATTATCTTTCAGTTTTTTCTCGACAGATTCGCCGACATTCAGCGATTTACCATTTAAGCTAGCGCCCTTATCTTCGTTCACAAACGCCACCGGCAAGTTTTTTGTTTGTCCGTACGGATCCCAAATTGAGCCTAGGAAAAATCCACTATACAAAATCGGGATAAACGAAATTACAGCCATAGATATCAGCAATATTTTATTATTAAACAAATGTTTCCACTCGGCTTGTAACATCTTATTTTTAATCATGTGCGACCTCCTTTGCTACGTCTTCTAGCGTCACAGTTTTCAAATATTCACTCCACTTTTCCTGCGCTTCAGAAAAAACCTTTTCTATCATATTCATGCCAATTTCCACCTGGCGAGGACGTGATTGAAAAACTCTCTCAACAATTCCCTGAGGTTGAAAAAATGGCGATTCTCCTTCAATTGCAAGGACAACATCATGCAACGTAACTTCGTTCATTTTTCTCGCTAAAATAAATCCGCCACCAGTTCCCTGAGTTGAAGTGATTAGCTTTGCTATTACCAATTTCCGACTAATTTTCTTCAAGTACGTCGGCGAAACCAGCATCTTTTCTGCCAGCGCGTCATTAGTTACCGGCGTCGTCCTTTTCGGATCCGCCAGAATTGCCATAATGCAGCACGCTTGTTCAACAGCTCCCGATAATCTCACACAAATCCTTTCTCGACTTAGATATAATAGATATCGACTATCCACTATACTACATCTGAGAAACTTTTGCAAGAAAATAGTCTAATTAAGCGCCGCTATTCTTCACAAACTCTACAGCCTGAATAAAATCATCAATTAAAGTCTGACGCATGCCGCCGTTATAAAGCGCAGCCGCCGGATGATATAACGGAATCACCACGAATTCAAGCTCATGCAGACGCACCTTACGTGGACGACCGTGTTCTTTACTGATCTGCAATCCTGGGATAAACCCGCCGCCGCTGTGCCGCCCTAAGGTCAGAATGGCCTTTGGCTGAATGATTTCTAATTGCCTAAGTAAATATGGCCAAAATTGGCGCTTTTCCTCTGGCAACGGGTCACGATTATTCGGCGGTCGATACTTAACAATATTGGTAATATATACATCTGACCGCTGTAAATTGGCAGACTTTAGCATCTCATCAAGGAATTTTCCCGCAGCGCCAACAAACGGCTTGCCCTGCAAATCTTCATTCTTCCCTGGCGCTTCGCCAATAAAAATGATATCAGCATCAGGGTTTCCATCACCCATAACAAGCTGCGTCGCCTGATCCGCCAAATTCGGGCAAATCTTCTCTTTTACAATTTCTTCCACCAACGCATCCAATTTAGTCTGCTTGTCCATATATTTATTCTATCAAAAAACGCCCCGTAAGAAACGAGGCGCTTCTGATATTTAGCAGAACTATTTATTTACCTTGTCTGCCAATATAATTCCTAGGTCGTTTAATTCACTCTTAATTTCGCCCTCTTCTGCTATTTTTTGTAGTCCCGAAGACCATTCGCGAGCAGTCTTCTGTATCGCAGTAAGAGTATCGTAAAAATCACTGATATAGTTAGAGTCGTATTTTTTGTAGTCAGATTTCATTTCAGCAACTTTTGGCAACATTTCTTCAAGTTTTTCCAATTGAGCAGTAAAGTCCTTGACGAATTTCTTGTTGTGCTCATTCTTAATGTCTGCACCCTTAAGATCCTGTCGAGCTTTCTTAATTGCGCTTTCTAAGGTGGATATATTAGAACTGTTGCTGCTGTCAGAAAAATCAGCTACTGCTGGAAGTATCTTTCCGTAAACTTCATCAAAGGCATCTATAGCATCGTTAAACTTACCTAGCTTATTTTTCAAAGCATCATACTTTTCACGAACCTCTTTATCGCCAGTGACGGCTTTCATCTTGCCGATCTCAGTTAATTGATTATTGACTTCTTCCTTTGTTGAAGCAAGTTTCTTGCGAGTAGACTCTAACGAAGACTTGGTTTCTGAGGTAGAAACATATGAAAGTGATATAGAAGTCTCATTGTATACTTTAATCACATCATTCAACTTTTCTCCAGCAGCTTTATAGTCCGCCTTGCTTGGACCACTTAGCAGTAAGACAGCCAGGACTACACCAACGATAATTACGATTAGTCCAATTATTCCGCCGATGATTCCCCACATAGCACCTTTACTCATTTTCTTTTTTGGTGGCATTTGATATGGAGCTCCCATGACTGGTTGCTGTTGGAATTGTGGCTGTTGTGGAGCCTGCTGGAATTGTGGCTGAGGCGGCACTTGAGGCTGTGATTTATTGTTGTTGTCGTCCATAAATAAGTAGTCTCCTGACTTTTATACTTTTTGTCATTATATCGCTATAGCTTAATTGTAGTCAAATAAAAACACCCCGATTTCTCAGGGTGTTTTATTCTTAACTACAGACTATTTATTAGCTTTTTCTTCCAAAACTTTCTTAAAGTTTTCGCTAGCTTCTTTCCATTTATTCAATGTATCTGCCTTAATATCTATCTTCGGTGATGTCGGTGCCTTTGGCCTCGATGCTCCCGACGATGCGTTCTTAATGTATTCTGAAAGTTCTACGTAATATTGCTTTATTTCTGAGTAGTATTTCTTCAGATCTTCGCCATATTTAGCAACTAGCTTGTTATTAGATTTTGACATCTTATCCAAAGAATCCATACAGTCTTTCATATTAGAGTCAAAATATTTCTCAATACTTTCTTTGGACTCCCGAATATGCTTACTTACTTCAGTTAACCTACATTTCTCGTAAAAATTATTTTCAGTAAAGGCTCCTATGAACTCAACATATTCTTTTGCGCCGTTATTCCAACTGTCCAAGTATTTATCATATGCCTCTTTCACATCCTTATCGCGAAGCGCTTTATGTGAGCCCATTTTTTTATTAAGATCGTCAATTTTACCAATAGTCTCGTCTATTTCAGCTTTCCTATTTTTAGTACCAGTGCTACTTTTACTGATAAAGGCGTTATTTATATCAAAGCCAGTAAACTGTGAAAGCAGGTCTTTATAGTCCGCCTTGCTTGGACCACCTAATAACAAGACAGCCAGGACTACACCAACGATAATTACGACTAGTCCAATTATTCCGCCGATAATCCCCCATAGAGCACCTTTGCTCATTTTCTTTTTTGGTGGCATTTGGTATGGAGTTCCCATGACTGGTTGCTGTGGGAATTGTTGTTGTGGTTGAGGTTGCTGAGCCTGAGACTGTTGTGGAGCCTGCTGGAATTG
>CALKRM010000031.1 GCA_937989565.1 uncultured Candidatus Saccharibacteria bacterium | reverse complement strand
TAACATCACTGCTCTGGATATTTTCGTTTATGTGATTCATGTCCGTATTGGTGTTGTTCCAGGATGATTCTGCAATGTTTTTACTGCCGACATGCCACATATAATGACCGATAAATAATGTCAGGACAATAGATATTCCAATAGACCACCATTTTTTACTAGAAAAAATAAGCCCGATGAATACCGCAATCAAGCCGTAAAACGCCGGCGCTGAATAAGTGAAGTAGCGGTCTAAGTAAACTGGTCGACCCTGGCTAAGTATGTAAACGATGATCATTGGCAGCAGTAACCAAATTGTTAAAATCCAAATTGCTGCTTGGTATTTTGGGTGTTTTTTGGCTAGGATGAATGAAATTGCGATTATAATTGTCGGCAACAGCAACCCAAAATAGCGGACAATCCTGTCGTCGTAAGTCAAGAACATTGATAATGTTGTTGGGATGGTAAATTTAGTGACTTCGGGAATCCAGAAACCGCCGCTCACTCGGCTGGTTTGGGAGATCATAATTGGTAACCAGGGGAGGAATAATAAAAAGCATGTCCCGGCGGCAAGCCAAATGTTTTTGTCCTTAAATATATTTTTTATGGCAGTGCGATTTCTGCCAAGTTTTAGCCAAATATATACGAAATGTGCGGGTAGTATTAACGCTAGGAAATATTGCGTATAAAGACCGAGTGCCACTAAAATTCCGTATAGCGCCCACCAGAACTTCTTACTTTTGCTCTCGATTGCCACGATGAATGCGTAAGTCATTGCTACAGCCAAAAGTGCTGCTAGTGCATACATTCGGGCTTCGTCGCTATAGCGAATTAAGAACGGTCCTAGCGCTGCTAAAAAACTTCCAAATACGGCGATTCTTTTAGAAAAAAGTTTTTGGAGTAATAGAAATAATAGAGCAATCGTCAGAACTCCACACGTAACGCTAAATCCTCTGAGAGAAGCTACGGAATTGCCGAAAATCGATTGCCAAACGTGCATAATAACGTAATAAAGCGGCGGGTGGACGTCCGTGGTTGTAATGGCGATAATTTCTCTGATTGGTTGCTGAATGATGGCTGCCGTATATCCTTCGTCGTGCCAAATATCGGCTTTTGTTAAATAGGTAAGTCGAACGTTGACGGCTAAGATTAAGACTGGAATTAGCCAAATCCAACTGGGCATTTGATAAAGAAATGCATATAGCTTTTTAAGATATATACGGATTTTTCTCATGAATTATCTGGATAATTTTAACGCTATCTCTTTCGCCTTATTCGCTAAAGTATCGTCAATTTTTTCCAGCCCCGAACCTGTGCTTACGCCGCGTTGCTCTAGTGCTTCGCCAATAAGAAAGTCTGCAATTTGCGGGTTTTTGGGTAGAATCGGACCGTGGAGGTAAGTGGCGATGATATTATTATAGCGAACACCTTCATTTGCGTCGGTCATATTATTGCCAGCACCTTTAATAACTTGCCCAAGAGGTTTGGCGGTCTTATCTAAGAAAGTTTGTCCGCTGTGATTTTCATAGCCAACGATATCTCCAAATTCCCGGCTTCTAATGACAATGTTACCAATCATCCGTTCATCGCCAGCAATTGTTTCAATCGGCAGAATGTTAGCGCCAACAATTTCCTCGCCCTTGAGCGTTCGGAAAAACCGACCAAATAATTGGTACATTCCGCAAATCATCAGCATCGGCACACCATTTTTCGCTAATTGTCGCAGTTCATCAGCTCGTGCCAGAAGATCGTTTTGGATAATCGTCTGCCCAGAATCTTGTCCGCCGCCGCCAACAAAAATATCAATTTTAGAAAAATCCGTTGAATCGCCTGGATTGTGATCGATAATCTCAACTTCGAAGCCGCGTCGCTCTAGCCGTTTTTTCAGGACTAACGTGTTTCCCCAGTCGCCATAAAGATTCATATCTTGCGGATAAAGTTGCGCAATTGTTATTTTCATTATGATATTTCCTCCACGTCGGTTTTTTCGCTCAGCAAGCGACGAATTGCTGTCATGGCTGTGTAGCTACAAAAAATCTGTTTTGGCTCATCGGGGTTGGCATTAATGAAATCTTCCAGGGCTTTCGAAATATTGGTGTCGATTTTCCCAATTGGAATGTCGTCATATTGAAGTCGCAAAGCCATATCGTAAGCGCGCGCGCCGCTGATAATCGCTACGTTTTTTAATAGCGAAAAATCGACGTCCCAGAACCAACTTATATCTCGTCCGTCGGCGTAATTGTCATTAACAGCGATCATCGTAGTACTATTATTTTTGGCAAACGACAGAAGCGCCAACCGAAAGCCGCTCGGATTTTTCACCAAAATAAGCTCAATTGGCGTGCCGTTTAGGTAAATTGTTTCGCCACGACCAAACGCCGGCTTTATGTTTTCCAGTGCAGATAAAATTGTATCGGTAATTTCCGGTCCCGCGATTTGTCGAGCCAGGGCAACCGCCGCCGCCGCATTGAGAAGATTATAAACTCCAGTGAGTTGCAGGTCTACGTCAATTTCTTTATTGTCAATTTGAAAAGTCGCCTGTTGAGCGTTAATTTTTTTCAATAAAACATCAGCCGACACGCTCTGATTTGCGGTTGCGGTTCCGTATTTTAGCGTGTCGTCCGTCGGCATCAATTGAAGTAATTCGCTTGTTGTGCCGAAGAAAACTTTTTTAGCCTGAATATGTTCGCTAATCTTAAAAATTCGCGGATCATCGCGGTTGAGAATGACAGTGTCGCTGGTGGCTTCAGCTATTTTTTGAAGCAATGCGGCCGTATTGTCAATTTCTCCAAATCTGTCCAATTGATCGCGCATAACATTCAGAAGCAGAGAAAAGCGCGGACGAACAATTTGCACAAACTTAACCGCCCAAGCCTCGTCCAGTTCCAGAACCGCAATGTCGGCGTCCAGCTTGCCGCGAATATTGACCTCATCAAGTAGCGCCGCCGCCACGCCTCGGGAAAAATTGCTACCAGTGCGATTGGTGAAGACTTTCAGTCCAACTGATTCCAACAATTCTACGACGATTTTTGTTGTTGTCGTTTTTCCATTCGTTCCGCTGATAATTACCACGCCTTGCGGCAAATCTGCCAACGTTCTCTGAATAAATTTTGGGTCAATTTTTTCAATCACCAAACCCGGCAAGGCCGAACCGCCGCCGCGTAATTTAGCGACTTTCTTGACGCTTTTGCCAATAATAGTACTAATCATCTGTCTTGCCATATTGTCTATTATACTCTGCCGGGTCGATGTGCTACAATATCAATATGTTTTTGGTGGGTATCTTTCAGTGGTGGTATGGCAATGGCTTGTTGCAATATATCCGACAAAGTTTTCTGGGAGTTTTACGAACCGCGGATTTTTTCTCAGTCGGGCTGCTTTTGAAAACCTTATTCAATCCGTTTCGCCAGATCTCAGCCGCTCCAGTTGGTGGCGACTTATCTGTGCAGCTATCTGCGTTTTTTGACAAGATGTTCTCGCGAGTAATTGGCGCGGTGGTGCGCTCCATGGTGATAATTATTGGAATATTGATGATATTGCTACGATTTTTGTGGATGATTTTAGGAATTATTATGTGGCTAGCGCTGCCGCTGATGCCGTTTATCGGAATTATTTTATGGCAAATGGGAGTTTCTGTATGGAAATAGAGCCGAGATTTAATTACGACAGTTTGCGGGCTCAGAAGGCGCGATTTTCTGTAAGGTTTGGCAATGCTTGGCATATTGTGGCGATAGCTGTCGGCATTATGATGGTGCTACTTGGTTTGTGGTCGTTGATTGAGCATGGGGCGATTGGCTGGCTATTATTTGGTCTGAGTGGTCCAATGATTATGGTGTCGATTTGGTGGGAAAAAGATCTTAAGACGGCAGAAATTAGTAAAAATCCTAAGACAATTGACGATGTGATGGCAGCGGACGTTTTGGGCAAATTGCCGCGCAGACCAACGCCGATTGATATTGCTGAGGCGATTACAGGCACGCGAGCCGGGCAATTTTTGGCAGTGCGGCTGGGCTTGACGCCGAATTTCTTACGTAATATTTCCGTCGATGATCCAAATCGAACGGAGCAAATTTGGAAGGCGGCGATTGAAATTTGGCAGAGCACGGAAAGTCCGAAGATTACTAGCGCGGTTTTGGCGGCGGCGATAGTAAAGCAATTGCCACAGCACGATTCTTTGCTGGCGAATATGAAGATCGATTTTCATGATATCGAGGAGACTATTCGATGGTACGAGCGAATAAAGGCGCTGATTGACCAATATAAAGAGAAGCCGTTAAATACGGGCGGAATTGCTAGGGATTGGTCTTTTGGTTATACGCCACTGCTGAGCCGATTTGCTCAGAATATTAGCGTCAGTGTATCTGGCGGCGCGTTTACAACTAAGTTGGCTGCGCATGAGGAAGCGCTGGGGCAGATGCTTAAAACGTTTAGTTCTGGTGGGCGGCAGAATATTACGCTGGTTGGGGCTGATGGTGCGGGAAAAAGTACTGTCGTGTCGGCGTTTGCGGAAATGCTGATTGACGGACATCGAGGTGTTCCTGGTTCGTTGATGTATCAGCAAGTTTTTATGCTTGACGCGTCGTCGTTGATTAGTGTGGCGTCGGGTCGCGGGGAATTGGAAAATCTAGTAACGATGATTTTGAACGAAGCTTTTCTGTCGAAAAACGTGATTTTGTGCTTGGACAATGCGCAATTATTCTTCGAAGAAGGCGTCGGCTCGGTTGACCTGAGTAATGTGTTATTGCCAATTCTGGAGGCCGGTAGACTTAGGACAATTTTAACGATGGACGATCAGCGATTTTTGCAAATTTCCCAGACTAAGCCACAGCTTGCTCATGCTTTGAACACAATTGCAATTCAGCCGTCAAACGAACCTGAAACTATGAAAATTATGCGCGATCAATTGATTTTATTTGAGTCGCAGCACAAAGTGACATATATGTATCAGGCGCTGGCGGAGGCGTATCGTGTTGGTGATCGTTATGTTCAGGATTTAGTAATGCCAGGTAAGGCGTTGAAAATTTTGGAAGCGGCGGCAAGTTATGCGAGTGGCGGACTAGTAACTGCACAATCTGTGGACGATGCGATCGAAAAAACTCTTGGCATAAAAATCTCGGTAGCATCTTTGAGTGACGAAAAGGAAAAATTGTTAAACTTGGAGTCATTAATTCATCAGCGAATGATCAATCAAACGCGAGCCGTTACAGTTGTTTCTGATGCTATTCGTCGCGCGCGTACAGGTGTTAGAAATCAGAATCGACCGATTGGCGCATTCCTATTTCTTGGTCCGACTGGTGTTGGTAAAACGGAACTTTCTAAAGCTTTGGCGGATGTTTATTTTGGCGGTGAAGGCAATATGATTCGCTTGGATTTGAACGAATTTGTCAGGCCGGATGACGTGGCTAGGTTAATTGCGGATGGTTCGCGAGATCCAGGAAGTTTGACTGCTCAAGTTCAGAAGCGCCCATTCTCTGTCGTGCTTTTGGACGAAATTGAAAAGGCCCATCCGCAGGTTTTGACGACACTTTTGCAGCTTTTGGATGAAGGAATATTGCGTGATGAAAATAACCGAGAAATTAGTTTTCGCGATACGATTGTAATTGCGACGTCGAATGCTGGCGCGGATAGAATTCGTGAATATATTGAGCGGGGCTATCAATTGGAGCAGTTCGAGCAGACGTTTATCAACGAGTTGATTAATGCCAATTTATTCCGCCCAGAATTCTTAAACCGTTTTGATGAAATTGTTCTGTTCCGTCCGCTAGGAAAAGAGGAATTGTTGCAGGTTGTTGATTTGATTTTGGCGGGAGTTAATAAGACTTTGGCGCCGCAAAAAATTCAAGTTGCGGTCGAGGAAGAAGGTAAGAAATTGCTAGTCGAGGCTGGCTATGATCCAAGATTGGGAGCCCGCCCGATGCGCCGCGTCGTCCAGCGAGCTGTCGAGAATACCGTCGCCAAGCAAATGCTGGCAGGAACTGTCGCACCTGGCTCAACTACAATTATCACCGCTGATCAAATTCGCCAAATTTTAGGTTCGCAATCTGCGCAAACGCCGTCAGGAGTTCAGAATCCACCATTGAATAGCTAGCTCAGCCGCTCGACTAGCGTTTTTTATGATGTCACCATAAATAAAAACCCGCCATAATGACGAGCTATTTTGGTACACCCGGCAAGATTCGAACTTGCGACCCCTTGGTTCGAAGCCAAGTACTCTAATCCGCTGAGCTACGGGTGCGTATGAAGTTATTATATCATAGATGACGGCTGAGTAAAATGATATACTATACGTATGGATGTTATGACTAATATATCACTGAAACAATATACAACTATGAAATTGGGAGGTGAGACTCGCTATATGGCGACGGCGGATTCTGCTGGTGATGTTGTGTCGCTATATCGTAATGCCCGAAAGGAAAATTTGCCGATTTTTGTGTTGGGTGGCGGCAGTAATGTGATTACGCATGACGAGGTTTTTGAAGGAATCGTACTGTTGAATAAGATTAAAGGTTTTGAGATTATCTCTGAAACTGACGAAGCAACTGATGTGAAAATTGGTGCGGGCGAAGTCTGGGACGAGGTTGTTGAGAAGGCTATTGGGCTTGGACTTCAGGGAGTTGAGGCTATGTCGGGAATTCCTGGAACGGCTGGAGCTGCGCCGGTCCAGAACGTTGGGGCATATGGTCAAGAAATTGCCGACACGTTGATTAGTCTGGAGGCTTACGATTCAAAAACCGACACAATTGTAACTATTTCCGCTGACGAATGTGATTTTTCTTATCGAAATAGCATTTTTCGTGGTAAGGAAAAAGGACGATATTGCATTCTGAATATTACTTTGCGACTAAATAAAGCAGAGCCGAAACCGCCGTATTATGCCTCTTTACAGAGATATATTGACGAGAATGATATTCGTGAGGTCAATTTGTCAGTGATTCGCGTGGCAGTTCTTAATATTCGTTCGGAAAAATTGCCCGACCCAGCGGAATTGCCAAGTGCAGGTTCTTTCTTCAAAAATGCGCTGGTTGAAAAATGGAAATTGGAAGAATTGCAAAGAGAATATAGTGATATTCCAAATTATGCAATGTCTGACGGGAGATATAAAATCCCGACAGGTTGGTTGATAGATAAGGCTGGCTTAAGGGGTTATCGCAGCCATGGTATGCGAGTTTACGAAAAGAACGCGTTAGTGCTCGTGAACGATTCGGCAACGGGATATGATGATTTGGCGGCGATTCGCGAGGAAATTGCGCAAATCGTCTTTGACAAGTTCGGTATAAAAATTGAGCAAGAGCCGCTAGAACTTTCCTGATAATAAGCATATGCTTTTTTGTAGATTTGCGCTACAATATTGATATGAATCGTGGATCGGGTGGTTATACGATAATTGAATTGGCGGTAGTTATTGTGGTTGTGTCGATTTTGGCTGGAATTACTTTGGTCGGTAGCGATAGATTTTTAAATCGAACTAGAGATGAGCGTCAGCGCGCCAATGTTGCCACATTATCTCTGAAGTTGGAGCGATATTATAAGTACAATAGTGCCAGTCGTATCGGTCATGAATATCCATCATGCAGAGACTTGATTAAAAATTTTACGTCTATTGTGGGTGATGATTCGTTGAAAAAAGAAATGGTTAAGTGTAATCGGAGCGACTGGGCTGGCGGAAATCACGGCGAGCTATTGTATGAAGCGTCTAATATAGATGATGGAGATTGCACGAAGCCAGCTTCTGGTCCTATAGCTGACGTAGTGGCGGCAACTTGCACTAAATATAGCATTATTTATAGAGAGCGTTTGACGGGAATAGAAAAAAAGGTGGATAGTATATGGCGCGATTAATGAAAAATAGTGATGGCTTTACTATAGTTGAAGTAGCGGTTACTTTGGTTGTTATTGGTATTTTTTCGATAGTTATTTTAATGATGCAAACCCAGGTCAGCAATATATCTGTCTTAGAAGTGCAGCACACGAAGGCTAGCTATTTGGCATACAGCAATATGCGTAAGTATGCAAACGACTCTCCTCCTACGTGGTTTGAGTGTGTAGCACCTCCTCCGAGTACTAGAACCCCAGGCTCCAGGTATTCGGTTATGGAGAGTATAGGTAGAGTTGATGGATTGCCGGGAATGGTTAGACAGGAAGTGTATGCTTCGGCTCCATATGGATGTAAAAGTGGCACGGCAAGTTTTGGTATGCCAATTAAAGTAGAGTCTGTTGTAGAGTATGGATTGCCAAGTTCTGGCGCCGGCAGTGGAAGAAAGGTTACACATGCGACATACGCAGCGTTTTAGAGAAAGTGGGTTTACTATAGCCGAGCTGGCGATGGTCATGGTGATTATTGCTATGATTGTCGGCGTGTTTAGCCAGATGTTAATTTCGGCAAACCAAAGCGCATCCATAAGTAAAGCAAGAGTTGATATTAATCGTAGTCTTCACAATTCTATGGATGCAATTGAAACTGACGTGAGGCAAACTTCGCGTTTTAAGGTGAGCGGTTACGACGGATATGATACGTTTGCTAAAGATAAGAGCTTTTCTGGCGCGAGCCAAGTATGGACGTATAATAGGAATACTTTGATATTGTTACAATATGCTACTACTATGGGTCGTGGTTCCGATACTCGAGAAATTGTCTATTTAAGAACTCCCAGGTTTGACTGTGCGGCGAATAAAACTCAGCAGCCAAAGTATAAGAAGATAGTAATTTATTTCTTAAAAGACGGCCAGTTACATCGTCGTACCGTGTATAATGATTTGATAGACACTTACGGCAATCCGTATACAGGAGCTCCTGCTAATTATTTCTGTATGAATAGTACGGATGCCAACAAGTTTAAGAGCCGTGCTATGAAAGTTCATCAAGATTCAATTTTAGCGACGGGCGTTTCGGAATTTAAGGTGGACTATTACGAGGGAGATGTTTTGGTCGCCGATCAATATAGCGCGCCTGCGACGTCATTAAGAGTTTTAGATTCGGCAAACGGTATAAAAGTGACCTTAAAAATTCAATCTCCGAGTGGGCAAGTTTCTGATTCGCAAACATTAATGATACGAAAGATAAATAACCTATGATTCGACAAAAAAATGGCTATTCTCTAGTTCTAATTGTCTTGATGAGTACTTTTATTATGGCCGTCCTGGCGGGCTCTATGAGAATTGTTACTCAATCGTATATTTATTCTCAAGAAGAATATTATTATAAGTTAGCTCAAGAAGCGGGCGAGGCAGGTACGGCGTACGCTAACGCTTGTCTAGATTCAAACAACACTGAACAATCATGGGGGTCTGTTGCTGGCGGGATTGGTCCATTGCGTCCAGACACTAACTGTAAAGGCGCTACGGCTTTTTATGGCAATAAATATGTTTTTGAAAATAGTAAATTGCGAACTACATTTGAAGTCGGCAATTTGGAAGCGTCAACCAAGGGTGCGTCGTCTGGTGTAGCTCTGTCGGCCGCCACCGCTCAGATTTCAGCGATTGGCCGAGTTGAACTTATAAGTGGCGGAAGCGTTGTAAAAACTTATACTGCTATTGTTAAGAAGGCTGTTACCTGGCCAGCGGATCTTAATGCTGCACGTGTTGTTAGTGGATCATTCCGTACTTGTGCTCTTATGTCTAATAGTGTTTGGTGTTGGGGCGATCCGAAAGGAAAAGGAGCATTGGGAGATGGTATGAATACTAAGGCTAATGTTCCAGTGAGAGTGCGGCAAGTGGGTGATATGAAATATGGGAAAATTATTGATATATTTACAGCGCAATTCCACAGCTGTGTCTTAACTGAACTTAGCGGTGTAAGGAGAGTGTATTGTTGGGGAAGTAATGAAGAGGGACAGCTGGGCAATGGGCAGTATGGAGCTCATAAGTATTCTACTGTTCCAGTTGAAGTCGGCGGGGATATTGTCGGTAAAAATGTCACAGCGATTGGCGGTACCGGGGACGTGTCCTGTGCAATTGCTGATGGTAAAATTTATTGTTGGGGAAGTAATGAAGAGGGAGAATTAGGCTATAACGCACCTCGTCATCCGACTTTATCTCCAGATCCAGTACCTGTTGCTACCGGAGGCGATCCGTATTGGAGACTACAACCTGGATATAAAGCAGTTAAATTATCAACCAGCGGTAGTCGGTCGCAAACTATGTGTGCCATTATGGATACGGGGATTGCGTATTGTTGGGGACAGGCTATATTCGGGCAGACTGGAAGTACGGCTTTTTCTCCTCATTATAACTACGGTCAACCTGTTCGCGTTACTAATATATCCAACGTTACTGATATATCTCAAGACGGATATTCGTATATGGCTACACATCTAGGGACTACTACTACTGCTCAGTCTTCCCGAGCTACCCACGTATGTGCAATTGCCTCAGGAAAAGTGTACTGTTGGGGCGGTGCTGGTGATGGACAATCCGGAGCTAGTGCTTACGACGACCATACCTATAGAACATATACAATTCCTAAAGAAGTTAAAGGCTTGCCAGGAGTGCCGAAGCGTATTGCTGTAGGACTTGGTCATTCGTGTGCTTTGGTGGAGCTTTCTGGCGGTAAGCATAAAGTGTATTGTTGGGGGGGGAATGAATTTGGTCAGTTGGGTGAGAGTGCGAATAAGGGATCGAGCTCTCTGCCATATTCGAGAACTCCTCGACCGGTGTATGTTGGTCCAGGTGGTCTTCCTTCGTCAGAAGACGTAGTTACTTTGGCTGCTGGAGCAAACCGCGGTTGCGCAATTATGACAAATAAGCGCGCATATTGTTGGGGAAAGAATGACGATGGGCAAATCGGCGACGGTACATATGAGCATAGATTTAGTCCAACAGAGTCTTTATTCTTGCGCCCAACACAGAATCGATATATATATTAAAAAAATGCTTGCGCTTTTAAAAACGTTGTAGTATTATCGAATTACAAATTAAAATAATATATTTAGGGGGCACATTATCGTGACTACAAAGAATATAAAAAATCAAGGTTTTACACTAGTTGAGCTTTTGATCGTTATCGTGATCATCGCAATTTTGACAGTTGTTTCTTTGGTTGCATACAACGGTTTACAAAACCAGGCAAAGACATCTGCTGCTAAATCTGCTGCTGACGCCGTTGCAAAGAAAGCTGAGCTATACAACACAGCAGAGAGCAAGTACCCAGCTAACTTGGCAGCCTTAACAGATGCTGCTCATTCTGGCGAACCATACTACCTGGATGTAAAGACAGTTAATGAGCCTGCTACCGGTACTACTCTTACTGCTGGTACTGCTCCTAAAGAAGCTAACACTATTGAGTATAAAGTATGTTCAGGCAATAAGGGTGCGCACGTTAAGTACTACAACTTCTCAAAGGACACTGTAGAGGAGCGAACAGTCGGTACTGGCTGTTAATCAGCTAAGTATGTAAATAAAAAACTCCGGCGTTATGTCGGAGTTTTTTTATGCGCAGGTTTACATTAAATATCGCGTAGAGCATGGCAGAATTCTACGACTTCTTTACGGAGTTCAGCCAACTCATCGTCATTATCGCGATTATCTATTGACCGCCTCATCCATTCCGCGATTTTTTCCATGTCGTCTTCTTTGGCGCCTCGCGTTGTGACGGCTGGCGTGCCTAAGCGAATACCGCTTGGTCTGAACCTTGGCAGAGGGTCGTCCGGAATCGCATTAGCATTAAGCGTTAGACCGATTTTATCCATGGCGATTTCCGCTTCCTTGCCGTCAATACCGAAGCTGCTGTGAATATCTGCCAGAATTAAATGGTTGCTGGTGCCACCAGTTACTAACTTAAAACCGCGTTTTTGCAATTCTTCCGCCAGTCTTTTTGCATTTTTAACAATTTGCTCGGCGTAATCTTTGAATTCTGGCTGTAAAGCTTCGCCAAATGCTACGGCTTTTGCAGCGATGGTGTGCATGTGCGGTCCGCCTTGCGTGCCAGGGAATACTGCTCGATCAATCAACGTAGGCAAATTCTCGAGAGTTTTCTCTGGTTTTTTCAATGGATTGCCAACTATTCCTCGACTAAGAATCAGCCCGCCTCGTGGTCCACGTAGAGTTTTATGAGTTGTTGTGGTGATTACATGAAAGCCATAGTCGAACGGGTTTTTGGCAACGCCACTAACGATTAGCCCCGCAATATGGCTCATATCTGCCATTAGCATAGCGCCAACCTCATTGCCAATTTCAGCAAATTTTTCGTAATCTAGCTCTCGTGGATATGCCGAAAATCCCGCCAAAATTATCTTTGGTTTGTGCTTTAAGGCTAATTGACGAATTTCTTCATAGTCAATTTCGCCAGTGTCGATATTTTTTATGCCATAGCGAATGAAGTTGTATTCTCTGGCACTGCGGGTAACTGGAGCGCCGTGAGTAAGATGACCGCCGTGAGCCAAATCCATAGCCAGAATAGTGTCGCCGGGTTCGCACCAAGCGTAATAAACAGCCTCATTAGCCTGTGCGCCAGAATGTGGTTGGACGTTGGCGTGATCTGCTTTGAAAAGTTTTTTAGCGCGGTCAATTGCCAGCTGCTCGACTTGATCAGTGTTTTCTTGTCCGCCGTAATAGCGTCGACCAGGGTAGCCCTCTGAATATTTATTAGTGAAAACGCTACCGAGCGCCTGGAGTACATCTGATGAAACGTAATTCTCGCTAGGAATCAGTTCCAGGCCGTCCGTTTGGCGCTTTTTTTCTGCTTTTATAAGTTCTTCAATTTTCTTGTCTTTCATGACTAAACCTCCGTTAATACCTATTATATCATTGCTTATATATATCATCAGTGATATAATTTACGCATGATAAAAGACAAGTATCTTCAAAAAATCGGCAATTTAATCGCTGAAAATCGTCAAAAACAAGGTCTGACGCAGACGCAATTAGCTGAGGCGATTGGCACGTCGCAAAGTGCTATTAATCGCATTGAAAACGGAGGTCAGAATATTAGCATTGAGATGATTGCTCGAATTAGTGAAGTGCTTAATAATAATATTGTAACCGTAAACCATTCCGGAAAAATGAATTTTAAGGTAACTGGTGGCAAAAAATTGTCTGGTGAGATACAAGTTAAGACTAGTAAAAATGCCGCAGTAGGCCTTCTCTGTGCAAGTTTGTTGAATAAGGGGAAGACGACGCTTAGGAAAGTAGCGCGAATTGAGGAGGTTAACCGAATTATCGAGGTTCTGAACTCGATTGGTGTTAAAACTCGCTGGTTGGACGGCAGTGATCTTGAGATCGTGCCGCCAGCACGCTTGAAGCTTGAAGATATGGATATTGCTGCGGCGAAGAGAACTAGGACGGTAATTATGTTCCTTGGTCCGCTACTGCATCAATATGACGATTTCAAATTGCCGTTTGCCGGCGGCTGTAATTTAGGTAAGCGCACAGTTGAGCCGCACCTTAGTGGTTTGAGGCATTTTGGAATGAACGTCACGGCGGAAACTGATTATTATCACGCAAAAACTGATGTCAATTCTGGCGATCGGACGATTTTGCTGACGGAGCGCGGCGACACAGTGACGGAAAATATCATTATGGCTGCGGCGTTGTCGCCAAACACTACAATCATCCGCAATGCTAGCCCAAATTACATGGTCCAGGACGTCTGTTTCTTCCTGAAAAAGTTAGGCGTGAAAATTGAAGGAATTGGTACGACAACCTTGAAAATTACGGGCCGTAAACGAATTAGTAAAAATCTGGACTATTATCCGAGCGAAGATCCAATTGAAGCGATGAGCTTTATTGCGGCGGCTGTGGTGACAGATTCGGAAATTACTGTTCGTCGCGCACCGATTGAATTCTTGGAGATTGAATTAGCAACATTGGCGGAAATGGGTCTTAAGTTTGAACTCAGCAAGGAATATTTTGCTAATAATGGGCAAACTCGTTTGGTTGATATTAAATTGCAGCGTTCCAAACTCCAGGCTGCCAAGGACAAACTTCACGCCTTGCCGTTTCCTGGAATTAATATGGACAATTTGCCGTTCTTGGGGCTTATCGCGACGGTGGCCGAGGGGCGTACGTTAGTTCATGACTGGAGTTACGAAAACCGAGCAATTTATTTTACAGAGCTAAGCAAGCTGAATGCGCAAATTGAGCTGGTTGATCCACACCGTGTTTATATCACCGGCCCAACAAGATGGAAGCCGGCTGACGTTGTTGCTCCGCCAGCGCTTCGTCCGTCCGTTGTGATACTTTTGGCAATGCTTGCCGCTCCAGGCGTATCGATTCTGCGCGATGTATATTCGATTAATCGCGGATACGAGGAATTGGCGGCACGATTAAATTCGCTAGGTGCTGAGATTGAAGTGATTATTGAATAGGAATTCGCTTAATCTGCGGTTCTTTTTTAGGCTGGATTTGCGGTTTTGGAAAAATAAATTTGAGATAATCTTTCATCATTCGGGCGCCGGAAATAATTGGCAAATAGTTGCTTAATTGGTGGCGGATATGTTTTTCTAGCAATTGGTCATTTTTTAAAATAGCGGCAGCTTTATGCATGTTGACGTACAGAGATGAAACTTCAGCTTCGTAGTTTCTCCCGGTAACCTCGAGGCAAGCGATTGGCTGGATGTCGGCAACGCCGCCGTCACTAGTGGAGATGAGGAGTTTCAGATTGGCGACGTCTTTTTCCCACGACGTGCCGCACGCTTCTAACCCGACAATAGGAATATTTATCGAAGCATCCGAGCCGATTGCTAACGCTCGTCCCAACTCTTCGTCGTAATCTTGTATGTAATGAACACGCTCCTTGAGGACCGGATCGTTGTCGATCAATTTTAATATCTCGAGCAATTTTTGATACATCGTCACGTCGCCTTGGTGGACTTTTCCTGTCAGAATATAATGCGCGTTGTGACTGATGAGAATTTGACGCAATGAATCCGGGTTTTCAAGCGGCATATAAGGTCGTTTGTAATTGGCGAATCTTCGCTTGAAGTCGAATAATATTGCATTTTCTGGGATTTGTATGGATTTTCCGTACTGGTCTTGGCGACTCAATAGGACTCGATTCAATTCCTTTCGACCGAGTTTTTTCAAATACCTCAAATCCGCGCTACTCAGCGAGTTTAATTTTTCAGAAAAATCATTTGTGGGCAATCCAAATTTATCGATAATGCCGTGGTCGCGATATGTCTGCAATATTTCAGGCAGTACCCACGTTTCAAGATCTATTCCATTGGTAATGGCTTGAAATTTGACTTTGTCGTTGTTGCGGTCGCGGAAATTTGCCACGCGGGCGTGTAACTTACTTACACCATTCTTCGCTTCAGTAAGTTCAATTGCCAAAAGATTCGGCCTCAGTCTGTCATTACGGAATTGCTCCATTAGCCAACAGCGCACGGCGTTGCTCTTTATATTTGGCAGAACTAATTTTTCAAATTGCGAACGATGGAATTCCGGTTCGGCCGCTTGAAGAAGTGTGTGGTTCGTGTAAAGTGTGTGCTTGCGAACGTAAACGATGGCTTCGTATAAATTCATTCCGTTAGCGCACAGTTCGTCTAGTCGTGCTAATGCGGCAAAAATCGTTGCGGTCTCATTAAGTTGAATAACAGCCGGCTTAATACCGAGAAGCTTCAACGCTTTATAGCCGCCAAAACCCAGCGCTACTTCTTGGTATAGTCTATGGTCACCAGATCCGTCGCCTTCGTACAATTGCCCAAAGTTCGGTTCTGAAATTGTAACAAATTGCGTTGAACCGAGCGTCTTCTTAAAAATGCTTAAGCTTGCATCTGGGAATCCGTTTGAACTTACGAAAACTTCGTCAATATATTCAAATCCATAATCTTGAGGTGAAACGGATTCTGAAAACTCTTCTTGTGCGAGGTCGGTGATTTTCTGGTGTGATTCGCTACGATAAAACGGTGTCACCACTACGAATGGAACTTCTAATTTTTCAGCTACACGTCGCGTGTCTGCTGCCAAAACCCCAAGTCCGCCGCCGCCTTTAATGCCGTTGGACTTATCATAAATCTCCATTGTCCAATAGACATATGGTCGGTTTTCAGACAGTTGGTGCGTTAAGCTGCTTCGTTCAATTACATCATAAAATTCGGACGCATCTTCAATGTCATGCGGTTGGTATTTTGGCTTTTCTGTATAAATATATGGATCCATCGATGCCCTTTATGGATTGAAATTGTCTAACTTGGTGCGGGTGGGGAGAATCGAACTCCCATCTCAAGTTTGGAAAACTTGCATACTAACCGCTGTACTACACCCGCAAGCTTTTACTATTGTAGCAGAAAGATGCTATAATGTGAATACGCCCTGATAGCTCAGTTGGATAGAGCAGAGGACTTCTAAGCCTAAGGTCGTAGGTTCGAATCCTACTCGGGGCGCCATTTCATATAACAATAGGGGATATATGGACGCGAATAAAAAACCGCAAATGACGCGGGAAATGATGATTAGGCTATCTGGCTCCTTGAGAAGGTCAATTGATGGTTTTAAGGCGTATGGAATGACCGGTAGATCTCTGAAAGCTAATCGTAAAGTGAATTCAGAACGTCAATATATTAAAAAATACCAATCCTCGGCAGTGGTTGGTGAAGTAAGGCAAATTAGTGCAGAGATTGGTGCGACGTCTCGATTGAGGAGTGCTAATAGTCTTGATAATGCTGGTTTATCTGATGGGAATCGACAGGCTAACAGTTTACAAAATAACAACGCTCCGTCGGGTGTGAACAATTCTCGTCAATCGTTTAACGCTAATCGAACTACTTTTCGTGAGCCGTCTTCTCGCGGATATAATCCATTTGGATAAGAAAATAACCTCACTTCAATGTGAGGTTATTTTCTTGGAGGGCCAGGAGGGGCTCGAACCCTCGACACCCTGCTTAAGAGGCAGGTGCTCTAACCAGCTGAGCTACTGGCCCACGATTTCATTATACAACAATTAATAAAAATGTCTACCGTTTTATTGAAAATAATTTATCGATGTAAACAAATTGTCGTAAAACTTGGGGCGAATGATGGGGTTCGAACCCACGGCCTCCGGAGCCACAATCCAGCGCTCTAACCAAACTGAGCTACATCCGCCATGATCCAAGCTTCTCAAATTATAGCACATACTATATCTGTACTCAAGATGGTAAAATTGCTATACTTAATGACGATGAAAGAATTAAACGGCGCAGAATTAGCAGGGTTTATTAAAGAGCGACAAGCAAAACAAGTGCGAGCTTTAAGGCAGGCTTGGCATATTAATCCTCGTTTGGCAATTGTTACTGATGTCGAAAATCCAGTTATTGAAACGTATATGCGTTTGAAACAGAGGTATGGTGCTGATATTTTGATTGACGTGGAGATTCATCGAGTCCCTGCGGGCGGAGCTTTGGAAGTGATTCAAGAATTGAATAATCGAGACGATGTTCAAGGAATAATTCTGCAATTGCCGATTAGCAATCCTGAGCAGACCGAGGAATTACTCGAGAGCATTCGAGAAGATAAAGACGTTGACGGTCTGCGTAAAAAGGCGATTTTTCAAGCGGCTACACCAACGGCTATTAGCTGGCTACTGGCTGGATATGGCGTTGACTTGAAGGGCAAGAAAGTTGCAATTGTCGGGCGAGGCCGTTTGGTCGGCGCGCCTCTTGAGAAGATGTGGCTAAAGTCTGACGTCGATGTGACAGTTTTTGAAAAAGGCGACGATTTATCTCAATTGATAAATTACGATATTATCGTGTCGGCAACTGGAGTTCCGGGGCTGATTAAAAGCCAGATGATTAAGACTAAGACGGTCGTTGTTGACGCGGGAACTGCTTCGGAAAATGGAAAAATTGTTGGCGACGTATCTGAAGAGGTGCGTCAGCGTAATGATGTAACTATTACACCAAAAAAAGGTGGAGTTGGTCCACTAACGGTTTCTGCGCTGTTTGATAATGTAATTACGGCTTGTCTAAAAATTGCGAATCAATCAAAAAATTAAGCAGCTTTTATGGCAGTTTTGACCTGCTCGACAACTTGGCGTGGCGTGAGATTTGCTTTTACGATATAGCTATGAATTCCTAATTTCTTCAAATCGTGCGGAGCTTCTTCTTCGCCAAGGTTGGTGAGGACAATAACGGGAATAGTTTTCCCCCAATCTTTAGATCTAATTCGTTTCAAAGCCTCCGCGCCGTCCATTTCTGGCATTTGTAAATCTAGCAAAATAATGTCTGGCTGAAACTTTTCGACTACTTCTATGCCAATTTGTCCGTTGGCAGCCAAGCGAACGTCAAACCCGTCCGATTCGAACTTCATCCGGTACATCTGGCTGATGGTAGGGTCGTCTTCAATGATAGCGATTTTTATCATGCTCTAAGTATATCATATAAACTGTGCTATAATTTTTGGCATGGAAAACTTTAGGAACGAACGGTATATTGCAGAAGCGGGTGATTTTCTTAATGGAGTTGATCATGAAGCTAATGAAAAATTAAACAAGGAAATTGCGGATCTTAGGAGTGAGGGATGCAGGGTTAAAATTGGAGAAAAGACCGATCCTGCATACAACAACCCTGATAATATTAAAAATACATATGACTATTTGGAGCGAGGCGATGCAAAATTAAAAGAGATTCGTAAAAACTTTATTCATAAAAATCTGGCCACCGCGGCAATTGCGAATGTTTTAGATAAAACTCCTTTTGTGAAGATGGGCAAGTGGGGTGAAAAAATAGATTCGTATCTGGAGTTTTTCCGCGGCAAGTTATTGTATGGTAAAAATCAGACTAATTCGAAGCCGTGGCACAATCAGCGAGGTTCCGCAATGACGTTTTTAACAATTTCTGAAGCTTATAGATTAAGAGTTTCTGGTAAAAATGGCGAAATATTGTCAGAAGGTAAATATCCAACTATGAGTGGTCCGCTGGATAAATCGGTATTTGATGAGAAGATTAATGGCTTACCGCTGACAGAAGTTATGATTAAAGATAGAATCAACAACGGCGTAGATAAAGCGACAGCTATTGAAGAAGTAGAGAAGAGAATTAGTGAAGTCCGAGAGTTTATTCAGGCGCCGGTGACGGAGAAGTTTTCTAACGTCATTCGGCATTGTGCGGATTCGCTTGGTATTCGTGAGCGAGTGGAAACAGTGAATGGTTTGTCGATTGATCATTTGAAGAAAGTGGCAGAAAAAGAGAATCGTTCAATTGACGATATGTTGGTGATGAGTTTTGGTTGCGGAACGGGATTGGCGACTTTGAAGATGCTGAAAAAACTTAAGGATGAAACGGGTGAAGCGCCGATGGTTATCCTGCTAGATCAAGATCCGTTGTCTCTAGCAGCGGCACAGAGCTTGGCTAAGAAATGGAATTTGGAAGATAAGATTGAAATTCATTGCGAACGATTATTCAGTAAGCTTGGCAAACCTCTGAGTTTGGAGGGAGTTTTGGGAAATCGTAAGCTAGATATCGCGGAAGATTCTGGCTTGCGAGAATATCTGCCAGATGGCGTTTATAGACAATTGACACGAGAATCATTGAAATTTTTACGAACCGGTGGACTAATGATCACTGGCAATATGAACGTAAATCGCCCACAAAAAGAATTTTTGCATGGACTAATGGGGTGGGTTCCAAAAGTTAGGATGCGCTCAATTAAAGAAGGTTTTAAATTGCTCCAAAAATCTGGCATACCAAAAGAATCTATTGAAGCTACAGTTACCGCAAGCGGCGTTTACACAGTTTTTGCGATTAAAACGTAGAATAAAATGCTATAATAAGCATTAGTATGATGATACGAGCATTAGTGCTAGGATTGGTTGCGTTAATGGCGCTAATTTTGGGCGTGCTTGTACTTAAAAAGTCGAAGCGTCGTCATGATGCGAAGCATTGGTTTTTCCTGGTTTGTCTATGTTTGGCTGTGTGGTCAGCTGGACTTGAAGTGTTTTCTTTGGCTGACAATGGAGTAGTATTAGATACCGCATCCAGGTGGTTTTATGTCGCTTCGGCTGTTTTTTGTCCTGCGTTGGCTATTTTCACTACAAAGTCGTTCCTTCCATCGACAAAATCAACGAAGAGTTTTATTTGCGCGTCTAGTATACTAATAACGATTTTTTCGCTATACATTATTTTGGTGCCTGAATTTATTATTAATACATCAGAAATTGTCACGCCAGTAGATTTTTCTCGAATTCCGATTCACGCAGTCAACTATGTTATTTTTGCAACTTTTTTCTCAGTATTCTTCTTAATTTCTATGTGTTTTGGTCATATAGCGTGGCGCAAATCAGATCCCGTTCGACGCAAGCAAGTCGCGATTTACATGATTGGTCTGTTGATATGTAGCATTCCTGGCTTTGTAGTGGATCTGTTTCTTCCGGCGCTTGGTGATTATCGATATATATGGATTGGTCCAATTGCTACGATTATTTTCTTATTCGCAATTATGTATAGCATCGTCAGATATCGATTGATGGACGTAAAAATGGCGGTGGCCCGAAGTATTTCGTACATGTTGCTATTAATTGCACTGGCTGTCGTCTACGTGATTTCCGCATATGTCATTTCAATTTTGGTTTTCCAACGCAGCCTGACGGTTGATAGTCACGTAAATCTTATGAATATGATTTTGGCTATGATTTTGGCGGTTATGTATCAGCCGGTGAAGAAAATCTTTGATAAATTTACTGATAGGGTTTTTTATTACGGAGAATATGATGCCGATACGTTTACGCGTGAAATTAGTAAAATATTAACCTATACGGCGGATCTGCAATTGTTAACTCGACGTGTTGGCAATTATATAGCGACTTCTCTTAAGGCAGAAAAAGTGGCGTTTTGTATTCCAGAAAAAGGAATATATGGTCGGGCGGGTCGGCGACGAACATCTGTTGTTGAGGAAGACGTTCACAGGATTATGGACTACTATTATAAGAATTGTAGTTTTCCGGAAGTTATTTTGGCAAATCAAGTAAAGGATCCAGAACTGAAGAAACTTTTAGATATTCATCGCACGAAAATTGTTATGCCGCTGCTGCATCAAAATCAAGAAACGGGAATTCTATTTCTGGGCGAGCATAAAAGTTTGGGCTATAGTTCTCGTGATATTGAAATGCTGGAATCGATTGCTGGGGAACTGGCGGTGTCGATTCGAAATTCTTTGTCATTGGAAGAAATTAATGAGTTGAATAAAAGTTTGCAGCGTAAAATTGACGAGGCGACTAAAGAGTTGAGGTTCAGCAATCGGCAGCTTCAGCGACTGGACGAGGCGAAGAATGAGTTTATTTCTATGGCTTCACATCAATTAAGAACGCCGTTGACTAGTATTAAGGGTTATCTGGATATGATGCTAGAGGGCGATCTGGGGAAGATTACGCCGACGCAGCGTGCGGTTCTTAGAGAAGCGTTTTCTTCGAGTGAGCGTATGGTGAGGTTGATAAATGATTTTCTTAATGTTTCTAGGCTTCAGACTGGCAAATTTAATATCGATAAGCAGAAGATAGATATTACTCAAATTCTTCGGGATGAAGTTGCTTTGCTTAAGGTTGTGGCTGATCAGAGGTCTGTCGAAATGGACCTAAAGATTGATAGAAAAGTTCCATTGATTACGGCTGACTCTGAGAAGATTCGTCAAGTTATGCTGAATATGATTGACAATGCCATTTACTATTCAAATCCACATAAAAAGGTAATAATTTCTCTGAAAAATAGTAATGGCGCGATTGAGTTTACAGTGAAAGATTCGGGAATTGGCGTACCGAAATCAGAGCAAGCAAATTTGTTTGGCAAATTCTTCCGCGGCGCAAATGCCAGAAAAAAGCGACCAGACGGCACTGGCGTTGGCTTATTTTTGGCGAGGAAAGTTATTTTATCGCACGACGGCGAAATGATCTTTGAATCAGAAGAAGGAAAAGGCAGTACTTTTGGGTTTAAATTGCCAGCTCGCTAACGGAATAAGCTTAATATTCCAGAAATAACAATGATTAAGGCAACTACAACGAGTACCGCCATACCAATGGTGCGAATGAGCTTTTTTCGATCGAAAAACCATTGAGATAATTTGGAGCGATTCGTCGCTGTAATCCTTGTTACTTTTGGTCGCTGAGGTGCCGCGTCCATTCCAGAATATTTTTTATTGCGCTTTTTCTTCTGCTTTGTCATGGAAATATTATACATTAATAGATAACGGTGGAGAAGTGGCTGATTTGCTATAGACAATTCGACAATAATTTGTTATGATATCTGAAGTCGTGGCCTTATCGTCTAACGGTTAGGACACCAGGTTTTCATCCTGGCAATCCGGGTTCGATTCCCGGTAAGGTCACCATGTAACAGACAAAAGGCCTCACTGGTCTTTTTTATTTGTTTTTAATCTTGCAAGGAGCCTATGCTTACTATAAAATGATGCTAAGATAGTAGTAGCAGGGTAGGGATCTAATGATAAAGAGTAGCGCGATAAAAACAAAACACGCAAACGTTAGAAAGGTCCAGGACGGTAAAAGATCGCCTAAAAACACTCCTGTGCAAAAAGTACACTCTAAACTAAAATCCACCCGAAAGCGTATATCAAAATTCTGGATTATAGCTGGAGTTGCTATATTAATAGCTGTTATCTACCTGCTCATCAATGGCGGTGCCTTGGTGAAGCAATATAAAATGGCGCAATACCTTAAGGAAAAGTATGGGAAAGAGTTTGTAGTAGAAAATTATCGCATTGAGGGTGGCGGTATTGGAGTTGAAGGCGATCCGTATGTGGATGCTTATCCGGTTGATGATAGTAGTCTTAGGTTTGAAGTGTGGAATAGAGCTGACTATAGAAAAGGCGAGAGTGCTTACTCTGATACCTATCCGGATCGTATTTGGGAAAGAGAGTCTAGAAATGATATAGCTAACCTAGTTAGCAAGCAGTTTGGCGGTAGAGTTAGACTCAAATCAATAAGAATAAGCAGCAATATAGAGGTTGGTAGAGCTATTATGAAAAACATACCCTCCTATAAAGATGCATTTAATAAGTTTGGCAGAAAAATATATATGACAATATCTTTAGAAAATGACGTTAATTTTAATGATTTGTCAGAGCATATATATAGAGTGACTTCTGAAATAAGAAAGCAAATGGGCGTAATGCTGGCTATAGACTATCATGATTCACTACATGAGCTGTGGCTGGAGGATCAGGACATTAGCAATATAGAATCTTCGAGTGACGTAAATAAATATATAAAGAGGAGGTGGAGTGAACATAACTAATGAGCAATATTTGGCCTTAAGTGCGCTGGCGTATTCGGATATAAGCACATATTACAATAAGAAACAGACAACAATAGGCTATCTTATAGGTAATAATAGAATCAAGGACTATTTAGGTAAAGATGGTTCTGTCTCTCCGGAATTTTCTGCTTCCGAACTGGAAACCCGCAGGATGAACAGCGCTTGCTGCTGATGTTTAGTCCATACGCTAAACCGGGCGAGATCAGTAATCTGCCTGCATATAATTATTACGCTAGGCTGGCGGCGGTGCACGCGCAGGAGCCGCTACCTGGGCAGACTTTACTACTGGAAAATAAGGGCGATGAGTTGGTGCGAGATGAAATTGTTAAACACTCACGAAAGGAATTTGCCAGGAAGCGAGAAGAGATTTCTGGGCGAAAAAGTTCTAGCGGGGATGTGTCAAGAAAAGGCACCAAAACCAACAAACAGGCAAAGAAAAAATCGCAGGTCATGACGGAGCCGATAATAGATGATATGTAATTGGATACAATAATCTAAGCGTACGCGCTATACGCTATAATAAGTACATCTATGCGAAAAATTAAAGACAGAGAAAAGCTGCAAAGAATAGCTCGCAAGAGGCATCGCCGAGAGTTAAGGGCTAGATACTCTCATGGCAATAGGCTTTTGAGATATCATCGGTTACGTGAAAAAGCTACAAAGAATATATCCTACACGTCAATGGATGCTCCGACTAATTTCTCCATACTAGATAACAGAGACAGTGTGATTAAATACTTCAATACCATAAAGCGCATGCTGAATCAAAAAGAATATACACAGATAAATCTACGTAAGATAACCTCGATCGACCTTCCTACATTGTGCTTGTTGGGTGCGTTTATGCTGGATAGAAATACAAAATCAAAATACCTAGAAGTAACGAGCCCCCTTTCAAATTCCGCAGCGTACAGGTTTTTCGAGGAGGCACAGTTTGAAAATATGATTATTAAGGAGAGAATACCAGATTTTAACAGTGGAGCATTTTTGTCTCGAAGTGAAGATGAAGTCAACGAAGAGGCAATTAGTGATATATTAACGAAAACTGTCGATTATTTTGGAGAAAACAGTAAACAAAGACTACGAGACCTTCCTCCAATAATTATTGAGATCGTAACAAATACCGCAGATCACGCCAATCCAGATAGCAGCTACACCCTCCCTTGGATCGTTAACACGTATGAAACCAAGAATAACAATGGAAACAAGGTTAAACAATACTGCATAATAGATATGGGCGTTGGTATTTACGAAACTCTAATCGATAAGGCTAATAGCCGGCAGCAAGGAAGATCGCCATGGTGGCATACGATAATCAAGCGAGAAAGCTCTCAAGGCGAGTTCTTTAGGCAGGCTATACCAAAAGGCCTACAAAGTCGCACGGCTTTACGACAGAGAGGTAAAGGTATAAAATATATATACGATACAGTAAGTGGTGACGATATGTATAAAAGATTTGAGATAATTACAAACAAAACTAAGGTTAACCTAGTTAATATTGGTAGTATTGAGAAGGATTCATCTGAAAACCTGTCAGCAACAATATACTACTGGGAGGTTTGTGTTGAGTAACAGAATAAAAATAAGCGTTAGCGACTTCACAACCCTACCGGGCGCCAGATATAAAAGCGACGGTGACGGTTCTGCTGAGGAGTTTTTTGATAGTTATATTAAACAACACCTCAATGATAAAGAACTTATACTTATTGATTTCGACAATACTTGGGGGTACGCATCTTCATTCCTATCAGAGCTTGCATTAGAGATATCGCAACAGTGTAAACAGGACGGTCTAGATGTACGAGAAAAGATAGAAATCAAAAGCGATGACGAGCCTGGATTAACAGAGAGATTCTGGGGTTATATTGATGAAAGTATCGACATCAATAATTAAGCAGGTCTCTTTAGCGGCTATGTGGATCCTTATAGGAGCCATAGGATACTACTTTTTATCTAATAATAAGCTCATGTCTATTAATACACAAGTAGATTTAGGGTCTGTAGTTTCTCTGTTGGCGTTAGCGATATCAGTTTCCGTAACACCTTTTATTATAGATAGAAAATTAAATAACCAACGAAGTTATGAGGCAATAGTTTGTGGGGAAATTGAAGAAATCATCAAGCTATTAGAGGCTGTCGATAGTCTCTACAGCGAAACATACACTAAGGATAATATAGATGAAGAAGATGTAAAACAGCTGCGTAGATTAATACGTAAAATACAAAATAGGATGGATACTATATCAAGCGAGTCGAGCTCTCTATTGTTCGGTTTTAAAGAAAATATCCAACTACCATTCAGCAAAGGTGTATATTCAGCTCTGACCGATAAGTTTCAGAAAGGAGCACAATTGTCTGAAAGCGATTATCTAAACGCTCTCAACCAGATAGAATCCACGATTAGCGACTTGAAGGCAAAACGCTATAGAATATACCGCTGATCAAATCAAGGGTGTGTTATTGATTACTCCTGCGCTTTGTTTTATATTCCTTCAGGAATTTCTCAAAATCAAACCCCTCATCCTTGCTCGCGACATACGCAAATCGCTGCATGAATTTCAGAAATCCGACCGCGTATTCGCGATTGGCATTGTCTGGGTCGTGAAGCTCCAGGTAGTGGATCGTTTTCTGAATCGTTTCTTCGTCTTCGTACAGATGAAGATCCTTGATTGTATCCTCGTCGTTCATGATTATTTCACCTCCATAAATTTATTTAAGCCGATAAAATCTATCAACATTTCCGCCTCAAGCGCGTATGTCGTCCTTCTCATTATCTCGCAACTGTCGCGATACGAAAAAATATTTAGACTGCCTTCGTAAATAATTTCTCTGTCGATGATGACTAATTTGCGGTGATGTTTGACTGTAAAAAGCACTTCGACGCCTACTGATTGTAGTAAACTCAGAGATTTTTGGACTTGTAGTCTGTATATTTCGTCGTGTTCTTCAAGTGGTTTGGTGTTAAGTAATATTGTCACGCCGCGCTTTTTGAGCCGGTGAAGTATTGGAATAAATTTTTCGACTCGGACAGTTCTGAGAAACGGACTTTCGATGATAGCGCTTTTGCGAGCTTTTTGTAAGTCGCGCATAAACTGGTTGTCAAAAGCGTTTTGGCCGTAGAGTTTTGAATCTGGTTTTTGCAAATTAAACATCACGCTCTTCCAAATCTGTAAATACACCTCGCCGTTTTTAATGACTATACTCAGCTCTTTGAAGCGATCTCGCAGCGCAAACAAATCGCGAAAAAGGAGTTCCACATTTATATTGGTTAGCTCACCATAAAGATTGTTTGGAATAGCTCGCTTATTGTGGCGAGCTTTTTCATTGTTGCTTCGTAGTTTCTTTGGCGGCGGACTCATCGTCAGTCTGAGACATCATTTCAGAATAGGCTTCAAGTATATCACTCTCCTTATATTTCGGTTTGTGTGAGCGCTCGATTGCATACCAGATAGTTATGGGTATCAGTAGGACGGTGTTTATGCAGTATATCGTAATTGCAGCTTCTACGGACCCAACGATATTTATAAATACTCCAGTATAGAATAAAAAGAAAATAATTACAGTAGTTGATCCGAAAATAAAGAACAAAATTTTTGAGATAATATATTTATCTATTTCTGGCATAATATTTATATTCTAGCATTAAGGAAATGGGTAAGCTAGTTTTGACTAACGCAAATCTTGACATTAAATAAGTACTACAAGTCTCCTTGGCGCCATTTTTCATCACTGTTATTTCGTGGTATAATTTTAAAAATGAGTGATAATATATTTAAACGAACAAAAATATTAGCAACAATTGGGCCAGCAACGTTCAGCCAAGAAAAGGTTTACCAATTGTTGGAGGCCGGCGTTAACGGCATCCGTATGAACTTTAGCCACGGCGCTAACGAGGAGCGAATTGAGCAGATCGATTGGGTGCGCACAGCTAGTAAACAGCTGGGCAAGCCTGTCGCAATTCTACAAGATTTGCAAGGTCCAAAGATTCGCTTGGGCGTTTTGAAGGACAATATGCTGAATGTTAAGGTTGGCGATATGTTGGTCTTGGACTCAGAAATTACTGAGCATGACGGCAGCTTCAATTTGCCAGTGCAGTACAATTTGGCGGAGAAGATGAAAGTCGGTGAGCCACTTTACATGTTTGACGGCAAGATCAGGACGGTTGTGCGAGAAATTGTTAGTCCAACTGCAATTCGCGTAGAAGTTCAGAACGACGGTTTTTTGATGAGCCGCAAGGGTTTGAATTTGCCAGACACAGATTTTGGTGGCGATATTCTTACTCAGAAAGATATTAACGATTTGGAATGGGGCGCAAGCCAAGATTTTGATTATGTTGCATTGAGTTTTATTCAAAAAGCTGATGACATTATTGATTTGCGTCGTCGATTGACAGATTTGGGATCGACAGCAAATATTATTGCCAAGATTGAGACTAAGTCTGCCGTTGATCCAGAGAATTTGGAGGAAATCGTTAAGGCTAGTGACGGTATTATGGTCGCTCGCGGTGACTTGGCGGTGGAAGCTGGCGCGGAAATTGTCCCAGTTGTACAGCGTCGAATTATTGCCTTGTGTCGTAAATATTGCAAGCTAGTAATCGTTGCAACGCAAATGATGGGCAGTATGGTTGATAATCCAGAACCAAGCCGCGCTGAAGTAAGCGACGTTGCTAATGCCGTAATCCAAGGCGCTGACGTAGTTATGTTGTCTGATGAGACTGCCAACGGTAAATATCCTGTCGAAACCGTTCGTGCGATGCGCAAGACTATTATCTACACTCAAGAACACAGTGAAGTAATGCTGGTAGAAAAGGCTGAAATGCGTGAAAAAACTGACGCGATTTTAAGCTACACGGCAGCTCAATTGGCAAGGAGAATTAAGGCTCGAGCTATTATTGCGGAAACACACACTGGCGCTACTGCAATTAACGTTGCTGCATATCGTCCGAACCTACCAATTGTTTGTGTAACCGAAGATGTGAAGACTGCGCAAAAGTTGGCGTTAAGGTACGCTTCTCGTCCATATGTTCGACCAAACGACCCAAATGCAGCAACTAAGCTAGCTGATGAGTTGAAACAAGAAGGCTATTTCGGCGCAGACCCAGTTACGGTTGTGCTTGTTAGTGGCCACAATCCAGAGCCAGGTAAAACTGACAATATTCAAGTCAAGACGTTGTCGTAGGGAGAATTTGGGTGGGCAGAAAATTTCCGAAGCAAACAATTCGCGATGTTGATCTACGTGGAAAAACTATTCTTCTGCGAGCAGATTATAATGTGCCGCTAACAAAGCGCGGTCAGATTTCTGATGATCTAAGAATTCGCGCTTCGCTGCCCACGCTCCGATACTTGCTGGAGCAGAATTGCAAGATTATTATCATGTCTCATCTGGGGCGACCAAAAGGTAAGGATCTTAAGTTTAGCTTGAAAGTTGTCGCAGATCACCTGTCCAAGTTATTGAACCGTCCGGTAGAATTGCTGAATGATTGTGTGGGCGAAGCTGTTCATCAAGCCGTTCGCTGCGCGCCACGAGGCAGTATTCTTATGTTGGAGAATTTACGCTTTTATGACGAGGAGGAGACTGATGATTTAACATTTGCCAAGTCAATTCAACGCGCTGTCCGAGCAGATTATTTTGTGCAGGACGGATTTGCGGTCGCGCACAGAGCGCACGCCAGCACTCATGCGATTACGTTGTGTGTTCCAGGGCTAGCGGGATTACTATTAGAAAAAGAATATGTAACTATCACCGAGGCGATGAACAAGCCAAAACGTCCGTTGGTTGCGGTTATTGGCGGCGCGAAAGTTAGCGATAAGATATTACTGATTAAGCGTCTGATTAAAAAGGCGGATCGGATTTTAATTGGCGGCGCCATGTCAAACACGTTTTTACATTGTCGTGGATTTAATGTCGGCAAGAGTGTGTTTGAGCCGGGAATGGAAAAGGTTGTCGCGGAAATTTATGATTTGGCGGCGGCTAAGGTCGGCGCAGAGAATGTTGACGATTTTTTGGTATTGCCGATTGACGTGGCGGTTGCGCCAGAGATTTCTAAGGATTTTCCTCGTCAAGAAGTTAATATTGATAAAATAAAGAACTTAGATATGGCGCTGGATATTGGAAGTCAGACAATTGAGAAATTCACGAAAATACTGACTGATGCAAAGATGGTTATTTGGAATGGTCCGCTGGGCTATGCTGAAATTGATAATTTTGCAATCGGTTCAGCGCGAGTAGCGCTAGCTATTGCCCAGAATAAAGGGGTTGTTTCAATAGTCGGCGGCGGAGATACGGCTGATTTTATATTGAAATGGGACGGGCATGACGGCGCCAATTTTACTCATGTTTCCACTGGTGGCGGAGCTAGTATGGCCTTGATGGCTGGTAAAAAATTGCCTGGAATTGAAAGTTTACTAGACGCATACGGTTTGAGGTGATAAACTAAGCATAAGGATTATCTCATGAGAAAAAAGTTAATCATCGGTAACTGGAAAATGAACTTCAATATGCAAGAGGCTAGCTTATATTTGCATAAGCTGATGAACACGCTGCCGTCGCATAGAGATGTTGAAGTGGTGCTGGCGCCTACTATTTTGACGCTGCAGAGTTTGAGTTTACAAATTAATCGTCGAATCGCTAAGTTGGCGGCCCAGAATTGCTATTGGCGCGATTCGGGGGCGTACACGGGAGAAATTCCAGCGGCGCATCTTCGTGGAATTGCTGATTATGTGATAATTGGACATTCGGAGCGTCGCTATATTTTCATTGAAAGCGAAAAAGATATTCGGCTGAAAGTTCAGGCGGCAATTCGAAATCGTATTCATCCGATTCTGTGTGTTGGTGAGACGATTCAAGAGAAGACTCTTGGCGAAACGAAGGATGTTCTAGCTGATCAATTGACTAGTGGTCTGGCTAACGTGACGGCGGACGAGCTTGATGAAGTAGTTATTGCGTATGAGCCAGTTTGGGCGATCGGTACTGGCGACAGCGCTAAAGCGTCTGATGTAAAAAAAGCTACACAGATGATTCGACGACATATTTCTCATTTGTACGGTAAAAAAGCGGCGGAATTAGTTCGAGTTGTTTATGGTGGAAGTATTACGTCAATAAACGCCGCGGATTATTTAGCAATTGATGAACTTGATGGTTTATTGGTTGGCGCAGCCAGTTTGGATGCATATCAATTTAAGGAGATAATCTCGAAAGCACATAAAGGTTAAAAAATAGGGGGCATATGACAGATATTGATTTTGATGAGTTGGATAGAGCGGTAAGCTCTCTTATGGATAAGCAGCGAGAAAAGGAAGCTCCAGTGGTGGCTAATGAAAATAATAGTGAGGTTTCTGCGTCTGTGCCTG
>CALKRM010000030.1 GCA_937989565.1 uncultured Candidatus Saccharibacteria bacterium | reverse complement strand
CAACCGCTAAGGGCTATGTCGTGGGTTGGCGTCGGCGCTAGTGTTATTAATCTAATTTACGCATTATACGTTGTTTGTGTATCAATATTTAAGCGCGACGTGGCTGCGGGATGGACAACTATGTCCTTGCAGCTTTCTGTGATGTTTTTCTTGCTATTTATGTTTTTGGTTGTATTAGCGGAATATGTTGGAAAAATACTTAAAGAGGCGCGAGACGATGCTTCATATATAGTGATGGATGAATTAAGCAGTACGGTATCTATTGCCGATACGGAAAGGAAAAATCTTTCGGAGTAATAATATGAGTAAAATAACTTCTGAGAAAATAAATCAATTACATCCAGAATGGGAATTTCCAGAGTTTGAAATTGATGAGATAAACAAGAAGAAGCATAAATATTGCGTGTGTGTTTTTGTTATCAATGAAGGGGAGCGCATTCAAAAACAGCTACAGAAGATGAAACCGCTGGCTGAGCAAATCGATATCGTGGTGGCTGACGGCGGAAGTACTGATGGGTCGCTTGGAATTGATTTTCTAAAGTCTCAAGACGTGCGAGCTTTATTGACGAAAAAAGGTAAAGGTAAACTGAGCGCGCAGATGAGAATGGCATTTGCTTGGGCTCTCTCTGAAGGTTATGAGGGCGTTGTGGTTGTCGATGGAAACGGCAAGGATAGTATAGAAAGAATTCCTAACTTTATTAAATTGCTTGACCAAGGATATGATCACGTCCAAGGCTCACGATTTATACCAGGCGGTAAGGCTGTAAATACGCCGCTCTCGAGGGAAGTTGGTCTTCATCTTATTCACGCGCCATTGATAAGTCTTGCGGCTGGAAAAAGACATACCGATACGACAAATGGATTCCGTGCTTATAGCGCAAAATTGCTCAAAGATCCAGATATTGCTGTATTCCGTGATATATTTCAAACTTACGAACTTCATTATTATCTCGCTATTGAAAGTAGCCGTCGTAAGCAGTATAAAACGGCTGAAACGCCAGTTATACGAACATATCCGAAGAAGGGTAAAACACCAACGAAGATTAGCCCAATCAAGGGGAATATGCACGTTATGAACGTATTACTTCGTGCGGTGGCTGGAAAATATCGTAAGCCTAAAAAATAGTCCGTTTACGATAATATTGTTAAACCACTCGCGATTAGTGTTTATTAGTTTCTACACATTTATCGGCGTTATGTAGGCAGAAGTTACTCTTATAGATATATAAGTTATCTTCTTTAACAGGCATCTCGCGATAAGACATGTCTTGTATTTCGAACGAAACTCCTGGTATCAAACTGTAGGCTTTAGGCGAGATTCGTACAGATGAGTCGTTTGGTCCTAGCGCTATTGGAAAACTCCAACTGGTGTTATACGGTGGCAGTGATATTGGATATTCCTGTAGCGACGATCCAGATATTTCCAATAGGTATCTCGGCAGCTTAGAGGTCATAGGTAAGGTACTTTTTGCCTTGTAACGCACAGATATCTCAAACACTCTAATATTATTGCCAGTGCCGGTGTTAATAACGTAATCTCCGCTTGAAGATTTTTGTACACGACGTTCTGGGTGTATCGTAGTTTTCTGGTTTGCGCTATCAGATTGGTGTTTCCATAATACGTGAGAATCATTTGTCGCAATTACGGTGTAATTATTCAAAAGTTCTTTGTAAAATTGCCAATGACGCGACCATAGCCATTCTTCATAAACAAAATACGACGGATTTAAGGTTATGACGTAATCGGGTTTTTGCTCTATAAAATCTTTAGTGTATTTATCTCTTCTGTCGGGTCCTAATGCATGTATAATATAATCTTCACATCCCGAAGATCCGTTTTTCTGCTTGTGAATAGAGTCGTAAACGCCGGTATAAGTAGACCAGATACTAGCACCATTTTTAATGTACGGCGCAAAAGCCTCTAATCGCTTTTTCCATGCAACGCTCACGTATTCAGAGTCGTCGGTAGAATGTCTAGCCTTCCTTGATTCGGTGACAATATGTTTTACTGGCATCCAGCTGATTTTTTGCAGAAATATTGCCGTGTTATATCCAATAGCAACTATACAGCCGAGTAGTAGTCCGAACACTATAAACGAAACTTTCTTATTCATAACGTTAACGTTCGGCTTCTTTGTTCGGATTATTTTATCCGCCGCGTAAATTAAGACCATTACAAGAATAGATCCCGCAGCTCTTTCTAACGGTATAAGTTGTGCGCCAGGCGCCCAATAGCCAGTTATAGAGACGGCGAACACTATAATTCCATACAGTAATAATATAGAAAAGGTGGAAAATTCTTTTTTGGATAATATTTTTTTCTTTATGCTTATTATATATGCGGC
>CALKRM010000029.1 GCA_937989565.1 uncultured Candidatus Saccharibacteria bacterium | reverse complement strand
TTGTCACTATTTCAGTTGACTCATAAATCCACGCAATTGAGATAAAGTCCGCTCTATTCTTTCATTAGTCCAATATTTATCTGGCGTGATATTATCGTCGCCAGTTGATTCCTCTTTGTAGCGGCCGATAATCTTGCCGTTCTTGACAATCGATACATCGGGCACAAATATTCGAGGATTGCCATTTTTATCTTTTTCCAAATACGGTTCTAATTTCTTGACCAATTTTCGGTAAACTTCGTTGTTACTAGCGCGAGCATCGCGAATATTCAAATAGTATATTTTATCAACACCTTCAGCCCGAGCCGCCCGATCAACGTGTTCGCTCAAATGCTGGCACCACGGACATTGCGGAAAGCCCAAGAAAACCACGCCGCTGCCGTTATCAAAGATATCAAGGATTTCTTTATCGCTGGCATAAACGAAGCGATTATTCGCCGCCACTCGCGGATATTCTGACTTGAATTTGGCAGCGTCGGACACGTTAGTAGACGGAGTCTTCGGCTGCTCGGCAGAATGCTGGCGGTTATACCACAGCCCAGCCGCAGCGCCGCACAAGATGATTATGACGGAAATAATCGCAATAAGTTTTTTATTCATACCAAACCTCTTTTTCATAACGTCGTATCCCACTTCCGCGCGCGAATATGATTCATCACTAGCTCTTGCGCTTCTTCAAATGTCATAATTTCCCCTTCTGGTGTAGCTTCACTATAGCTAGTCTAATTGTAATACAGCGTTAGCATTATGGAAAACGGTAAAAATCGCACAAAATAGAAAGGCATTTTTCCAAAACATAAAAGCTGTTTTCGAAAACAGAAAGAATGTTTTTAAGCAACAGATATGGCTATTCGATAAAAATTTCCACCTGAAAAGCTTAATCACTAGACGGGCTTCTACTTGACTAGTCGCAATCGCTCAATCAACCAATCCCGTGGCAAAATCGATAAGAACCAGCCAGCGCGTGGCCCGGAATCTTTGCCAATGAGCGCGCGGTAGATGGTAGTGAAGAGCTCCCGCGGCGGCAGCAAACCG
>CALKRM010000028.1 GCA_937989565.1 uncultured Candidatus Saccharibacteria bacterium | reverse complement strand
TTAGCCGACTAATTTGTATGCTCGCCGCGTTTGCCGTATCATATCCCGTCAATCTGTATTTATTACGTCGAGGCAAAGGTCATGCATTGACTCATCATTATCATCATATGTAATTTATTTGTTTGGATTTTCCCTCTCATCTCGCTTATACTTAAGCCATGAAAACCTGGCAAGATGTCGCCTCTCTTTATCAAATTTATCCGCGCAGCTTTCTAGATACCAATGGCGACGGAATTGGCGATTTGAACGGCATTACCGAGAAGCTGAATTATTTATCATGGCTGGGAGTCGATTCGATTTGGATTTCCCCGTTCTTCGTATCACCACTGACCGACTTTGGCTATGATGTCGCAAATTATCGAGCGATTGATCCGACTTTCGGAAAAATGCACGATTTTCAGGCGCTACTTAAAAAGGCTCAACAAAATTCTTGCAAACTGGCGCAGATAGTCGCTCGTCAAATAACTTGCTAAATCTGCCAAGTTGTTAACAGAGTTAGATATGCGCCACATTTTCGGCGTGGCGCATATCTTCTAGCTTGCCGCCCGATCTAAGTTCGTACAGCTCGTTTTTTACACTCAAAATAGCGTAAAATGCCACCACGAAAATAGCCTAGTTAACCCTGAGCTATTTATCAATCTTATTCAATAACCCACCATAATTATACGGCGTGAATTTGTCATTAATAAAGATCGGATAGGCCGGAGTTTTTACTCCCATTTTCTCTGCCAAACTCTGGTCAATTTGCTGGAATGCCCTTAGGTTTGCCTGATCAAGATTTAACCTCGTTTTATCCTCCAGGGTCATCCGATATACAAAGCGAAACTTCTCCACCTCTGAAGTCGCCTGACAATCAGCAATTTCCTTTTCAGCAAGCATTTGCAGCTTCTGGCGCCAGATTTTCACATCATTCAACCTGCTCTGCACGCTAATTTCTATCGACACGCAATTTAGCGCGTACTTATTTATACAATCATAATCTGCCACAATCACCCGAGGCAAACCCAATAACCGTGACGCGCCCAGCAACTCTTCATTTGCACCCTCCCCGACAAACGTACAGTCATTATCCGGACAAAACGTATTGTGAAAGTCAAGCGCAATATCATATTCCTTGCACATTTTCAGTAGCTCAATCGGGCGCTGCTGCTCGTATATGCCGCTTGATTTCACGCCGGGAAATGACCGGTTCAAGTCTTGTTCGACGAAACGCTTATTTATTTTTATAGCTTCCTCATTCGCCAGTACGCTGTCAATATTTTCCAGCGGATTTTCCTGTAAACTCTTGACCAGATCAATACCCAGCATTTCATTTCCGTGCATGCCGCCAATTACTAATATTTTCATATTCTTATCCTCCTTATATATTATTTTTTACCGAGATAAATCAATTGATACAAAATTCCGCCAATCAGGAACATCAGATTTGGCTTTATCAATGGTCGCACCATCGCCAAAGTCTCTCATGGCCACGCGCGTCATCGCTGGCACAATAGTCCGATAGGCTACCTTCGTCTGATCTAGGCGATTGGAAAACCCATATACCATTGAGCGAAAATTTACTAGATTATTACGTCTCGAGACTTGGCGGTCAGCAAAAACTTCGTCCAGCCATAATATCTCTGGGTTAGGAGCAGCGGTTGGCGCGTACTTCTGCTTAAGCCACGCTGCCATCTCTAGCGACCCAGGATATTTTTCCGCCGCAATCTGTATTGGATCAGCCGTCCAAGCGACCGCCGCCAATGCTAGTCCCGCTGGTGTCTCCTCGATATACCAACACGCTGGGCGCGTCTCGCCGATAGTATCAAATTTCTCGGTCAATTCCTGTTCTGTATAAGCTTCGTCTCCAGTCACGCTGCCACAAGCTTGACATATATCACCAGGATTTTGACGAGAATAGCCTGACGAGCAGCCGCCGCATTTACTTACTTCATACCAAGGCTCTGCCGCGAACGCCGCTTGATACGCGGGAATAATCGCGTCGTACTTCTCTCTCGCCTCATCTGGCGCAGCGAACCTCGCTGTTCTTATTTCACTCATAAATATCTCCAAAAATTAACTAAATTGACTGTCAAAAAATCAAAACGCCAGCGTCGCGCCGGCATTCATTTGGATTTATTCGCAAACTACTCAGCGCGAGCTGGCAAAACGTGAGAATGATGCTTGAAGACGTTTTTATAACCGCCAGTGCCGTTTTGCATCCAGTCGCTAATCCTGGCAACCGTACGACTACTGAGCTTCGTTGCCGCGATGATGTCGGCGTATTTTTCGCCTTTTGATAACATTTTGGCGGCTTGCAGACGTGCGCCAACTTCAATAATCTCCTTCTGAGTCATGACATCGCGAAGAAACGCTCGTATTTCATTAGTGTCACTTATACTAGCAAGAACATCCGCCAGCTGACGCAACTGTTCATCTTTCCAAATATCGTTCTTGCCATTCATATTTTTAGTTTACCAAAGTAAAGTAGGAATGTCAATAGTTTTCATATCACCGTCTAAAAATTGGAATTTTGCTCTCATCTCGCTTATACTTAAATCATGAAAACCTGGCAAGATGTCGCCTCTCTTTATCAAATTTATCCGCGCAGTTTTCTGGATACAAATGGCGATGGAATTGGCGATTTGAACGGCATTACTGAGAAGCTTGATTATTTATCATGGCTGGGTATCGATTCGATTTGGATTTCCCCGTTCTTCGTATCGCCGCTGACCGACTTTGGCTATGATATCGCAAATTATCGAACTATTGATCCTACTTTTGGTCAAATGGAAGATTTCCAAGCGCTACTTAAAAAGGCTCACGATCTCGACATTAAAGTTATGATCGACCTCGTTCCCTGCCACACTTCAGACCAACATCCGTGGTTTCAAGAATCCAGATCTTCACGCGACAACCCCAAGCGAGATTACTATGTTTGGCGCGACGGAAAAGATAATAGCAAGCCTAACAATTGGCGAAGTTTGTCTGGCGGCAATTCGTGGGAATTTGACGAGCTCACCGGGCAATTTTACCTGCATTCGTTCCTGAAAACACAGCCAGATCTGAATTGGGATAATCCTGAAGTGCGCACCGAAATAAAAAACATAGTGCGATTTTGGTTTAATGTGGGCGTTGATGGAATGCGCGTCGATGCAATTTGGGGAATTTCCAAAGATCCTGATCTCAAAGACGACTCTCCAAATCCTGATTTTTATGGCAATCCAAACGATTACGGAGCGTTTATCCACGACCAATGTAAAATGGGACCGCATTTTCAGGAATATTTGCAAGAATTGGCGTCAGTCTGCGACGAATATGACGATAAGCAAATGGTGTTTGAATTCTACCCTGATGATAAGCTGGGTGATATTTATCATCAATACAGCCAAATCCTGACAGCCCACCCAAAAGCCTCGGCGTTTTTTATGGAATATCGCGACAACGAATGGCACGCTAAAAATATTGAGAAAAAAATCGATAACTATCTACAATCAGCGAGCTCAACCACACCATTTTTCTGCATCGGAAATCACGATCAGCCGCGAGTCGCCTCCAGATTGGGCGAAGAACGCGCCCGCGCTCTCAGCTTCTTAAATCTCCTCACTCCAGGAATCAGTGTAGTATATTACGGCGACGAAATTGGCATGATGAATGGAGAATTGACCGCTGATGACATTCAAGATAATTTTAGCCCCGCCAATTCTGTTGTTGATAGCCGAGACTTGGAGCGCACGCCAATGCAATGGAATGATTCGCAATTTGCGGGCTTTTCAAGTGCAAAACCTTGGCTTCCTATTAATGATAATCACATGAAGATTAACGTTGATAGCGAAAAAATCACAAACAATTCCCTGCTTAATATGCACCGAAAGCTGCTAAAATTGCGCCAAACTCTCCCGATTCTTAAAAATGGCAATTTGAGCATCGCACAAAACACTGGCAACGGATTTATTCTTGGATTAAAAAGAGAGCTGGCTAATCAACGTGCTTATATTTTCATCAATTTCGCAGATGAGAAACAAAGCTTTCCCATTCCAGAAAACGCCAAGATCATTGCCTCGACTCACTCTGTCAATTTAATTACCGTAGAAAATCTCCAAATGACAATTTCAGGATATTGCGGAGTTTTACTTATTGTCCAGTAACAAAAACGTTCAACTAGAACACTATCCCCTTTTCCGTGTCGCACTCTTCTATGGGATAGAGACCTGCGCATTCAGTCGCCAACCTAGCCATTTTCTCTTTAGTTTTCTTATTGTAGGCAGCCTCAGTGAGGTCTTCCAAGTCTTGATAGTAATCATCACTGTTTTGGCTAGGTTCTATCGTATCACCCCCTAGCTCTTTGCCGCCGACACTTCTTTGCAAATCTTCATCATTTGCAATTTCTTCCTCGTAATATTTATATTTATCCGATTCGTCAGAAGTATCTTCACTCAGAATATCTGCCCCACAATTAACATGACCATCGTACAGCATTTTTCTACACTCCTCCTCTTTTTACTTTGTCTACAAACCATTATACGACACCACCAGATGCAGCGGTAGAGTTAACTTCACAACACCATCAAACAACGACGTTTTTCGTCTCGTCCAGTTAATTTACCTTTAATTATAAGCAGTCAGAATCAAATTACCGTCGACATACTCGCCTAAAAATACATCTCCATAAGACTCTAAGCCTCGTTTTTTAAGCTGACCAAGCAACCACTTTTCGTCTTTTCCGATTACTTCCAAAATATCAGATTGCAATTGACCATCCGTTATTAACGGGAATTTCGGATTTTCCTCGCCTTTGTGCGAAATAATAAGCTCGCCATCCTGTTCAACAACAGCTCTTTTCACGTCTTTCGTCGAGTAAACATTATGGGTTCGAAGCTTGAAAGAAACGTCATGAGCACTTAAGCCGACCTTCTCACAATTTTCGATATTTATCTTCCCATTGTCTATAATTATCAAAGCCTTACCGTCAATCAGCTGCTTAGCCTTAACGCTATGTTTCTTTATCCACTTCAGCGTCAACACCAACACACACCATATGCACAAAATCCCAACATAGTCCAAAATCTTAATATCATTGTTATAAATAACGCCGCCGATAATACCACCAAGTACGTAATTCTGAACTTGATCGCTAGCAGAAGATGGCGCCAAATTACCTTTTCCTGTAACGTTAATTATTATCGTCAGCGCAAAAAATCCGATCAATAATTTTATTGCTACTAAAATAAATTCATTCATAATTTACCTACTTTTTTCTATTAAAAACGCTCTGATATTTATCAGAACGCTCATCAGACTTATTTCAATCGTAGGAACTTGGTGAGGTGCGCCTCCCCATAACTACGACTGTCCACCACAACAGTTTTGTCTTGGTGGTACAATTTTTTGGCTGCCATACCTTTTAGCTGGTAGAGAGCCATAAAGTTATTGGTGTAAAAATACCTGGAAGAGCAATTGCCCTTCTCAACTGCCCTTAGTATAGCAAAATCGGTTAAATATGTCAATAGCCTTGAGCGTGATCCATTGCTTTATAGAACTGGCTCTCTGCCAGATCATCTTTAATTTGTAGGTATATCTGGACCGTGGATAGATCGCGATGGCCAAGTAATTTTTGTATTGTCATAAGATCACAACCAGCTATTAGTAGACGCACTGCAAAACTGTGTCTCAATTGATGAGGTGTTATATGAATATCTGCATATTTCTTAAATGCTTGTTGGATCCACACTCTAGCTGTTTTATCGTTTGTATTGAATAGAGGACCAGATAATCGGTTGTAGTCTGTCGCGAATTCATCTATCTTGTCTTTTAATCGTTTAGTTAGGAATACTGTACGATCCTTAGAACCCTTACCCTTTACGTATAGGTTTAATCCGTCTATATCTCTATAGCTAACATTGGCAATCTCTGAAATACGCAATCCAGTGTCGTATGCAAAATCTATTAGCATGTTTATATGTCGCTCTTTCACGTTATTTGACGTCCTGTTGAGTACTAGTTGTATAACATGATGTTGTATATATCTTGGTCGTGGTTTGGCGTTTTTACGTGACTTAATAAGCTCAGAATTAATACAGTCTAGATTCATATGCTCATTGCACCATTTGAAGAATGCTTTTATTACTCGTTTTGTTGAGTTTGTAGTTGAAGCTGCGTGAGTTTTCCTGTATTCATAAAAATAAAAATCGAGCCATCTAAGCGACAGCTCGGTTATATTGGTCTTGTGTAATTCATCACAGAAATTAACAAATTGTTTAAGACGTACTACTCTAGTAGCTACTGTAGCTGGTGACATATCTTCGACTATTGCTGAATAATGGATAAATTGAAATGCTAGCTCTCTAATATTCTCTGTCTGATATTCTACGTCTAGTACTTCGTTATTTTCTGCAATTCACTTATTACAGTAGCTCTTGATGTTGTGATTGATAGAATTGGTGCGGTCATTCTTCTCTCCTTAGAGTGACTTAGGTTTAATTTGTAACCTTTACGCCCCAATTTTTCTATTTTACAGATTTTTTAAGTCAATGTAATGCTTTTCATGACATTTATGACATCCTTTAACTATAAAATACGGTGAAGTTGGACCGCTATATTGACGTATTTGACCCTTCATGACAGTAGCAAAATGATCAATCTTGATAATCTGTTTATACGTCTTCCATTCATGATCACAGCCATTTTTATTCTTACGTAATAGTCTAAGTTGTTCTCGATCTGCTTTAGCCTTATTTATACGTTCAATAAGTTTACGTCTAGCTTCTTTAGTATCAAATGTCATACGCCTGCCTTTTTGCAGAGGAATGAGAATAGGCGCGCTGGCTGTTGACCACGTTGAGCCTCCTCTACCAGTTGCCAAACTCTATATTCTGGCAATTTCAATGCCACCTTACAATAGAACGAAAAGTAGTCGTGATTATTGAATTTATCGCAAAGCTGATATGCAATAGATTCAGCTCGACGTGTCTTTTGCCACTTGTCCATCGGCTTTTTGTCATCCGACGTAACTAAACAATTGTAATTGGTATTGAGATTGGGATTTCTTTCAAGAAATCTTTTAGATTGAGATTGGGATTGCAATTGATGCGTCTTCACCTCTGTTAACCCTCCAGATTTTGAGCCAACAGCTAACTAGCACCATTACTAGCTCTGGCGTTTTACATTTCCGAGGAGTTTTCCACAAGTCCGTAGTGCTAAGGGCTTGACAGAAAAATCCTATTTTTTAGTATTTCAGGGCAAAATAAAGCGGCCCCAATCGAAAGAAAACCTTTTTTCAATCGATAGAGGCCGGCAATCTGAAATTGATACTTCTATCCTAGCAAATATTTTACGTTCAGTCAACTGTTCGGGATTTCCGAACTGTTCAGTTGTTCGGGATTTCCGAATTACTCAACAGCTTCTTTCATCTGACGTACTAAGTCTAGAATAATAGTCTTAGCCGCAGATAATCCAGCCGCGATTGCAGATAATGCGGTAGCCATCGTTAAAGCGTATAATTCGTGCCAACTCGCCGCGAATAGCAAATTTACTAAGTTTACACCCGCCAACAAAAATGTCGCGATAAACGTTTGTAAAAATGTCCATCCAGCACGGATAGCTACGTCTTTATAGTTGATATTCTTTAATGCTTCTAGCGATTTCATATCTCCTCCTTCTATTTTTCCTCAGTACCGTACACGCCGCGAGATTCACGCTCAACCTTACGATTAGCCAGCCACATAATAGCTTCCTCAATTTTCGTAAGGGCTAAACTGTTTTCGCGACAAGGCAATCCTCGGTTGTAGTCCGCTAGTTTTGCGTAAGTTACAATAAGTAAGTCCTCAATAAATACACCGTTGCGCTCTGTGGTAGCCGTACCGCCAGTTTGAAACTTGATTTTCAACACCTCTTTACCGCCGATATTAAGAGAAACTTCGTCGCCTGGCGCACCGCGATTCAGTTCGTTGTGTAATTTTTCTAGTGCATTATATTTGGTAGTTTTCATATCTCCTCCTTATTTCTTAAACTTAAAAATACTCATTAGAAAATCGATAATCTTCTCTAATAGGCTTTTATTCTTAACGACGTCTTGACTTAATTTGCCGATAGACCTCATAACGTCTTCGTTGGTTGGTTGTGGTGCCAATGGTTGCTCCTGTGGCTTTTCTTTGATTTGAGGTGTCTGTTGTATCTCTGGCGTCTTTGGGGCTGGTTGTGGCTGAGGTCGTCTTTCTGGTCGTGGTGTTCCTGCATCCCCATTCGCCAATTCACGTACTCGTTCTGCTAATACCCAAATACCATCATCTGCCATTTTCAACTGTAGGTAGCGTTTGTTGTTTTCGGTGGTTTCATCTAATATCTCTGTACTACCAACGATTCGGAAGTAATCTCCTGTATTTATCTCACCGTCCAGCAGATAGCCGTCTTTATCTGTCTTTACTGCTACAGAGATAGGTACGCCGTTATCTTCCCAATCAAACTCATCAATCAATCGGTTACATCTAATTTGTCGTAAGTCGAATACAGTTGCTACTTCATCTGCATAATACACTTCAGGCAGTGCTACTCGCTTTGATTCTTGTGGTTTGCCAACGTATCGATAAAATGCGTATGGTGGGCAACCTGACGCGCTCCAGAGCCAGTCGTGATTGTCTATTACAATACCCGCTTGATAGCGACAGTTAATGACATTATCTGTATCCGTAAACATTCCTGTGTGTCCCAACGCGCCACCTGAATTGCCTCGAATACCCCAAATAAAAATATCTCCTCGTTGTGTATCTGCCTCGCCGTTTGCGTCCTCAGGCAATCGCACCCAACCATTTTTCTCCAGAGCGTCAAATAGCGTGTCTGTATTGCCAATCCAATAGCTTGCAGGCAAAAGACCTGCTTCTTTTAGAGCGTGATATACAGAGCTTGAGCAGTCATAGGAATTTGGACCATTCCGACTTTCCATCGAATAGTAAACTCGTCCTTTACGTGCGTAGAACCAAGCTAGTGCTTTTTCTATCATTTTGTTACCTCCTTTACTTTTTCTATTACTTCAACGGGTGTTCTGTCTTGAATAAAATGGGTAAATTGAGTAAGCAAAAAGAGTCCTACTGCACCTATAAGCACAGTTAGACCTGTGTATTTGATGATTACGCCTACGAATTTCTTTTCGCCAGTAACGATAGCTTTTATGAAGACGTTGCCATCTAGTGTATCGTTATGGTATTGAATTGCTTTGATATTCTTTTCAATATCATTTATTTTTCCATCTACATATTTATTTCGCTCTATATATACAGACTCACTTACTAGCCCGTCTAGTTTGGCTAATATTTGGGCTAATGATGGTTCTGCTACTTTTTCATTGAACACCTCTAGCTTGACTAGGCGTTCACTTAGGTCTGTGTTTGATCCTGGCATATAAAAAACGGAAGCCTTTCGTCTTTATACGTGCTTCCGTTTCTTGAGATCACACTGGTTAATTTATAGTACTATTTTACCATTTATACATTGGTCAGACAAGATAGACTTTACGACTATGCCACTTGCAGAAAAAGTAAAAGTAAAACGTAATGACACAACTACCGATAAACCTGTGAATATACAGTGCGGTACTGCCAGAATATTAGTAACTGCTCGCGCCTTTGAAGCTACCACCGATATATATTTTACAAACCAGTTTAAGAAGGACACATTCCCTGTAGTAGTCTGTACATTCATTGGATACACGCCCAACCCCAACGACGCTTGGACAGATTCCCCGCTCGATACGTGGGGCGCTGCAACAATGAGTGCATTAAAGATTACTAACTCATCATTTAAGGCAACTATCCGTCGTTTTGACGGAGCTTGGCTAGAGGGTGCTTACTACTTTAATTGGATAGCAATTGGACAATAGACTAGATTATTCCCACTAGTCGCATACTGAATTCACTGATTGTACTATCACCACCATAATTACGTTGGTCGCTACAGAATGCTCGTATATTGATTTCATCATTCTTTTTTAAGAGTAAGTCGACAGATAGACTTGGTCGTGGCAAGTGTCGGTCGTTATCTGTACCCCGAGAGCGATTAGATTCTTTAATCATTGTGCCGTTCTTAAATATGCTTATATATGCAGTATATTGAGAGAAGAAGCCAGTTTGTGCTATACCTGCTCTTGCGTCGATATGGTAAACACCGTCTTTAGGTACTTTAGCTGTAAATGTCTTAGTATCATACATTTTTGCGGTGTCGTAAGCTACACTGTCGTACTTTACGATAGTAGACTGATTTTGTGGCAGAACTTCCCATTTAGATGTAGTAGCGGAAAACATTGGCATAGTCGTAAAGTCTATCTTGTCGGCTGTAATAGACTTCTCTTTGATTGATTCAGCAACAATACTATCTTTGGCTATATTATCAGCCCCTACAGCACCTCTTTTTAGAGAACCGTCGCTGTTATGAGATTCTAGCATTGCCTCGGCTAGATCTTGCGCCCAGGCGGCAGTAGGACCAGCTTGAACAATATCTCCAACTAAGTTGCCGTCATCTATTGCGTTATTCTGGATTTGTAAACTAATAATCTGACCAGTAGCCTTATTTGCCATACCCTTCCAGTCTCTCTGGCTACCTGGGACCACTTTACCAGTTGAGTCTACTCTATATGTCATAAAATGCACAGCAGTATCTTCAGTCCAGCCAGTTAGACTATCTACAGATAGAGTATCAGAGTTTGCAGGTCGTGGGGTAACTACTCGCGCTACGTTAGGATTGCTACCGTCTTTTACTTTTGTAATTTTGTCACTAACACTTGCCATTTTGTTATTCCTCCTTTAGCTTTGGTCTTTCGTGCCAATATTTACGTATTCAAATACCACTCTCGATATGCTGTAACTTACGCCAGGGTCTGATGAACTCCAGCCATACTGCACCCAGTGAGCGTCCTCATCTACCTCTAGCTCCACCTCTTCGCTAGCAGAGTTAAAGGTTTCAGGTATGCCTCTCACCTCACTCCATCCGATAGAACTCCAACCAACGCCTGGCTCGCTCCATCCAGTACGACTTGAAGATGCTCCGAAAAATCTTGTCTCCGTAAACGTCTGTAATCCGTCTTCTGTTTTAATAGTGGCGGTAAGATTAATGCGCCCTTGAGGTCTGAGTAGTACAAATACCACCTTCAATACACGCGCCCAATCCCTTCCAGTCTCTTCAAATCGCAATTGACCACTTTGTGCGCTAGTGTTAAACGGCTTACCGTCATCAACTGTAGTTGCACCCTTAGATAGCTCGACTATCTTGTTTCCTTGAACTATTAAGAAGTGAGTTATACCTGAGTTATCGTTATATAGCGTCATCCAGTCAGCACGAATACTCCACGGCTTCATCCATGCACCTCTACGGTCGGTGTCATAAATCCATATCTGGTTGTTGTAGTCAGCGGCAACAGGTAGCGCCCAATAGACGCGCCCTTCAAATGCCAACCCTACGGCTTTTTCTATAGCTTTGCTGTTTAGGTTGCTAATAGCGTCTTGAATAGTGTTAGTAATTCGTCTTGTAGATAGGACGTTCTGTAATTGCGGTAGAGTTCCTGTAGTATTAAATCCACCACGACTTGGATATAGTAGGTCGTTATTGTAAATGACTACAGCGTCAGGGCTATCTGTACCGTCAGCACCAGTATCTTCTTGTACTTGCCAGACTGTAATAGTATCTTCACCGTAAGTAATGTTTGTTGGTGTAATATAGAATCGTTTACCAGTACCGTTTGTACCATTAGCTAGGACCGTTACTTTAGGGTCGCCTTTACCGTCTCGATATGGTCGTACTGCAAATGGTACTTCTTTGGTACCATTCCCTACTGGTGTATATCCACCACCATATCCAGGTGAGAAGTCTAGCTCATGACCATAATCACCGCCACGCCATACATAGAATTGATTGTCTTTATCTCCAGTCATCCATATACGGCCATTGACTACATCGGCTCGTGTTGCTTTTGGACCAGCCGTGTTATTGTCTTTTGGTAGAGGCACAGACATATCTAGGCTACGTGATCCATTGTCTACAAATACTGTCTGATCCATTGGCAGTGCGGCAGCTAGACGGTAAAGTGTAGGCTCTCCACCACCGTCAACACCAACACCACAATAAATGTTCCATGACTTAGCTTCTGTACTATCTGGACGCTTGACCGACAGGTTATGTTTTTCACCGTTCCACATATCTCGGTCTGTAGAGATTGCTTGAGATAATAGAGGTGACCCTGCAGTTTCACCAACAGTAGAGTTAAAAGTAACTGCATAAAACACCTTAAATCCTGTACCAGTTAGCCCTACGTTTTTATCTAGTATCGGCTTTGCTGGGTCTGATATTTTCTGAAATGCTACTATCTTCTTTGTTGGTATATCCAAGTAGCTAAGAGTATCTTCTCCATTCATAACTAGAAGGTTGTTGCGTATTTGCTTGAAATGACCGCGGGCGGATTCGTGATATTCTTTACCTTCTACAACTTGCCACGCTGGGTCTTCACCCTTAGCTATACATAGCTTCGTTTTGCCGTTTATTCTCTGAAGACAAGCTAGCCAGTTTACGGATCCGTCTTTTGTAGTGCTACGAAATTCAGCCAATTCACCTAAGACCGTTCCTAGTGGCTGGGGACCATATTTAGCAGTACCATGTCGCACGGTAATGACAGAGTCCTGATCCAATATCATATTCTCAGATGACCTTAAACCTCTTAGCGGTGAGCGACCATCATCAAATGCAGTAACTACGCCGTTTGTCCAATCCTCAACCGACAGTCGCTGTATTTTTGGTGCTTTAGTATTGCTAGGGGGTTTTAGCATATGTCAGACACTCCTGGAATCATACTTAGAGGTGCATATCTAGCTTGACTAGCATTATTCTCTATCATTTTTTCCATCAGCTGGTTAGCTTCATTGATGAGATTACCGTATTGGTTCTGTAAAAGAATGTCGTTGCGAGCATATTCAGCCGCGCACATCACCACCAGCCACATTGGATTGTCTACTGGGACCATATCACTTGGACTTGTCAGCAGTGGGGCACGTAAATATACAGGTATTGTTATTTGACCTCCAAGTACTGGGTCGTCACTTCGTATAGGATCGATAAATACTAGTTTATTTCCAGATATAGTGCAGCAGTCTTGCCCCTTATACATTCCCGCTTGCTCTGGTGGCACTGTAGTGTATTCTTTAATCTGATTGTCTTTTTTGACCTTTATAGTGTCGCCGTATACGTTGCTTACCTTGGCAACCTTAGTAAAGTCAATTTCATATTCCTGATTCGTCGATAGTGTTCCGATATCGTAATTAGGGTCATATAAAGACTGCCAATCAACATTAGGTTCACTTTGCCACACAGGGATATACATGTTAGCAATACCTAGTATTTTCTGGTATTTCTTGTCTGTTTCTGGTAGGTTGCGCACCTTACCAGTAGCTTTCAGCATGACTGCCGATATAAGTTGCGTAGTGTTCATGGCGTTTTTCCTAAATTAAAAACACGGAGCCGGCTTATTATTGCCAGACGCTCCGTGTTCTTTAGGTCACGCTGTTTTCTGCTTATATTATATCATAATTATCACTATTATGCTTTCTTAATGCGGATTCGCGTGTTTTTGCTGATGCTTGCACCATTCCACTTTTTCAATGTATTAGTTATCTGTTTTTGAGTGTTAGTCTTGCTTATTAGGTTTTGTCCGATTTGGTTTATACTTGTATTTTTTGCGGATGATTCGTTAGCTTTTGGTGCAGAAGATGTTAGACTCATACTCTTAGCGGTTGCAGAAGCTAGTGGAGATGTGCTACCACCGCCGCTTGACCTACCACCTCTTCGTCCTCTACCTCTTCCGCTTCCGCTGCCTGAGCGTCCAGAGCCACCTGAGGTATCTTTGGTTATCTTATTGCCGTCAGTGTCAAACTGAGTAGCATTAAGAGCGCGTGCTTCCTGTTTAGTTATGTAACCCTCAGCGCGTAGCTTATTGATTACACCATTTTTAGCAAACATTTGTCCTGTAATACTCTTTCGTCGACCATTGGCTAGTTCTTGTATTAGATCCTCATGTGATGATTCTTGAGCCTTTTGACGCCAGTAATTATCCATCAGGCTTACTTCGTTATGAGATGTCATCGCACCGTACTCAATTTGATCCTTTGTATATCCAGATTCTTTGTAGTAGCGCTCTTTTACCCAGTCTGGCAAGCCTTTGTATTTACCAGTCATCATATTGACGGCAGTTTTAGCTTTATCTACCTTTTCTGTACCGTTCTGTAGCTTGTTTAATGTTGCATTGAATGAAGTAAACTCTTTTTTAATAGTTGATGTTTTATCAATATCATACGCCTTCATCCAGTTGCGATAAGCTTCATCACCTTGTCCTTGAGATTGAGCAAGCTTTTTGTATACACCTTTTTCTACGTTACCATTTTTGTTTACTAGTAATCCGTCTTGGAATGTATAGTCACCCTTCTTTAGTTTCTTTTTAATTGAAGCGGCTTCTTTCTTGCTTAGTCCTTGTAGGTCTATTTGATTATCTGTTGCTTGTTTTTGTTGTGGGTTGTTGTTGGTTGGCATGTTTATTTGCATACCATTAGACGCGTTAGCGACTAGACCACCAGTCTTAAATAGATTGACCCACGAATTCTTTCCTTCTTCTACTTGCACTGGTATTAGCGCATTTTTACCGAATAGAGCACCTTGGACAAGATTGAATGGATTGTCTTTTTCAAACTCAACCTTTGTCTCACCATTGCCGTCTTTTACTTCGCCAGAGTGAGCTGCCGCAATACCTTGAATAGTTTTCTTTAATTGGCTACCTGCTGGTAATTGACCTAGGATGTTATACATAGCGTCTTTAGTTTTTGCTTCTGCCTTATCATCATCACCATCTTCACGCGCTTTAGCTGCCTCATCCAATTTACCCTTAGTATCAATCAATTTACGAGGTAAATCAACAACTGGTATTGTACCGTCGTAACGTCCTAAGTTGCTCTCTTTGCCGAATAGCTTCTTGCGGTCGTCTTTTGTCGTTGCAGCATTAACCATAGCTGTAGCTATAGGTGAGGCTGCAACTGCTTGACCAGCTACTTTTTGAGCCGTACGCTCTAGCTTAGCTTGTACTGAATTGTCTTTATCGTCATCATCACCACCACTTAGCCAGTCGCCTACAATCTCAATCAGTGTCCCTAATGGGTCAACCCCTGGCTTATTTCCAGTTAACGCTTCTATCGCACTATATGCAATTGCCGTATTAACAGCAAGTGCCACTCTTTGTTTATTAGTCATCTGGTTCCATACATAACGGTTCTGTTGTGTCACTTCTCGCGTGAACTGTAAGAATGATGCAGGTAATAGCCTATTGTATGCCCGTGGGGTACTTATCTGGTCGCGTAAGGTTACCGTGTCATTAATGAATCGTTCTGCGTATCTAACTGCATCCGCGTCGCTTAGTCCATTATTGATTGCCTGATTGTATTTAGCTAAGAAGGTATATTCAATAACACCTCTTTCAACTACTTCCATAGGAATACCAGCAGTTTTCATAGTTTTTTCAAACTTGGTGTCATCCGTCAGATTGTCGTCTGCATACCTTAGGGCTAGAGCATCAGACTTTTGCAGTATAGCTTTACGGTTTTTTAGCTTAAATGCCTGTATTAACGCTTTCGGGTTGGTTGTAGAGAATAGAGCAGGTAGTGATGCCGTCTGAGCTACTACTGAATTCATATTGCCGACAATCTTAGATAGTGCCGCCTGCTTCATCAATGCCCTACCAGTTGCATCTGCGAATTTTCGCATTTTGCTTGGCTCTGTATCATTTACGACTCGTTGGAATGGGTCTGTCTTTCCAGCTAGTCGGTTTGCATGTTCTTGGACAAATCCGACAAATTGAGTCAGTCCGTTTGCACTATCAGACATCAGCTTCATGAAGTTTACGTCATTAAGCATCTTATCTAGACTTTCAGCCATATTGTTGGTGGTTTCTTTTAGACTATTTATATCTTTTGCATCTAACTTCTCTACACCAAACTTGTCGGCTTTTCTAGCCAGACGATTAAGTTCTCGTATACCGTCTATCTTTCGACCAATTGCACGTTCTAGTCCGTATAGTTTATTTCTTACTTGCGTTAGCTCTTCAGCATTGACCTTGCCAGAAGCAGCCGAATTATACAGGGCGTCTACTCTGTCGGCTAGCTTTTGTATACCGCTAGTACCCTTACCTGCAAATTCTTGTCGTGCTTCGCTAGCTGCGCGCACTGCTACTTCCAGCGAGCGGTTCATTGTAATAGCATCTGTCATATGAATGTTATGTAGGGCTATCTTGCTGTATTCCATTAGTGGCGTAAATGGATCTGTTGGCTTTACGTCACCTACACGCTGCATGGCGAATTGATTAAACTTTTGACTTGGCTTAAACAGTCCTGTACGACCTGCTAATTTAGCTGGTAGTGATTTACGAGATTCAATAGCCACATCTCCGCCAGACAGAAGATTCTTAGCACCGCCATACATAGCCGCGATAGACCCCTTGCCAGACTGCATCTCTCCTAGGTGCGTAATATAGTCTTTACGCTCCATAATTGGGTCTTTACCTAACTCTACCCTCTTTTCGTTTTGGCGAGCTAGCAGGTTCTTATATACAGCACGTAAGAAGCTGTTGTATTGATCCAGAGCTTCAGCAGCACTCTTTCCGTAAACATCTTCAAATACTTTCAAGCGTTCATCGTATGATGGTGATTTTTCGCCACGTTTTGGACGTGATGGTTCAATTACATATACGGCGTCTTGTAGCATTTGACGCTTTAGTGGACCGTGTTTTTTAGCTTGTTTAAGCAAGTTTTTGCGATAATCCTTTATCTGTTCACCGATAGCGTTGCCTTCTTTTACTGCGGCGGCATTAGCTTGACGAGGTGTTTCAGACATAATATTCAGTAACGCCTCTTTAGTTTTATTGCCGCCCTTCTTAAAGTAATCAAGACTGTTACTTCGCCTCAATGAGCCTGTTATACGGTCTATTATTCCTTCAGTAGTCCATGTTTGACCTGCACCAAAGCGCATTTCTTTGATTTTACTGAAGTCAATATCGTGCATATTCAGGTTCATCTTCTTTTTACCCGCATATATAGTTACGTTGCCATCAGGTGTCATCTCAATATAGTTACCTAGAATTTGACCAGTTTGTGCGTCCACTACTCTACCAGACTCTATATAGTGTTTGTCTGGATCGAATGTAACTAGTTTATCGCTTGGACGATATGCCTTTTTGTCTCCAGTTTGCATATAACCATCAAAAGCACTCACTAGTTCAGCATTTACACCCTTAGAGTTTTCTCTCCATATATACTGAATAGCTAGACCGTCATCAAATGCACGCTTAGCTTCATCATTAACTGCCTTGTCTGATCTAATATCGTCTATGAATTTCTTCTGTAGTGGTGAAGTTACTTTTGGTGCTTCGGCGCCTGTTCGCTGCCATTTACCAAAGATATTCCTATATTCATAGAATGAATGGTATGCACCCTTCTCATCTTTATAAATCATCTGTCGCGTATTGTGAGTAGCTGTATTCGCGGTAGTTGTAGGTGCTGGGACCGCATGTTCTGCTCCAGGTAGCTTAATCTTTTCTTTTACTTCTGGTGCTATTTCGTCTATCGGGCGTAGTCGTCCATTTTCATCTAACATACTGCCAGCGCGTGCATTGGTGTTCAGTAGCGCCCTTTCTCCAGTAATGTCATAGCCCTTCTGTTCAGCCAGCTTAGCAAATTGTCTTGCAACGGCTTTTTCATCAATACCAGTAGTTACACTAGCATTATGTACTATATCTGCTATTTTATGTCTTGGACCTTCATCTAATCCTCTATTTAGTATTTCTCCTAGTGCCCGCTGCTTTTCAATTCGCTCTTTTTCTGCCTTAGCCTCTTCAGTACGTCGTTCTTCTTCCGCCTTCGCTTCTTCTATTTTCTTTTGCTTCTCAGCCTCTACCTTAGCTTCTTCTGCGTGTCGCTCCGCAATCATCTTCTGAGCTTCTTCAATGACATCTGGATCCCTACGCCACTCTGCCAATAGGGCTTTTCGCTCTCTTTCTGCCCGACGTGCTTCAGCTACTCGCTTAATTTCATCGATAAACGTATCGATGTCGTCATATCCCATTTCCTGAGCAACCGTATCGATATCTCGCTTACCAGTACGGCGTTTATAGTTAGATGGTAAGTCTCCAGCCAACTCCTTGCCTAGGTGATGTCGTAGGTCATCTACATGCAGGCGTGGGATACTCCACGTCAATCCATGACTTCCGAGGATATTTGTGTCATTATGTTCTAGGAATAGATTCTGGTCTATATTCTCATATATAAACTCGTCTATAGCCTCTCTTAATTCCCTAGTCATCTTAGGCTTAGGGTTGGCTTCCATTTCGTTAATAGTTTCTTGAAGAGGGTGCTGATAACGGTTGTCTGTATTGACATCTTGAGGATTGTTTGCTATAGTGGAGTTGTTAACATCCCCTCCCCTTAAGAGGTTTATCCTCTGAGGGGATGTTTCTTTTATAGATGATATATCGTATAGGGTTTTATTACCGTTATTCCAGTTCTCTATATTAACCCTCACCGTAAACTGTCTATCGCCAATCTTTACGGCAACATCACCGTACGTATATGAAGCAACATTAGGTTTTTGTGTCTTCTTCAAATTAGGTGCATGTTTAATGCGTGTCATTGAACTCATCAATTCATCAATTTGATGTGCGGCGGCTGCCTTAGTTCTGTAATCCTCATAGCCCATAGTAGACTGCTGATGAGATATTTCGTTCTTGCTTCGAGCTGTAACTTTTGCTACATCTCCAGTATCACCAATTGGATAAGCATTGCCCTGGAACCTCTCCTTGATAACTTCACGCACCTTACGAGGAATATTTTTTGCAGGTATTCCTTTTAGCGGATTCCCCTCAATTTCTACTAGCCTTCCATTTGGCGTTTCATGGATTTTATAAGATGCCCCGCTATTTAGCTGGTTAGTATTCTTTGCCAACTGTTCGGGATTTCCGAACACTTCATTTCTGAACTTCCCCGTCTCCATTTGAGCGTAGAATTGCTTAATGGCGTCTTGTTTACCGACAAGTCCCATAATAGCTTCAGTAATTCGGTCATATATTGCTAAGACTTTTTGAGGAATACCTAACCTAGCACCTAGGCGTACTTTATCTTCACCATTTAGTCTTCCGTTGTAGTAATCGCTGAATCCGTCGGCTAGTTGTTCTTCTGCTAGTAGGTTCAGGTCATTTCCATATTGATTGCCGTATTTGTTTATTAAATAGTCATCTCCATAAGATTCACGGATAGAGTTTAATAAGTCTTGTTTGTTTTCTACACGTGTAAGTAATTTATGTCCTAATTCGTGGTTTAGAGTGTCTTCTGTAAGCTTGTTTAGGTTGATTTGGTCAGTCTTTGGGTTGTAGTAGCCTAATGCTTTCTTCTGCATTTCATTTTGCCACTCATTGAATACAAGGTTCTCATCACCCGTTAGTTGCAGGTGGCGTGCTAGCAGCTTGTTTTGGCTAGCTAACTCCTGCATTTTGGCACCTAACTTATACCGCATATCTGGATTGTCTGTTGGGTTGAGATTGTTGGTGTATTTGGTTTGATTTGGGCTAAAGGTGATCGCCATATCGTCCATAATCACGCCATCTTTGCCAGTAGTGTCTTTGATATCTTGAGCATATTTTTTCCATTGACCATTGTCAGTAATATCCCACAACAAATCCATGTCGTTATCGTACATATCATAATCTTCACGATATGCTGGCTCGCCATCATTTATTCGTCGATGTAGGGCATCATACTGATCAAAGGAGATTGTCTTTTGTTTATCGCTAATTGGAGATGTAATATTTGCATACATCTCTTTTACGTTCTTACCGTAATTCTTGCCTGCGTTCTCATCAAACGCTAAATAGTTACCAGCACCCCACTTATTAGACGATGTATTGTTTGGATTGAATACATCAAACTCTGCATCTGTGCCGTGGTATACAGTCTTCAGATTGCCGTTTTCGTCTCGGATCTTAGAATCCTTAAAGAACGCCTCCTGCTCTGGGCTTAATTTATACTTTAATCCGTTCTCATCTACCTCACCGATATGATCTCTGGCGTATATAGCCTGCTCTTGAGCTTTACGTAGGTTAATCATGGCTGGAGCGTTTTCACTCATTCCTTGACCACGTAAGTATTCTTCACGTTGGCGTAGGCGTGTTATATGTTCGTTATACGCTCTGACTTGTGCTTCATGCTCTGGATTGAGCTTGTATTTTATATCTGAATTAACAGCGTTATTGATAAAGGACTTAAATGCCTCATGCACACGATCAGCCACGTCAGCAAATGTCCTAATTTCTGGATCAGATAACGTAATATTCAAATCTCCAATTCCGCTCGAGTGTACATAGTGGTTGGCTATCCGTACCGTAAAATAATTATCGTTTACGTCATCATAAAACGTAATGTAATTAGCTTCAGAGGAACGAGAAGTGCTATGCTCAACCCTTATATTCTCGTCGAGTCCTGCAAGCTTCAAAGCCTCATTCAACTCATCCACAATTTTTTCTGATGCTATATCTATCAGTTGGTCAGTCTCAAGGTCAGCATCCGTTGTTGGTCTTTCATTGAACTCTCGATAATTGTCAAGATCAATCTCCTCGCCGCGATATACAGGACTTGGGACGCCTTGCGCCTTCTGCTCAAACTCTTTTAAGGTCTGCTCTTGGTTAACTATCATACCCTCTATTTGTCGAGCAAAGCTTTCCTTTCCTTCTGCTCGTGCCTGAGCGGCATCCAACTTGCGCTGCTCTATATCTTTCCTTAAGAACTCAGCGATCTCTCTCGCTTTGGGGTCGGCAGACGCAACATAATCTTGACTTAGTCGGTAGTCTATCGCTGATTGTTGTGTGTCATTAAGCTTATACCGCACATCCTGTGAAACTCGGTTTTGCACACCCTGGGTAGCCTGTTCGATTAGATAGTTTTCTAGTATTCCTGTTGTTTGTTGGCGTGTGGCAACAGCATTTACATCACCGTGCTGAATATCTGACATATTCTGGGTGACGGCTTGTTTTAGTGCTGGGCTAGCGTTAGGTATGGTATTCTCTACTGCTGGGGCTACATTCACCGACTGGATTGGGTGTAATTGATTGTTCTGATTATTAGCTACATTTACTTCTGCCGCTTGCTTGAGTGAGGTGTCGTCCGACGATTGACGTGCTTGACGTTGAGCTATAGCCTCTTTTTCTAGTTTTCCAGTAGCTTCATTTTGATTCATTCGTGCAGTCATTGCACTTGATGGTTGATTGCCAGTCTGTCGCATAGCACCAAAATTAGCCATTCCAGCTGGACCGCCAAGGACCGCGCCCATAAGACCACTCTTAAGGACGCCTTCTTCATATTTACGGTTAGGATCGTATGTATGCTTAGCAATTGCATTCTCTGCAAATTGTTGGGCGGCCTCTTCCGAACCTTCTGCTATAGCACCTGTTATAAACTTAGTCAGACCTTTTTTGCCGATAGGCGATAAGACCTTGTCTAGCCCAGCCTTCTCTATTGCCGCCTGAACTGCCGCGTTACCATACGCATATGGCAACATCTCACGCGTGTTCTTGCCCTTAGCGTTTGCATTAGTAATAAAGTCTGCAGCATTTTCTACAAACTGACGTGCTACGGGTATAGCACCGCCAGTGGCTACACCTGTACCTATATCTTGCGCCAATCGTTGGGCGCTTTGACCCGCCTCGTAAGCTGTTGCAACATCCGTGTCATTCTTCTTAAATACGCCTAGATCTCGATCGTATTGAGCGTTACGTTGCTTACCTTGTTCTACAATATATTTTCGTATTTTGTCATATGATTCATCACCAGTAATACCATACATGGCGTCTGCGACAGCTAGAGATAGTTTATCGCCTGAATCACCAACTGTACGGCCAGCGCCGTCAATAGCACCTTTAGTGAAGCTGACCACTGAACGTGTTGGTAAAGTAGCCAGTCCTGCCATCTGTGCAATATTGCTATCGCGTCTAGCTTTGTCTTCTGATAAATAAGCTCTATTCTCTGCGTCAATACGTACCTGACGGTTCTTAGCGATTTCTGGCTCACTAACACCTCTTGCTCGCATAATGTCGTCTAGCTTGTCGTTGCGTGCTGCCTGCTCCGCCTTATATTTGTCACTCTCTTGTTTTGCTATGTCTAGGGCGCGGGTTAAGCTGTCCTGATTTTGGGTAAATAAAGGATTTCTTACAGGATTAGGAAAACTTGGGGCTATTTGTGGTCTATTCTGTTGTTGAGGTTGTTGAATAGCTACTGGTGCTGGCTTTGGTTGTTGCTGTTGGACCTGAGATTTAAGTACCTGAGTAGGGTTGTTTATGACATTCTGGATTTGGATCTGCTTGTTTTCTTTGTTTACCCAATCTTGTTGCCCTTGAGGTGTTAATACCTTAGGAGCGTCATTGACAGTCTTTTCTGGGATTAATGGCTTTGGCTGGTTATTTTGGTTTAGCTGTTGTGTTGCTTGATTAGCCTGTTGAAGGGGATTAGGATTTACTTTTTGCTGAGCTTGGCTGAATATATTAGTACCACCACCTAACCCAGGTGTGTTTACACCAGATAGACCGTTTAGTCTGTTAATGTTAGGTTGCTGTACTTGCTGTAATGGCTGAGGGCGTGGTTGAACTGGCGCTTGAACTTGTTGCTCTTTACGTCGACGTTCATCATCGCTTACCCAACCTTTACCGCTGAAAAAGTTGCCTACTCTTTGGAAAAAGTCCATTATCTCTAATCCCCTCCTAATTTATTTACAGGTATTGATTCTGTCGTTTACGCTCGTCTTCTTGCTTTAGACGTGTATTGTAGATGTTTAGTGTTGGGTCATTACCTGCTGCTTGTGGATCTGAAACACCAACCGCTGTATCACCTTCTACCTTGTAGCTGTCTAGGTCTTTCGCGTTGTATTGGACCTTATTGCCACTGTATGTACTTTGCTGACGTCCTAGGTTGTCAATTTCGCTTGATAGAGCGTTTGCGCGTCCAAGGTCTGCACGTGCGGCATTAGCACCGTTAGCGCCCTGTGCGGCGGCTTTCTGGCTCTTCATCTGAGCTAATTGAGTTAATAGGTTCTGACGTGTAGTTTGAGATGACTGACGTGCGGCGTTGTCTTCGTTTGCTTTCCAGTCGTTAAGCTTTTTGTCTTCATCCGCGTAATCATTCTTAAACTGACCCCACGTGGTGTCGATTTGCTTTTGGTTCTGTGCGTAAGTCTGTCCTGCGCCTGTTCGTTGCTGGTTAGCTTGGTTCTGAACTGCGCGACCTGCTAATTGCATGTCTGAACCTACTGCACCCATACTTCCTAATGAACGCAATAGTCCTCGTAAGCCAACTGCTGAGCGATCGTTAATGTTATTGATGTTTGTACGTCGCTGTTGCTGATTTTGACGAGTCTGGTCGTTAAATTGACCTTCTGCACGGTTCCATGAACTCTTTAATTCATTCTTTTTGGTATTGTACTGGTTGTTAATATTGCCTAAACGTACACCTAATTGATTGTCTATACGTCCTAGTCCATGTTCTAGCTGTCCAATACCTTGGTCGTATTCTGCCAACTGAGCAGCACTGGCACGGTTACCACCGCCCATTCCGCCGCCTCCACCGCCGCCAATATTGATGGTCTGGTCACCAGTATTGCCTTGTTTCTGACTATGTTGCCAGTTAGCATATGAATTCATCCACCATGGATTGACTGAACGGTTGAGGGATGATGCAGTGTAACCGTTTGACTTTTGCTCTCCGACAGTTTGACCTCTATTATTAGTGCCATTGCCCATTAGGAAGTAGCCGTTAAGTCCACCGTCATCTCCAGTAACATTTAGTAGGGCCTGAGCTTCTGCTCGTTTGGTTGCTGATGGGTGGTTGTTTGCGTGATATTGAAGGTACTGACGATATGATTCATTTCCTTGCATAAGAAAAAATCTCCTTATTAATAAGGAGATTTGGGGTTTGTGCTATATACTAACTGTTATCTTGAAATACAAAAATGCTGGACTGCTACTTCACTAATTCCGTCATGCCCGCTGACGCCAATACCAATCTTCGTATAGTTCGGATTTTGTATGGCTTTACGGTGAGGTTCTGAATTCATCCATCCCCTAAAGGCGCCGCGACTATTCATATGCTCACCTGAGACCCAGTTTTCACTGACAGTATGACAACCAGCCTGATGCATCAGATTAGCCATCTCTAGCGAATACCAGTTGTTCGTACCCGGTATGTTATGTTGACGATATCCTTTTGCGACCATGTCATCTGCCTTGAGTTGTGCTGATTTCTGTACGTTCTCGTCCATGACCAATGGCGCTATACCAATTCTTGCCCGCTCTTGGTTTACTAGTTCCAGGATCTCTTGAGGATCGGCAGGACCCATTTCATATTTAGTAAATCCTTTATTATATGCTTGCCCTTCAGTTGCTTTAGCTTCCAGGTAAGCTGCTTTAGCAGCCAAGCGGTTTTCTCTAATTTTCCATAGCACACCACCACCCACTACAAGCGCCAGAATAACAGTGATGATTACGGCTTTTTTCATGCTTGCATTGTAGCATAACGGGGGTGATTTGTCAAATAGATGCACCAAATTGGTTGCGATTTTATGCCGCCTGTTTTACACTGTATCCATATATAAACAAGGACAAAAACATGAAACAATCAGCAGTAAATATTTTTCTATCGTCAGACAGAAACGAGTGGTTTGATTTGTGTATTGAACTAGCTACTCTAATCACCAAAAACGCTGTCGAAATCAGTGAAGACATGGTTAACAATCAACTATCAAGCTCAATTCTTGCTTGCAGCGATGAAAGCGAACTTGAGTACGAAGCGTTGCTTGCTGCACTCAAGGAATTCTATCACGCCTGCGTAATTATATCTCCAGTAATAGAATCATACACCTCTCCCATTAAAGATAGCCAGTCAATCCTTGATATTATATCGCTTCGACTACTTAAAAACTTCTCTGAATTATACGATTATGAATTCAAGGATGACTTAATGACATTATTTATAGGAGCGTACAATATATTCGCACCGACCGATGATTCAATGGTTATCCCTCAACGATTGAATCGTACTCTTGTCGAGTTCTACAACAATAATGCTGAAGATAGTATACCTGATGACAGTGTTATTGTAGACATATTCAATGCCCCGCTCATGACTGAAACCGTATCAAACATAATGTTGTTATGGTCTGATCTGAATGATCTATCGAAGATAGATATTTAGATATCGGAACCAATCAATAGCTGCAAGGCTAGCATACACCACAAACCCCAAATCTCCAAATTGTAAAAATACTATTAAATTGGATAAGAGCTATCGTCTGTTGTCTGGTCACCAAGAGGGCCTAGTTCTTCGCTCCATACTGACTTGGGCGGCTTCGTATTTATCTCAAACGATCACCTCAGATTGCTACTTATACAACGCTGCGACGCACGCTTCCTTCTTTTTTGGATGACAACGCGCTCTCGTTTTTTAGAGTCACACTTCGTGCTTAATTGTAAGGTTATTGTATCATATATCAAGCAAAAAGACCATTTCGTTCACGTCAACGAAATGGTCTGTATGTTTATGCTGTAGTCGCTATCTATAGCCTGCACGCCGTGAGTATTCGTGTATCTCTTCAGTTATTCTCTCTACGGCGGCGTCATCGTCTGCAATGTTGGCTCGGATTAGCCTACGACGTAATTCGGTGAGTTTTTTATCTTTTAGCTGGCGTAATATCTTGTTGAATGTGTCGTGGGCTAATCTGCGCTCGTGACGGGACTTAAGAGGGTCATTAAACACCTTATGTAATCTAGTTAGATCGCCCTCTCTCGTCCAGTCCATAATCTATTAAGCTCCAATCCAAGGATCAGTAACTTCAACCTCTGGGTCTTTGTCATCCCCTGACGGTACTGCCTCTTCAATAACTGCAATAACCTTCTGCATATTGTCGTCGTTTGTGTTGCCATAAAATTTCTTAGCAACCTCTAGGTGACTTAATCCACTGTTATATGCTTCGATGATATCTTCCTTAGATACGCTACGGCTTACGATTTCACCGCTAGTTGCAGTTTCTTTTGCGCTGGCGATAATCTTCTCAGCCTCTTTTTTAGCGTTGGCGATAATCTCTTCGGCTGTAAGCGCAGTTGTATTTTTCTCTGCCATTTTATCGTTTCCCTTCTTTGGTCGTAAGGGGCAGTGTTTAACCACCCCTTACTGTTATTAGATACTAGTCTTTAGCACCAGTCTTAACGTTGATAATCCACTTTGGATCAAGGATTGCTGACGCAAATGCCTCAGCCTTCCAACCAATGGTCATGAACTGGTTGAGTGGGTTAGATGTATCACCCTTGTCTGACTGCTTGATGATGATTTTCTTCAAGCCGCTACCAGCTAAGTCGACAACACCAAATGCCTCTTGACCGTGAATGAAGTTTGAGTAGACAGTCGTTGTACTTGCCTCTTCCTTCTGGTTGCTTGACGCTTCGATAAAGCGGACTTTATGCAAGCGACCTAATTCACCCTTGTACAGTTCTGCACGGCCAGTGTACTTCTGAGCGTCAATCCAAGCTGTATCACCAGTAATGTTGTATGCAGTATCTGGACCAACCTTACCAATAAAGAATCCGTCTGCATATGGGATTGCGTTGTTTTTCTTCAATGTACGTACAGCCTTGCGGATTTCTGCTACCGTCAAGATATCGTCAGCAGTAATACCGTTCAATGCAGTTTTCTTATTAGCAAACTGTACTGTAGCACCCTGATGCAATACATCACGGACCAATGCGTCGATTGTTTCACCTGCATTTTGACCCATAGTTTCAATCGTCTCTTTCATCTCGCGATCGATTGAAGTGTTGTACAGCATGCTTGAGATTTTAGTCCACTTACCGTAGCCACGTAGAGTAGCAACGACTTTGTTGCTTCGGATAGCTTCGTCTTGTGGGTTTTCACCTTCTGTCAATGGCGTTGTAGCCAAGCCAAATGGTGATCGTTTTGTAAAGGTAACCGTTGTACCAGAGTTTTTTCCTAGAGTTTTCTTTTTAGCACCTTCTAGGTGAATTGTGCGGGCTTCGCTTCGCTCCAAGAATTTTTCCTCCAGGTATTGGATCATCTCGGCAGAAAGCGTTGCGGTTGTGTTTGTTGCCATGTTATTAACCTTTCTTAAATATCATGTCCTTGTCGACGGAGATATTCTTCCTTCTCTTCTGTAGTAAGCTTGGCGAATGGTTTAACGATCCTAGTGCCGCCTCCACGGAAATCACCAGCGTCATTAATCACAGCGCGTTGCTTAGGTGCTTCACCGTCTTTGTGGAATGACTTATATAATTGATATACATCTGTCTTTGAGCCAATGACATCGCCGTTTTGGTCGTAAACAAGTACACTTTGCAGATACCCGTTTACGGCGTTATCAAGATGTTCATCGTATTGATCAGATTCTGGATCAAACTCTGGGAAATCCCTGAGTGCCATATCTGCCTTATATGACAAATCACTTCTTGACGCTTCGACTTGAGCTTTATAAGCCGCTTGCTCCTGAGCTTGTTGCATATTATCTAGTCGCTGTTGCAACTGTAGGTTCTGCAACACCGCCTTAGCTTCAAATTCTGTGAAGAAGTCGCCAGTCTCTGGGTTCTCCATCTCCATAATCTGATCTATTGTTGGCAATTGGTATGGCTGTGGCTGTACAGGTTGAAATGTGCTTTCGTTCTGTGCGTCAAGCTCCAATTGCTGGCGATAAGCTCTAGTTTCGTTCCGTTTAGCAACTAATTCGCGAATGACTCGGTTATCCTCCTCTAAATCGCGTTCTAGTTGTTCACGGCGCGCCTCTTTGCCCCGTTTCGGCTTCCTGTCTTCGTCTGACTCGTCATCAGAATCAGCGTCTTTGCTTTCTTCCTTAGACTTATCGACTTTGACATGTACCACCTCGCCGCTATCTGAGATAACTGCTTTGGTTTCTGGCTCTGAAGAAGCCTCAGAGTTTTGTGTTTCAGCTGGCGTCGACTCAGCGTGGGTAGACTCTTGCTCTACCTCTGTATTAACGACTTCTTGGTTTTCTGCGTCTGATGGCACAGTACCCCTCCTTCTCATTAGATTGTTTAAGCGTCGATTGCAGGTGACGAACCTGGGTTGCGTGAGATGCGCTCCTTTGGTTAGCCAATAGCGAGGATAGCTAACCAAAGCAGAGTACCTTACTACGCCGCTTGGTCAATTACACTTACTAAGAAGCTCCTTTCCTCTCTTAAAATCTCTACAACACGTTTGTTTGCCGATATATAAATAGCTAGTTTCTCTTTATCTGTAATTACTTCTTCTGGTATAGCGTCAGTAGACTTGTAGAAGGTAATGCGCTCGTCCCAACGGTCAAGCACCTTTTGCAACTTATTCATATCTTGCTTAATAGCATTGATCTCGGCTTGTTTAGCCTCCTCCACCCTCTGGTCTTCTTCCTCATTTGGCTGGTAATATTCTGTACTACGCGGATATAGATTTTCGTCCATTATTCACCCTCCTTTTGGATAACTCCCATAATCGATGCGATTATCTCTTCTTCTGTAAATCCTTTCTGGATCATGCTTGGTACTTCAGCAATTAGGTTTTCTGGTGTGCCTATCTGTCGTAATTCATCTACAATACTTGGCTCTATATCTTCTTGTGGCTCTACTGGGACTTCAGCGACCTGAGCCTCGTCTTCTGCGGGCTGTTCCATCTCGGCTGTAGCTGTTTCATCGGTAGCAGGGGCCGTGGCTTGAGCTTGCGCCTCCTGCATTTCTTTCATTTCTTCTTCTGTAACCTTTAGCTCGTCCAATCCATCAATGCCAGAGTTGGCAACAATAGCGTTCCATGCAGCTAATTTCTTATCTACTGGTACTACTTGGTTCAGTGATTGGCTAGAGTCTAGCGTCTGAATCAATGTCTTCAGAGAATCTAGCTGTGCCGCTTCGCTGTTTACTTTCGTTGTTGACGCGTCAATCTTAAACTTCAGTACGCCCTTAGCTTTTGAGAAGTCTACAGTTGCCTTATTCTCGTCATCTAGGACTACACCATCTAGTTCATGACCTTTTGCTTCTAGGTCTCGCAATCTCTGTGCAGTGTCTGTGTCTAGCTGGATTATTTCTACACCTTCACGCTCTGCAAAATACAAGTTAATAGCCGTTTCGCTCCACTCCTCAAAGAATGCTTCAAATCCTTTACGTAATGCATTGTCGTCAATAGACAATTGAGCTTGTTGAGTCTTGAGCGCTTGTGGCGTTTTACCGAATCCTGGATTGCCAACCTCTGCACTAATTGAAGTGTCTGGGCTATTGACCAGGTTGAGCATTTGAGACTTCTGTAAGCCGTATAGATTCGGATAGTCGCGGATTGCTGAAGTATCTACAGACATCGCTTCAATACGTACATTTGGGTTCTTAATTTTGTTAAGACCGTTTGGCTTGAATTCAAGGGTTCGCTCGTTTACGTCTCCGTATACGTTAATAGTTGGTCGCAATGCAGCGGCACGGTTGTATTGATAAGCCTGCATATCGCTATCGATCAGGTTCTGTAGAGGACCAATTAGCTCTAAGACGCTACGACCCAGAGGATTGACTCCATCGGCGTCATAAAAATACCAATTTAAGGGTATCTTAGCCCTTGGGTCTTTATTTTTCTTACGTCGTACAATCTTTTGAGTGGTTGGATTGAATGTAAAGAAGGTTGCATTATGACCAATTTGAAAACCAGTTATAATTTCAATACCTGATGGATCAAGTGAGTGCTGTTGCTCTGCTTCGCTCTGGTCTTTAGAATCTTTAGTAACAATAGCTTCTTTTATTTCTTCTAGCGCCTTCAAATCCCAAGTTGGTTCGTATAGCGCGCCCTCTTTTTTGGCAGTGCGGCGTCGTTCTTTTTCGGCATCGATAAGCCTGTCTACGTCAGTCTTCTGCCACCACGTGCGCACAAATAAATAGTCGCTATCGCTAGCAGATCTTTTGCCAGGTTGAATAAATACGTCACGCCATGAAACGATTAAATAGTCTGGAAGTAGCTCGTCATCGTTGTAAGCTACTGGCGTAAAGACACACTGCGACCCAAAAGACTCACCATTTTCAATAGTTATCCACACTTTATGGATCAGATCGTATTCGGCGTTGGCGTTAGGTAGGATTTTTTCTAAGTAAACAAATTCAGCAATTATTGGCCATGGACTGTACTCATCAGAAGTAGAGACTACGCCAGTCGGAAGTTGCTGTACGGCACGACGTGCAGACTTAATGATAATTGAAGCTGCTGTACCGTCTGTAGTTTTAGGAAACGCTTTAGGTATTTTAGCGTGTGGCTTATTTCTGGCAAGACGGGAATACTCCTCAAAAGGCTGCGTTAGTTTTTCTGTATAGTCTTTTGAGGCGCTACATAGATCTAGGATGTTTTCTTCTGTTAAAAAAGAGAAAGCCACTGATTACTCCAAAGATTACTGTTGTTTCAGTAAACTCTGGTTTGTTTCAGTGGTTTACGCTTGTATTATATCACATTTTTAATCAGTTGTGAAAATAATCATTTTACCTGCTTAATTTTGGTATATTCAAACACGACATCAAATGATCCTTTGTATGATATTCTAGCGCGGCCATCATAACGGATTGACGGATTGATAAGACTGTCGTCGTTTTCAATCCTTAGTGTTAGCTCATCAACCTTATCACGTGCTTCTGCCATAGATGCAACTCGAAAACGTTCTTCATAGTGTAGCTTAGTTGCTATAACAGTGTGATTTTGATAACTGTTTTCAACTACTACAGACGTCTTATCGTCTAGCTGCTGTTGCTCTTTGACTTTTCCAAATTCTGGCACAAATTTTTTCATATTCCCCCTAATTAATTCCACATTGCTGTTAAGTCGCTATCTGCTAATGATTGATTGTATGAGCTTGAGCCTACGTCATCTTCTGGTCGCTGAGCTAGCTGTACTTGATATGCTAGAGAATCGCTTGCGTCGTCATTGGTTGCTTTAGGAAACATACTCAGTTCAAGCTCTAAGTCTTTACATAAGTTAGCGTCGCCATGTCTTATATGATAGATTCCTCCACGTTCATATCGTGGTACCAGCGCTTCAATCCTCAATGCTTTACTGTGTCCGCCATGCTTTAATAATTCGACATCCATATAGACGCCTCTGCGCATCATCTCCTCATCCCAAACAGACTTCAAGGCTTGGGTAAATTGATTGTCTTCAATTCCGATCTTATGCAGGTTGTATCTCTTCCAGTTTGTAAACATAAGGTCGACAAGGTCAGTCGCAGATAGTTTTGTACGATAGCATATTACATTCCATTTACCTTCTCGGTCGATAAAGTTAAGGGTTACGCCAATGTAGTCAGTGCCTTGCTTTACGTCGTCTTTGCCTCGCGGATCAATCGTCATAACGTTGTATGTGTCAAGCTGTAAGACGTTGCTGAATTCGCGGTATTTGTACCATGCTTCCTTAAATTTGCGATTCTCTTCATCGATAGGATTCTGCTGATAGAGCGCTGAGAATTCATAACTACCCATCTCTGCGCGTTTTTTTAATAGCTTCTCAAGTGAAAACTTCTCTGGCCATAGAGCCTCACCAGTTTTGCGGTGTGCGTCATCTTCAGTAGCGATAGCCTTGTACTCAATTATTTTCCAATCATCGTATGCTTCACCTCTAGCCTTAGCATCTCGTGAAGCTTTGAGAACACGACCAGCTAGGTCATCGTCGTGCCAGCGCGTAAGAATAAATACGATCATTGAGTTGCCTTCTTCACGCGTTGAGAAGGTTGACTTATACCAACCATCGCGTGCTTCGCGGATTACTGGACTATCTGCTTCTTCACGGTTCTTGAATGGGTCATCGATAATACCAATTTTAAATCCACGACCAGTTAGCGCTCCACCAACACCGACGGCGGTGTAGCCGCCGCCCTGTTTTGTAATCCAGCGACCTTTTGCTCTAGCGTCTGCTCGTAAGCGTGTAGAAAACATCTTAGTGTAAGTAGCGGATTGCATTATGTCCCTAGTCTTTTGTCCAAAATCTGACGCAAGCTCTGCAGAGTAAGATGAGACCACGATTGGAATATTTGGGCTTTTCCCTAATACCCACGACGGGAATTTCTGCGTGGCTGTATCACTTTTGCCGTGGCGCGGCGGCATAAAAATCATCAATCGGACATCTTCGCCAGCCAGCAACCGACGATATCCTTGCTCAAGCTCTTTAGCAATCTCGGCATGAAACCACTCAAGCTGGTACTTTGGATCTATAGCAATGCAGTACTCGGCAAAAGAGCCGTTATCTGCAATTTCTCTAAGAATCCCGACGGTCTGCTCTGGCTTTAAGTAGTTGCTCTGCTTGTTTTGCACTTAGAGCTACTCCTATGTCATTACCGTTTGTAGTCATATCCAGCTTGTCGCCGTAAACTTTTGGATTCATCTTAGACATCAGCCACTTGCGTGTGTCAATTCTTAAACGTGACCTCTGTACATTCTCGCTATTGAATATATATCCATCGCCTTCTAACTTCTCCATATAGTCGTTAGTAGCGTTATCTGCAATATCAATAATCTCTTCAGCTTGTGCATATGATCGTTCTTCACACGCACGCACGTATTGCTCACGAAACTTGTCGTTTTCTCGTAACCAGCGAAAAAGTGTCTGCATAGAGACCATATCTTTTTTTGCGCAAATAGCTCGCACAGACAATCCAGACGCAATCATTTGACAGATATTATCGGCTAGCTTGTCTGTATATTTTGAAGGTCGACCGTTCTTCTTAGGCGTTTTTCTGGACGACTTTTTAGAAGGCTCAGGCTTGCTTTTGGCTGTAGTTTTGGACATAACCAACATCCTCGCTAGTCGCCCGCGTCTTGTGAGTTAATTAAATTATATCATATTGATAAAATATCAAAAATCTTCACAAAAGGTATTGACGTTTGGCACTACCTTTGCTATACTTAAGACAGTTAGATAAGAAGCGGCGCAAACAAATTACAAGGCGCGACAGCACAACCCTCTAACTAGCGACTAAACTAACTCTCTCGAAAGGAGAATAAAATGGCAACATACACAGGATGGTTTTATCGAGACGACCAACCGACTCAAGAAATACAATTTGAAGCAAGCGCTGATCTGCGAAATGACAAAGAAGAGCTAGAGCAGATAATGCGCGCTGAACTTCGTAAAAGATTTAGCAAAAGTGAAAACTTAACCATTGAAGACATTTCTATTGAATTCGATGAAGAAGCAATGCTCGATAGTATTGTTGAAACAGTAAAGAGCTTAGACAGGTATGAAGATTATGAAGCAGTAGTTGATGACGACGGTACTATTCATTTTTACGATGATGACGATGAAGAAGCGGAGATATTCGTATCTAGTGAAGCCTTACAGGAAGCTATCGACTATATGCTACAGAGTTGTACAGAAGAGGCTGAAATTCGTTACGACGGCTTGAAATACTTTACCGTCAATGCTATTTATTAAATATTAACAGAGCCCGCCCGAGGCATCGTATCGGGCAGAAAGGTCAAATGAAAAAAACTAAGCATATCTACGTTAAAATATCAGAAAGTGATCACCAGCAAATCGTCAAGCGAGCAGCAGAGCTTAATTTGACCATCAGCGAGTATATTCGACGGTTGGTTCTGGTAGATATTGCGAAAGCTGAGAAATAGTGCTAAACTACGAGTGCTAGTTTAGTCGCTAGTTGAGATATAATCCGCCTTGAAAAAGGCGGATTCTCTTTTAGAGATTATTGAGACTTTTATATAATTCTACAATCGCCCGCTTTAGATCGTAGTTACTCATATTCTCAATATCAGACCGACCACCAAACTCTATGTATATGTTTCTCAAATTTGATAATCCTTTTGCGTCAGTGACTGCTTTCATGATCTTGCGTTCATAATCTTCATCATCCAGGAATAAACACGACTTTGGCTCAGACTTACTCATCTTACGGTCAGGATGTCTTAAATCCATAATCTTGGATTTTGTATAAATTGGATCTGGACACTTCAAGCCAACACGCGGCAGGATGTCTCTTGCAAATTCTATATGAGGACGCTGATCTTCGCCAACAATTACTCTATCGTAACCTGCAATATCTAGAGCCATCATCACTGGATATATGTACATTAGCGCAGTCTTTTCTTTAGCCTTATATTGTGGCATAGCATTCAGTAAGTGGCTAGGTGTTACGGCTAGCAGCTTAGCTAGTAAGGCGACATCCATTTTTTGCTCAACAACTTGACTACTCAACTTGAACATTCTGAGTACACTCAACGCTTGCTTCTCATATTCAGGCTCTGACAGTGGTGCGTGATGTTTAGCTATCAGGATATCTGCCTTGTATTCTATTGCTGGCTTTATCACGCTGACATAATGCCCTAAATGCAATCTACCTGACGGCCGAAAGCCTACTATAGTATTTTTACTCATATCTTTTATTTGTGCACCCCATATACTTATTTATTCTTTATCCACCAAGGATATATCTTACAGTTACGCGGCACATACGGTTCGTTTCCTGTAGTCTTTGGAGCAAGCAACTCATCTAGCTCTTTATTCCATCTCTCAAGGTCTCGCTTGTAATTATTGATAATTTGCTTTACGATATCATCTTCATGTTCAACCACTTCAGGCTCTCTGTTGCTTATGTTGAGTCTTATAAGAATATCGTAGCCACCATATCGATTAAATCTCTCCCAGTACGATATTCTTTCTTCTGCATGATCAATTGATCTTACTAGACTCTCAATGCGTTCTCGCTTGCTGTTCTTCATACGTTCTCTCGCTTAAAAAATATTTATTGATTAATGTTTCCATTCTCATCTCTCTTCAGATATTTACGCACACCGTCGTTTCCTAGACAATAGGGTGTTTCGTGTATAGTTTTTGGTATTTGATATACATAATCTTTACCGAAAACTCTCTGGCAGACTTGAGTCTCAGTTTCTCTTTTTACTTCTAGCGCTTTCTTGTTTTCCTCCTGTCTGGATATTATAAGTCCTATACAGGTTACTGCCACGACAAAAAGCAGTATGACAGCTATATCCGCATCGTTATCATCTTTCATTTTGAATACTTTCCCTTTTCTCTACTAATTCCTTGAATTTTTTAGCAACAGCTTTAAGACGACTAGCCCTGTCATCTTCCCTCTCTTCTTCTTTCTTAAACTGACAAATTCTACCGTCTGAATATTTTATGATATAGATTGTAATAACTTTCTTATCGTGAGTTCTATATAGCGTATTAGTAATATCTACAATATGCGGACGAGGCATAGGCACATAGCTAGTTTCTATCTCCTCAGATAACTTATCTTTCGTCATTCTTCATCCCTCCAATTCTTTAAGTTTTTCAGCGACAGCTTTGGCATATCCACCATAAGTATCCTTGCAATGCTTATCTAACAACTTAATTATTTCTTCTAGTGAATAGATGCATTTCGGATTACGCTCTTCTAGCGGACCATAGCAGCTACAATGACCTAATTCTATAAACATAAACTTACCATTTCTATCTTTGAGTACTGCCGCGCCTTCGCCCGACCACATATCCTGAGCATAGCTACAGATAATATACTCGTAGTCTTTTTTATCTAGATATTGCAAATCATCGTCATCTATCTCGCTAGATTCCGTGTCTGGGTCATACGCCTCCTTGCGTTCTACGTTATAGATTTTCATGTTCCTCCTCATATCTTTTGATGAAATTGTCTATATCTTTGTGTACAACACCGTTCGGAGCACCCTGTTTAATACGCTTGAAATTTTCGTACTGCTTTGGAATTACCTGACTTAAATACTTTATTTCTCCATAAAGCTTTGTGGTTTCCAAAAGACGCCAACTAATAGCACTATTTACCTGCTGTTTTGCTTCATTGTAATCGTCTGAACATACACGTATGATGGCAATATCTGACATGGGTGGCGTAACTATCTCGATATCTTTCAATAAAGTCTCTAACCCGCCTCTTTTCAGGATTTCTTGTAATAGTTTATTTTGCTCCTGGATTGATTCTTGTAGTGACTCAAGCATTATTTCTCCTCCAATAATTCAGGGTCTTCGTGAATATTACCAGCAACTTCCAAAGTGTCAAGTTCGGAGAAAGTGTATCGGAAATTGTTTTTGACCATTCGTAATCCGAAACCAGCTAAATTATCTAACCGCTCTACCACACCCGTATGTTTGCCAGTTTTGCTAGTAAAAGAACAGATATCACCCTGGTAAATCTCTCTGCCATTCTTGTCTTTTAGCCATGGGTATTGCTCGATAATATGCCGCTTGTTGTCTGGGTCTGGTAAAATTCGTGCATACCATAGCTCGGAGTCATTGTGATCGTATCCCTCAATTATAAATATATTGCCCAGACTGTCTATAGCTATGTCTTTCTCGTTAAGATAAGCCTTTTCTAGATTGTCCCAAACGCGGAAGTTAATATCACACATCTCTCAAAACTCCATAATGGTTACTTGGTATTTCATTACCACCAGCTAGGATAAGCAAGTGAATAACGTCTTTTAGTTCTCGATTGTCGTGAGCGCTACGAACACATATCATTGGTTTCTTGTAATGATGGTTATTCTCGTTGATATGCTGCTCGGCAGCTTTGCCAGTAAAGTACATGACTGCGCCGTAGTCTTTGCCAGCTTTGTTATTATCTAAGATCGTCCACACCGGCATACGAGTGAATCGATTATCTTGATTGACCAACTCGTCGCTCAGCGCTTTAATGCGCCACAGCAAGGCTTCTTCAGCTGGATTTTCTGCTATAATTTTCATTTAGATTTCCTTATCTACACGAAATCGTGTAGTTTAATTCAGTCTCTCGACCTTAACGTTATCAACACAATGCCAAGGAGACAGTACCATCGTAAACACTTTGCTGCTTGTGACAACCACCTTGACATTCTTGTCTTTGGCGGCTTCATTCACTAATTTGATATATGGCGAATTCGGCGGTAGACAGAACTTACTGGTATTTTCTTTTGTTACTACAGTATTTTCTGATGCGCGAACCCTAAAGTGTGTGTTGCCACCGAATATACTATTGTTTTGGTTGTTATAAACGATTCCAGAAACTACATTATCAGAAGTTTGCAACCGTACTGAAAACAGCAAGTAAATAGGCGCTGCAACCGTATGCTGCTAGGATATATTCCCAAAAAATTCTTAGTTTAGACATATCAATCTCCTTGTCTTATCGTTTAATTCAACCGCAGAACTGGTACTGGCAATAGCAGTGGATAATTTAAGGTTGCTTCTTTTAATTCCTGACGGTCAGGCTAACACTTCGGTACACAACCTCGCACACAGAGCTATCTCGTTACGATAGATGTTTCAACTATTACCAGTATTGACAACACCAATTTGTATATCATTAAGTGAGTTAATTACTTTAAGGTTTGATGTTGCCAGTTGATAGCACGAGGGATGCAACAATTGCGCCTCTACGGCATTGGTCATTTTGGAGTGCTCGTGCTACCAGTTGAACAGACGATACACGTTGCACTGCAGGTCGCTTCAATTCCAGCTCACAACGTTTCACGGTTTGAGACAGCGCACCGGGCGGGTGTGGTGCACCGACAGAAAGGAGTTGTGCATATCATCTGTCCAGTTCTGCGGTTGATGTTAATGTTCTATCTCATTTTGAGGACTTCCTCAAAATGGTTTCTACTGGGTACGATTTGTACCCGCTTACTTTCGTTTGCTAATGCGACCGCCCTTTTTACCAGCACACTTCTTTACGAAGTGAGGACCGTCAATTAAGTCGCAGTCGCATTCGATATCTTGAGCGAATCCTTTACAACTTCCGTGGCTTGCAAAAGTAGCTGAGCCACCTTTTCGTCCAATTTCTGCATAGAAGTTAGGATTGCTTGCTAAGTTTTTCTGAGCGGCTTTTAAGCCTCCAGCCTTTGTTCCTGGCATTATTCTTCCTCCTTAATACCAAAATAAATCTTCCAATCTTGCTCGTTTTCTTCGATGGATTTTTTAGCGTCTTCTCTAGTCGCATAGCGTACAGGTTCACCAGCATCACAGTCATCAAGTTCACACACGGCGAGCGTTTCATGTCCATGGTCATAATAGACAGCCCAACCACCCTTGCCATTCTCAAAGTCTGGCTCAAAGGTCGACGTTCGCTGTAGTCTGACTTTTGCTAATCTTCGGTCTCTAGCCTTTTCGGCTTCTTTTTCAGTGCGATAAACATTGCCAAAAGTAAGTCGTTGCTGGTCATACAGGGAATCTCTGTAAAAGGTACCTGGCAATATGCTTCCACATTCATCAATCCAAAAATACTCATCGCCGTGCTTAGGCTTCCAATGAATACTGTCCGTCGGTTCTTTTATTTCCTCGAACCACTCTGTGAGGATATTCGGGAACTTTTCAAGCGTCGATTGGGCGTAAGCCATAACACCAAAACCGCCATCATCATAGACCAAAGCACCATATTCAGATATATAGAATAAACCTCCAGCTTTGAACGTTGGTAAATCTTTAAGTAGTTTATAACGTTTCATATCTCTCCTTAAAATAGCTCTAATTGCGTGGCGTAAATTGCACGACTGGCTAATATCTGGTTAATTCGGTGGATGGTTCGCTCGCTCTCGTTCAGGTCGTTTAATGCACCCTCTTTCATTTCCAGTAAATCTACTGTGTCGACCTCATCTAATGATTGATAGTCGTCCTCATAATAAGGTCGTGCTACTTCTTTCTCCATTTCTTCTCCTCCTCTTTCATCCATTCTGCGTCTTGTTTGGCTATGTTGTACTCTGAGATAGCTACAAGAGCCAGAATAAACAGTACAAATATTATCCAAATCAGCATGTACATTCTTTTTCCTCAATATCTGCAATAAGTTTCTCTAGTTCGTCATCTGGTACAATACCCTCAAAGATATTCTTTACGAGTTCCTTTGATTTTTCATTGATAATTTTTCCTGATAAATCGCCTAAAGCTTCTAGTACAGCAAGAGTAGCCCCTGCATCACCAGAGTCTATACTGACGAAAGTGTCGGCTTTGTAATGACCATTTTTTTCACTAAATATCTTGACATTTACTTCTGCGGCTTGTTTTTTCATATATCATTTCTCCTTGTAATGGATGTATTAAATTGTTTTATGGGAAGAAAAGTCTGGCTGTTACTAGATTTTTGATTAAGTAGGAGACTTTATAGAGTCTAGTCATTTAACCGCACACTTTACAAATTTCTACGCCAATGGTTCAAACGTAGATCTGGGCACCAGACTATTTAATAATTGTCAGATAGTGCGCTAATCCACTCTTTGACTACCTTCATATCAGACTCTAAGTCATTTATCCATTGATCAGCAGAAGGTATATCTTCTCTGTTGATTATGAGTGAGTCTACAGTATTACTCATGGCTTTATATAACTTCCATAATGCAAGTACTGCTTTCTTTCTTTGAGTTATCATCTAGACGCTCCTTTTCGCTTATAACGCTTACTGCTCTTCTGATATACGACTTCATATGTATATTCAGGGTGGGCTGGTAGCCACACCTTCTCTAGGATCTTACGACGCCATTTATAGTCATCAGTTTCTACGCCTTTTGCTTCACGTAAAGTGAATGATCCGTCTAGATTGTGTATTCTAAAGTCTACTTTGTGACGATATGGGAATGCTGGATTGCCGTTTTCGTCATAGACCCAACCTTCTATTCTGTATTGAGTGTCATAGTCTTTTATCTGGCCGAGATTCTTTTCGATTTCTAGCTCGGCGGCTACTTGTGCTTCAAACTTTGAATCGTATATCTTACCATTCATCTCAGTGCGCTTAGCACCGTATTTATTAGTCTTACCAAGTCTGCCTATCTCAGTACCACAATTACGACAAGTGAGTCTTCCTCTGGATATCATGAGATGCTTAGATTTACACTCTGGACAAGTAGCTACAGCCTTAATGCTTTCTAAGTCAAACTTCTTGTGAGTTGCTCTTATATACATTACTGTTTGCCCTTTTGTTTACGGCGCATACGATTGCGCCAATTGCGAAGACGTTTTATTAGATAGTCTTCACTTTCTAGTCTTTCGTACTCTAGCTTCACTCCAGCTAGTAAACTTTGTTTATCAGCCATTATAGATTCTCCTTATACGCCCCCGTGCGATATGTAGTCCATGCTTTATAGCCTTGAGACCGCCAAACTCGATAAGCAACTCTTACAACTGTTGCGGTATCGTTCCTATCGTCATTTGGTCGAAAATGCAGACAGCCAACCTGCAATACACCATAGCTACCAACACACACTCCGTGATTCTCAGAGTTGGTAAGATTATGATTAAGCGGATTACAGCTTCTATTCTCAGCCTTAGCGATAGCTAGCATTAGACTAACATCCCATCCTGAATATTTTGACAGTTCCCGTCGAACCAATTCGCAGCCCGATACCGCAACTGATTTTGGTTGCGGCACGGTTGGCTCGACTTTCGGATCTATCTTTGCAGCGCTTTTATCTATCTCGAAAATAGCTGCGGACTTCCGAGTTATTTTTTTAACTGTAATGTTGCTTGACGGACCTTATTATCCACTTCCTCCGTCTTATTGATCTGGTATTGAATACCCGCGTAAAATGCTATAGCGGCAGTAATCATGATAATTAATAAGATTGATTTAGCTTTTTCAAGCAATTGCTTCCAGTTGATATTATTCTTTTTTGATTCGTTGATATTTTTTGTATTATTTTTCATTTTATTTCTCCTTTATTGTTCGCTTAGCGACTGAGTTAGTGGGTGGCGGCTTTCTTAAAATTTATAGATACTCACGAGACGCACCCACCGACACAGCCGCTAATAGTTTATTGATGCCCTAATTGTTAAAGATCACTTTCTGACATATTTGCTTTGAGTGTTCTAGCTAATCTCCGTCACTCCTATAATTCTCGCTATTGAGTCGGATTGAGCTATATCTTTCAATGCAGTCAGTGTAGTTGTTCTGTCTACAAGAGGTCATCAATTTCAGATTGCCAACCTCTTCAAACAGAAAAACCCGCTGGCTCTCTACTTCCAGCGGGTTTTGCTATACAACAAAAATCGTCCTGACAGCTATCAGGACGTCTACCAAAAAATTATTTCAATCGTAGGAACTTGGTGAGGTGCGCCTCCCCATAACTACGACTGTCCACCACAACAGTTTTGTCTTGAACCGGCACCTCACCTATTCCTGGATGTGATAATATCATAGTTCCACCCGGTTTGAGTAGTCTCATTAACTTGGAAACTGTGGAAAACTGTGGATTATGGTATGGCGGATCGGCAAAAATAATATCAAACTCCCCTGTTGAGCTCGCGCTTTCCAACCAATTTGCTATCGTTGTTTTTATTACAATAGATTTTTCTTCGACACCCAAAATACTTATGTTTTCAGCAATTACTCGCTGAGCGACCCGATCTCGCTCCACGAAAACCGCCGACTCTGCGCCGCGACTTAATGCCTCTAGCCCAACAGCACCAGATCCCGCAAAAGCGTCCAAAACCCGCGCGCCGCGTATCGATTCACCTAGCGAATTGAACATAGCCGAGCGCACTCTCTCGCCCATAGGATGCGTCGTTGAGCCGGGCGGAGTTTTTATGAATCGTCCGCCAAATTCGCCAGAGATAATCCTAACTCTCACTTTTTTCTGCCTCAAGTTTCCAAACGGACGCCAGCCAACCCAACATCACCGACTTTATAATAATCGGCATCAGCTCGTGATTTGTCTGCCAAGCAAGGTCTGTTGTCCAGCCGCTCTTGCTAAAATTGTCATACATTTTCATCGATGCCACGGCGTGAACTTGGTCCAAATAATACTCACGATAGCCGTGATTTTTCACTTGCAATATCTCATCGTCGCTCGGAATTGAATCCTTAAAACGCGGATACGATACCACGCTAGCTACGCCAGCCTCAAACGCCACGTGCGTCGTCATCATACCTTTGGCACCCCAGAATTTCCAGTTGTTCTTAATTAGCTCAATTCCATTATCGCCCTTCATGAGATTTTTCTTCAAAATTGAGGTTCGCGTCTCCAACCCTTCACCGCCGCGAAGTTCTGCCATAGCCTGTTCCAGAGGAAAATGATGAGCTGGAGTCAAACCGTCGGTAATAGCGTGCGCCATCCAAGCCGCCTCAAACGCCGCTCGCTCGGAATTATTTGTTCGTAGCGCTCGGGCTAAATTACCAATATGTCCGTCAATCATCTCCAAGAGCGCAGTATCATTCGGATCGTCCGGATTTATAAAATGCCACGGCTCGTCCACGGCTGGACTTTTTCGCTTGACGCCATCAGGACCATTCTTGCCCTCAAAATGAAGAATGTTTTTAATATCAGGAAAATCACACCAATCAGGAAGAATTGGTTCTATATTTCTCCTTGCGACTCGATCTATTTTTTGGTGGACGCCAATAAATCGACCAGAGCCATCCCTAATTGTTGTTCCTGCATACATATATTAATTTAAAACAGTTAATCGCTGATAGCGACTGACGGCGTGCGCCAGATGATTATATTGTAGCAAATCTTGCCCCTCTTTGACAAAGCGTTCAGCTTCGACTTGAGCGCGAGCAATTAGCGCCGTATCCGCCAGCGAGGCAATTTTCAAGTTCAAATCCCCGTGTTGCATTTTGCCGTAAATCTCACCAGGGCCGCGCAACTTCAAATCAACCTCCGCCAAATAAAACCCATCTTGCGATTTCTCAATCTCCCGAAGTCGTTGACTCGGCTTATCGTGACCGCTCATCATCAAATGACAAAAACTCTGATGTTTCCCGCGCCCAACTCGACCGCGCAATTGGTGCAACTGGCTCAATCCAAAATTGTCCGCATTCTCAATCAACATCACCGTCGCATTCGGCACATTAACACCAACCTCAACCACGGTCGTACTGACTAGCATATCCAGATCGCCGTCCGCAAATTTCTGCATCACTTCAGCTTTTTCTTCGACAGGAAGCTTTCCGTGCAACAACCCAACTCGACGATGGCTGAAAATAGTCTTAGACAATTTATTATATTCCGCCTCCACCGATTTTTTATCATTATCTGGATTATCATCAATCAACGGACAAATAACGTAAGCTTGGCGACCTTTAGCTAACTCATTTTCAATCGATTCGTAAAGCTTCGGAGCTGACGCTGGCGACCAAATCTTAGTCTGAATCGGCTGGCGACCAGAGGGCAACTCGTCCAGAATAGAAATATCCAATTCTCCGTACAATGTCAGCGCCAGGCTGCGCGGGATTGGCGTGGCGGTCATACTTAAAAGATGCGGCATAAAATCAGATTTTTCCAACAAAGCTTGTCGCTGCTTTACGCCAAATCGGTGCTGTTCGTCAATCACCGCAAATCCCAATTTATGATACGCAACTTTTTCTTGAATTAGCGCGTGCGTGCCGACCACAACGTCAATATTGCCACTAGCCAAATTGTCCAATAATTGACTGCGCGCCGCGCCTTTCACGTGACCCGTCAGAAGCGCAACTGACACACCAAATGGCGACAATAACTCGTCAAGCGTTTTCGCATGTTGCTGCGCCAAAATCTCCGTCGGCGCCATAATTGCCGTCTGGAAACCAGCCTTCGCCACTTCCGCAGCCACCAATCCCGCAACGACAGTTTTTCCCGAGCCAACATCTCCTTGCAACAACCGATTCATCGGATGATCAGACTCCAAATCTTGCAGAATTTGCCACGCAGCTCGGCGCTGAGCGTTCGTCAAAGGAAACGGCAATTGATCGACGAAATTCTTCACGACCGACTTGTTAAACGGGATCTTCCAGCCTGTTAATCTGGTTTGTTCTTGCTTATTAAATTGTGCCGCCAATATCATCTCGAACAGCTCCTCAAACGCCAGGCGCTCGCGACCGCGGGAAATTTCCTCGTGAGTTTTTGGCGCGTGAAGAAATTTAACCGCCTCAGAACGACTAACCAATTTTTGGCGCTGAATAATATTTTCCGGCAAAGTTTCGGGCAAAAAATCCATAATCGGACGAATATTTTTCATCAAATCTTGCACAGTTTTTGGGCGGAGATTTTTGATCGACTTATAAACCGGCTGAATTCCTGAATTATTTTCCGCAGCAGTTTTGGCAATTTCTTTTGCCAGCTCGACTGACGGATTATTGATTTGATAGCGATTATATTGCATGCCAAATTGACCAGAAAAAATAAATTCCGCATCAGATTTTAATTGCGTTTCGCGGTACGGCTGATTGAACCAAACCGCCTTAACTTTACCCGATTTATCAGCCAAAACCGCGGTCGTGATTCTAAGTCCACGCCGAACAATACGCGTCGAAACCGACTCGCAGTGTGCCTTAACAGTAACTTTTCCCGGCTGAAGATCTGCGATATTAACCGCAGTTGAATAGTCTTCATATGCTCGCGGTAAGAAATTCAGGGCATCAGAAACCATCGTAAGGCCGGCCGCCGCTAGAGCCTGAGCAGTTTTCGGCCCGACGCCTTTAATTTGCTCGAGAGGAGTTGTTAATTTCATCTACGAAACGGCGTTGATGCCTTCCAGAGCGTAAGCCGTATCTTCCCAGCCTCTCACGCCGATTGAATCTACACCCATTTGCTTCACTGGAAAATCATTACCGCCTTCTTCAATTTTATCGCCAAAGAACAGCGTCTCCTCTTTCGACCAGCCATTCAGTTCAAGCAACCTACCAATTCCATAAGCCTTATCAATTCCCGGAAGTGTAATGTCAGTGCTGGTCGTACCACCAATTCGCACCTCAAGTCCAGGCAGCTTCTCCGCTACCTTGTCGCGATATATCGGACGAACATCCTTATATTTTTCAGCCCACGCATATTTATCTTCAGGTGTAGCTTGCTGACCCAAAGCCGACATAGTAATCTGGCTGTGTCGATCTTCAATTATTTCACCCGTAGGGTTCTCACACCAAATGCCCATTTCCTTCGCAACTTCTTCCAGTGCCGCAGTTATCTGAGTTTTTTGTTCATCAGACAAATCGTTCGCATACTGAATTTTCCATTCATCATCAGCGGCGTCAAATCGATAATATCGAGTTCCGCAAGTTGGCATCGCGTGGAACTTCTGAAGTAACTCTGGAGTAACATTCAATCTATCAATCACCTGCTTCTTTATCTGTTGAAACGTGCCGCCAGTAATCACGCAAACGTCATAATTCTCAAGTAATCGACTAAGAATCCCCGCCATACGGTCGCTAATTGGTGATTTTGTAATTGCTAGCGTATCGTCCAAGTCAAACCCGATAATTTTTTTCATTATTCATTCTCCCCCATAATTAATACGAACGTGTTTTTACCCTTCTTCAGTAGCGACGTGTCATTGACGACTTTATTTTCAGCAAGTTTTTCGCCGTTTAGGCCAATAGCTCCAGATTTTAACAATCGCTTTGCTTCGCCGTTAGAGCCAACCGCCCCAGATTCTACCAGCGCTTCAATCACATCAATTCCAGCGTCAACGCAAGGAATTTCTTCAGCCAAAGCGCCTAAATCATCGTTCGACAATTTCTTAAAATCGCCGCCACCAAACAAAACTTCAGTTACGCGCTCAACAGATTCACGACGCGCGCTACCATGAACAATGTCAGTAACTTCACGAGCCAAAACCTTCTGAGCCGAACGCGCACCCGGATTAACGGCGTGATTTTCAGCAATAGCTTCAATGGTATCGCGGTCCAACATCGTAAATATCTTCATATATTCAATCGCGCTCTCGTCATCAACATTCAGCCAGAATTGATAGAATTTATAGACGCTGGTTTTATTTTCATCAAGCCAAACCGCGCCACCCTCAGATTTACCGAATTTACGACCAGTCGACTTATTGATGAGCAGAGGCGCAGTCATTGCGTAGACTTCAGCATTTTCTTTTTTACGAATCAGATCCACGCCTGATAATAAATTACCCCATTGATCCGATCCACCAATTTGCAGATTTACGCCATATTGATTAAATAGATGCCAAAAATCATAGCCCTGAAGCAAAGTGTAAGTGAATTCCGCAAAACTCAAACCTTTGCCGTTGTTAATGCGCGCCTTGAAAAATTCGCGGCTCACCAAATCCGCCATATTGAAATTTTTACCGATATCGCGAAGAAATGGCAGCAATTCCAGCTCAGCCAGCCAGTCAGCGTTATCAACCAAAGTAAAATCTCGTCCAGCAAAGATTCGCGAAACTTGGGATTTTAAGGCTTGTTTATTATGTTCAATTTCCTCGTATGGAAGCAGATTTCGCTCTTCCGTGTCACGCATATCGCCAATCATTCCCGTACCGCCGCCAACGAGCAAAAACACTTTATGTCCGCGCTCCAGAAAATGCCGAACCATCATATAAACTGCCAAATGCCCAACATGCAAGCTGTCCGCCGAAGGATCCGTCCCCAAATAGAGCGTGAAATTCTCCGAATCGATAAGTTTGTCGTCAGTAAATGTGGTCTGATTCCAGAATCCACGCCATTGTAATTCTTCTGATAATTTCATATCACTCCTTTTCTATATACTAGTATAGCAATTTTACAATTGAAGCGAAACATATGCGTGATATAATAGAATTGTGAAGAAAAAGACTACGATTAGCACCGCCGGACACGGCTCAAGCGATAAGAAATCTCCGTCGAAACGGATGAACTTATATGCCAATTTGGCGCAGAAACATAAGACTAAAAAAGACAAGGACGCGCGCGAACGAGCGGAATATTTGGCGACTTTGCCGAAACATCCCGTAAAGCGATTCTTTTATCGATTACATCCGAAGCGACTAGCGAAATATTGGTTCTCCAAGCGCGGCGGACTGATGGCTCTGAAAATTCTTGGTGTCAGTATTTTGTTGATGTTGCTACTTATCGGCGGAATGTTCGCCTATTTCCGTAAAGACCTCGATAAAATTCGCCCTGGCGAGCTTGCTAAGCGCGTTCAAACGACTGTCACTAAATATTACGACCGCAACGACAATTTGCTTTGGGAAGATAAAGGTACGGGCAATTATCAATTGGTTGTCGAATCTGACCAGATTAGCGACTATTTGAAAAAAGCCACTGTCGCAATTGAAGACCGAAACTTCTATAATCACCACGGCATCAGTATTAGCGGTATGTTACGCGCAATGCTCTCGACTGCTTCACGACGCCAAGTCCAGGGTGGATCAACTCTGACACAACAGCTAGTCAAACAAGTCTTCTTCGCAGATGAGGCCGGCGACCGATCGATTAGCGGTATTCCTCGAAAGATCAAGGAAATCATCCTCGCAATTGAAGTTGAGCGCATGTATAGCAAAGACCAAATTCTGTCATTATATCTGAATGAATCTCCATACGGCGGTCGTCGTAACGGCGCAGAGTCTGCCGCTCAGACATACTTTGGCAAGCACGCCAAAGATCTGACACTGGCGGAAGCGGCGCTAATTGCTGGTATTCCACAGAATCCAACTTACTATAATCCATATAACACCGCTGGAAATAAAGCTTTAATTGCCCGACAACATACAGTTCTGGATTACATGGCCGAGCAAGGCGTTATTACCAAGGATGAGGCTGAAAAAGCTAAAAAGATTGATATCTTAAGCACGCTTAAGCCACAGACCGAGCACTTGGAGAATATTAAGGCTCCTCACTTCCTATTGATGGTTCGCAATCAGTTGAGTAAAGAGCTTGGCGAATCAGTAGTTGGACGCGGTGGATTGACGATTAAAACCACCCTCGACTGGCGTATTCAGGAAAAACTTGAAAATGAGATGAAATCGTTCTTTGCAACAGGTCGACCAGATTCTGTGCGAATTAGTAACGGCGCCGCAACAGTCGAAGACGTTCAGACTGGACAAATCGTAGCGCTTGTTGGTAGCCGTGACTTTAATTACACTGGCTTCGGTCAGGACAACGCCGCAGTTTCCTACATCCAGCCAGGCTCCACGATTAAGTCGCTTGTCTTTGCTCAGTTGTTCGACAAACACGATAGCAAGCAAGCATACGGTAGCGGCACCGTCTTAGCCGATGAGAACATTGATAAATTGTACGGCGCAACTCTGAGAAACTGGGACAATAAGTTTATGGGCGCCATCAATATTCGAAGAGCGCTAGCTCTATCCCGAAACGTCCCAGCCATCAAAGCCGCTTACATCGTTGGCGACGGATCCGCTAAGCCTGTCGTCGAGGGAATTCGCAGAATGGGCGATACTAACTATTGCCGCCAGGAAGAAAATGCCGGCGGTTACGGACTCGGTGCAGCAATCGGCGCATGTGGAACCAAACAAACAGAATTAGTGAACGCCTACTCAACATTGGCGCGAATGGGAGTCCAAAAAGACATTTCAAGTGTTATCGAGGTAAAGAACAGCCAAGGTGAAACTCTGAAAAAATGGAAAGATGAAGGCAAGCAAGTTGTCGACTCGCAATCAGCGTACATCGTGAACGACATCTTGTCCGACCGAACTCCTGGACTTCACGGCTGGATGGGCGTCAATGGCGTTCGAACCTCTGCAAAAACCGGTACGTCAGACAAGGGTTCGCAGCCAAAAGACCTTTGGATTGTTAATTACAGCCCAGCTCTGGTTATGGGAATGTGGCTCGGAAACTCCGACACTAGCGTGATTGGTACATCAGCTTCTAACTACGGTATGCCAGTAATTAGAAGCGTTATGGAATTTGCCCACACTCAAGTTTACGCCAAAGAAGGCAAATGGAAGTCAGGTCAATGGTATGAGCGACCAAGCGGAATCCAGACTGTCAACGGTGAGCTCTACCCATCATGGTGGAATAAGAGACAAAGTCAATCTACAGAGAAAATCACCTTCGATAAAGTCTCTAAGAAAAAGGCAACAAACTGTACTCCGGATGGCGCAAAGGAAGAGATTGAAGTGACAAAGATTATCGATCCTTTGACCAAGAAAGAATCAATTACCGTTCCTTCAGGTTACGACGCGAATGCGGAAGATGACGTTCACAAGTGCGACGACACTAAACCGCAAATTGGAGCAATATCATACACCAACAGCGGTAAGAAATATACGATAAGTGTTGATGTTACAGCAGGAACTTGGGGCTTATCGGCAATCGAAATTACCGTGGATGGAAAGAGCATTAAGAGTTCAGAAATTACTTCAAGCGGCAAGCAGACCGCCACAGTAGAGCTTGATACGACAGGAGCGCACACGGTTTCTGTAACCGTAAGAGACTCTGCATATTACACCGCCACTTCAACTGGCAGCATTCAAGTTCACTAAATAAACTATTGTTTATTTACCAAATTAATCAGCTCAGCCTCGTGTTGAGCTGATGTTTTTGAGCGACCATTTGTGCGCTTTTTAGGAACGCTAGTCTTCTGCTTTACAGGTTTTTTCTGTTCAACCACAAGCTTCGCAAACATCATTTTTCCAGCGTCGGTCTGTAAGCTTCGGATAATCTCAATTTTCTTCGTTTGCCCAATGTAGCGCTTGGCGTTCTCAACAACCACCATCGTTCCATCTTTCAAATAGCCAACCGATTGATGAGAATCTTGCCCCTTCTGCGACAGCTCCAAATCCAGCTCGTCACCAGGCAAATAACTCATCCTCAAACTTTTCGCCAGCTCATTGATATTCAAAACCTTAACGCCATCAACTTGCGCCACCTTATTCAAATTGTAATCAAGCGTCAATACCGCCGCGTCCATCTCCTTCGCCAATTTCAACAAGCGAGAATCCACGCCTTCCGGCACGCGAATATTGTCGTCATACAGCTCGAATGAAGACTTCAAAATATCCTTAAGTTCCTTCACGACATCCATGCCGAATCGCGCTCTTTCGCGCTTGTCGTGGTCTGCACCGTCGGCTAATAATTGCAATTCCGTCAATACACTCCTTGGCACAATAATTTTACCCAGCAAAAATCCAGTCTTCGCCAGCTCAGTCACTCGCCCGTCCATGAGTACTGATGTGTCGACCAAAATCGGCGCCACACCTACCGATGAATTTCGTCGCGGTTTTGCCAAGAAATAAACCTCAGCCGCCAAACCAAGCAACATTATAATTATTATCAATCCGTAAAAATCTTTCATTTTTTTCCCTTTCTATTGTAAATAGTCAATCAGCGCCTGTCGCATATCACTGACGCCTTTTATAAATTTATCTTTATGAACTTTTGGCGCAATCGCATAAGTGAAGCCCAGCTTCTTCGCCTCTTTAATTCGAGCTTGCCAATTCGTCGCCGAGCGAACCTCACCGCCCAAACCAATCTCGCCAAACACCACAGCACCTTCATCCAGACTTCGTCCAGCGCTAGCGCTAGCAATCGCCATCGCCACAGCCAAATCGGCCGCTGGATCATTTAATTTCAGCCCGCCGACCACATTGACATAAATATCTTTGTCCGCCAATTTTAACTTCGTTCGCTTCTCCAAAACCGCCACCAACAGATTCAATCGATTCAGATCAAAACCACTCGCCGTGCGCTTAGGATAGCCAAAATTCGTCGAATTAACTAGCGCCTGAATTTCCACCAAAAGCGGACGTGCACCTTCCATGGTTGCCAGCACAATTGACCCATCCAGATTCTGACGCTCCGCCAGAAGTTCCGCCGACGGATTCTTCACGATTCTTAACCCCTGCTCGTCCATCTCAAAAATCGCCGCTTCATTAGTCGATCCGTATCGGTTCTTCTGCGCCCGAACAACTCGAAAACCGCCATATCGATCGCCCTCAAAGTTCAGTACAACGTCCACCAAATGCTCCAATATTTTCGGACCAGCAATCGAACCCTCTTTGGTGACATGACCAACCAAAATCACCGCCGTACCCGAAGCTTTGGCGGCACGAATAATTACATTTGACGAGTTGGTGATCTGACTAACCGACCCTGGAGCTGAAGAAATCTCACTGAGAGAAATTGTCTGAACCGAATCGACAATCGCCAGATCATACCCGCCTTGCTGAATTGACGCCGCAATATCTTCCGCACTATTACTGGACGCCAGCTGCATTTTTTCCGAATCAGCCGCACCCAAACGCTCCGCACGAAGCTTCACCTGAGAAACCGACTCCTCGCCGCTCACATATAGCACTGATTTTGACTTGGCAATATGTGCCGCAACTTGCGCCAAAAGCGTACTCTTTCCAATTCCTGGCTGACCCGCCACCAGCACCACGCCGCCAACCAGAAAACCGCCGCCCAAAACAGCGTCCAAATCGTCAATTCCCGTGCTTAATCTTTCTAGTCCAGACTCAGAAGCAGCTTCACGAATGCTAGACGTTTTCAAGGCTTTGCCGCGCCCAGCCGATTTATCGACAACAGATAACCCGCCAGAAGAAGCAACCTGCTCGACTAGCGAATTCCATTCCCCGCAGTTCTCACACCTGCCAGCCCACTTTGAAAAGCTAGCTCCGCACTGCTGACAAACAAATTGACTTCGAGCTTTCGCCATTATTTCGCTCCCTCCAAACTATCCAAACTTTTATTCAATTCATCAATCTGCACGCCCAATTCTCTAAGCCGCAAAACGTCAGAATTGTAAGAATTGATCTCAGAATTCAAATTGGCACGCCTTTCGTTCAACTCCGAGAGTTCCGCCTTCAAGGCTTGGCGTTGACTATAAAAATCACTCTGTGACAAAAATCCGCCACTAATGCCCGCTCGCCGATTAAAGTCCGCCACGCGACTATTATAATCCGCCAAATCAGTTGAATATTGCGATAATTCTCTGTTTAACTTTTCCTTTCGAACCTTCAACGAATCACTCAATTTCTGCGCTTCATTTTCTCTGGACTCAAATTTTTCTTGATATTGCGTGTGTAACTTCACAACTTCGGATCTATCAGTAAAATACCGTCGATAATATTCTTCCAGCTCGTCGCCCAAATCGGCAAATTCCGTCCCTAAAATTGAGTGCAACTCGTTAGCTCTCGTTCCAGGTTGCGCACGATCATAATATTCCATCCGCTCGGACAATTTCTTATTTTTCACATTATTATAAACCTGCTCCAAAAGCTCACTCAAATGAGATTTTTCCGACGTACTCAACCTTTCCCAAGCAGCGTGCAGCATCTCATGCGCTGCCGTCACTTCTTTCACGCCGTCAAGCTCAGAATTGGTCACGTTATAAATATAAATATCCCTAGACGACGGATTGTAACAACCCAAAATCGCGTTCCCTTTTTCTACGCGACGGCAATCTTCGTTAAATTCGTTCGCCGATTTAATTTGCGGATTAGAAACATAGAACATTTTCCTGCCAACATCCGACATCTTTACGCGATCAGCAATAGCGACAATTTCCGCACTCGGCTTATATTGCCACAGCGCAATCTCATCAATAATTTGCTGACGATTCGCCATCACAAAAACCGCAACAGAAAGTACAATTATCGGCGTGAGGACGCTGAATAGTTTACGCACGATTGACATTAATCACCACCTTATTATTATCAATTTTAGCCTCCAGCGTGTCGCCAGATTTTGCTTTATTGGACAATAAAACATCACTCAGCGGATCCGCCAACTCCGACTGAATTGTTCGCCTCAAAACTCGCACGCCGCGCTGCTCGTCAAATCCCCGATCGATCAACCAACGCTTCGCCGAAGAAGTAATATCAAGCGTCATTCCATGTTGAACAACAGCCTTGACCAAATCAGACGTGAGATTGTCAAAAATCTTTCGCACGACCGAACGAGAGAGTGGCTTAAATGTAATCACGTTATCAAATCGGCCAATCAATTCTGGACGCAAAAATTCCTCAAGCTCACGCAGAGCGGCACGCGAATTTTTCTCGTGACGATTTTCGCTAGCCGACTTTTTCTGCCCAGACACACCAAATCCCAGCTCCGAATCCTGAATCATTTGCTCGGCGCCGACGTTGCTCGTCAAGATAATAATCGTCTGCCGAAAACTCACCGTTCGTCCGTGAAAATCGCTCAACTTGCCGTCCTCCAAAATCTGCAAAAGCAAATTCAGAACGTCGGGATGCGCCTTTTCAATTTCATCAAACAACACCACGCTATACGGTCGGCGACGAACTTTATCCGTTAATTTTCCGCCGTCCTCATAGCCAACATAACCAGCCGGCGCGCCGACAAGCTGACTAGCCGTGTGGCGCTCAGAAAACTCGCTCATGTCAATTTTAATCAAGCTATCCTCGCCGCCAAAAACTTCCCGCGCCAGAACTCGTGCCAATTCCGTCTTGCCCACTCCAGTCGGACCCAGAAAGATAAACGACCCAAGCGGCCCACTCTGACGATTTAGCCCAGCTTTATTGCGACGAATCGCGCGCGCCAGTTGCTCAATCGCTTCATTCTGACCAAGAACGCTCTGGCTCAGCCGCTTCTCCAGACGAATCAAATCCTTCATCTGATTTAACGATAATCTGTCAATCGGAATATTCGTCATCGCCGAAACCGCTCGACGCAAATATTCATCAGTCAACACCGGCTCATCACTGACTTCATCTTTCAGCGCTTCGGCTTGCAATTCCAATTGCCTCATTTGCATCTTAAATTCTGCGGCTTTTTCATAATCCTCAGCTTCGACCGCCGCATCAATTTTTCCAGCCAATCGCTTAATTTGGCGAGCCAACTTGTCCTTACGCGACAATTTTATTGGCGAACTAGACTTCAATAAACTCGCCGCCTCGTCAATCACGTCGATCGCTTTATCCGGCAAAAATCGCTCCGTCACGTAACGCTGGCTCAAATCCACCGCTTCAGTCAACATTTCGTCAGGAATTTGAACTTGATGATGCTTGGCTAATTTTCCCCTCAATCCTCGCATCATTTCCACTGCCTCTTCTGGCGATGGCTCATTGACCGTCACAGATTGGAAGCGCCGTGACAACGCAGCATCTTTTTCGATATACTTTCGATATTCATCAAACGTCGTCGCGCCAATTAGTCGCACCTCACCTCGCGACAACGCTGGTTTCAATACATTCGCCGCATCCATCGAGCCTTCAGCCGAACCAGCGCCAACCAACAGATGCAACTCGTCAATAAACAAAATAACTTCTTGATGCTTTTTGGCGACCGCCAGAACTTTTTGCAATCGTTCCTCAAATTGCCCGCGATATTTCGTCCCAGCAATCATCGCCGTCAAATCCAATTGAAAAAGTCGCTTACCCTTCAAAAATTCGGGGACTTTATTATCAGCAATCCTCTGCGCCAAACCCTCAACGACCGCAGTTTTACCGACGCCAGGTTCGCCAATTAGCGCTGGATTATTCTTGCTCCGCCGACCTAAAATCGTGATCATTCGCTGGATTTCCGACGCTCGACCAATCACCGGATCCAAAAATCCTTCGCTGGCACGCCGCGTCAAATCGACACCAAATTTCTCCAAAACTCGCAAATCGCCAGAATTTTTACTCGCCGTACTGCGCTCGCTCTGAAGAGATTCAAATTGCTGTTTATCAAACACATCTTCCAGACTTCCACGCAGATTATCAATGTCAACATTCATATCCCGCAGCAATTTAGTCGCTCGTGCCTCGTGCTGCTGCAACATTCCATAAACGATATGTTCCGTGCCAATTTTTTCCTGCCCAAATTCGACCGCTAATTGCCAAGCAATTCTTATCAATTCAACAACTTCAGCGCTCAAACCCTTACTTACAATCGTAATCACCAGCGGCTTTGCGGTCAGGTTCAATGCCATTTCCGCACGATCCAAAGTTACGCCGTTTTCTGCCAAAATCTTTGCACCCAATGACGAATTTTGCGCCAACACACCAAGCAAAATATGCTCCGTGCCAACATACTCACTCCCCTCATTATGCGCCAGAAAACCAGCCCGCCCCAAACTGGCTCGAGCCGTTTCCGTCAGCCGAGGTTCTAATTCAGAAAAATCTTCTGACATATCGCCCTCCTTTCGTTTTCGGCGATTCGCAGAAGGCAGCTTATTCCGCCACCTCCTCAACTACGCTCATCAAGCTATCCTCAATATTCTTTCGAGGTTTTGGCTCTGTCTTAACAGGAGCTTTTGCTTCGATGTCTAACTCATAGCCAGTCAATCGACTTGCCAAGCGAACATTCTGTCCAGCGCGACCAATTGCTATTGATTGCTGATCTTCGCTAACATAAACCGTCGCACGCTTCTCATCTTCATTGACAGTCACACTCAAAACCTCTGCCGGACTCATCGCATTAGCAATAAATCCAGCCGCATCTTCCTCATATGGAATAATATCAATTTTTTCCTGCTCGCCAATTTCATTCATCACAGCCTGAACGCGGGCGCCGTGACCGCCAACAAACGTACCAACTGGATCAACGCCAGGTAACGCTGAAGAAACCGCCAATTTGGTTCGGCGACCAGCTTCGCGAGCGATTGCCTTAATCTCAACTGCACCAGTTTCCATCTCTGGGACTTCTTGATTGAACAAGAATCGCACAAACTCTTCGTTGCCGCGGCTAAGAATCAATTGCGGACCGCGACCTTCGCGCTCAATGTCCTTAATATAAACCTTAATTCGACGGCCAACGCCATAATATTCACCAGGAATTTGCTCGCTCTGAGGCATAATTCCGACAGCCTTGCCCAGCTCAATTCGCACAACGCGCGGCTCAACTCGCTGAACTGTACCGATAACAACCGTACCGATTTTATCCTCAAATTCCGCCAAAACAACTTCACGCTCAGCTTCACGCAGACGCTGCAAGATCACTTGCTTAGCAGTCTGAGCCGCAACTCGACCAAAAGTCGTCACATTATGAGTTTCCATCACAACTTCACCGCCAAGCTCAGCCGTAGGATCTATCTCCTTAGCTTCCTCTAGGTCGATTTGATTGGCATCATTCTCAACTTCTTCAACAACAGTTTTAACAACCGACACGACAGCCGTACCGTTATTGATGTTCAAGCTAGCGCGAACCAACTGATCTCGCGTACCATTATCACGACGCCAAGCCGCCGCAATCGCCTGCTCAATCACGCTCAAAACTGTTTCTTCTGGCAAGTTTTTTTCCTCAGCAATCGTACGCACTGCCAACGTCAACTGCTTAATATTCAAATCTTCCATTACATTCTCCTTCTTATTAATTATATCTTTTTCCGTCTCAAACTTCCATAAACGAAAAACTCCGACCTGCCGGCCGGATGAGTACTTTCTCATTGTATTAAAAATTTTTCATTTTGTCAATTTACTTCAGTACATTTTTCCAAAATACCCGACATCGCGCTTTTTTCAGCTTCCGTTACCCACAAGCGATATTTTCGTTTCACAGCCACTTGTCGCGCAATATATTGACACCTAAAAGATTTATTACTCGGCAGCCAAGTTGCCGCGTCGCCGTCGCCTTTGGCCTGGTTCGCTGGACCATCAACCGCCAACAGATTTAACGGATCATTCGCCAATTTCTCTCGTTCTTCTGAAGAAATTTGCTGCGCGCCCTTTTGCCAAGCATCACTCAAAGCCACGACGTGATCAATCTGGACCTTAGAGCTGGTTTTTTCGCCGCGCTGAAATTGGATTGTTTGACCAGTGTACGGATCATTCAATACACCCGATAAAACTCGACATTTTTCATCAATTTTCTCATCAGTCAGATCTCGCGCCAGAATCACTTCTCGTACAGAGCAGCCGTTAATTTTACCCCAGCCGTTACCGAATTGCTTTCTGGAATAACCAGTCTTTGGCGCACGTCCTTTAACTTCTATCTTTTCCAATTCCGATTTGGCGTTCGAAGCACCAAATAATTCTCGTTGCGTTGAAGTTTGAATTGTCTGAGGTTCGGGTTGCGAAATTCGCGAAGCCCAAACCGCCACGCCGACTATCAAAATTACCAGCGCAATCACCACTTGCCGACGTCGTATTTTATTCACCCTCATGACTGTATTATAATTAAATTATGACTAAAGTTCCACGCTTACTCGACACATTCACACCAAATCATTACAACCTAACTCTCGATTTAACACGCGCCGAGGAAAAAGAATTTTATGGCACAGTTATCATTTCTGGCGATTCCACCAGCGAATCAATTTCGCTACATTCCAAAGGCTTAACAATTCAATCAGCCACAATCGATAATCAGCCAGCCGACGTTTCATTTGGTGAGTTTGACGAATTGAAATTATCCCAGCCTGAACTTAAAAGCGGCAACCACACGATTCACATCAATTTTTCCGGAACCATCACCGACGCCATGCACGGTTTATATCCTTGTTATTTTACTCATAACGGCGTTAAAAAACAGCTTTTCGCAACTCAATTTGAATCACATCACGCGCGTGAAGTTTTCCCTTGCGTTGACGAGCCAGCCGCCAAAGCTGAATATGATTTGACGCTAATAACTCGCCCAGGAATAACAGTTTTGGGAAATATGCCCGTAAAAAGCGAAGGAGAAAATGGCGATTCTCGCACGACAACATTTGAGAAAACACCGCGAATGAGCAGTTATCTTCTGGCTTTCGTCATCGGTGAATTGCACAAAAAAACTGCCCGCACCAAATCTGGCGTCGAAGTTAATGTCTGGGCAACACCAGCTCAGAATGAAACTACCTTAGATTTTGCGTTAGACATCGCCACTCGTTCAATCGATTTTTATGACGAATATTTCGGCGTCAAATATCCATTGCCAAAATCCGACCACGTTGCTCTTCCCGACTTTTCCTCTGGCGCCATGGAAAACTGGGGATTGATTACTTACCGCGAAAGTTGTTTGCTTGCGGACCCAGAATTGACCCCAGAATCATCCAGGCGATTTATCGCGACTGTGATTGCGCACGAGCTCAGCCATCAATGGTTCGGCAATTTGGTTACCATGCAGTGGTGGAACGACTTGTGGCTTAACGAAAGTTTCGCCAATATGATGGAATATGTAGCAATTGACGCGCTTCAGCCGGATTGGCATATGTGGGAAGATTTTGCCACGAATGAAGTAACAGCCGCACTTAGGAGAGACAGCTTAGACGGCGTTCAATCCGTTCAGGCCGACGTCAATCATCCAGATGAAATCAGCACTTTGTTTGACCCAGCAATTGTTTATGCCAAAGGCGGACGGCTGCTTGTTATGGTCAGAAAACTTATCGGCGAAGAGGCATTTCGCGCTGGACTTAAATCATATTTTGAAAAATTCGCGTATAAAAATACCGTCGGAAATGATTTATGGCAAGAATTGGAATCAGCAAGCGGTCAGCCAATCGTCAATCTAATGAACGCTTGGATTTCCCAACCTGGCCTTCCTGTCGTATCAGTTTCAAACAGTCACGACGCGGCGATTTTAAGCCAGGAGCGATTCTTCATCGGCGAGCACCAACCATCTGACGCATTATGGCCGATTCCATTATTCGCGAACCAACCGCTTGACGTAAAGGTTCTAAATCAAAAAGAAACCACCGTTTCTATTGAAAAGCCATTGCAATTAAACTGCGGCTTAAGCGCCCACTTCGTCACCAAATATGACGAATCCACTCGCGAATATTTATTGAAAAACATTACAGAATTACCGACTTTGGACAAGATTTGCATCTTACAAGACGCAACAATACTCGCCCGCGCTGGATTTGAAAACTCGGCGTCACTACTTCCATTGGCATTGTCGCTAAAAACCGAAACCAACGAAAAAGTCTTCGGTATGGCGGCTGGCGCCTTGACGGAACTGCGAAAATTCGTCGATGATAATGACGCCGCCAGAGATTCATTAAAGCGAATTTCTGGAGAATTTGCGCGCGCCACATTTGAAGAGCTTGGCTGGGATGAAAAAGCTGGCGAATCGGACGACGACCGCGAGCGACGCACCACGGCTTTGAGTTTGATGATTTATAGCGAGGATGAAGAAGTTTTGAACGAGGCAAAAACGCGTTTTGACAATAATAAATTGGAAGACTTACCGACAGAAATTCGAGCTTTAATTATCAGCGCAAACGTAAGACATTTCGAGACGCCAAAGATGATTGAAAATCTCTTTGCTGCATATAAGGACACGCCGTCAAATGACCTGCAGAATGATATTGCAATTGGACTAACTTCTACCAAAAACCCTGAAACGGCAGAAAAAATTCTTGCCAACATTAAAGATTCCAATATTATCCGCCCGCAAGACGCCAGCCGTTGGTTCGTGTATTTGATTCGGACCAGAGAAAGCCGCCAGATTGCTTGGAATTGGCTAAAGGAGAACTGGGCGTGGGTCGAAGATACGTTTGGCGAAGATAAAAGTTACGACGATTTCATTCGCTATGCAGCTACAGCGCTACTAACGTCTAATGAGCTTGACGATTTCCGACAATTCTTTGAGCCGATGGAAAATATTCCAGCCCTCACCAGAACGATAAAATTAGGAATTACCGAAATATCAGCACGCGTCGAGTTGATTGAGCGAGATAAGGCGGACGTGCTCTCTACTTTGCAAGCAACACTGTGATATATTATGCCACATTTTTGACAAAATCTATTGACATTTTATACTATTAGTGATATATATATATTAGCTTTTGTTGACGGAACAAATGTTTTGTCCGAAAGCGCACTTTGACAAGTTGAGAGAGTTTATAAACCGGAGGTGAGATTTTGCGATATTTTAAGAAATATCCCGAAACCTCATCTTCGATCTATGCCATCCGGGCGTTGATCAGTGTTTCCAGCACGGGCGTTCGCCCAGATGAGGAGAGAGTACTACAATGTCGTTTATTACCGATGAAGTCAAGGCAAAGAGGGCTGCCAACCTCAAGGAAACAGAGAAGAAGATGGAGGCACTCAGGAGAAATGAAGTCTCCCGTTTCTTCAAAGAGGGGATCCCTGAGTTCTGCGAGGAAGTCAGAAAAGTCGCAGTCGACAGATACTTGACGGAAGGTAAGCTTCCAGATAAGATCTGGATCTGTGATCATGATCGTCGAATCACCCCAGCAGTCAACAATCCCAGGTGCCGTAAGGCGCTCCTTGAGAAACTCCAGAGCCTCGAAGAGAAGGTCTGTGACGTTGAATTCAAATTCGTAGAATCCGACCCGGTGAAAATTGCTTGGGGAACTGCTTCCGATCCTTACGTTGTCGTCTACTTCTCCAACAACCAGGAGTAGCAGGCAATAACCTCGCAAACATGGCGAGTCTGTAGACTCTCCGTCAGATTCTCTCACTTGTCATGTTTGCTCCATAGATGCGTGTCTATGCCGATGAGTCGGAAACGACGAAAGCGAACTTTTATTCAAACATCACACACTCTTCAACTACGGGCGGATTTCCATCGACAGAAATTGCCAGCATTTGCATATCACAGCTTTCATACTGCGCATTTTTGGCAGTGAACATCTCTGCAGAAAAACGCATTTGCTGCTGTTTTTTATTTGTAATCGCCGCCAAGCCATCGCCGAAATCGTCATTTTTACGATATTTTACCTCTGTAAAATATAAAACTTTGTCTTTTTTACTAACAATATCAATTTCGCAATATCGTGTCCGCCAATTCCGTTCTATAATCTCATGACCATCAGTCGCCAACCAATCCGCCGCCGCTTGCTCACCTTTATCGCCAATTTGACGCGTTGTGTCTTTTTGCTGGTTTTTAGATTTTCCGTCGTCAGACGCATTCTGCGAATTCGCCCCAGTATTAGCATATTTAGCCAACGGTGCAAAACTCAGCCGATGTAGCGGAGTCACACCCAGATTATCAATAGCCACTCGGTGCTTCGCCACACCATAACCAACGTGCGAAGAAAAATCATATCCCGGATAAATATTATCCTGCTTCGCCATAAACTTATCACGAGCCACCTTAGCAATAATCGACGCCGCCGAAACGCTCGGAATCAGACCGTCGGCTTTCGCTATAATTGTTACATACTTTTCTAGCGGTGTGCCCGTCAAAAAATTGACCGTCCCATCGATAACAATCTCATCAAACGTAGAGCCATTTTTCCGACATTTCGCCTGGATTTCTTTAACTGCGCGACGCGTCGCCAGCTTAAGCGCCTCGCTCATCCCTATTTCATCCAGCTCCTCAGCAGAAACCCAGCCCAACGCCCAAGCCGACGCTTGCTCGCGAATTTTCTCATCGAGCAATTCACGTCGTTTTTTGGTCAATTTTTTACTATCATCAAGCCCCTCAATTTCAGCGCCACCCAAAACCACCGCGCCAATCACCAACGGTCCAGCCCACGCGCCGCGCCCGACTTCATCAATTCCCAGAATCACCCGACAATCTTCCCTTTTTCGTTATAAAATCCGCAACAATCCAGCCAATCCAAACTGTTGCCGCGCCTAATGTATTCGCCAAAATATCCCAATTCGTGTCGTCCAATTTTATGCTCGCCAAGCCCACCTTGACCATAAATAATTCCGCCAGTTCGTTAATGCAACCCAGCGCCGAAACTAAAGCGAAGACTGAAAACGCCATCACCAGCCAATGCGCCCGCCATTTCATCGACGAAACCAAATATGCCCAGAACAGCCCCGTAAATAGCCCACCGCCCACAAAGTGCGTCGTAAAACTAGTGTCCTGTCCGTCAATTAACGGCGATGGCAAATACCAAGATATGAAAAACAACAAACACGCTACGTAAAGTACCCAGCGATATTTTTTCTCATTATCAAAGCCGTTTTTCTTCAAAACATAAGGCGTCGCCACAGCCAAAGTCGTCGGAACAAGGACGGATATATAATGAAATATTGCCATATTGAGATTATAACATGAGAAAACCGCCTCAGATTAAGAGACGGTTTTAACGATTAACCAATTGACAATTACGCGTCTTTATGGCGAGCTGCAACTTCAGCGGCCTTGGCGTCAAGTTCAGCCTGAGCGGCATCTTTTTCAGCTTGTTTTGCAGCAGCAGCCTGAGCAGCTTCTTCCTTCAAGCGTTCAGCTTCCGCTTCTGCCTTAACGTCATGAATGTCATTAACAGCAACGCGATCGAAATTCTTAGCCGTCAAGCGAGCTGACTTACCGCTACGCTGGCGAAGGAAGCTCAAGAACTTGCGGCGAACCTTAGCGCGACGAACAATCTCAATCTTCTCAATAAGTGGACTGTGTATCAAGAATGACTTTTCAACGCCAACGCCTGAAGCGATCTTTCGAACCGTAATGCGTGATGTGTGTGATTCTTTATTGTCGGTACGAATAACAACACCCTCGAACATCTGAATACGCTCTTTGTTGCCTTCCTTAATTTTCTGGTAAACGCGAACTGTGTCACCGCTGCGAGCATCGACAACTGCTTGCTTTTTTTGTGCTTGGTTGATTTTGTTGATTAACTCAAAACTCATAATTTTTCCTATCTTCCGAACTCGCTCCGACTGGCCACGCAGTTGTACCTCTGCGGCTCCACATCAAACAAGGCTCGAATATTTAACTCTCGTACAATTACATAAGATAATAACACAAATCTGAAGAAATATCAATTAAATAAAATTGGAGTATAATATAGTTATGGATTACAATAAATTAGCACTCGAACTACACGAAAAATACAAAGGTAAAATTACGACTAGCCTCAGAGATAAAGAGGAGCTTAATCGCGATAAACTTAGCGCTTATTACAGCCCTGGCGTCGGCGCAGTCAGCCAAGCAATTGCCGAAAATCCAGCCGATTTGCCAAAATACACTTGGACGAACAATTTAGTCGCCGTAATCTCAGACGGCTCAGCAATTTTGGGCTTAGGTAATTTGGGACCAAAAGCCGCCATGCCAGTTATGGAAGGAAAAGCCTTGCTATTTAAGCATTTTGCCGATGTCGACGCCGTCCCAATTGTGCTAGACGTTCACGAGCCAGAAGAAATTATTGCCACCGTTAAAGCCATCGCGCCAAGCTTCGGCGCCATCAACCTCGAAGATATCGCCGCACCAAAATGTTTTGAGATTGAAGAGCGATTGAAGGCAGAATTAGATATTCCAGTCTTCCACGACGATCAACACGGCACGGCTGTCGTTGTACTGGCGGGCTTAATTAATGCCGCTAAGTTGACAGGACGAAACCTGGCGGATTGCAAATTCGTAGTCATCGGCGCGGGCGCGGCTGGCACAGCAATCATCAAATTGTTAAATCTTTACGGGGCAAAAAATATCGTAGCGGTGGATAGTCGAGGAATTGTCGGAAAATCACGCACAGATTTGAACGCTGAAAAAACCGCGCTATTGGAATACGTCGATGCATCGCAATCTGGCTCAATTGAAGACGCCATCACCGACGCAGACGTATTCATCGGCGTATCGCGCGCAGGACTCCTCACTCCAGAATTAGTCCAAAAAATGGCGAAAGATCCAATCGTATTCGCACTAGCAAATCCTGTTCCAGAGATTATGCCAGATGTCGCCAAGCAAGCCGGCGTAGCAATCATCGGTACGGGTCGTAGCGACTTCCCAAACCAAGTCAACAATTCTCTGGCCTTCCCTGGAATTTTCCGCGGCGCATTAGATCACGGAGTTAAGAAAATCACCGATCAGCACAAATTGGCGGCTGCTGAAGCGCTAGCTAACCTGGTCGAAAACCCAACCGTCGACAAAGTCGTCCCAACTGCATTTGATAAGGGAGTTGTTGAAGCTATTGCGAATGTCATTAGATAAGCCTAAGCGCCAGCACCGTACTTAGCTGCATCGCGAGCGTCTCCATCCATAAACAGAGCTACTAACGATTTCTGATTCTGTTTGTCGCAAGCTCCTAAGAATAAAATGACTTCAGTCACTCCAGTTTCCTGAAGAGATCTTTTAGTCTCACTTTTATCAGACATATTCTCAACGCTGACTTTTGACATATAAACCCTCTTAGCATCATGCGCCCGATCTTTCCAGGCGTAAATTATAAACGGATAAAGCTCTTTTGATTTGTTATTTTTTAAGCCAACCGGCAAACCGACAGACTTATTTCTTGAGGTTGCCACACATTTGGCGGCCATAATTAATTTTTCCTTAATAATGGGCAGAATATCCTGCTTCTTCTCGTTGTTTTCATATCCAGTCATTTCATGCTCAATCCCTTTAGCCTCTTTAGTACGCGCGTCGACTACGGCAACCACAGTGCCGCTGTTGCCTTGCTCAATATGCAGTATATTCACAATAGAATCTTCTTTAAGCCACGGAAACGTCTCATTATCAAGCTCTACAACATCTCCCGACTTTAACCCAATCTCTACCGGCCGAGAGCTTTCTTCAGCTCTCGACTCCGGTTTATTTGACCTTTTCTTCTTGGTAGCTTTACCCAAAGAGTTACGCGCAATTTCAGGTGCCACTTTGTAAGTTGTGAATTTTTCAGAAAGAACCCTCAGCTCCCTCTCTAAAATTAACTTAGCTTTTTCTTCCACCATAGATTTAGCAAAAGTTTGTACATTCGAACAATTTTCCTCGAATACAATCTCTGTATATTTACGAGCCCATGACTCCTCATTCAGGTCTTTCATCTCGTTTACACAGTCAAGTATGGCGTTCGCCCACTTCAGGTCTCTTTCATAATTAAAAAAATCTTCAACACGTTCCATGCGTACACCAACCTTGCTCTCGCGCATTGCATCAAACTCGTTGCTTTTAAGCGCCGAAAAATTCGCCAACAGCTTAACCAATCTGTCCGTATTTTCACGAACTGGATTATATTCAGGCTGACTTATTTCAAATTCTATAGATGAAGAAGTATCGTCTTCCTCATAGACATCATCAATCACAGCCTTCTTAGTCCCTAATGCGAGTCGTATATATTCAGAGTCGGCAACATCTGGGTTAAGATTATTATTCCTCTGAAATTTCTTTACTTTAGGAATTTTGCACCCCTCAAAATTGCAGTATTTCGGAACATTAACTTCTGCTATATTAGCAGGAAAAATCTTATCCAATGACGACATAAAAGCGTTTAATGAGGCTTCGTATTCCTTATTAAATTCCTCTGTCAATCGAGAACTTACTTCGCCAAAATCGTAGCGGATCTCCAAATATTTAGGAGACTGGTCATATGCATCCTTAACCTGCTTAAGCGTACTAATTACATCCTTATGTTTCTCAATCAAGTCCTTAAATCTGGGTAAATCTTTGGGCACTTTTTCATATATAAGTTCAAAAAAATTAATGAAAGTACCAAAAAAATCATAGACAGAGTCTTTTTCAGACTCTGAAGATTCGCTATCGTGATAAGAGTGTTCCGGAACTTCGCTCATAAACTAATATTTTATCAGTTTATGGCTATAAAGTCAATTATATTACTCTATTGACTTCTTCCAGCGTTGTTTCGCCACGAAGAGCCGCCAATACGCCAGCCTGAAGCAATGTTACCATGCCGTCTTCTTTTGCAGCCTTTTCAATCGCTTCCGTATGAACATCCTCAACATCGCCACGCAAGAATTTCTGAATATTCTCGCTCACGACCAACTGCTCCATTACTGGAATTCGCCCCTTGTAACCGAACGGCACGTCGTCTGTCGGCACCGCACGCCAAAGCTTAAACGTATCCAAATCTGGATAATCAACATTCTCTGGCAAATCTTTCAAAACCTCTTTTACCCATTTACGAGTCGCCTCATCTGGCTCACATTCTTCCTTACTATCATCCCACAATCTCCTCACCAGCCGCTGAGCAATCACCAGCCGAACCGCCGAGCTAAAAATCGGGTTTTGCCCAATCATATCGATCATACGACTAAACGCCGCCGCAGTCGAATTGGCGTGGAAGCTAGACAATACCAAGTGTCCCGTAATTGACGCCTGAATCGCAGTCTTCGCAGTTTCATTGTCGCGAATCTCACCAACCATCACCACATCTGGATCAAGACGCAAAACACTGCGCAAACCGTCAGCAAACCTCTGTCCATTTGTCGTATCAATTGGAATCTGAGCAATCCCAGGAATCGTATTTTCTACAGGATCTTCCAGCGTGATAATCTTTCGATCTGGCGTATTAAGAGCATTCAAAATACTGTATAACGTCGTAGACTTTCCCGAACCAGTAGGACCAACCATCAACAACATCCCTCGCGGATGAGAAATAACTTCATCAATCTGCTCGCGCTCTTTCTTTGAAATATTCAAAAGATCCAAGTTCAACATTGATTCATCAAAGTTAAACAATCGAAGCACCAAGTCCAAGCCATACACCGTCATCACGGCTTCCACACGCAAATTCAGCACATGCGATGCGCCGTCTCTATGAATTTCCTGCTGCATATGCCCAGATTGAGGCTCTCTGGAAGCGGTAGAAATATTCGCGCGCGATGCCAAAGTCGCCATAATCACTCGATATCTATCCCGGCTAAGCTCCGCCACCGTGTGCAAAGCTCCGTCAACACGCATACGAATTCGAATCGACTCACGCTGATTTTCAATGTGAATATCCGACGCGCCCAACAAATCCGCTTGGTCAATCAAATAATTAAACACGTCATTCGTGCCCACAGAAGCCAAAGTCTGCGTAACCTGCGCCAGAGTATCGCTATCACCTTCCTTGGCAATTTCGATGTTATCGTAAATCACTTTTTTCGGCGGATCAAACCTAAGCATAATTGACCGAAACGCCGAACCAGAAATTAAGAAGAAGAAGATTCGCTTGCCATTTTCAACATACTGATCTCGCATCCGCTTCATCAACGATTCGGAAGTTTGTGACGTAACACCAAATCTATAAGATTGGTCTTCCTCGTTAAAGGCTAGCGGAACCAGCCTGCCTTTATACATTTCTTCTATCGTCAAAACACCCTTAAGCAAAGGTAAAGTATCTTCAAATTCCCGCCCATCAAGATATTGAAGTCCTAAAATTGACGCTCGACGACGAGTAGCTTCCTCATCTTGCTCACGGCGCCGCGCCTGAATTTTATCTTCGTCCATATGAAAATTATACCAAAAAGCTTACGGTTTTACGAGTGATATAATAGTGATATGAATCCAGAAATTATTCTGTTAGTCCACAATATTCGCTCGACGCATAATGTTGGGGCAATTTTTCGCACAGCCGAAGGATTTGGTATAAAAAAGATTATTCTTAGTGGCTATACGCCGTATCCAGAATTGAGTTTATGTAGCAGGGCGCCTGCTTGCGCGCTTGTCGATGGAGAAATTAGATCTGAAGATCCTCGCCTGCCGCATATTCGCGAAAAAATCACCAGTCAAATTCATAAAACCGCTTTGGGCGCGGAAAGTTTGGTGCCGTTTGAATTTTACGAGGATATCAATGATTGGATTAAAGAAAATCAGCGAACAGAAAACTTGCCAATTATCGCGCTGGAGCAATCAAAAGACAGCGTGATGCTACCAGAATTTCAGCCGCCTGAAAAATTTGCGCTACTACTCGGAGAAGAAGTCCACGGAATCACGCCAGAACTTTTGGATAACTGCGACTTCACTGTAGAAATCCCGATGTTCGGTCAAAAAGAATCATTCAACGTGTCAGTCGCAACAGGAATTGCGCTATTTGGACTAATCTTCCCTGTCAGAAAATAGCTTGCCTTGAGAATTTTGGTCTAGACTAGAGCTCTCTTGGCGGACTATTTTCATTTGAAGGTAATCTATTTTCATCACGCCGCTTGACTTTATTAAATAAATATTGTAGATTTATACATGGCTTTTGCTGGGAATTATCCCAATGCAGAAGCAGCTCTTTATAGTCCTAGATGGAAAGGAGTGCGGCACGATGTTCGTGCTCGCTATCATGGTTCAGCTATTGCTGATTTATGCATCACCTGAGTTGGTGATGCTCGCAGAAAAGATTGGCCGTCGCCTTAGCAGGGATAAGCTAAACTTAGGCCTAGCGGCCTTAGTGCTTATCTTAGCGGCATACATTTATTTCTGGGCCCAGTTTGGGGCCCAGATGAACAGCCTTGGCGTCAACTTGGCGCTGATGCTATCCCAAACTGGAAGTCTGTACGTGGCGTTCTACTCGTACAGGCTGCGCGAAGACGACAAGTCTATCGCTCCCTAGGGCTTAAGTCCCGCTGACAGTATAGTTAGTCCGCCGTAGAGCAACCAGCTCCGGCTAGGCCTCTGTCAGCGGGCTAACTATCACTTTAGAACTACATACTCTTCACCCAGAGTGTTTTTTAATTGGCTTAATAAATTGTCATTAGCATCCACCTTAAACGGCAGACGCATGGCTGATTTCTCTTTCTCGCCCAGTACCAAAACCACGTCAGTTGTGCCAGCATTCTCGCCGCAAACAGACTTCATTTTCACTAACCGCGAATGGTCGTTCGGGTCTTTAATATACACAAATAACTTTGAAGCGGGAATTTCTGGCGCAACATTAACAGGCACCGAATGAGTTTTTGGCTGCGGTTTGGCGGCGTCATTCTTCACAGCAGACTTCGGAGAAGCTCCATTCTTCTGATTACGATAAGCTTCACGGCGCTCTTTTTTTACAGCAGAGCTAATTTTTGGCGCATCCATTTTACGACCAGTAGACTCATAGCCATTGATATCGTTATCCGTAATCGCAATAATATCATCGGCAATTAGTTTACTTTCATTGCCCAGATTTCCGTCACGATCTCGAGCTGAATTTTTACCAGAAACTCGAATCACCGCGTCCTGAACCAGCTTGACGCCAACTTTCTCATACAGATTTGGAAAGACAATTATCTCGCCCTCACCGAACTTGTCCTCAATTCCCACAAACGCCATTTTCGAACCACTTTTTGTGACAATTGTACGAACGGTGCTAATAATTCCCCCGACCGTCATCATTCGACTGTCATATTCCGGAACCAGCTGCGTCAACGGTTGAGTTTGCTCGCTCAAATACGTTTCATATCTATCAAGCGGATGCGCCGAGATGTATAGCCCCAACAATTCTCGCTCCCACATCAAGCGCTCTTTATCGTCGTGTTTCACAGGAGCCTTCTGGAGATGAAGAGTCGATTGGACACTCGCCGCGTCATCGCCGCCCAACATTCCAAACAAATTGGTCTGCCCACTGGCGGCTTCTTTTTGGAGTTTGGACGCAAATGACGTGATAGAATCCAGATTGAATAGTAAATCAGACCGATCGCCCATATCATCAAACGCGCCAGACTTAATAAGCGACTCCCAAGCTTTTCTATTGAACTTACTGGTTGAAACGCGCCTAGCAAAATCCTCAACCGACGTAAACGGTCCATCTTCGCGCGCTCGCAGAACTTCCTCGACCGCACCAACACCAACGCCCTTCACCGCCGACATTCCGAAACGAATTTTATTCTCATTCGGCACCACAGCAAACTCGACGAACGACTCGTTTACATCAGGACTAAGTACACTAATTCCCATGTGCTTACATTCGGTGATTTCAATTGCCAGACGATCAGTGTCATCATGGTCGCTAGTCATAAGCGCCGCCATAAATGCGTCAGGATAATGCGCCTTTAGATAAGCCGTCCAATAAGCAATCAAACCATAACAAGCGGCGTGCGACTTATTGAAACAATAGTTGGCGAATTCTTCCAGCTGAGTCCAGAAAGTTTCCGCAATTTCCTTAGTTGCGCCACCAACTTTAACCGCGCCCTCGACGAATTCAGGCTTGACCTTTTTCATCAAGTCAATTTTCTTCTTACCGACAGCTTTACGCAACGTGTCCGCCTGACCACCAGTAAATCCGCACCATTCCTTAGAAATCTGCATGAACTGCTCCTGATAGACCAAAATTCCGTAGGTATTTTTCAGCGAGTTTTTCATTCCAGGATGCAAGTAAGTTATCTCTTCTTCACCATGCTTACGCCTGATAAAACTGTCAATAAACTGCATTGGACCTGGACGATAAAGAGCCACCATAGCAATAATATCTTCAAACGTAGTCGGCTTCAGTCCGCGCAAATATCGCTTCATTCCCGCCGATTCCAACTGGAACACGCCAGTCGTGTCGCCGCGCTGAAACAGCTCGTAGGTCTTTTTATCATCAAGCGGCAACTCCGAAAGGTTAATTTCTTTCTTGTAAGCTTTTCGGATAATCCTCATGGCGTTATTAATAATCGTAAGGTTCGAAAGACCCAAGAAGTCCATCTTCAATAGACCCAACTCTTCAACCTCGCCCATCGGGAACTGAGTTGCCACCACACCCTTTTGCGCCATTTCAAGCGGAATATAATTAGCCAACGTATCTGGCGCAATCACCACGCCACAGGCATGAACGCCGTGGCTACGAATCGTCCCTTCCAACTGAATTGCATAGTCCAGAACTTCCTTCGCAGTCGGATTATTTTCATATTCATTCCGAAGGTCCGCATCCTCTTTAATACTCACAGACAACGGAATGTGACGCCCCTGGTTTGGCGGCGGAACTAACTTCGCCAAGCGGTCGCTCTCAGCGTACGGAACTTCCAAAACCCTGGCAACATCACGCACTGCCATACGACCAAACATCTTGCCAAACGTTGCGATATTACTAACGTGATCCTCGCCATATTTTTTCGCACAATATTCAATCACTTCATCGCGACGCGTATCCTGAATATCAACGTCGATGTCGGGCATAGAAATACGATCAGGATTCAGGAATCGCTCAAATAGCAAACCGTATTTCAGCGGATCAAGATCCGTAATGTTCAATGCATACGCAACAATCGAGCCAGCCGCGCTACCACGCCCCGGACCAAAAACAATTCCTTGAGACTTTCCCCAGTTGATAAAATCCTGGACAATCAAGAAATAGCCTTCATAGCCCATATTTCCCATCACACCAAGCTCCATCTTAGCGCGCTCACGAACCTCATCAGACAGCTTCGGAATAATCTCGTCAGGATCCAACTTTTCAGCCTCCTCCTTCGAGGCTCCATTGTAACGCTGCAACAAACCTTGATATGTCAATCTAAGCAGATACGAATGTTCGTTCTCGCCGTCTGGCAATGGATATTTTGGAATAAGAATTCGCCCAAGCTCAATCTCAACGTCACAGCGATCAGCTATTTTTTTCGTGTTACGAATAACTTCAGGAAATTCCTCACCCCAGTGATCAATAATATCGCGCGGATCTGTCAAGTGAAGCTCAAAATCCTTCAGGCTCATTCGCTTTTCATCACTGAGATACGAGCCCGTCCCAACGCAAAGCAGAATCTCGTGCGCGTCTTGATATTCGTGCGTCAAATAGTGACCATCACAAGTCACCACCATTTCAATATCAAGCTCTTTTGAAAGCTTAATCAAGCCCTCGTTGATCTTCGCCTGCACGTCCCAGTGCGTGTTCGACTTCGGATGTCCGTGGTCCTGCAGCTCCAAATAATAGCGATCGCCAAAAATTGACTTATACCATTTGGCAATCTCACGAGCGCGATCATAATCATCTTCTTTCAGCGCCACGCCAATTTCACCACTCGCGCAACCACTCAGAACAATCAATCCCTCATTCAACTCCTCCAGCAAATCATGGTCAATTCGCGGCTTATAATACATTCCCTCCAGATTGGCGCGCGTCGACAACTTCATCAAGTTGTGAAAACCCGTGTTGTTCATCGCCAGCACGGTCAAGTGAAAACGCTGCTTGTCCTTACCTGGATCGCGGTCAAATCGCGAACGAGTCGCCACGTAAGTTTCAATTCCGATAATCGGCTTAATTCCCGCTTTTTTGGCGGTCTTGTAATAGTCCAAAATGCCACTCATCGTGCCGTGATCAGTTACGGCGGCAGCCTCCATTCCGAGCTCCTTAACTTTATCGACCAGGTCATGAATCTTGGTCAATCCGTCCAGCACCGAGTGGAAGGTGTGATTATGGAGATGCACGAAATCTGACGGTTTCAAAGCCGCCGACGATGATTGTTCGCTTGTCCCCTCAGTCATTAATAACAATTATAGCACGCTATTGACGACGTTGCATTGTCTCAATTAGGTGGTTGATAAAATCAGCCAACGGCGGGAAAATGTCGGCAAATTGCCCCAAAATCCAAATCAATATCGCGATCAATAACGTCGCACCCAAAGCGCTTCCCAAACCAAAGAAAATTCCGCGAACAAAATTCACCCAGTAAACTTGGTGGCGAGATTTATGAAAATCAAAGAACAAATCCTCCAAAATCGCCCGACGAGCACCGTTTTCATTATCACGAACGACTTTTTTTGCCAGCTTATTTGACTGTTCTTTGGCTGACTTTTTCACTCTTTTTTACCTTCTTCTTTGAGAAAAATTTTGAGAAAAATCCACTCTTTGAAGCGAAGCTTTTGGCTAGTTCCACACCAATTGAAACCGTACTTACAATTCCGTTTAAGTTAGCAATTCGCTGACTTATTACCTCCACGTTCTGCTGGGTTTGGCGAATTTGACGCGTTAATTTGATGATAGAAATTGTCATAGCGATCATCATGATGACAAAAATCACCATCAAAACCACTAGAATAATAAGCAATCCGTTCATGCTATTTATTATACATTATTTTAGGCGATCCGCCAGATGGGCGCGCAATTTATCACCAAAGTTAGGATCACGTAGCCCAAAGTCGATCACTGTTTTTAGATATTCCAATTTGTCGCCAGTATCATAATAAGTACCGTTCGTAATCTCCACGCCATAGAAATTAAATCCGTCGTCAATCATTTGCTGCATAATTGGTTGAATTGTAAACTCGCCATTGCCGTCAAACTCTTCCTTAGCCTTGTCTAAATAGCCGAAAATTTCACCTGGGAGCAAATAGCTACTAACGCTCGCCAAATCAGAAGGCGCATTATCCTTGCCCGGCTTTTCAACGATATTCGTCATTTTTATAACGCCGTCTTTCACTACTTGACCGTTGACGACTCCATAACGATCAAACTCCGCGTCATCGGTGATTTTCTTACATGACAGAACCGCTCCGTCTAAGCTTTCTGACGCCTCAATCATCTGCTTGAAACGACTTGGACTAGCCGCAATAAAGTCATCCGCAAATGTGTAAATCACAGGCTCGTCATGATGAATCAAATGCGAAGCACAAGCCAAAGGCGTTGCGTTGCCGTACGGGCCCTTCTGGCGGATATAAATAAAGTTCGCCATATCAGCTAAATTCTGCACCGCGTCAATGAACGGTTGTTTTTTAGGACCACCAGCGCGCAAATTAGCCAAAAGTTCCTCATTCGGCTCATCAAAATGGTCCTCGATTGCTCGCTTATTCGCACTGCCGATAATGATAATATCTTTAATGCCAGCCTCAACTAATTCCTCAACGACGTATTGAATAATCGGCTTATCAATCAGCGGCAACATTTCCTTTGGCATGGCTTTAGTTTGTGGCAAAAATCGCGTGCCAAAACCGGCAGCGGCGATGATAGCTTTAGTTGGTTTTCTCATATTTCAGCTCCTATTCCCTATTATTTCAGCAATTCTAAAGTTTCTCGCGAATCAGTTTTTGCGCAAGGCTTGGGTTGGCTTGACCCTTAGACTTCTTCATGACTTGCCCAACCAAATAGCCGATAGCCTTATCTTTTCCAGCCTTAATGTCAGCAATCGAAGCCGCCGAAGCTGGATCATTCAAAACCTCGTCAACGATTGCAGCAATCGCCGATTCATCAGAAACCTGCAACAAATTCTTCTCTTCGGCAAGCTTGCGCGGATTTTTTGCGCCAGCCAGAAGCTCATTGAATAACTCCTTCGCATTCGTGCTGGAAACTTCAGACTTCTCTGTCATTTCAGCCAATTCTATCAAATCGTCAACTGCCACGCGTATAGATTCATTGTCTGTTTGCGCGTCACTTTCATCAGAAGCCGTCAATGCGCTCGCAAACCAATGCGCGACTCGCTTAGCCGACGCCTCGCCCGACTTTTCCTGAACTTCCAATGTAATCTGGGCATAATCCTGATTAGACAAAAGCGAATTGATAACAGATTTATCCAAGTTCAGCACGCTCCATTTTTCCCTATATTCGCCCGGAAGCATCGGCACCTTGGACTGAATTTCAGTAATCACCTCGTCAGTCAACACAACTGGCGGAATATCTGGATCTGGCATATAGCGATAATCCTGCGCATCTTCCTTTGACCTCTGAGAAATAGTTATCTGCTTGTCATCATTCCAGCCTCTGGTTTCCTGAACAACTTCTTCGCCACGCTCCAAGATATCGACTTGGCGCTTGAATTCGTACTCAGCAGCCCTTTCAACACTGCGGAAGGAATTGAGATTCTTAATTTCAGCGCGCTTTCCAAGCTCCGTCGCACCCCTTTTTGCCACCGAAATATTAACGTCAAATCGCATATTTCCGTGGTACAAATTACCGTAAGTCACACCCGCGTAAACCATCAATTTATGAAGTTCCGAAACGTAAGCTTTGGCTTCCTCGGCCGAATGCATGTCTGGCTCAGAAACAATCTCAATCAGCGGCGTGCCGGCGCGGTTAAGATCGACCAACGAATAGCCATCGTGGTGCGTCAATTTACCAGCATCCTCCTCCATGTGAGCATGATCAATTCGCACGCGTTTCAAAGAACCATCTTCCAGCGGCGCATCGACATATCCAGCCAAAATAATCGGATTATACATCTGTGAAGTCTGATAGCCCTTTGGTAAATCTGGATAAAAATAATGCTTTCGATCAAATCGGCTAACGTGCGCAATCGGCGAATTCAAAGCTTTTCCAGCGCGAACCGCCAGCTCAACAGCGTGTTTATTCAAAACCGGCAACATCCCCGGCAAACCAAAATCAATCTGATGTGTCTTAGTATTCGGCTCAGCGTCACGAGCATCATTGTCAGCCGGGCTAAATAGCTTGGTTTTCGTCGCCAGCTGAACGTGGCATTCGATACCAATTGTCATTTCATAATCGTCATATACACTCATTATAATGCTCCCAAATCTTTTAATGCCTGTTCAAAACTCGCCATAGCTCGACGAAAACTCTGCGCCGTTACCGTTACGCTAGTTTCGTGGGCAATTTGATTGCGCAATTTATGTGCCGCCCAAAGCCCATTTTCATCGCTCCAATATCCCTTGCGAGATTTCATACGTTCGCCCATCGTTTCGCCAGCCACGCCGCAGTCGCGCATAGCTTTATCCAGCAACTTGTCCGCCTTCATTATCGCCATTTGCATACTTTCCGATTTCCTGGTTTCGACATTGCGCAAAATTTGCCGCCAAACCCTCTGATACATTTCCTTGTCAATTTGACCGCGACCACGAGAAGTCAATTGAATGAAAATCATCAGCAAGGCGCCGATAATCAACGCCGCAACAACTATCGCGACTATCAATCCGTCCATCAAATCTTCTCCACTTCCGAAACTAGCTTCAGTAAGTTCTTGTCCGACTTGTAATCGCCAATAAGCTGCACGCCAATTGGCAAACCTTCATCACTATTTCCAGCCGGCGCAGCAACTGCAGGAAGTCCAGCCAAACTTGCCGGCACAGTCATAATGTCCGCCAAATACATTTTTATCGGATCGCTAGCATTCTCCCCAATCTTAAACGCAGGAGTCGGCGCAACCGGCATCAATAGCGCGTCATATTCGGTAAATAACTTCTTAAATTCGTCAATCAACAACGTCCTGGCTTTTTGGGCCTGCATATAATAAGCATCGAAAAATCCGCTTGACAATACAAAACTTCCTATCATAATTCGTCGCTTATTTTCAGTCATGAAACCTTCATTTCGACTGCGACCATAAAGTTCCGCCAAAGTTTTTGCTTCCGCCGCTCGATGACCATATCGCACACCGTCATATCGCGCCAAATTCGAGGATAATTCTGCCGGCACAATTATGTAATACATCGCCAGAGAATGTTGCATCATACTCAAATCTACTTCTTCAATTTCGTAGCCAAGCTGCTTCAACTTCTCCGCATAATCAAGCGTTTTTTGGCGGACTTCCGCGTCCACGTCATCAGTCATACACTGCTTGACTAGACCTATTTTTTTCTTTGCAAATTCTGGCTGATTATTCCAAAAATCAGGCAAAGTCGTCATATCTTTATCATCGCGACCAGCCATAATTTCCATCACCAAATCAGTGTCTTCTGCATTCGTAGCAAAACAACCAATTGTGTCCGTGCTTGATGCCATCGCCACTACGCCATAACGACTAACCGCTCCGTAAGTCGGCTTAATTCCAACCACTCCGTTAAAGCTGGCTGGCTGGCGAATCGAACCGCCAGTGTCCGTACCAAGCGCAAACGGAACCACGTCGAGTGCCGTAACTACCGCCGATCCACCAGATGATCCGCCAGCAACTCGCGTTTCATCTGCAGCGTTCTTCGTTGGACCAAACGCCGAGTTTTCCGTCGAACCGCCGTGCGCAAAAGCATCCAAGTTCGCCTTACCAATACAAATCGCACCTTCCGCTTCCAATTTTTCAACAGCCGTCGCCTGCAATGGCGCATTAAAGTTTTCTAGCATTTTTGAAGCGGCAGTTGTTGGTGCACCAAACGCCAAAAAATTGTCCTTCACAACAAATGGCACACCCGCCAATCGTCCAGAAATCTCGCCAGCATCAACTTTTTCTGCTCGCTCCAGCGCACGCTCTTCCGTCAAGCTAAGCAGTGCATTATACTCCTCAATTTCACGCGCTCGTCGCAACGTTTCTTTTACGTTCTCGACCGCACTCTTGCCGATAAAATCACTAATCTTACTCATTACAATACCTGCGGAACTTTCACTTGATTATTCTGCTTTTCTGGCGCCAAATCAAGCAATTTCTCAACAGGAATTCCCGCTTGAACTTCATCTTCGCGCCAAACATTGCTCAGTCCCGTAACTTGATAAGTCGGCTCAACACCCGACACGTCAAGCTCGCCCAACTGCTCAATATAGCCAATTATATTTTCCAAATCTTGGCGCAGTCCGTCGGTTTCGTCATCAGTCAATGCCAGACTACTCAAACTCGCCAAGTACTGAATATCGCTGGTAGAAATAGTTATCATATCAATATTATACCACTAAAAAAAGCCGCCCATCAAAGTGAGCGACTTTATTTTTCCAAGTTTTATTACATTGAGTAATCTTGGTAGTTCTTGTAGCGACTGTAATCTGATGGAATAGTCTTTACTGAGCTGCCCGTATCGTGCGCTTTAACGGCGATTGTGATAGCGCCAGTCAATAATACGACAGAAGAAGCCACAATCAACATCAAAGACAAAGCCTTTGACATGTTGCGTCCCTTGACAATTTGGCAAATGAAGTAAGCGCTAGTAGCAACAATTGCAAGAGCTAATGCGTATGGCAAGAATTCACCCAAGTACAAACTCTTATAGAATTCGCCGCCGTCGCCAACTCCGATAAATAGCAATGAGTTGATTAAAATGCTTACCAATCGAGCAATCAAGTCAACGGCTGGAATAATCAAAACCGCCAAACCACCGTAAGTTACCAATTTGTAAGCTGTTCGCTTTGTGTAGCCTTCACGCTCTGGAACGGCTTTTGATACGCGAGAGAATAGAACTAGTGACAATACAGCCAAAAGCACAGCAAACACTGACGCTGCAACAATTCCTGTTCCCTGAGTTACCATTGATGGCGCGAAAAATCCGCCGACACTTCTTAATAACATTGATGTTGAATTCGTCCACAAACCAAACACCTTAGTTATGATGTCAATCAGCAACATGATTGAAACAATTGCCGAACCCATTGCTAAAGCGTATTCCAAAGTTAGCATCTTTGCTTTGCCCTTATTTGGGTCTTCATATGCGTATTGTGGATATGCTTGGTAAGCATTTGGTTGCATCGGCATTTCTGGTTGCGCGACGTTTGTTGGCTGTGGTTGTTCTTTTGTTGCCATAATCCCTCCTAATCTAATAATATTTTTATTCTACATCGTATGACGAATTTCTGCAATTAAATCACGCAGTTCTGCCGCTTTTTCAAATTCCAAATTAGCGCTATGCAGTTCCATTTGAGCCGTCAGATCTTTAATCAAAGCCGGATATTCGTCTTTTGGAATTTTCTTCAGATTAAGCTTTGGCTTTTTATCAGATTCTTTTTGCGGAATAATCGAACGCAAACCGTCGTCAATCTTCTTCTGAATAGTTTGCGGCGTAATATTATGTTCTTCGTTATATTTCTGCTGAATTGCCCGACGCCTATTCGTTTCGTCAATTGCTCGACGCATACTATCCGTAACATTGTCGCCGTACATAATAACTCGCCCATCAACGTGCCGCGCCGCTCGTCCAATCGTCTGAATTAGCGCCTGCTCACTACGCAAGAAACCTTCCTTGTCGGCGTCCATAATTGCCACCAAACTGACTTCTGGAAGGTCCAGACCTTCACGCAATAGATTAATCCCAACCAGCACGTCATACGTTCCAAGTCGTAAATCTTTCAGAATATCACCGCGTTCCAGCGTATCAATTTCGCTATGAAGATACGCCGTCTTCACGCCGTTTTCCGTCAAATAAGCGCTCAAATCTTCTGCCATTCGCTTGGTTAATGTCGTCACCAACACGCGATGACCTTTCGCAATCGTCTGGCGAATTTCCTCCATCAAATCATCGACTTGCCCATCGGTTGGTCGAACTTCAATCGGCGGATCAAGCAATCCAGTCGGTCGAATAAGCTGCTCAGCTGGCTTTGGCGAATGAGAAAGTTCATAATCTCCCGGCGTGGCGGAAACATAAATTGCCTGATGAATATGCTGATTGAACTCGTCAAATCGAAGTGGGCGATTATCCAATGCGCTTGGAAGGCGAAAACCATGCTCAACCAAAACTTCCTTACGGGCGCGATCACCATTGTACATTCCCCGAACTTGCGGCAATGTCATGTGCGATTCGTCAACCAAAAGCAACCAATCGTCAGGAAAATAATCAATCAAAGTCGCAGGCTGCTCGCCAGGTTCTCGGTCAGTCAAATAGCGCGAATAATTCTCAATCCCTTTCACAAAACCAGTTTCCTTCAACATCTCCAAATCATATTTGGTGCGCTGACTCAGCCTTTGCGCCTCTAAAAACTTACCATTATCCTCAAACCATTTCAGTCGTTGATTAAACTCATTCTCAATTCCAACAATCGCTTTTTCAATTCGCTCGCGTGGCGTCGAATAGTGACTGGATGGGAAAATTGTAAATTGGTCTGGCCGATCCAAAATCTCGCCAGTCAAAGGGTCGATCTTCGTCAGTCGCTCAATTTCATCGCCAAAGAATTCCACGCGAACCGCAGTATCTTGACCCGCTGGAAAAATATCCACGACATCACCGCGTACCCGAAAAGTTCCGCGCGCAAAATCGATGTCGTTGCGCTTATACTGAATGTCGGTCAATAGGCGAATAAACTTGTCCTGAACTCGGCGCTCGCCAACAGTCAATTTAATAGCCATATCAGCGTAAGTTTCTGGCGAACCAATGCCGTAAATACAACTCACGCTCGCCACGATAATTACATCGCGGCGCGTCAATAACGCAGAGGTCGCAGCGTGTCTAAGCCGATCAATTTCGTCGTTAATTTTCGAATCTTTTTCAATGTAAGTGTCGCTTGAAGCGATGTACGCCTCTGGCTGGTAGTAATCAAAATAGCTAACAAAATAGTGGACTTCATTGTCCGGAAAAAATTCCTTAAACTCAGAAAAAAGTTGCGCCGCCAAAGTCTTATTGTGAGCCAAAACCAGCGTCGGCACATTGCGCTCGGCAATAATATTCGCCATCGTAAACGTCTTACCTGAACCAGTTACGCCCAGCAAAGTCTGCTCGCGCTGACCTTTTTCCAAACCATCAACCAACTGAGCAATTGCTCGCGGCTGGTCGCCCGTGGGCTTATATGAAGAAGAGAGGCGAAATTTATTCACCTCTCTATTTTACTATATTTATGAAAACTAGTCTTGGCTATAAGTTTGAGACGAGCCAGAGACTTCACATTTGCCATCAACCAAGCGGCTCGGAACCGACGCAGACTTCAAGTCTGAGCATGACATGCCACCTTGCTGCGTGCCCGCAACAATTGCAATTTCACCAGTGCCGTTCTTTGGTCCGATAATAGTATAAGCGTTCGTCAAGCCATATACTGCCGCATATTTTCCGTATGCACGGTCAATGATTGGCTCATATACAGAACCTTCACGCTCTGGAATTGGCTGACCGACTTTAGACTTCAAGAACTTCTTCAAAGAACTGTCAATATCCAATTTATCAACATCGCTTGCTGAAGTTAAACGAATGCCCGTGCCGTCGCCTTTGGTTCGGAAATCCTTATACTCTTTCTTTGCCTCATTTGATGGCTCCTCGCCTTCACTATGCGCTTTTTCTATTGAATCAGATGAATCCTTCTTTGTCTGGCTACTTTTTACCGAAGCGCTAGAATCCTTGTCTTTATACACAGCGCCAGCAATTATCCAAGTAGCCATAGCGACAATGATTATACCCATAACAATCACCGCCGCGATCAGCCATTTATTAGCCGTTGATTTATTTTCCATAAAACCTCCATTTAGATTGTGCTTTGATTGTATATGATGGATTATTTGCCGTCAACATATTGTAACCATAGGCATTTTATGATATAGTAATAAAGTTAAAATCATAAAATAAAAAGGATAATGATGACACCGAAAAATGTTTGTATTCCGCGCGAATTGCAACTTCAGGCTGCGATGTTCAGATTAGGAAAAGTCGATGACGAAATTCATGCCGGCTATGAAATTCTCCAAAAATATCATAAAACCGTGACTTTTTTTGGATCAGCCAGGATAACTGAAGATAATGAATATTATCAAAAAGCCAAAGACTTAGCGTTTCAACTAGCCAAAGAAGGCTACACAATTATCACTGGCGGCGGCGGCGGAATTATGGAAGCAGCAAACCGCGGCGCCATGGAAGCTGGCGGAAAATCAGTCGGATTCAACATTCGCTTGCCACACGAACAATCATTAAACAGCTACACGACAGATTCGTTCGCATTCACGCACTTCGCACCACGAAAAATCGTTATGACACTTCTGGCTGACGCGTACGTTTGTTTCCCTGGCGGATTCGGTACAATGGATGAAATTTGTGAGATTATCACATTGACACAAACTAAGAAAATGGCGCCAGTGCCAATTGTTCTGTTCGATAAAAAATTCTGGGGCAAATGGGATGGTTTTGTGCGCGAAAATATGCTTCCAAATAAATTAATTTCTGACGGCGATGAAAAAATCTACACGATTACTGAAGATATTCCAGAGGTAGTTAACTTGATCAAAAATCAGCGGACTTGTTGCGACCGATAATTATTTCTTAGGTTTCGGCTCAATCCAACAAATTCCACCCTGGCAAACCACTCGCTCCACAGCTGGATTATATGTGCGCGGGTGGTTTTTATATCGGCGCGTAATCTCAAATCCCAAACCTCGCTTGCCATACGTTGTCTGCTGCTTTCCAAGAGGCAACTGGCAGTGATAATTATTTATAATGTCAATTGGATTAAACGAAATCACTTGCCCATCAACGTCCAAAAGCACCCATTCAGAAGCCTTAAACGGCGCCCATTTGTCCACTTTCGGCGCAATAGCCATTAGTGATTGATAAATTTCTTCTGCCGTAGCGTTTGACGGATCCAGACCTAGAGATCGAATAATTGAGTGCGCTCTAGCCAATATTTCCGCAATCAATCGCACATCGCTATCATCCCTAGTCATCTGCCTGAGCTCTGTTAATGCTCGACGCTTTTTCGCGTCACCGCCCAACAATTTTCCCAAATTTTGCGCCATTATAATTCCCTTTCTTGAATTGGCATAGCATGAAGCACCGTGCCAGCATATAAAATTCCAGCCTTTGCTCCAATTTTCATAACCACCGAGCTAGCGTTTGCACTACCCATAATCACAGAGTTTTTCAAATTGCCGCTTCGCGCCCATTCGCTCAAAAATCCCGACGCAAACGCATCTCCAGCGCCAGTTCTGTCAATTGACGGTCTGTCATCATACATTAGCGCTCGCACGATAGTTTTTCCATCGCTTGCGATTGAGCCATTTACGCCGTCCGTCACTAAAACGACTGGAACTAATCTCAAGCCTCTTCTAACCAAAGCCTCTAAGTCCTCGCCAGACACCAATTGTTGCATCTCCTCTTTATTAAGCGTCAAAACGTCAACATCAGACAAAAGTCCCAGCAATTTATCTTTTTGTGCCAATTCCTTCTTTCCAGGATTAAAACAGATTTTCATATCGCGACGTTTGGCTTGCTGGAATAACTTATGAAGCATTGACATATTTCCCGCCAATGTTGAAACATATAGCCAATCCGCGTCCTCTTCAGACAAATCAAAATCCGCCTCATGATAATGAGTCGAAGCGCCACGGTATGTCAATATTGTTCGCTCGCCGTTTGAGGCTAACAACAACACCGAATATCCCGTACTGTATTTTGGTGAATATCGCACCAAATGCGTGTCAATATTTTCCTTATCCAAATCCGCAATCACTGCTTGCCCCGCTGGGTCATGACCGATTGCGCCCATAAAACTAGCATAATGACCTTGCCTGGAAAAAGTTACCGCAGCGTTTGTAGCGCCACCGCCAGTCGAAAAATGAATCTGATTTACGTCGGCTTTCGCCCCCAAATCCAGTCGCGCAAAACAATGTTCTGGACTTTCGCAAACTGGCGTCAGTGCGTCTGATTGGCTTAAAAATACGTCTTGAATCGCCGCACCAACGGTGATGATTTTTGCCATTAAACCACCGCCTTTCGCACGGAATTAAATGCCTTAATCTTTGACTCCACCACTTCCTGCACGGCAGCATAAACTGGCGGCATTAATTTAACAATGGCGTACTCATTTGGATTTTCTCGCAAGGTTTTCTCCAGAGTCGTTCGGAAAGCGTAACGCATATCAGAATTGATATTGATTTTAGAAACGCCAATTTTCGCAGCGTCCTCAAAATAATGCAGTGGTGTACCAGACCCACCGTGTAACGAAATCTGACAATGAATCGCCTCACGAATGTCAGCCAACAAATCCAAATCCAATACTTTCGGAACTGAATATTTGCCGTGCAAATTGCCAATCGCCGCCGCGAAAGTATCAATTCCAGTCGCCTCAACAAACGCACGCGCACCCTCTGGCGTAGAGAAAGTCTTTTTTATCTCCTCGTAATTTATATCTTCCGTATGAACATTTGAACTTCCGCCAAAATAATGCGGCTCAGACTCCACTAGCGCACCAGTAAACTTGGCATATTCAACAACTTCACGAGTCTTGGCAATAATTTCCTCGTCTGAAGCGTCGTGATTCGCCTGAGAAATATCAATATGAATAAACTCATATCCAGCGTCAATGGCTCGCTTACAGCCCTCAACCGTCGGACCGTGGTCCAAATTCAAATACATTTCAATTCCGTACTCAGTCTTATAATTGTCCACCAAATCACGGACGTTCTCTAGACCCATAGCCTTCACTTCGGCGTCAGAAACCTCAACTAACACTGGCGATTGGAGCTTTTGTGCCGCCCGCGCCACCGCAATCAGTGTCTCTTGATTGTCAATATTAAACGCCCCAACCGCAAAACGTTGCGCTCGTGTTCGCTGCATTAAATGACGCGCCCGCGTCGTGTTTTTCCGAATCTCTGAAATCGATAATCCCATACTGCCCCCCTAAAATACTTATGGTAATTATATCAATTACCGCCCGCTATGCCAAGAGAATAGTAGCTCCTGGCGGGTTTTTTCACTGGAGAAAATTGACAACACTACGAACAATTGAATCGACATCCAAACCATGTTTTTTCCACAATTCAGACATTTTACCCGACTCACCGAATACGCCATTGACACCAATTCGCTTCATCTTCACCGGCATATTCTCACTAAGAACTTCTGCCACACTTGAGCCAAATCCGCCAGTAATCTGCCCCTCTTCCGCCGTAATGACGGCTTGGCATTTTTGAGCTGCATCAAGCACAGCATCCTCGTCCAGCGGCTTGATCGTCGGAAAATGAATCACTTCCGCCCGAATGTCATATTCATTCGCGAGCTTTTCCGCCGCCAACAACAATTGATAAGTCATCACGCCAGTTCCAAACAAGGCAACATCTTTGCCGCGCCTCAACGTATAGCTTTTTCCAATCTCAAAAGTAGATTGATTCAGGAATAGCGGCGTTTTTTCTCTTGGCAATCTTACGTAATTCGGGCGTTTATCTCCAGCCATTGCCGCCGCCATTAGCTTGGCCTCATTAGCATCACCGGGCGCCAAAACCACCATATTAGGCAAACTTCTCATCAGCGCAATATCTTCCAGCATTTGATGTGTCGCACCGTCCGGACCGACATTAAGCCCCGCATGAGAACCTATCAGCTTAACTGGCTGATTGTTCAGACAAATAGTCGTTCGAATCTGCTCCCAATTGCGACCCGGGCTAAACGCCGCATAACTGGCTGCAAAAGGAATATTACCCATAGCCGCCAGTCCAGACGCCACGGTTACCAAATTTTGCTCCGCCACGCCAACTTCAATTGCCCGCGGATGTCCAATTTCTTTATCAAATTGACCAAAGCCAACACTTTCCATTAAATCCGCGCTCAGCGCCACCACCAAATTATTTTTCTTCGCAATATCCACCAAACCTTCGCCAAAGCCAACGCGAATTGCCGCAAGTTCCAAATTCTGCCAATTCTCCATTAAGAAACTCATTCGCCGCCTCCTTCACTCAATTGAGCAAGCGCCCGCTCTGCTTCCTCGGCGTTCGGAGATTTTCCATGCCAACGGTAATCGTATTCCATAAAATCAACGCCACGGCCAGGAATTGTATGCGCAATTATCACGCTCGGCTGTCGAGAATTCTTTGCCTTATCAATCGCCTGAATTATCGCCAAATGATCATGTCCGTCAATCTCCTGCGCATCCCAGCCAAAACTTCGCCATTTATCCGCCAAATCACCTAGCGGCATCACCTTTTCCGTATCGCCACCAATCTGAATATTATTTCTATCAACAATCGCAATTAAATTCGCCAGATTATATTTTTTCGCAAACATCGCCGCTTCCCAAATATTCCCTTCGTCAAGCTCGCCATCGCCCAAACTACAGTAAACGAATCGCTCAGAATTGCCACCCAAATATTGCAATGAATACGCCATGCCAGCCGCCTGACTTAGGCCGCAGCCCAGAGGACCGCTAGTCGTTTCAATTCCCGGTAAACTGCCGCGTTCTGGATGACCTTGAAGCTTGGAGCCAAATTTCCGCAAATTAGCCAGCTCTTTTTTATCGAAAAATCCTCGCTCCGCCAGCGCAGCATATAAAAGTGGCGCATAATGGCCATTACTCATCACGAAAATATCCCGATCCTCCCAATTAGGATTCTCAGGATCTAGTTGCATGGCGTGAAAATACAAAACCGCCATAACGTCAGCAAACCCCAAGCAGCCAGCAGAATGACCCGAGCCAGCCGCTGATAATTCGCGAATAACAGATCGACGTAATTTCTGTGATACTTTCTTCAATTTCACTATTTGGTCGACATTCATTAAAGCACGCTCGTTTTATTAATCTCCTGCTGCAATCTGGAGAAAATAGTGCGCGGATCTGACGATTTCTGAATAACGCCGCCAACGTTCAAAACGTTAACGCCGCCCTGGACCAGGCTGTACGCATTATCTACTGCCACTCCACCGTCCCAACCGATTTCAACACTAGGATTAATAGCTTTAATAAGTCGTATTTTTTCTAGTTGCATAAGACTGGCAGTGCCGCCAAATCGCCCCAGCTCACCGCTAAAAATCATCACATGATCTGCTATTTTTATCAATTCCTCAACCGTTCGCGGAACCGTTGGCTTAAGTAGCGCTAATCCCGCCATAATTCCAGCTTGACGAATCTGCATAAGCGCAGTCTTCACATCTCCCGTCGCCTCCGCGTGAATAATAATCATATGCGGTCTTAAGGCAATCAACTTCGGAGCATACTCAACAACATCATTAACCATCGCATGGATATCAATCGTCCAACCCTCCGGTGCCCACAATTCAGGAATGCCAACTGTCAATGTCGGAGCAAACTCACCGTCAGAAATGTCAATATGCACACGCTCAGCAAAACCCGTTATTTTATCAACCTGCTCTTTGTATTGTTCGGCATTTTCTGCCAAAATTGCTGGTGCAATTACAGAACTGCTCATGACAATTCATCCAACTGCGCATTACGCCTATTAAATCTCGGGGCATTCGCGTAAGGAGTGTTCAGCCATGTTTCCACAATCCCCTTCCAAGCAGACTCATTATCTTCCAAAACTCGCGCTGGCAAACATAAAACATTTGAGTCGTTATCTTGGCGCGTCATCTTTGCCTCGAAAGCATCCCAAATAACGCTGGCACGAATTCCTTTGAATCGGTTAGCCGCCATACACATTCCTTGACCGCCGCCGCAAATTAATATCGCGCGCGGGTCTTTGCTGTCATCACCAATAACCTTTAATGCCGCCGCCTGCGCGAATTGCGGAAAATCGTCATCAGGATTTAATTCTACACCGCCGACGTCTTGAACGTCATAGCCATTCTTAACCAAATAGGCAAAAACTTTTTCCTTCAACATAAAACCGCGATGATCAGATCCGAGGTAGATTTTCATAATTTTAGTATAAGCGTTTTCGGTGATTTTTGCAAGGAGAAGTTAGGTATTTTATCAGAGGTAGGGTGTAGCTATTTGACAAAAAGTATTGACATCTTGTGGCTGGTGTGATATAAGTAGATTAACTTTTGCTCAGAGTTTTAGGGCGAAAGTCGCCCTTTAGCTTTGAGCTTCGCCTTTGAAAGGAGGTGAAAAATGGAGGTTAAGTTTAATCTCCGTGATGGCCAAACGATCACCGCGAAGTTCGAGGACGACCTTTATAACAATGGAGACCTGGAAGATTTCCTCTCCAGAGCTCTTGGAGAGGCCGACAGTACGTCTGTCGCCACCCTCAAAGCGAAGGATGGGATCTTTTTGGTTCGGATGACCGATGTCGTGTCGATTAAGATCCCGAGCTGAGGTGCTCCGCGCCAGCAGAGGCGCGAGACAATAAATATTCTGTGAAATCGTCAAGATCTGGCGTCCCCGCACTGTCACGGTGCGGGGTTATTTCCTTTTTGGAAGATGGCCTTATTCACTCTTTTTCAGATAATACGCCACATCTGCTACCAACTCGACCAAGCGATTAGAATAGCCCCATTCATTGTCATACCAGACCATAACCTTGATCAAATTGCCACCAACTACCTTCGTCAACGGAAGATCGACAATTCCAGAATATGAATTGCCAATGAAGTCGCGGCTCACCAAAGGTTCCTCAGAAACGCCCAAAATGCCTTGATAGAAATTACTCTGAGCGGCTTTTTTGAACGCGCCATTTACCTGCTCGACAGTCACATCTTTCCTGAGAAGCGCCGTCACGTCGCTAAGCGACACCACTGGAGTCGGTACGCGCACGCTAAGTCCGTCAAATTTTCCAGTTAGCTGTGGCAAGGTTTTAGTTACAGCAATTGCGGCGCCAGTCGTAGTCGGGACAATGTTTTCGGCGGCGTTGCGACCTTCTCTAAGATCCTTGGATGGGGCATCCTGAAGTTTTTGACTAGCCGTATAACTATGCACCGTCGTTAGCATTGACTTTTCAACACCAAACTCCGCGTCCAAAATCGCCATAACCGCACCCAGAGAATTGGTCGTACAGCTAGCATTAGACACGATCGGCGTCGCGTTTTTCACCTTGTCATCGTTAGTTCCCAGAACGATCGTATCAACTCCCTCAGACTTCGTCGGACCACTGATAACCACACGCTTTGCGCCAGCCGTTAAGTGCTTGCCTGCGCCATCTTTATCGGTGAAAAATCCTGTCGATTCAATCACCACATCAATTCCCAAATCTCGCCACGGCAGATTTTCTGGATCTTTCTCAGCCAACACCTTAACCGACTTACCCTCAATAATCAGCTCGTTTTCCGTAAAATCAACTTGACGTCCGTACTCACCGTAATTGCTATCATGCTTCAACAAATACGCCAAAGTTTTCGTGTCAGTCAAATCATTGATCGCAACAATCTCTAAGTCGCTTCGCTCGTTAGCAATCTTAAACGCATTGCGTCCGATTCGCCCGAAGCCGTTAATTGCTATTCTCGTTACAGCCATATCGCCCTCCCTGTTAGATATTTTCGCTTTAGCTTTTCTTAATTATACTACAAAGTTGTATAATATAAACATGACGCGCGAAGAGTTATTATCAATCGCTGAACAAAAATACGACGAAGTGCCAGTATTGGTTTTAGCGAGCGCAATTGATTATGCCACGGAAAAGCACGCTGGACAAAAGCGCAAAAGTGGCGAACCCTACATTAATCACCCATTGGCGGTAGCGGGAATTCTGATTGAATGGGGCATGGATATTGATACGGTTGTGGCGGGAGTTCTGCACGACACTGTTGAAGATACCGACGCAACTTTGGACGATTTGGAAAGTTTGTTTGGGCGCGATGTGGCGTTTCTGGTGGATGGCGTAACTAAAGTTTCACAAGCTCGCGCCGGAATGCGAAATTTGGATAGTTATTTGCCACACACGAAGGATAATTTGACCAAATTGATGATTGCCGTGGGCGAAGATGTGCGCGTGATAATTATCAAGCTAGCCGACCGCCTGCACAATATGCGAACGCTACAATTTATGACGCCAGAAAAGCAGAAAAAAATTGCCAGAGAAACAATCGAGGTTTTTGCGCCGCTGGCCGACCGCTTAAATATGGGGCGAGTTCGCGTTCAATTGGAAGAGCTGAGCTTTAGATATTTGATGCCGAAAGCTTTTCAAGAAACCAAAAATTTGATGGACAGTCGACTGAAAAAATCGCAACGAAAATTGGATCACGTTCGCCGCGAAGTTGAAGCGCGACTGAAGGCGGAAAAGCTAGTTTTTCAGATGGACGGACGCGTTAAGAGCGTTTATAGTCTGTTTAAGAAATTGGACAAAGTTGGCGATATTGATAAGATTTATGATTTGATTGCCCTGAGGATAATTGTCGACGATTTATCGACTGGATATTTGGTTCTGGGAATTTTACACGATATGTATCAGCCGATGTACGAGAGGATTAAAGATTACGTTGCCAATCCAAAGCCGAATGGCTATCAAAGCCTGCATACGACCGTACAAACGCCAAGTGGGCAAATTGTTGAATTCCAGATTCGAACCAAAGAAATGCACGAATATGCCGAGCGTGGATTAGCGGCCAGTTTTCACTATAATGAGCAAAAATTGACCGACGCCTATAAAAAAGGAAAAATCGGAACTATGCCAGCCGATTTGTCGTGGATTCGCGAACTTCAGGAGGCTGCTGCCTTAATTAGCGAAGGAAAACGGTTCGACTCCAACAAATTCCGAATGAAGCTGTTTTCTGACAGGATTTTCGTGTACTCACCAAAGGGCGACATTTATGATTTGCCTCGCGGAGCGTTTCCCTTGGATTATGCCTACCGAATTCACTCCGATATCGCGGCGCGCGCAAGCGGATTCAAGATCAATGGCGTAATGAAACCGTTCAATTACAAATTACAGCACGGCGACACAATTGAAGTCTTAACTAGTAAATCAGCTCACCCAAAACCAGATTGGCGGGACGTCATAATTACGCCACACGCCAAAGATAAATTGCGCTTACAATTATCCCGCTCAAACGGCATCTTACAACAATTAACTGGCGGCGTTTCCTCGTTCTTCCGACACAAGTAACGCTCGCCAGTCTCTCGGTTTTAATCAATAATCAAACGTGATTTATTTTTCGTTCCAACGAGTAATTGACTCGCGGATAATTTGCTTTGCCCTTTCTACGTCGCCAAATCCCTTGACTACTGTTGAGCCAGGCTTCTTCAAATCCTTGTAGTGACTGAAGTGGTGTTCAATTTGTTTCAACAATTGTGAAGGTAGGTCTTCTAGTGAGTTGATTGCATTGCCCGTGTTTCGGTCGTCGGCTGGCACAACGATAACCTTGTCGTCAACTTCATTATCGTCAACAAATTCCAACACGCCGATAACTTTTGCTTCCATAAAAATACCGGTTGTCAGCGGCTCGTCGGTGATAATTAGCGCGTCCAATTCGTCGCCATCTTCATCCAAAGTCTGTGGAATGAAACCGTAGTTTGTTGGCTTTGCAAAAATAGCTGGCTCAACACGGTCTAACTGCATCACTGCAAGCTCGCGGTTCCACTCGATTTTATGACTTGATCCCTGTGGAATCTCAACAACTACATTTACGATGCCGTTTTCGACATCACCAGGTGTTAAAATTTGATTAAAATCTGCCATTTTCTACTCCTCTCTGGCTTTTTCTTGTAAATATTCACGAATCTGCAGCGCTGCCACCGCACCTTCACCAACCGCCGAAGCGATTTGCATAGTTGCCCCCGAGCGTACATCGCCAGAAGCAAAAACGCCAGGAATATTAGTGTGCAGATGTTCGTCGGTAATGATGTGTCCGCCCAAATCCAACTCAACGTCCGAGTTTATCAGGAATTGCGTGTTCGGAATTAGCCCAATAAACACAAACAATCCGTCAGCGGTAAATTCTTTCTGCTCGCCGTTTTGGGTCGATTTAACGCCGTAAAACTTATCGTCCTTGACAATAATTTCATCAGTCGTTGCACCGATGTGAACGGTAATTTTTCCATCATCGACATACTTCTGCAAATCTTTTTGCAAGATGTCACTGGCGCGCAATTTACTGCGAACCAACAGATCAATATGACTAGCGTATCGCGTCAAAAATATCGCCTCTTGCACCGCTGAGTTTCCGCCACCAACAACGATTAGATTTTTATCACGATAAAACGCACCGTCGCAAGTCGCACAGTAATGCACGCCTCGACCATATAATTCATCTTCGCCCGGAACGCCTAATTTGCGATAATTCGAGCCAGTCGCCAGCAAAACTGACTTCGCGCGGACAGATTGACCGTCAATTGTCAGCTCTAATTCGCCATCAACTTGCTTCAATTCCGTTACGTCGCCATACTCAATCTTCGCACCAAATCGCTCCGCTTGTTGCTGCAATTCAGACGCCAACTTCATTCCAGTAACGCCCTCGGCAAATCCAGGATAATTGTCAATTTGATCAGTAATCGCCGCCATTCCGCCGACCACGCCACGCTCATATAACGTCGTGTCGACATCTTCGCGCGACAAGTAAATTGCCGCTGTTAACGCGCTTGGACCAGCGCCAACAATAATAACATCTTTAGACATTGAAACCTCGCGATCGATAATATTGCTTCATCACTTCTGGCATTTCCGGCTCTGGAATATCGACTGGCTTTTCAATAGCCATCACCACAAACTTAAGCGGAGAATTTGCAGGGATTTTATCACCCTGAGCTTTGTCGCCATAAGCCTTGTTGGCTGGAATTGTTAGCTCGCGCACGCCGCCAATTTTCATGCCAATCAACCCCTCTTTCCAGCCTTGAATAACCGCAGTATTTGCCGGGCCATCCATATTGAGCGGAGCTTTCAATTTGCCGTCAGCGATTGATTGATCGAAAATCTCACCCTTAGCGTTCCAGCCAATGTAATAAACAGCCAATTTGGTGTCATCCTTAACCTCAGCGCCTTCGCCCTCGACCAAATCTTCCTTAACAAGCTCTTTCACATCACCAGCTTCAAACGCACCAACTCGTGAGCTAAACTCAGAAAACTTGCCGTAATATTTTTGGCTCAATTCATTAGCCTGAGCCTCTACTTTCTTTTTTCGCTCGTCAGTAGCCTTGGTGTATTCATCCTGAGCTTTCTTAAACGCGGCTTGGTCTTTGGCTTCATTTCCAGGCGCCACCATCATAGCGACAAATCCGCCAACGGTCCCCAAAAACATCATGCCGGCAATAACCCAAATACCTATTCTCTGGCCTTTTGTAGTTGCCATATTCCTCCTTTATTTACCTTTCAATTATAACATTTTTATCAAGCGCAACAAATCACATTAAATCTGAGCGGCGTCAAACTCTTCCGCAGCCATCGCGGCAATCTCCTCAATAATCGGCGCAATATCTTTATCTTCCAGCGTCCGCTCAGCGCTCGTAAACTTTACATTCAAAGTTACAGTTTTTGTCGAATCGTCATTTTTTGGCTGATATATCGCAATCGGCGTTATGCTAATTTGCAACTCACCGTGTTTTTTCGCAACTTCTTCAGCGCAAGCATAAACCTTCGCATAATCAACATTCGAATCCATTTTCAATGAAATATCTCTGGCGGTCGACGGAAAACGACTTAATGGCTGGTAATTATAGTCCTGATTTTTACTCAGATTTTCCTGCAATTTTTCAATATCAATAGAAAACGCCGCTGTATAATCTGGCAATTTGAAGTTGCGTCGAGCAGACTGAACCAGCTCGCCAACAATTCCCAAATTGTCGCCATTCTTCGCCACAATCCAAGCGCTGCGTTTCGCATCAAACGGCGCTGGAACGTTGCCGTCAGATTCCGCAATCTTCACAAAATCAACCTCAACGCTCAAATCCTTCATCAGCCTTTCAGCAATTTGCCTCACCTTATAAAACGGCGCTCCAGCTTGAGGTTTTTTATTCGCGTAAACTCCGTCAATAAAAGTCTTTTCAATCGGCAAATTCTCATTATTAAGTCCTAATTTCTTATCGTGAATTTTACCAATTTCAAACAGTATAAATTCGTCATGTCCAGATTTTATATTGGCGTGAACTTTATCCAGCAAACTCGGCAAAATGCTAATTCGGTAATATTGCAAGTCTGGACTAAGCGCATTACTCAAGCGATACGCACGGCTCGGATCTTGCTCGGAATTTTTCAAAACGCGCTCATGAACAAAACTATACGTCAAAACTTCGTTCGCCCCAGCTCGCGACAAACTTTGGCGAATTCTCTGTTTCAATTCACGACGCTCATTCTTCGGCGCAGGCTTAATACTTCGCTCTGGCAAATGACGCGGCAATCTATCAAAGCCATATAATCGCCCAACTTCCTCAACAATATCCTCAGGAAGCTCAATATCTGTTCGCCAAAATGGACTGTAAACCATCACGCCAGCTTCGCCATATTTATTACCATCGTCAACGATAAATTCAACATTCTTTAGTAGTGCTTCAATCTCATTCTCGGCAAAGTCAACACCCAGACGTTCTTCGACAAACCTTTTAGGAATCAACAATCCACCGTGCCAGTGCTTACCATCGACCAACACTTGTCGCAATGAAGAATGATTCTTAAATAGCATAGGACTAGCTTGCTCACCACCAACCATACCAATTAACCATTTTAAGACAGGGTCAATTTGTGCTGGCGACTGCCCCTTATTGAAACGGGTCAGGGCGTCGGTGAAAATTCCATGGCGCATAGCCGTACGACGTAGCGCGTACATATCAAAATTGGCACATTCAAGGACAATATTCTTCGTTTCAGCCGAAACTTCCGTATTAGCGCCGCCCATAATTCCCGCTAGCCCAATCACGCCTTCGCCGTCAGCGATCACAATATCGCCAGCCGTCAATTCATATTCCTTGCTGTTAAGCAAACCAACCTTCTCGCCATCGTGCGCCATTCGCACACCAAGTTTATGCCCGCGCAACTTGTCGTAATCATAAGCGTGAGTCGGCTGCGCCGTCATAAACATCACGTAGTTTGTCGCGTCAACGATATTATTGATAGGTTTGCCGCCCATTGCAACTAATTGACATTGCAGCCACAACGGGCTTGAATAAATATCTACATTTTTTATAGCAATCGCAGAGAATGCGGGTGCAAGCTCATTAGCTTCATTAAACACTTCAAGCTCTAAGCCATCGCTATCTGCGAATTCTTGAATAGCATTATACCAGTCAGGACTATTAAACTGCTGATGAAAAATGCCAGCAATTTCGCGCGCCACGCCGAGTTGCCCAAAACAATCCGGCCTGTGCGTAAACATCTTATTCTCAATTTCCAGCACGTAATCGTCCAGCCCAAACACTTCCGCAAAACTCGCGCCAGCATGAAGCGTAACGCCCGCTGGAATATCACGCTCATTAATCTCAATAATTCCCTCGTGATCCGTACCAATTGCCAGCTCATCAGCCGCCGCCAACATACCCTGACTTAAGATTCCACGCAGCGATCGCGCATCCAGAACGAACGGCTCGGCATCATCAAAACTTGCTGGGACGGTGCTTTTTGGCGGCAACCAAATTGCCCACATATCAGCATGAACATTCGGCGCGCCGCAAACCACTTGCACGTAGCCATTATCATCCCTTGGGACGTCAGCTACGCCACCATCGTCAATTTTAGTCACGCTCAAACGATCCGCATTCGGATGCTTTTCGCACTCAACAACCCGCACAATGCGCGCGCCACCATATTTGGCCTTCAAGTCAATCACTTCCTCGACACCACCAAGCTGCTGATTGACACGCGACACCAACTCATCAACTGGCGGCAACTCAAAATTAATCAATTGTTTTATAAGATTTAAGCTAACTTTCATACTGATATAATTATACCATCTTACCGGCAAGTAATCGACCTTAGAAAACTACAAATAACAAAGGTAAAATGCTCTAGGGCAAAATACAGCCATCCTTGAGCAGGCGGGAGATAATCCTCAAGGACACCCCTCTTCGCGCTCGGAGAGGGATCATTCCCTGAATTATAATATAGCTATGAACTACGATAGATACCTAAAATTGCAGACTCGCCTAGAATGGTTTTATGATTTTCATCCAGAGTTTTTTAATTATATTTCGCCCAAGCAGAAGAAACTACTGCAGGATACATTCTTGTACGATACGCCCGACGAACACTATCCGGAGTCGTTGCGGGATTTTTATGATAAAAATATTGACAATCAGCCAACACTTCATAACGATATGTTCTTAGCGGTAGATGCTTTATATAAAGCGGCGGGAGCTGGAAGCTTGTTTGATTATGATAAATAAAGCTTTTCTTCGTATGAACACGCCACCAAGCTTATAAGATTTAGACTAACTTCCATACTGATATAATAAACTCATGATCCACAACTTGCATTCAGCATATTCTTTACCAGCAGACCACGACACGTGCCACCTATTTGAGCATCTGATTATTAGGCGATTCTTAAAGGAAACGGAAAAAGTTGGCGGCAACCGAGCTTTCGCTGGAGAATTGGATGGCACGACTAGCGAATCAAGCGTATTCTTTACGTCCGCACTATTCACAAGCGAGTCTAATACATTATTTGAAAAAACCATCAACGATATTACGCCTTTTGAGACATCTCTTATTCAACAGTCCATCTCACACATAGAAGCCGAGATGCAATCCAACATTGATATAGCAGACATGACGCTATTACAAGAACAGCTCGCTCTTTGTCAAAAATATTTTATCGATAGTCAAAAAACCACTCCCAGCAATTCACGCCCAAAATCTAAGATTTCTCCTCTTAAAATCAGCCATAGTCCGAAGGATTTTACAGACGTTAAGATTGATATAGAAATTGCTGACGCCAGCGATGAATTGACTGCCGCATTTTTCTGTACATACCCAATACTTTTAGATCTAGTGCGCGACATTTGTTTCGATAAAATCTCATCCTACCCGTCCAGCCCCGGAAAGTTTATAGCGTACTATGACGGCAATTACACCAGCCAAACCTACACCGTAAAAAATACAGACCTTGCTCGACTGAGCTCAAGTGAAGCTATACAGACATATTTACAAAGCTTTAACATATCCTCGCACGCAACCGACCTAAGAAACCTTGCCGAAGCTTTCATGTCTGACCCATTTTATATTTCAGTGCCCATATATTTTTATCAACAAACCACCACGCCATTAGCCAGAAATGACCTAGCGAAAACTGTAAACGTCGCAAACATGAACGCAATCCTAAAACAAGTAAAGGCGACGATAGTCCTGGATTATTAGCTCTAGCTGATTTTCTAGCAGAGAAAAGATTCTGAAGAGGAAATATTAACGCCGCCAAATTTTGCAGGATTATTATGAATGAAAAGGTCATGAAGGGTTTAGTAACGCAATAAACCCAACCACTTTTACAGCAACTGTCTGACTGGTGTTTTCTCGATTCGTAAAAGTGACTTCCTCTCCAAGTTGATTTTTTTGGCGCTTTTCATTGTTCACAGTACATCGCATTGATCAAATATTACCCCTCCATTACAATTGAAATATGGTTAAAATAGTGTCAAAAGCGCTTATTAAGAATAAAAATGGTAAATATCTACTGCTTTACAGGGGAGACACGCACCCTAATTTCCCTGGACATCTTGACCTTCCTGGAGGAGAAGTAGAATTGGAAGAAACTTCTGAGACGGCGACCGCGCGAGAAGTACAAGAAGAAACTGGCATATGTATATATCCAAATGACTTAAAAAAGCTATTTGCTAAGCAGCACAAAAACACAAAACATGTACTTTTTGAGATAGTCATAGATAAGACTGAGGCTGACATTCCTATTAAATTGAGCTGGGAGCATAAAAAATACCGTTGGATGACGTTATCGGAATTATTAGATACTAATATTCCAGAGGGCGCAGATCCTTATTATATAGATGTTATTGATTATTTAAAGCATTTATCCGAGACTTGATCTGTCCGACATCTTTTCCCATATTATGTGCATATTTCGCACGCTCTTTTTTACTAAGATAAATCTTCCCAACATTCTTACTACTCCCATAGCAAGCCTTATGATATCCTCTTGATCTCCTCTAGCGAAATATACGCCTGTAAAATTGTTTTTAGGTCCACGCTGTGGCGAAAGTTTATATCGTCAATCTTATCCAGATCAACCCATTCTGGCGTGCCGTTAGTATAAGTCTTCTCACTGTCGGTTATGTTGTCGTTATTGATTTGCCCATGCAGCTGACTGTGGGTAAAGTACAGTTGGATTGACTGGTTAGCTTGCGCCTCAGCGTTGCGCTTGAAGAAAGTAGTTGCTTGGTGAATGATTTTATCTGGCGTGATAGTCAGTCCAGTTTCCTCCTTAACTTCACGGGCAATTGATTCCTCGATCGTTTCACCCTTTTCGACGCCACCGCCAATCAAGCTATAACCGTCCCATTGCCTAGTCAAAAGAATCTTATTATCCTCAATAATCACCGCATACACGCCGACGCGAATATTTAATTCGTCAACAGGAACGGTGTATTGATTACCGAAGACGTCTTTACAGATGATGGATTTAATAAAAGTCACCTCTTTCAGATTATAAACATCCTCTCGCTGCGAAACGGCGCGCGGATGTTGTTTGTGGTTTTATTTTAGCATACACAATAGATGCGGGTCTAGACATGTGATATGCCGATAAAACTAGGACGATTGTGTTATTTGATTTATTACGCGATATCCTGTGTATTATTCTCAACAATATCAACCCAAACTCGACCGATTTCTTCAAATAATTCATCTTTAGTGTTTTCATTAAAGACAGTATAGTCTGTTCGGTATCTTAAGTCAGATACCAGTTACACTAGCCCAAGTCACTTGCATTTGTTCAGGTGGATTTCTCCAGCTTAGAGGATGCGCACCTCTCTCGTTGTCCTACTTTTGAACCTCGATGACGTGAACACCAAGGTTCTCCTTGTGGTCAGGGTAGATCTTACGAAGGAGACGGAGAGCCTCCCTCTCGCTCTCTGCCTGCGGCACGATCTGCTGCCACGTCTCAGCCGCCAGCATGTCGGCGAAGCTACGGTAAATACGGATCGACTTGATCCGTACTACGCCCGACGTGTGACCGGTCTCGAGCTGTAGCAGCTCACCAGCCTTCAGCCGCTTGATGCTGTTGTAGCCGACCCTCACTTCGAGAGTCTTCTTGCCGGACATGATTGCGTCGTAGTATGGACGCTTGATGCGCATCTTACGCATAGGCACTCCTTTCTTATTGAGAATGATTCCCCACTGCTGAACGACGCTGGCAGGCGCATACCCTCCCGGGAACACGCCCTCCAGGCTCCAGCCGTGACGCTGGAGACAGACGACCTGCCATGGCTCAGGGACGAGGTGGATGTACAGCTTGTGACCGTAATCTTCCAACAGCCCTTGAAGGTCGATAATGAGCGCCTCAAAAGCTGCTTCCGACTTCGCCACGAGAGGCATCAGCTTGATAGGCTGACCCTTCTTCGGGGTTGCACCAGCGACACCAACAACCTGACCGTTGCACTCAGCGACAAAGATGATCTTGAACTTGACGTTAACGTCGCCAGATTCCATACGACGGTAGCCAGCGAAGAGGGCGTCAACCCAACTGTCGTCCACTCCTTCAAAGTCGTCACTCACCTGCGACAGGATGAGAGCTCGCGCGCTGTCGGCGTGCTGACTCTCGTTAAACGGAACCACAGAGATGTTCGGCGAGTCGAACCCCGCCTCGTCAACGAGCTGCTTGTACAGCATGTGCTCATCAACCCCCATCTTGTAGTGGTTGCGAGCCGTGCCAGTGACGAGGAAACCCTTCCGGAGGAAGAATTCCAGCGCCTTTTTGTTCGGTTCTGCCACGGTGCAGTAGATCTGCCGAGCGCCGCGACTCCGGGCAAAGTCTTCGGCGCGCTCAAGCAGCATGCTTCCGACGCCCATCTTTCCTCGGTACGCCGTGTCAACAATGAGAGGGCTGATCTTGACAGTCCCCTGTTTCTTATTGACAACATGAATGACACCCGCGGGTTGTCCATCACTCTCGGCGATGAACATGTGCTGTCCGGCCGAGAACTGGCCGACGCGGTCAACACCGCCTGCCATGTGCGCATCAAAAATACGCCGTGCGTGTGCGTAGTGGTCACCGTCATAAAACGGTGTAAGCACCCGAATCATAAGATCCACGACGAAATCGAAATCGTCCTCCCTCGCCGGGCGTACGATAATGTCATTGACCAGTACTTCAGCCATGGTACACTTTCCTGCGATGGCTACGATTTTTGACGTAGCCTGATAAGATGGTTATTATTATATCATTAAAATATTTCAAATTCGATACCTATCACGCCATTTTCCAGCTGGTCGCTGAGAGAATAAAATTCAGAAATTTGATTTTCTAACCATTCGACATTATCACCGCCGAACTTTCGCGGATTATTGTGAGAAAACAAGTCACGAAATGTCGCGTATCTCAGCAAACCAACAACCTCAGCGGTAACAGTTTGCTCAGAATTATCTCTATTTGTAAAAATAATCCGATCCCCGATCTGGATTTTCTGTCGTTTGGCGTCATATAGTCGCGACTCGATAGTCTTATCGCCAGAAATAATAGCGTTAAACGGCTCAGTCGCCAATTTTAATTGGTGTGTGGTCATAAAATCATTTACCTTTCTTGCTATAATTAAACCATCATATAAATAAGTATTCAAATATCTACGCTTCCATAAGAAAGGCTATCAAATGACCAAAAAGCTACTAGAAATCGAACGCAAACACCAGCTAACGGGCAATATTGAAGAGCTAATCGGGCGGCTGCAAAACATCGGTTTTGAGCTAAAGAGTAATCTTCGCGAAATTGATACGTATTATTCTCGTCCTGATATCGACTTTATGCAGACGGTTGAATGCTTGCGGATTCGCCAGCGTGATAGTTTTGCTGAGATAACATATAAGCCAGCAACGACCACTGCGACGCATACGGAAAATAATGTAATCATCAAGCCCGAGACGAACCTGCCAATTCAGCCCGAAGATGCGGCAATCGCCAAGCAGCTACTGGCAAACCTCGGTATGATACAACTGGTCGAGGTCAACAAATATCGTCGCTCGTTTCAGTCCTCTGACTTTCCGCAAGCAACGGTAGCCATCGACGAAATCAAAGACTCTGGGACTTTCGTGGAAGTTGAGGTTTTGTCGGATGATGAGGCCAGTGCGCTGATGACGATTAGTGAAGTTGAGGCCAAACTCGGTCTGAATTCAATGGAAATTGTGACGCGACCTTATAGAGATATTTGTATGGACTATTAAGAAGATCGCCACAAAACTTCACAACTCCACTCGCAACCAATATAATATACTCATGGACACTTCACGAAAAAATCGCATTATAAAAATTACTATTTGGGTAGTCTGCTCAATTGTCATTATAACTGCCTTACTAGTCGCCGCAGCTTTCTTTTGGCCAGCAACATCCAAGCAATTGCAATCTTCAAGTTCTGAAAAATTGAGCTACGACGACGCCATCGCCGCTGCAAATCGTACTGTTAGCGAAGACACTTCAAATACCGACGTTAGACCAGAATGTCGATCGATTATTAAAACCCACGGCAAAAAAACCGCCAAAGCCGTCATGATGATTCATGGCGTAAGCGCATGCCCACAGCAATTCGCAGACTTGGGCGACACCTTTTTCAACGCCGGCTATAACGTCTATATTCCCCGCGTCCCCAGCCACGGTCTGACGGACAACAAACGACACGGAGAAATCACCATTCCAGCAATGGCGCAATTTATGAACTCCAGCACCAGCATAATTAGTGGTTTGGGCGATGAAACGGGAGTTATCGGACTTTCTGGCGGCGCAAATATGGCTACCTGGATTACTCAGTACAACAGCCAAACCATATCACGAGCACTACTTTTATCACCTTTTTATCAGCCTTCAGCGTCAGAAACCCCTTCCTGGAAAATTCCGCTTTTACGAAATCTTTACGGACGGAATATTCTTCCAGATTCGTTCACGGGTAGCAATTTGTCATATCGCGCTCTTGGAAAATATATAATAATCGCTAAGAACTATAAATCCGACCTAAAAGCTCCAGGGCTAAAATATGTAGGGGTTGTAACGAGCGAAAACGACACCGCAATTGATAAAAATCTCGCGGTCAACATACCTAAGCAAATGGCTGCAGCTTCTGGCGCCAAATTCCAATATTATTCGATTCCGGCCTCATTTGGCATCGGTCACGACATTGTAGCCTTAAACCAAGACGAGGTTAAAAAGCACGCTGACAAATTATATCCGTTCTATTTGGATATGTACGAAGGAAAAGACGTAAAATTAGAATCAAAATAGAAAATCACTATTTACCTTGCGCAGCTAAGATTCGCGCCTGAATTTCATCCAGCTGAGCATCGTCCATTTTTGGACCGTCAGCCGTGGTTAACCAGCCAGGATATTCCTCATAAAACGCTTGCTCGTGTGACACTGGCGAACCAATTCCCTTTGCCAAATCGCCATGAAGCGGCATCAATTTGGCGTGCACATGCGCCACGCCCGTGCCCTCAAAAATCAGCGCTACTCGTGGGGTATCAAATGCTTTTTCCAAAATACCAGCAACTTTTTTCACCGCCAGCATCATTTCGGAATATAAATTATCGTCCAAAGAAAATACGTAATCGCCCGGATTCTGCTTCGGAATCACCACAGTAAAACCTGGCGTATTCGGAAACGGTGTTAAAAATGCTAGGAATTTCTCATCTTCCCAAATCTTCCAAGATTTCATTTTTCCAGATACGATGTCGTCAAAAATTGTGTGATTCATAATTACTCCTTTATGCAAATAAATCGTTTAATGCCTCACTCACCGTTGGATGAGTGAATATTTGGTCACGCAGCACAGTATATGGCAGGCCATTATCCATTACAGTTTTGATAATATTAATGACTTCTGGTGAGTTACGGCACAATAAACTAGCACCCAAAATTTGTTCAGTGTTTGCATCAATCACCGCACGCAGCAATCCTGTTGTAGCATTATCAACATGCAGGCGTGGAATCGCCATAGCAGGCAGCTCTTTTACGATAATTTCGCACCCCGTCGCACGCGCCTCAGCCTCTGTCATACCCACCCGACCTAGCGGCGTTTGCATAAAGACCGTGTACGGCAAGGTTTTTTGTTTGGCGCGAGTGTACAGACCGTCACCCAGCAACTGGCTTCTCACAATCCGAAAATCGTCCAGCGACGCATAGGTAAATTGTGGCCCGCCCGTTACATCGCCCATTGCCCAAATATGTGACCGACTAGTGCGAAGTGTTTCATCAACCACAATTGCCCCGCGCTCATCCGTCGCTACACCAGCAGCTGGTAAATTCAAGCTCATCGTTGCCGGGCGACGGCCCGTAGCCATCAAAACCGCATCATAACCAGCGTAATCATCATGATTTACTGTGCGAATCGTCGCGGTAGACTCACCCTCAATCGCTGTCACATCCACACTAAACACAATCTCAATACCCTGTGCCTGCAATGCTTCAGTAGCAGCCCGAGCAATTGCCGGATCTTCACGCGTAAGTAAGGCATCACCCCGCTCAAACACCGTTACTTTTGTACCAAGTTTAGCATAAGTTGAGGCAAATTCTAACCCAATATAACCGCCACCAATGATAGCTAGCTGTTTTGGCTGCGTCATTCTATCCAGCAATTCAGTACTGGTATACACAAACGGCTTATCAACACCTGGAATATCTGGGATGATTGATTCCGCACCGGTGTTAATAAAAATCTGCGGTGCACTAACTACTAGCTCGTCGCTACCCGCCACAACCTTCACAGTACGATCATCTACGAACGATGCCTCACCCTCAATGACGCTCACTGTTTCACGATCCGCAAGCATATGATAGTTCTTCTCATTCAACCGCGCTACCACTGTTGTCTTATGTGCCATCGCCTCATCAAAACTTTGATGATGTTCGGCTGCATTGACTAGCACCTTAGTAGGAATACAAGCAATATTAATACAGGTGCCGCCATACATCTTTGGCGACCGCTCCACTAGCGCTACCTTTTTTTCCGCATTTGCCAGCGCTACCGCCAATGTTTTGCCAGCTTTGCCAAAACCAATGATGAGTGCGTCAAATTGTTGTGTATCCATTTTACCTCCTCCTATCTTTTTTAGCGATCTCTCTCGCTGCAACAAATTCTCTATCGGCACACAGAACTGCCTCTTTTATTACAAGTTTTTGAGCTACTACTATTATCGTGTGTAATAGCTCCTTAAAACTGTTCCAAAAAGTCCAACTTACCGCTTCTAAAATACCAGCAACTTTTTTCACTGCCAGCATCATTTCGGAATATAAATTGTCATCCAAAGAAAATACGTAATCGCCTGGATTCTGCTTCGGAATCACCACAGTAAAACCTGGCGTATTCGGAAACGGTGTTAAAAATGCTAGGAATTTCTCATCTTCCCAAATCTTCCAAGATTTCATTTTTCCAGATACGATGTCGTCAAAAATTGTGTGATTCATAATTACTCCTTTTGAAGTAATTATAGCATTTTATGAAGTTTTCAGGTCGAGCAATTTAAGTTCCATTCTACGGCAAACCAGGACTAGCCACATTGTCGCAAAAATCCCCAATAAAACTTCTACTATCACAAACCAAAACTTGCCCATCGCGTAACCTTGCGCCGCTATAATTGCCGCAAAAATCGGAAAACTGAAAGATGATATTCGCTCACGATGAGTTAAATAGCTCAAACTCGACGGCAAAAGAAACATCAAAAGCACCATCAATATCACGATGCCACGCGAGAAAACAAAATGCGCCGCGTGCATTGTATCGTTCGGACAAAGCGCCACTCCTATCATACAAATCGCAAACAATGAAAGTATCCAGCCGGATATTCGAGCAGAGCGAATTTGGCCAAGTTTAAGATAACCACGATTTATAAAAAACCCAATCGTCGCCATAATCAAACCAGATAAGAATACTCCCGAGTTGAACGAAAATGCAGACAAACGGTTCGAGGTGGTTTCGCCCAATCTACTCAAGCTCCAGTTCGTCCACCGAGTATCATCAGAAAGCAGCATCGCCACAACCAAGCCCACAGCCAAAACGACACCATTAAGAATACAGAGCACCTGAAGGCGATTCTTGTATAAAAAATCCTTAATCCGTCGGAGTTTCATATTGCTAAAATTGTTCCAAAAAGTCCAACTTGCCACTTTCAAAATGACGGACATCTTCGATTCCATATTTCATCATAACCAAGCGGTCGATTCCGCAACCAAAAGCAAATCCCGTATATTCATTCGGGTCAATTTGCGCCGCGCGAAGAACATTTGGATGAATCATTCCACAGCCCAATAGCTCAATCCAACCCTCACCAGAACAGACTTTACAATCAGGATTTTTTCCTTCACAAAACGGACAGCTTAACGCAAATTCAAAACTCGGCTCGGTGAACGGAAAGTAAAATGGATTAACGCGAACGTCAAGTTTCTTGCCGTAATATTCCTGCAAAAATTCTTGCAATGTAGCAATCAAATTACCAACATTAACTCGGCGTGAAACGTACACACCCTCGACTTGATAAAACGTATGCTCGTGGCGCGCGTCCAAATCCTCGTTGCGAAAGACGCGATCAGGAACGATAGCGGCAATAGCCTCGCCTTTTTCCAAATTGTCGCGATATTTCATTAGCACACGATTTTGCATAGTCGACGTATGCGCCGGAGCAATCAAACGATCACCATTAGAATCAGTTTCCTCGGTCATAAACGTATCGTAATCGTCGCGCGCTGGATGACCTTTTGGAAAATTCAGACTCTCGAACATATGGAATTGATCGTCAATTTCTCTGGATTCTTCCGTGACAAAACCCATGCGATTAAAGATCTCAGAAATGCGCTCGATTTCAGCGCTCAGCGGATGAATCGTGCCTTGTTCGCTCGGCAAAAGTTCGGGCTTTGGCGAATTCACATCCATCGGCGCCGTAACGTCAATCGGCTTCAAGTCAACTTTTTCCAGCTCTTCCAGTCGCACAGCAATAGCCTGTTCAACAGCTTGCTTCAGCTCGTTAATTCGCTTGCCGAACGGACCACGCTCAACTGGCGGTAATGACTTGATTTGATCATACAATTCCCTGAGTCGTCGATCACGTAAAAACTCACGCGGAGACTTGGATTGCGAAACCGCCAAAACTATTTCTCTTCTCAATTCGTCTAAGTCAACCATTTTATCGTCCTTGCATTAAAAACATTACAATCACCGCACCAACCATAATAGCAATTAAAATCCACGCCCACGCCAAAGTCGTCGTCTGTTTCGTGCCTTCCAAATATTTTATGTCGTCGACGCCGTCCATAGTTGCCTTTTCTTGCAAACTCGAAGCCTTCGCCTTCTCTCTTAATTCCGCCGCAATTCGCTCTTGCAATTCACTGCGCTGATCCTGTTGATTTACAAATAATCCCATAACTACAGTATAGCAAATTATGTTATAATAGTCGTGATATTACTTTAAGGAGGGAATATGGCTACGAAGAAAACTTCAAAGAAAGCCCCAGTTAAAGCCGCAGAAAAGAAAACCGCTGCCGCTAAGACTGAAACCAAAACGACCGTCAAGCGCGTCGTTGCTGAATCTACCGCTAAAAGCAAGCGTGTCAAACTAGATTCTAAATTACCAAACAACTTAATTAACATCGTTATTGCGGAAGTTATCGGTACGTTCATTTTGACACTTGCCGCATTATTCGCATCAGACATTTTGTCATCAATGTATGTCGGTTTTGCATTGATGTTCATCGTTGCAATTATCGGCAACATTTCTGGCGCACACGTAAACCCAGCTGTCACATTTGGTCTATGGACAATGCGTAAGCTAAAGACCGTACTTGTTCCATTTTACTGGGGCGCACAATTCCTCGGTGCAATGGCCGCTATCGTACTTGTTGGCTCATTAACAAACGGCGGATTTGCCCTAAGCTTTGACCAATTCACCGCGTTCTCTTGGAACATCTTCGCGATGGAATTAGTCGGTACCGCTGTATTTGTATTTGGCGTCGCCGCAGTTTTGCAGCGCAAAGAAATCAAAGCAGCTGGTCAAGCTTTTGGAATTGGCTTAGCGTTGATGATTGGCCTAGTCGTATCTGGCTCAATCTCTTCGTACATTAAAAGTACTGCTATTGCAAAAATCCAAAAAGATCAAAGCACTACTCAAACTGAGAAAAACGGCCGCACTTACCCACGCGAAATCTACATCTCAGGCGCAACTTTGAACCCAGCAGTTTCTTTGGCTGTTACAGAGAAAACCGACTCTCAACTACGTAGCAACGGAGTATTGCCAGCTGAAGGTGAAAAGAGCTATTCACGCTTTAGCCTGGAAGTAATTGCCGCTACCCTAATCGGTGCAGCATTAGGTGGCAACCTATTTCTACTCGTCAATTACCGAAACAAAGACGAAGAATAGATTGTAACTTCACAATAAAATATCCCGCTTAATCGGCGGGGTATTTTTTATGTCAATCTTCCTGAGTCGGCCGATCAATCAGCTCCGGCTGCGCTTGGTTATCGCCACCAGAAATTCGCACAACATCCTTATCGATCTTCCCCAACTCCTTGTATGTATTGTTATAATGACCAACGGTCGTACTTAAACTCTTGCCCATTTTCGTCATCAACTCGTCAAACTTTTTAATATGAACGCCCAATTGACCAACTCGAACTTGAATGTCTTTGGCCTGCTCTTCAATCTGCAAACTACGAAGTCCCTGAAGAACGGTCTGCAGGTACGCCAGAAAACTAGTCGGACTAACAATAATCACTCGTTTATCTCGGAACGCATATTCAATCAAATCGCGACTCGAACCACCCTGACCGACATTGTTAATCAGAAGATCGTAATACAAAGATTCGCTAGGAATAAACATAAAGGCAAAGTCCATGGTGTTTTCGCGCGGACGAATATATTTACTAGTTTCGTCAATTCGCCCCTTAAGGTCAGCCTTCACCTTATTCAGCCACATTTCACGCTCAGATTTTGTCTCAGCGTTAATCATGCGATTGTAATTCTCCAAAGAAAACTTACTGTCCACCGGCAATATCTGCCCCTTATCCAGAAAAATAACTGCGTCAACAATTTCGCCATCCTTGAAACGATATTGCATTTGATATTGCTTGGCTGGCAAAACGTTGTCCAACACACTCTCCAAATAAAACTCACCAAAAACGCCACGCTGCTTTGGATTTTGTAACACGTTTTGCAAGGTTTTCAGATCGGTTGCCACATCAACCACGCGCTTATTAGTCTCATCCAATTTTGCCAATCGCTGCGTCACGTCAGCCACCAACTTCGCGCTTTCTGACAATTGTTTCTGCACGGAAGTCTGGACTTGCGCATTGCTTCGCTCTAACTTATCGCTAACGGATTCATTCAGTTTCGCAATAGTCCGCCCCAATTCCACGACATCGGTTTTAATTAGCTCGACGGATGATTGATTTTTTAGCTCGCTGATTTTTGATTGCAGGACAAATAATGTCGCGCCCAAACCAATAGTAATAACAATTAAGAGAATAATGATAATGATTTCCATACACTTAGTGTACAGTGATTATAGCGCCAAGACAACTCGTGCTAAGATCGCGAATAAAGTCATAAATAAAATCGCTGCGCCATTGCCACGAATTCTGTTCAACCAGATTAACGACAAATATACCAAAACTGTCGCCAAAACTACCCATAGCAATGACAAAATCCAAGATCCGCCAGCCCATAATGTAGCGCCCCACAATGACACAGTTGCCGCGATTACCACTAGCAGAGGTCGCTTAATACCAAATACCGCCAACACCGGCACCAACATAATTCCCGCCAAAACTAACGCAACGTAAGATGCAATGCTTGTGCTGTTTGCACAAATAGAAATATGCTCAGCGTTCGCGCAAAATACGGGTGTAATCATAAATTTATCAAACGCAAGCGCCAGCAACCAGATGGCCACGCCGCTAGCGACTAAAATCGCCAAAATCCTCAAGAAAACTCGCCTTGAAAATGGATATGTGTAATCTGATATTTCTTCACGGAAAATAGCTGACAATAATTTCATACGTAAATTGTAACGTAAACTTGTCAATATTGCAAATGTATATGCTTAAATATTATGCTTTTTCAGGAGATTCATCGGTTTATACCAAACAATCCCTACGCAAGCAATCAATAATCCGCCAACAACGTCAAGTGGCGTATGCACCAATGCAATAACCCGACCGACACATATTAAGATCGTCATAACCAAACAAACAACAGCCAGCCGCCAACTCTTTGCTCCGAAAAATACCGCCAAAGTAATTGCCATTGTAAATAGCGCGTGATCAGACGGAAAACCCGGATTATTAAGGAATGACGCGCCGGCCGATACGCCCAGAATCTCGAACGGACGCATCTGATCTGGTTGATAAATTGACCCGATAATTTTTGCCGCCACGTAAGCAGTCAAACCAGCCATCAAAACTTGGCTATAAACTTGATACTTCTCTTTATTTGGAACCAATTTTATCAGCGCGTACGCACCAATTAGCACGACCGGTACCACTAGTCCGTCAGCAATTAGCTTTACGATCCATTGCAAATCCATATTACCAGTATATCGCGACAACGCTGGTCAGTAAACGCTTGCGGAAATCATTTTTCTATAGTACAATTATGTTTGCCGTTGGGATGTCGCCAAGTGGTAAGGCAGCGGGTTCTGGTCCCGCCATTCGGGGGTTCGAATCCCTCCATCCCAGCCAAGTTTGAAATTTAGCAGCCAATTATTTGGCTGTTTTTTTCGTCGATAAATTTGTACAAATCAGCAAAGCCCACATCACGAATACCAGAAAAATCGCAGTCACATTATTCACATTCTTTATCGTTGCACCAAACATCACCGCCGCATGACCATTCGCAAACGCCAAAAAACCAATTGCCGTCATAATCCCCAAACTCAAAAAACCAGCCGTTCTGCTCGCCAGAGTAATTCTTTTTGGCATATTCATATCAATTAAAAACGGCAACGACATCAGCTCAACAACCACCAATATTATCGCAATCGGAAGACTTAAAGATGACGGAACCCCCGTAGAAGTAAGAGTCGCAGAAAACTTCTCAAACGTAAATAATTGACATAATAATGGCACAATTATTAATATTCCTGTAATCAATTTAACAATTTTATTCACTTTTCTAGACATAATTTCAGTATAGCTTGCGCGTCAAAAAAGCTCAAGCTTGTTGTATTTTTTACGAAAGCACTTGCACTTTTTATAAAAACGTCATAAAGTTAAATCAGCGAACGTTACAAAAATAAACACCACAAAATCGTATCTTTCGCTCTACGACAAATCCACCACAATTTTAAAAATACCCCGCTCTATGGGGTATTTTTCTTTGTCAATATCCGCGATTGTTCAGCGCGCCACTCGGCAATTTTTCCGTGGTGTCCGCTCAATAAAACATCCGGCACACGTAAACCTTTAAACTCCTCAGGTCGTGTATATTGTGGAAATTCCAACGTTTCTCCATCTGAAAAACTTTCAATTTCCGCAGACTTTTCGCCGCCCAAAACGCCAGGAATCAACCTAACAATAGAATCAATCATCATCATTGCCGCCAGCTCTCCGCCCGTCAGTACAAAATCGCCAATACTCCATTGCTCATCAACTAGTTCTAAAATTCGCTCATCAACACCCTCGTATCGCCCGCAAATAAATATCACACCTCTGTTATCATCGGCTTCTTCCTGGGCTTTAGCCTGCTTCCAGCGCTGCCCGCGCGGACTCATTAACACCACCTTCGCTGTTTCATCCTGAGATTTCGCAAATTCTACCGCTTTCCATAACGGCTCAACCATAAGAAGCATTCCGTCACCACCACCATACGGCGTATCATCCACCTGACGCCGCGGCCCCAAACCAAACTCCCGCAAATTCACCGTAGTGAGCTCCACGATACCGTCTTTCTGCGCCTTCCACATCATGGAATTATTAAAAACTCCCGTTGTCATTTCTGGGAAAAGCGTAATTACTTGAAACTTTCTCATCTGTTACAGTGTAGCAAGTGTTGACTTTTTTGTCCAGGTATGATATGTATATATTAACTTCTACTCAACCGAGTAGAAGTAGCCCTTAGAGGAAGAGAGAGACGTCATGTCTTGTATCACCGAGAAAAACACTAACTGGTCCGCGGAAGGTTCTAATCTCTCCATCAAAATGGAGGAGCACACTCTGGAAATAAACGCGTGCACCATACCTCGTCGTGGTTACAAAAATCACATCGAGGACTTAGTACGGGAACATCTCACCCCCTACTCCGACTCCGGAGATATTAACCGAATTGAAACTCTGAAGTCTGATTTCGATGAAGTTACCGGCTTCGCAGTCTACGCCGGAGACACCATGGTGCTCAAGGTAGTACCACGGTCATGGAGTAAGGGGAAACCCGCCAAAACCGGAATAGGAGTCGAGATCTGGCCTGTTGTAGAACAGGTAACCGAATCTAAGCGACTTGCAAGCGCTTTCGAGATAATCGCCAAGCTAGACGAACCCTACGTCCTGTTCTGGGACGGAGGACATTGGTCGATTAAAAGGGTTTTCTAACGCCCGCCGAAAATAGCTCGTTGAGACATCAAGTCTCGACTTGAGTACGTTTTCGGCGGGCTATTTTCATGTCTTTTTACAGAAATTATTTCCCACCAAAAAACCGCCCCACTAAGGACGGTTTTTTAGCACAAATAAGGCTCTCAATGGTTTCCCATTGTCTCGCATAGAGCTGTTCTCGCATAATGTCTGTGCTTGAACTGGTTCTAATTATATATCAAGGTCGTCGAGTTCTGCAAGCTCTTTTCTGGTGTTTTCTGCGTAAGATGATCCATTTTCCACAGTTTCATCTGTTGAGTTATCCACAGAAGCATGATCGTTATAGCTATTGCTCTCACGCTCACCAGAAAAACCATCATTGTTAACGATCTTCAAGTTATATCGAGCGTCATTCTTTGCGCCCAAAGCTCGTAGAAGCGTGCGCAAGCTCTGCGCCGTACTACCGCGCTTACCAATAACTCGACCCAAATCTGCTGGATTAACTGTCAATGTTAGTAAAACACCCTTTTCATCAATCGTTCGGTCTACTACGACGTCTTCTGGATGTCCAACCAACGCCTTTACAGTATATTCTACAAACTGCTGATCTATTGTTGACATTCTGCCCCTCCTCCTGGAATTAAACTGTATTTTCATTATACACGAGCAGTTTACGCCGTGCAAACTTTAATTATTTCTCGCCAGATTCTTTATATTTAGCAATTGCAGCACGAGCAGCCTGCTGTTGGGCAACTTGCTTAGATGGACCAATGCCTCGCCCCATCATATTATCGCCAACAAAAACCCCAAGGGTAAAGACTTTATCATGATCTGGACCTTCTTCGCTCAGGACTTTATATACTGGCGTTTGATTGTCAACCCGCTGAGAAATCTCCTGTAAATACGACTTCGGATCACGCCAACTGCCAGACTCCAAAATTCCGTCCAGCTTAACAATTATATGCTTGTGAATAAAATCGCGAGCATCGTCAAAGCCACGTTCCAAATAAATAGCGCCGATTACCGCCTCAAATGCATTGGCTAAAATCTGTAAATGCGCTCGCTCTGAGCCGTTCTTCTCGCCCTTTGACATACGAATCAGCGGACCATAGCCCAACTTATCGCCAGCGTCACCAATACTTTCTGTTCGCACCAAAGCTGCCCGCCAAGCAGTCAAAATTCCCTCTGGCTCAGAAAAATGCGTAAACAAATATTCTGTTACCGCTAATTCCAAAACCGCATCACCTAAGAATTCCAAGCGCTCGTTGTGGTGATGGACGGATTTTCGGTGCTCATTCACATAACTACGGTGAGTCAAAGCTGTAATTAGCAAATCCAAATTCGTAAATTCAAAACCTAATTTTTCGCGCGCAAAATCTTGATATGGCGCAGTGTTCATTCCGTTCATTTATAAGTTCTCCTGTCTAATTCGTTTCATTGCCAAAAGAATCAGCTTGCCAATATCTTCATATTCAACTTCATCCAGCGCCTCATGAAAACTGAACCATTTAAGACCATTCATCCATTCCTCCTTTTGGAGTTTCTCGTTAGGATCCAGCGCCTTAACTAGATAAACTTGCGTTGTCATCAATACCAATTTATCGATTCGACGATAACGAAAATTCACCTTTCCTAGCCAGCCGTGTAGCTCAATTTTCTTCAGCCCAGTTTCTTCACCAATTTCCCTACGAGCCGTCACTTGAGCTGTTTCACCCGGCTCAATGTGCCCTTTCGGAATTGTCCAGCGATCGCGAGCGTCCTGATAAAGCAAAAACTCTGCCTCGCCCTTTTTATTACGACGAAAAATCACGCCACCAGCAGTTGGCTCGCGTACAATTTCCTGAATCAATGGCTTCTTGCTGCCACCAAAATATTTTTTTATCTTATCAAAGTTGCTTGTTCTCACTGTCGGACTCCTCCACGAGAGTACGGAGTGCCGTGCCAAGCACGCCATTCACAAACTTACCCGAGTTATCCGAACCGAACGCTTTCGCTAACTCTACCGCTTCATTAATCACCACTTTCGGCGGAACGGTATCTGCACAATATAGCAATTCATATAAACCGATTCTAAGTACCGCCCGATCAATTCGCGGCAACTGACTAATGGGCCATTCTGGCGCCAATGGCTGCAATTTCTCGTCCAATTGACTCTGCGTCGAAAGTACGCCGCTAATCAAATTATCGATAAATTCAATATCATCAACCGATGATTTATATTCAGCCAAATTACGCTTCAAAATAGTCTTATAATCAACATCGCTATCACCAACCTCTTTGCGAAATTCATGTTCATAAAGTGTTTGCAGTGCGACAATTCGTCCCAAATGACGGTTTGATGCCATTATTAAGCGTCCTGTTCGTAATTATTATTTTGTTGTTTTACCAGTTTCACGCTTGGTTGTCTTCACCTTAACTGGTGAAGTTGCGTTAACGCGACGTGCCAATTTTAATACCAAGTGGCTGCGACGAAGACCAGTTTTACGTGGGCTACTCTGTTTCTTAGGTTGTGCCATAATTTATTCTCCTCTTTTAGGTTGTCATAAAACTTACGTACCATTATACCTTTTTTATTAGACAATCTCAAGAGCTTGCCCGCAAATTAGATAATGATACTAACTTTTTACAATAATAAAAGGTAAACCGAGGTAAATTATTTCCTAGACCACGATATTCACCAGCTTGCCTGGAGCATAAACCATCTTTTTAGGCGGTTTATTGTTTGTGAATTTCTGGACATTTTCATCAGCCAGAGCAGCCTCTTCAACACCCTGCTTGTCCATATCACTCGGCAGTTCAAGTTTCGCACGAAGCTTGCCGTTCACTTGAACTATAATAGTCATCGTATCGCTCTTTAGATATTTTTCGCCCCACTTCGGCCAGTGACCAACGTGAACCGTATCATCATGACCCATTTCATGCCACGATTCCTCTGTGATATGCGGAGCAAAAGGCGCCAAAATTTGAATCAAACTTTCTAATGCAAATCGCCACTCGTCCGACATGTCAATCCCATGCGATTCTTTTATTTTATACAGACCATTGACCATTTCCATCATCGAAGCCACGGCTGTATTAAACTTCTCATCTTCAATATCGCGAGTAACTTTTTTAATTGTCGAGTGAGTTAATCGCAATAGTTCTTGGGTTGTTTTTTCATCCATCTCAGGAGAATCACTTGGATTGTTATTCTTATCAACGAACTCCTGAACCAAGTTCCATGCTCGATTTAAGAACCTGTAAGTTCCCGGAACGCCACGTGGATCCCATGGTGCGTCCATATCATAAGGCGCGATGAACATTTCGTAAACTCGCAGCGCATCAGCGCCGTATCCACTGTCCATAATTTCCATTGGATCAATGACATTACCCTTAGACTTGGACATTTTCTGACCGTCTGGAGCCATAATGTATGCATTGTACATCATTCGCTTGAAAGGTTCTGGAGTTGGAACGAGGCCGAGCTTATAGAAAAATCGCATCCAAAAACGACTGTATAGCAAATGAGCCACGGCGTGATCGGCACCATTGTAATAATCAACCGGCATCCAATGGTTAATTCTCTCAGGATTCCATGCCTCATTATCGTTGTGCGGGTCGAGATATCGCAAGAAATACCAGCTAGAGCAAGCATAGCCATCCAAAGTGTCAGTCTCGCGCCGACCTTCCACCCAATTGTCGCCATCAGGCTTGTTTTCTGTAATCGGCACAGTTTTTCCAGTTTCAACATCCACCCAGACTCGCACCCAATCATCAACCTGGGCCAAAACGGAAGTATTACCGCCCGTTGGCTTAAAGTTCTCCACCTCTGGCAAAATCACTGGCAAGCATTCATCAGCCACGGCAATTGGCACACGGCCGTCAACATGAACAATTGGAATCGGAGCACCCCAATAACGCTGACGAGAAATCAACCAATCGCGCATTTTATACGTGGTTTTGCTTCGCCCAGAATTCTGCTGCTCCAGCCACGCAACAATTTGCTCGCGAGCATCCTCACTCCTGGTCCCGTTAAATTGTCCGGAATTTATCAGCTCACCTTCACCAGAATAACAGCCGGCGTCGGCTGAATGCTCAGGCTTATCAATAACCTGGATAATCGGCAAGTCAAACTTCTCGGCAAACGCAAAATCGCGCTCGTCGTGCGCTGGCACTGCCATGACTGCGCCGGTTCCATAGCCGCCCAAAACATAATCCGCCACCCAGATTGGCAATTTTTGACCATTAACTGGATTTATGACATAACTGCCAGTAAATACACCTGTCTTCTCTTTATTCTCTTGGCGTTCAACATCAGATTTCTGTTGCGAAGCTTGGATATACGCTTCAACCTTCTCGCGCGTGTCAGAATTGACCAACTGAGAAATCAGAGGATGCTCCGGTGCCAAAGCTACATACGTCGCGCCAAACAACGTGTCAGGACGAGTTGTGAAAACTGTAATCTTGGAATTTTGACCGCTAACCGCAAACTCAACTTCCGTACCAACTGATCGACCAATCCAATTCTTCTGCATGGTTTTAACCATTTCCGTCCAATCAAGCGCATCGGTTGCCTCTAAAATTTCATCTGCATACGCCGTAATTCGGAAAAACCACTGCTTGAGATTTCGCTTGGTTACAGGATTACCACAGCGCCAACATTTGCCACCTTCAACCTGTTCGTTAGCAAGCACTGTGTTATCAGTTTCGCACCACCATTGCGGCTGCTCTTTTTGATATGCCAAATCGTGCTTGTATAATTGCGCAAAAATCCACTGAGTCCATTTGTAATATTCTGGATCAGCTGTAGAAATTTCTTTTGTCCAATCATAACTAAACCCAAGTCGCTTCAATTGCTCCTTAAAATGAACCTTCGCTTCGTCGTGCGCTACGCGCGGCGTTTTTCCGACTTTAATAGCGTAATTTTCAACCGGCAGACCAAAGCTGTCCCAGCCGATTGGATGATAGACATTATAGCCCTGCTGACGCTTGAATCGTGCCTTGATGTCGGCAAATTGAAAAGTACGACCGTGACCAATGTGAATTCCCGCCCCTGTAATCCCCGGAAGCATACTCAAACTGTAATATTTCGGCCGAGTCGTGTCATTAAAATCGACCGCGTAAGTGCCGTCAGTCTCCCATTTGTTTTGCCATTTTTGTTCAATTTCTGTCGGATTATAGCGTTTCATATCTGTAATTATAGCAAATAATCCCGCTCATTACGAACGGGATTATTATTAAGCAATTAAACTATCGTCTAGTCGAGGTTGATGACAATCCGCTCGAATATCCGCTCATAAAACCTTCTACAAACTCTTTCAAGCTTTCAGCGTCCGACGGCGCCTTAATTTCCTCAGACTTGTTCATATTAATGTCAAATGAAATTTCTACAGAAGCCTTCTTGCCATCACCTTTCAACTCCAAGGCCTTCAGTTCATGAGATGACCTATCAACCCACACCTTCAATGAAGCCGTGTCGATAGATGACGATTCACTACTCTTGTAGCTATTATTTTTTCCACACTTACTGAGCGCCTTGCCTGCTGATGAATCTTTAAACTCATCATTAAATTTCGACAATTTACTGTTATCACCCTTTAGTTCAAAACCACGCCCACCATTACGATCGCTAATCTTTGAGTCTTTTATAGTGAAGAAGCTATTCTTTTGATAAAGTTGAACTACTTCCTTGCGGACACTTTCGTCACTTTGAATTTTCTTTAGAGCATTAATTCCACACTTATATTCATCACCAATTTCATCTGGAGATACTTTCATCCATGTATTATTCATTTTATCTATCTCAGAGCTCATCTTTCTCAAAGTTTGATCACGGTAAGTTTCTATTTGAGACCTTGATGCCTTGCCGCCAGACGAAGACTCCATAACTATTTCAAGCAAAGTGCCATACAAGTCCTTAAAGTTATTTATCTTCACATATATCGTCCCATCATCGCCAAGAACCATATCACCGTCTAGTGGAATACTCTTTTCGACCCCTTTGATATTAAGCTTAGCGTCAATATTCGCCTTTGATTTTCCCGAATCAGTAGCAGTCTTTACGTTTAGCTCTATTTTTCCTTGGTCGCGCATGTCAATAAATACCTTACCGTCGGCAGTCATCTTCTTTGCCATAATGGCATTAGACACAGCATCCGTAACCATCTTTTCTGGATTCTGCCACCACAAGAAATAAACTAGCACAGCAGAAATAATAGCAATAAGAGCTATAACTCCCAGCACTATGCCAATTATCAATCCCGTTTTCTTCTTTTTTGGTTGCATCGGCACGCCGTTATATTGCGACTGCGGTGCAGGTTGATTACCTTGATCCATCATTCCCCCTTGTTTTATATACCTTGAATTTAATATATCACATTAATCTTTAAATTGTGAGAAAAATTGGTTTTTCCTAGCAATCCACTCCGGCGTTTGCCTGACTAAGTATTTATCGTCCTCAGTGCTATGAAGGTTGATTTTTATAGATTCCTCTAGCCATACGCCGCCGCTTGAACCCTTAAACAGAGCGACGCCTTCAGATTTCAATTTGTCGCGCACGAAAGATCCAGCCTCGATGGCATTCTTGCATTCCTTCACCTGACAACCTCTTTGACGTGCAGCCGGCGCCAAATATTGATTAGCTTTCTCGCCAACCGTCACAACCCAATCCAACAAATCAGGACTACAATGAGAACCAAGTTCGGCGTGAGCTTGCTCGAAAATTCCCTTTAAGCCATTCATATTGCCAAGTACAGTAATGCGCTGCGGAGTCTCAATTCGATACAAAGATTGTAAAGCCGCCAAAGCAGTCAACGGCGTCGAACTATAGCTATCATCAATCAACCAAGTATTATCCGCACCCTTCAGTAAATTCATCCTGCCAGGCAGTGGACGCAAATTCTCTATGCCCTTTTTTATGTTCTCCTCAGTTTCACCAAACGCATACCCAATAGCTGCCGCCACGATCGCTGGACGAATATTATGCTCGCCAATTAGCTTAACGTTGACCTCTAATCCGTTAGGATTTTCTGGCGACATAATAAAGCCGTGATGCCCATCTTTCAGGGAAAAATTACGATCGTCAAAATTATACTCCGCCACTGGATCACTTCCGTAAGTAGTGATATTAGGATTTGTCAAAAAGCTAGCAAAACGCCCGTCAATGTCATCACGATTTATCATCGCCATTCGCGAGAAATTCGCCAGCGAAATCATCTCATTCGCCACTTCTTCCAAGGAATATTCAACCTGCATTCGACCATTTGTCACAGAAGTTACAACCGTAATATCCGGCACAACATAAGCCTTAAACCAATCGTTATAACCAAGCTCTTTTGGATTAAATTCCTGAACAATCACTTGAACTTCCGGTTTTTCTGCCTTAATTCTCTTCTTTACGGCGCGCATCACTTTCCACCATTTGAACAAGCCTTTTTCAGGCATTTTCACACCCATCATCTGAAGGAAAACGTCAGCTTTCGTCTTCGGCTCTTCATTGCGAAGTTGAATATCAAATTGTTGCGCCAAAACCGTACCGATAGCTATTTTCGCACTAGCCTTTCCAGCGCTACCAGTTATCGCCACAAGCTTCACGTCTGGATGAACAGCAAAAAATTCTCGCACTAATTTTGCTAGTTTTTCTTCCCTCTTTTTTGAAACAGTAACCATAACTATATAATACCATAAGCATTATAGAAGAGCTGCTACGCGCCCACCCGGGGCATATTTGAATATGTGTTTGTCTTTCAATTGGCAAGCATAGGAGAATGCCCCTATGCGTACCAGCTCATGTTTAATTATGCATTATCGCACAAAAAAACACAAGCATCATTTCTCATTTACACATTCTGGCAAAACTTTCCCAGCTAAAACTACCGCCATCAAAACTGCAAATCCACACATAATTGACGGAATTCCGATAATAGTCGATGGATCGATAATATTAACAAACGTCGTAGGCGCCATAAATAAAACATATCCCACAATCAACGAACCTAGAGAACGCCGAATATGTTTACTGGAGGTTTTACTCCTAACATACGCATAAGCAATTGCCGCAAATAATAGGCCGTAATAATACAAACCATACCACATTCCGACACCCGGCTGATTTTCAAAAATCACATAATTACCCAGGCAAGCCCCAGACTTAATTCCGTTAGCCTCCAATAGAAAATAGCTAATAAACACTGCGGCAAAAGTGTAACCAAGCACAGGAATCCACCGTCTCTTATCGCCAGAAATTTTATATATCAAATGAATACCCAGAGGCGGAAGCATAGTAATTGCAATATAGCCAAGTTTAGCCCAGCCTAGATTATCCAGAATAATCGCACCTTCACAAACGTTATATTCAGCCCATTGAAACAGCGCCAAACAGATCAACAGCATGATCACAATCTTTGTCACGGCATTCAATTTATACTTCCAAAAAGTATATATCGCCAGAATAATTTCAATTGTCAACGTCGCCAGCATTACTGCTGGAGAAAAACAGTAGAGTCTCGGTTTTTTAATCTTATCCATGCGTAAATTATACATTAATTCATCCCGCGTTTTCTATCATCCTCAACAGTTCTTCTTCGTCAATGATTTTCGTGCCGTATTGCTCAGCCTTTTTCAATTTGCTAGCACCAACCTTACCGCCAGCCACCAAATATGTCGTGTCTTTAGAAACTGCGGTTTGAAAAACTCCACCGAGATTACGAATTTTATCCGCAGCAGCGTCGCGTCCCATAGATTTCAGAGTGCCCGTGATGACAAAACTTTTTCCACTCAAACCGCCAACCTTTTTATTAAACTGAGGAATAACTCCCAATTCTGTGAATTTATTGAGCAATTTTACGTTATCCTCATCAGCAAACCACGCCACCACAGATTCGGCAACAATTTCACCCACGCCATCAACTTGTCGCAAATCATCAATCGTCGCTTTCGCCAAATTTTCCATGCTCTCAAAATGATTCGTCAAATCAATCGCCGTTTGCGCGCCAATATGACGAATTCCCAGACCGTACAAAAATCGCTCTAATTCTGGGCTTTTTTTATCAGCAATCGCCGATATCAACTTTTGTGCAGAAATATCAGCAAACCGATCCAACTTCAACAAATTGTCCTTAGTAAGCGTAAAGATATCCGCCAAATCGCCGACCAAACCATTGTCAATTAAAACCTCCACGTTTTTTTCACCAAGCGTATCAATATCAAGCGCACCCTTAGACGCGAAATGCGCCAGAGCTCGCTTCAAAATCAGCGGACCGTTAGAGCCCTTAACTCGGTAAACAGCTTCACCTTCCGGTCGCACAAATTCCAACTCCGGATATTGCCGTTTTAATTCTGCTTTATAGTCAATTGGCTCAGAATCTGCAGGTCGCAATTCCTTCAAGACACTCTCAACTTGCGGAATAATATCGCCAGCCTTAAAAATCGCCACAGTGTCGCCTCGTCGAATATCCAAACGCTCAATTTCATCGGCGTTATGCAAACTGGCGTGCTGCACCGTAGTTCCAGCCACCACTACTGGATCAAATACAGCCACCGGAGTCGCCGCACCAGTTCGCCCAATAGAAATGACTATATCTCGAACGATCGTCGTAGCCTCTTCGGCCGCATACTTATAAGCCACCGCCGCGCGCGGATTTTTACCCACCATACCGAGATTGTCGTATATCTCTCGATCGTTAATCTTAATGACCAGCCCGTCCGTATTAAACGGCAAATCATGACGCTTGTCGCTCCATTCATCAACAAATTTCATCACGTCGGACAAATTGTCAAAAACACTGGCCTGCTGATTGCGAGAAATCCCCAGCGCCGTCAAAGCCTCGTAAGCAAAACTATTCGTCGGAACTTCCGAACTATCATCGCGGATCACATCATATCCGCGAAAATGCAACGGACGCGCCGCTACCAGCGCAGGATCTAATTGACGAATTGTCCCCGCAGCTAAATTGCGCGGATTAGCAAATGTAGGCAGTCCTAGAGATTTCTGCTTTTCATTAAGCTCCTCAAAATCCCGTTTCAGCATGACAATTTCGCCACGAATCTCTGTCCGACCACGCAAAAAATTCTCAAAACCCGCCGCTTCACGCAGACGAAGCGGTACGTTTTTAATAGTCCGAACATTATTCGTTACATCTTCGCCAACAAAACTATCGCCGCGCGTCACAGCTTGGAATAGCACGCCATCAACATAAATCAACGCGCACGCCAAGCCATCCATTTTTATATCCGTAAAAAATTCATGTCGCTGACCCGGTATCAATTTATCAGTTCGCTCAATCCACGCCTCAACTTCACTTTTATCGAAAACGTCATTCAAACTGACCATTCGGCGCGCGTGCTCGACTTTTTGAAAACCGTCAAGCAACTTATTTCCAACTCGCTGCGTAGGACTATCAATAGTGATCAGTTCCGGATGATCCGATTCAATTTTCTTCAGCTCATCCATCAGGCTGTCATAAACCGCATCGCTCACGCTCGGCTTGTCTAAGGTGTAATATTCGTAGCTATAACGATTTAACAGGTCTTTAATTTCGTCAATTCTTGGTTTTTTTGGTGCCACTTTCAACCACCTTTCTGTAGAACAAATAGACATACACGGAAATCATAACTATCGTTACATAAAGTAAAATCAAGCCAGTTGTTGGGACAATTGGCAACCAGTCGATACCACTAATCCACCCCTTCAGTGCGCCGTCAAGCAGAATTACCGGAATCAGAACTACCGCCCACAAAAGCACAGACAGAACAACAGCCCACGCAAATCTCAGCAAAATTCGTAATCTTCGCCCCGTCACAATATCACTCGACAAACGCAGCGCGTGAAATGGATACATTCCCGGCAATGTTACGATGATCATCGCAAAAACCGTAGAAGTCGCCCAATAGACGGACATCGCCACTATCAGAATCGCCGCACCGCCAGCCGCCATCAGAATCGGCGTTTGATTTAACACTCCCGAAGCATTAAGCGCGCTATAAATAATCACCGCCACTGCCGCCGGCACCATTTGAATTAGGAAAACTCCGATGACAATTATCAGCGCAATTATGGGCGACCCAGAGCTATACAAGCCGTCACGCATTTTCGGTTTTTTGCCAATTAAAATAGCTCGAGTTAGCCAAACGGACGACAGCCAAGTTAGTAGCCCCAGGAAGATTCCCGCTGCTTGCTGTACATTTCCACCAGCCGTTCCGCTACCAGAAATATAACTAACCGCAACGCCAGAGAATAGGCTAATTGTTGTATAAATTCCGCCAAACCCATTTGACTCAGCCTGATTCATCACATCCTTAAGTTGTTGGTATGTGTCCTGCGACATGACGCTGGCTAAAGCAAACGTCAATATTGACATAACGACGATTAACGCCAAAAAAGTCTTCTTATTTCGCCACACTAGACGGCAAGCTTCGCTAGTCAGCGACCAATATCCTGGAATTCTAAGATCTCGTTGGTAATCTCGTCGCTTAGTTAACCGAAAACTACGATGAGGTCGTCGCTGCAAAAAATTACGCCGCTGCTGATTTAATTTACTAAAGTCACGTTTAATACCAGGCCATACACCTTTTTTATGATCAGTATTTGACTTCTTAGGATTCTTGATTACTCGTTTTTTGGAGGTTTTCGTCGCCATAATTACATCTTTGTTGCGTTATTTCTCAACCTTGCAATTCTGTCTTCTAGCGGTGGATGAGTACTAAATAGTTTCGAGAAAAATCCGGGCTTCAAAGGATTATTCATGAACAAATTGGCAGTGGAAGAACTTTGTTTTTGCATTGGTCTGCCGTATTGGCGCAATTTTTCCAGCGCGCTTGCTAATCCTTCAGTATCTCGTGTCAATAATACACCCGAAGCATCCGCCAGATATTCACGCTGCCTACTAACTGCCAGCTGGGTTATCGTTGCCAAAAGCGGCGCCAATATAACCACGATTAGCCCGAGAGCATAGACAATAGGATTAACATCCCTATCACGGTCATCGCTATAAAACATCATTCTAAGCGCCAAATCCGCAAACAGTCCAATTGCACTAACCAAACCAAAAGCAATCATACTCACGCGAATGTCGTAATTTCGCACGTGGCTCATTTCATGCGCCATAACAGCCTCCAGCTCACGCTTGTCCATAATATCTAAAAGCCCAGTGGTTGCACCAACAATAGCATGATTTGGGTCGCGACCAGTCGCAAAAGCGTTCGGAGCTGGATCGTCAATAATATAAACTTTCGGCATCGGCATACCAGAAGCGATAGACAGATTTTCCACCACTCGCCAAAGTTCAGGAGCGTCATTTTTACTAATTTCCTGAGCGCCAGTCATCATCATAGCCAACTTGCCAGCTATAAAATATTGCAACCAAGCATACAATATCGCACATATGAAAATGATGAGCGCCAACGAATAGCTATCAGTCGCCGCTCCGATAAACAGACCGATGACTCCAATAATTATCACAAACACAGACATAATTAATATTGTGTTGCGTTTGTTTTGAGAAACTGCATTGTACATATGTTAATTATACCAAAAATCGCCCGCTAAAAATAGACGAGCGATTTTCATTTCAGGGTTCAATTAGAACTTTACTTCAACTGGATTTTCGATGCTTGCGCGATCCTCAACGTCGAAGAATTCCTTAGCTTGGAAGCCAAACATTCCCGCGATGATGTTTGTTGGGAAAGTCTGAATCTTCGTATTCAGGTCGCGAACGCCACCGTTGTAGAATCGGCGAGCTGCTTGGATTTTATCCTCAGTGTCAACCAATTCCTGCTGCAATTGCAAGAAGTTCTGGTTTGCTTTCAATTCTGGGTAAGCCTCAGATACGGCGAACAAGCTCTTCAAAGCGCCTTCCAAAGCATTTTCAGCCTTGGCGGTTTCAGCCACGCTGCCGGCATTCATAATTGCCGAACGAGCTTCTGCAACCTTCTCAAACACTTCTTTTTCGTGTGTAGCATAGCCTTTTACTGAGTTTACCAAATTTGGAATTAGATCAGTTCGGCGCTTTAACTGGACAGTAATATCACTCCACGCTTCTTCTACGCGGTTACGCAATACAACCAAACCGTTGTATGCACCAATTACAACTCCTACGAGCACTAATAAAACTACTACTGTAACAATAAGTACAATTACCAATGGACTCATTTCTTACCTTGTCCCTTTCCTATTCAATATTACTTTCTTTACAACTTTGGTGCGCAAGGCGGGAATCGAACCCGCACGACTTTTGGTCAAGGGATTTTAAGTCCCTCGCGTCTACCAATTCCGCCACTCGCGCTTATTTATATACAATCCAGACGCCCGCGCGCCAGACTACTTATATTATACTATATTTGCTAAGTAAATTGTACAATTTCGCAAAATAAAAAATAGCCCAATATTCGGGACTATTTATCAAAAATTGGAGGCACGTACGAGAATCGAACTCGTCTAAAAGGTTTTGCAGACCTCTGCGTAACCGCTCCGCCAACGCGCCACCGCTTTTATTATATCAGATTTTACAAAACATATCACAAACAATTCATCTAATAATTGCAATATGTTTGGTGCGAGCGAGAAGACTTGAACTTCCACGAGCGCAATGCTCACTAGCCCCTCAAGCTAGCGCGTCTACCAATTCCGCCACGCCCGCATAACCACTTACCATTATACCCGATTACGGGGTTTTGTAAACGGACTTTTTCTCTGTCGCCCAATATTGAACATCAACATAGCGATCGACGGGATTGACAACTTCGGTACTTGCGTCGAGAGCCTTAACGTTCCGAATATGGATATAGTCGAACTTCGGCTGATACAAGGCAATCGCTGGGGCGTCCGCTTGCCAAATAGCGGTGAACTTCGCATAGCGATCAGCGCGTTGCTTCGCCGAGATTTTAGATCGACCACTCTCCAAAGCATCGTCCGCTATCGCGTTATTGTAATTGGAGAAATTCAAACCATTGTTGGTCGCCTGCGAAGAATGCCAATAGGCATAAACATCGGGGTCGCCACCCAAGGAGAGTTCGTAAACCAGCACGTCAAAATTGCGCGGCTGCAAAACTGTCTGAAGGATATTTTGAGTAGCATCGTTCGGATCGACAACTTTAATATCCGATTCTATATTCAGCTCATCATACCAAACTTGAGCCAAATACCTGGCGACCTTTTCGTAATTGCTATTCTTCAAAACGACCACGTTGAGTTTTAGCTTATCATTTCCCTTCTGGCGAACATTATTTACGTTCTTCCAGCCCTCGGCGTCAAGTAGAGATTTCGCTTTCTTGACGTCATAACTAGACGAATTCGAATTCTTTCCTAGGAATTTGTTAAGCGTTGGGCCAGATAATTCCTCTGTAGACAATGACAAAGATTGGCGCAATTTGGATGTGTCGACACTGAGCGACAAAGCTTGGCGAACAGCTTTTGATCGCAAGAACTGACTGTTGTTATTAAACAGCGCGTAAACTCCGTTATTCAAAGAGTGTGCTTCTGCGGCGTACATAGATTTTACCTCGGCGGATTGATCGTTATAAATCAATTCTGGAGTTCCTGTAATTTCTCGCGTACGCAAACTTTTCGCAATATCATCCTGCGTCGGATACGCGTACAGCTGGAATCGTTCTAACTTAGGCGTGCTGCCATAATAATTGCTATTCGACTGCAAATATAGCACTTTTTTACTGCCATCACTAGTTACATTCTGCAACAATCTAAAGGCGAATGGACCGCTGGATATAGGCGACTTATTAAAATCATGTTCACGTAAATTCGACGGTTTAACATCTTTTAATATATGTTTAGGAATAATCGGGAATGTCAAAGCATGGACAAACGGCGAATATGACGACGGCAAGATAAACTTCACCGAATCATCAGACACTTTCTCAAATTTTATGGATTTCCAGCCTGATATTTCAGCTCCAACTTCTGGATTCGCTAATAGTTTCAATGTAAAAATTACATCGTCCGCCGTTAAATCTTGTCCGTCTGACCACTTCAAACCCTTTTTCAGCTTAACTGTATATTCAGTTTCTTTATCGTTTACGCTGACGCTATCCGCCATATCAGCCTTTATATTGCCTGTTGAGTCATATCGGTACAAACTTGAAAATAGCAACTTCGCGGCGGATTTTTCAGCATTGGTTTTTGCAAAAATCGGATTTAAGTTTTCCAAAGGACCTAGTACCCCCTCAGAATATGATCCGCCAGAAGTGTACGCCATTGTCGTGAAAGAATTGCGAGAAATATGCCACTGCACCGCACTGGCACCAATCATCACCAACACTAAAACAATCCAAACAGAAACCCGACGTCGCACATTAGACAAACGGTCTAACCTGGATGTCACGAATTTATGCGCATGGCGCAAGCTTCCCTTTTCAATCTTACGCAGACGCTTATTAACATCTTTACTGGAAACTTTTAGCCGCGCAAAACGATTCCATGACGAATTATCCGAGCTCAAATCTATTCTCCTATTTTTGTAATCCCGGCAAAATCATACTTGCCAAAATCGATAGCACAAAAATCACCGCAAAAACAATAGTTACGTCGAACAAGTTTTTATCAAATCCGCGACGAGTAGTGAATAATTCCCCAGACGAACCGAATCCTGCGCCCAAACTTGCGCCTCGTTGTTGCAACAAAATTGCGATAATCATCAGTACGGCAGATCCAAGCGTCACGTACGGTAAAATTGTATCAATTGACATATTACTCCTTTTCTTCCCGCTGCAAAACCAGCGCGCTACTTATAATATAGTTTACCAAACTCAATATAATCCCGGCAACAATTGAATGCGCAAAAGTCATAGAAATTCCTGGCGCCAAAGCTAATGAAATGTAAACCATAAAACCATTTACAATTAAGGTAAACAGTCCTAAGGTCAATAGAATTGCTGGCAGGGCTAGAATTGTAACAATTGGTTTCAATACACTATTCACTACCGAAAATATCAACCCCGCCATCATAAACGTCCACGCAGAAGTTGCGCCCGGAGTTTCATTTCCAAGTAGCCGCACCGCAACCCAAATACCTACCGAGTTAAGAATTAGCCGAATCAAAAACGTTGCAAATTGTCTTTTCATTAGTCTTATTATATATAATTTATGCTTTATTGTCGATTGGTCGCCCAAACTTAAGACAAGCGTTTAATCAAATCTGCCTTTTTCGTGCCAACTTCCGCCTGTAATTCCGCATAATCTGCCTCAATAATTTTTTTCACACTACCAAACTTCCTCAACAATTTCGCGCGTGTCTTTGGGCCAATTCCCGGAATTTCTTCCAGCTGATTTTTCGTCTGATTTTGGCGCTTCAACGCCGTATGATAGCTCACAGCAAATCGGTGCGACTCGTCACGAATCCGCTGGAAAAGCTTAACAATGTCCGTCGTCGCAATAGAACTTTTTGTAAAATTGTCCCGACTGGAATCATCATCAATAGCAGAGCCTCGTAGATTCTTTGAATGCGAGCCTGCGTTGCGCTGAGCAGGATGCAAATTCACTACATACACATCATTATCTTCGTGAATAGCGACATCCTGATAAATAGATTTTTGCAACTCTTCAATACGCGTTACGTCAATTTGCGAGCCAGTTTTATGAATAATAATTTCTTCCTCGCGCTTAGCGATGCTAATAATCGGCAATTTTATTCCGCGCTCATCCCTCGCCTTAATCGCCGCCGAGAGTTGACCTTTTCCGCCGTCAATCAACAACAAATCCGGACGACCCCAACTTTTGACATTTCGCTCGCCAAGTCGCCTAAAAATCACCTCGTACATATTTCCAGTGTCGTCGTTTTTTTCACCCACCTTAAATTTGCGATATTCCGCACGATCGCTCGCACCATTCGTAAAGACTACCATACTCGCCACGACTTGGCGTCCGCTCATATGCGAAATATCATAACCCTCAATTCGCACTGGAATATTCTTCAAGCCAAGCAGCTTTGCTAAATCAGCTAGCGCCTTGTCTTTTGAAATATCCAAAAATTCCTTATCACCAAACATAACGCGTCGCTGAAGCTCTTGCATGGCGCGCAACTTATTCCTCATACTCGCCGCCCGCTCAAAATCGTGAAGCCCCGCAGCCGTTTTCATATCACGCTCCAACTCCACAGCAATAGCCTTGCGATTTCCCTTGATATAACTTATCAATTTACGCAAACTAGCTTTATACGCGTCCGAACCATCACTTATTTTCGGACTTAGACCCAAATCCTCATCCAACTTTGATTGCCCAGGCCGTCTTTGATGAGTGAGATATGGAAAAATTCGCCTCAAATAACGCAACGCTTTTTTCAGCGCAAAACCATTATAGAATGGACCAAAATAATCCGCGCCATCATCGGCAGGATTTCGCGTAAAACTGACCGTCGGCCAATCGCTTTTCATATCAATCCGAACATACATCTGAGATTTGTCATCGCGTAACAGAACGTTATATCGCGGCATATAACGCTTGATCATCTCGCTTTCCAAAAACAGCGCATCAACCTCGCTCTCAGTTTCAATCCAATCAGTATCAAAAATCTCTGCCACCAGCGCCATAGTTTTATTGTCTCGCCCGCGCGAATCTTGAAAATACTGACGTACGCGATTTTTAAGAACCGCCGCCTTGCCAACATAAATTACCTCGCCGCTCGCCGACTTATGAAAATAAACACCGGGCGTTCGCGGCAAAGTTTTTAGCTTGGCTTGCAATGCTTGATTCATTAAATATATTACAATCTAAATACGCCAATTATGCAAGCATTCTTCTGGCGATTGACTAATCTTCTAGCCACTTTTTGAGAACTACTGCCTGATTATGTTCCGTATCTTTGGCGCCATATAACAGCGTAACTGTAGATTGTTTACCCCAATTATTCTTCGCCTCGGCTGCCGCAGGATTATTATCCAGCTCCTTCACATAGCGGCGAGAAAATTCCGGGAATTTTTCTGGATCGTGATTAAACCATTTGCGTAATTCATCGGTCGGGGCAATTTCTTTATTCCACTCGTCCAATGCAGCTCGTTCTTTGCTAATTCCGCGCGGCCACAATCGATCAACCAGCACACGATAGCTACCGTCTAATGCAGTCGACACATAAATCCGTTCAATTTTATACTTTGTCATAATTTCATATAACTACAAAGCGCTGATCAGGTCAATAAAACGCTCTTTTGAGCTAACATATTCGCCTAATTCTATACTCGTTACTGGCAATTTAACGTCGTGTTCATGTAATAACTTTCGCACTTCATCTTGCTTGTCATACGGTACTTCCACATGTGAAATATTTACAATATTTATCAGTTTACTAGCACGAACTTCGTATTGACACATTGGCTTATCTAGTTTTATCTGTGAATCAATATTTTTCACACCAATTAATATCGGATAATTTCCAGATATGTCACTACCTAAGCAAAAAACGTCCCATACATTTCGCGCTTGGATATTTACTTTTTTGCCCCAAGTATTATCACCATTATTATCGTTAGATAATGCTCGCCATGCTTTCCAGCGACGCATCATTTTAAAACCGCTAGTTATAAATAGACGAGCATAAAACATACTATAATAATACGACACCCACGTAAGCGCATCACCGTAACGATTTTCTTCTTTCCACCCAAGCCTATGCATATCAGCATACGATCGCGCGATCATTCTGCTCCGACACAGTGAAACCGAATACACAACACGTTGATTGCTCCCGCCAAAAACTGCATACACATCACGTACTGGCTTAAGTCCGGCAGCATCACAAAAACTTTTCAGGACATCAGTTATACCGTGCTCACCATGCTGCCAGCGGCCGGTACCATGCCAAAACTGAGTACCTTTCGTCAGTTTTTGATATTCTTTTATTTCAGACTCTTTAAACTGGCGTATTGATTTTGGCTTGATTATGTATTTTCTGGCAAATTTGTCTAATATTTTTTCAGCCCATCGCAATCGCATTTTATGAGAAACCGCCAATAATAGATGATGCGGTAAATATTGTAATGATTTCTTTACAAATAGTCTTTGATATTTATCACCTTCGGCTTTATTGCCTCGTCTTAGCGATTTTTGAGAATATCGGTGCGTGCGCTTCTCGATAGCACTATTTTTAGTTAACTTACAAAAACGAGCATTAAGTATCTTCAAAATCTTTTCCATACTAGACTATAATATCTAATATACTAAGTTTAGTCTATCCTAGACATCGATACTACGTAAATATTCCTCCAAAAACTCACTCCAGTCAGATACATTCTTCTCGCGGAAGTAAGCGCGAAGAAAATCAACCATAATTTGATGACGATTCTCCGCTTCTATTCGCCCCGGCTCAGTCAACATCAAACCTTTCAATTTCAGCAGTTTCTCAAAGAAGTGATTAATGAATCCGTCGGTATCATGCGTATTGCCATCAGCGTTATATTCGTGCGCCGCCAGATTGACATTCGGCCAGACTTTAGGATCAAAAATCCGACCGCCGTGATGACAAGCATAAGTCAACGCCCGCTCAATGCCGACCGCACCAATAGCATCACACATATCAGCGTCAGACGCCAATTTCCCCGCCAGCCGCTGCGGCTGCTTGCCGTTCAGCCGTTTGCTATAACCAATCGCCGCAATATTTTCCAGCACAACCTGACTTAAATCATCAGCTATTTCTGCCTGCGCCATAATATTTACCGCGTTCGTCAATTTTTCCGCCTGCGTTTTACCGACTAATTTATAATCATCAACATCATGCAGCCAAGCCGTCAACAGCACTTCTTGCAGGTTCACCGATTCGCTACATTCGTTAGCAAAACGCTCTGCCAGCAACGCCACTCGCTCGACATGATCGTCAGCATGCCCCGAAGTATCGCCGCCCAGTAACTGCCGAACTTTAGCCTTTACTATTTCAAGTTGGGAAATTTGTCGATCATTCATACTCATATTATACATAAAAGCGGAGTCGCGTCACAACAACGATTCCCTAACTATAGACTGCAAAACCGGCACAACATCTATTTCAAACCATGGATTACGCTTACGCCAGCCAATGTTAAGCGGCGATGGATGAACCAACGGAAAATAATCTGGTAAATATGCGTCGAAATTAGATACAGTTGCCGTTAAGGTACGTTCAACGCGATGGTTCAAATAGTATTTCTGAGCATAAGACCCGACCAATATAATCAATCGCACATTCGGCATTTGAGCCAACAAACGCGGATGCCATTTTCTAGCAAAGTCCAGACGTGGCGGCAAATCCACAAGCCTCGTATATGGGCATATGTTTATTCTCAATTATTTCTAAATTCTTTTAACATTTTATTTAAAACTAATGCATTTTCATATTCTTCAATTAACATCTTAGAGATTTTATTTCTGATCGCTTTCTTATGGCATAAAAATTCCTCCTGATTAGTTTTTCTTAACCATAATCAGGAGGTTTCTATACACAGAATTTTACACAGTCTCAAATATCTAGTACTTCTACTATCTCTTCTCTTTTTTCTTTCATTATAATTTTTTTGATTACTTCTTCATCTAAGTATTTTGAGAAATCATCCAATTCAGATGTTACTTCAAATATTATATTATGATTTTTATCACTTAAATCAAAACTCGAGTCATATTTTGTTTTATCTGACCAATAATTCCAATTTATATCTGCCCTTTCATAATATACATAATTTCTTTTTGGAGTTACAAACACTCTTTTATTAATGAGTTTTTCTCCATCTTCTGCTTTAAACATTTCAGAATATAATTTTATTCCTTTGAATACTTTATAATCACTAATAGTATCATTTGAAACATTTAATCTAATATCTTCATACTTCATAAAACACCTTCTTATGTTAATCAATTTTACTATATTATCAACACTGATAAAGTAAATTAATTGTTACTTTTCTCAATAATATCAAATATATTCTCCATATTACAATTATGTCATAAAGCGTTAGTTAGTAAAGTGTATTCTTCAGGAAGATAATTCATATTAAGCCACCGGGCTTCCATTATTTCAAAGTTGCATTTTATGTCGTAATCAGACGCGTGCGCCACAAAAACTCGAACTGAAAATTTGGCATACGATTCATAAGAATTAGCTTTTCCGAGATATCGCAGATTATGTATCTTTAATCCAATTTCTTCCAAGGTTTCTCTAACGGCAGCCTGTTCATAACTCTCATTATGCTTCACCCCGCCTCCCGGTAGAGCCCACTTTTGGCGGCTAAAGTGACTTCTAACTAATAAAATCTTACCATCATCACGATAAACAATTACCCGCACGCGGTCCTTCTTCGGTGCAATCCTAAAAATTAGCGATACGACACACGCAATTCCACGAAAAATCGCCCGCCCGAATGAGCTAAACACCTCGCCAACTATCGATCCTTTGCGAGACATAATTAGTAGAAACTTTCTCCTTTGTCGACAGTTTATTCCGTAGTTACGCCGTCAAAATCTTCTTCGTTAGCCTCCGCTTCTTCACGCGTTGCCCGAACGATTCCATCTTTATGATGTGCTGGACTATAAATAGTATAAAGCTTAAGCGGCTCTTCGCCAGTATTTATCACATTATGCTCAGCGCCCGCCGGCACAATAATCGCACTACCGTCGGAAACAACATATTCATTGCCATCAATCAAAACCTTACCTTCGCCAGACTCAAATCTGAAAAACTGATCATTTTCCTCGTGAATCTCCGAACCAATTTCCCCGCCAACAGGCAAACTCATCAATACCAATTGACAATGCTTCGCAGTATATAGAACTTGACGAAAATTATTATTTGCCAATGTAAGCTCTTCGATATTTCCACTAAAACCCTTCATAAATCCCCCTTCTATTTTTTATTTCGCAGCTTTTTCCAAAGCGTCAATCAACGTCTGCTTTGGCTTCATGCCAATCATTTCAGCAACTTCCTCGCCGCCAACAAAAATCTTCATGTTTGGAATTCCCTGCACGCGATATTCCATAGCCAATTGCGCATTTTCCTGACTCGCTTCAGTGTCAACCTTAACAATATCAAACTCTGTTTCTTCAGCAATTTGATGCAAAAGCGGCGCCATTGCACGACATGGTGGACACCACGGCGCCCAAAAATCAACTAGTACAGGACCGTCACTTTTTAGCACCTTATCTTCGAATTCTTGCTTTGTTGTAATTTCATATAAAGCCATTATTTCCTCCTTTTCTGGCATTTTTTACAAACTCCCGTCACAACCAACGGACCGTCAATATAGCAATCGCTAATTTTATGCGCAATCTGCTTTCTCATTTCATCGGCAATTTTAATATCCATCAAGCCATCGCAGTCGCTACACACAAAATGATCGTGATCGTCCTTACGAATATCATATCGCAAGCAGCCCTTTTTGGTCGATGGCGCCAAACCAATCACCCCGTCACCACATAGGCGCTGAGTTATTCGATGCACCGTCGTGTCGCTGACTTCAGGATGAATGTTCCGCAATTCCTGAGCAATCTCCGCATTCGTCGCATGATACTTACTCTTTAAAATCGCCATCACGTCATTCGTGTATTTTGTTGATCGCCTAACAATTTGCGTCATGTTCCTATTGTAAAGTATTTACAATAAATAAACAAGGCTTTTGCTCCACAAATTGACTTATATCTATATATTCCCTATAATAACCAAAGTCTATGAACTCCCGACGACGAGTTCCTCTAATATATAATTTTGAATAATTAAGAACGCTCAGTTTTCTGTGCAGCTTATAAATATTAATTTATTATTGAAAGGAATTGATTTGAAAAGTAAACCGAACAGCAAAGAAATATTTCGTCTATTCTGGAAGACGTCAGAGCCGTACAAACATCGCCGAAACTTGGCAATATTTTTTGCAATACTCACAGTAGCAATGAATCTTTTTGCAGGACCCCTTATAATTGCCCAGCTTCTTAGTATTATTCAGCACAATCAGCTACACGACGCAAAAAACCTATGGACATTAATCGCCCTATACGGCGCCAGTGAATTATGGACGTCTGTTATTGGCAATAGGTTAATTACATATATAGTATGGACATTTGAAACCGCCATGCAACGAGATTTGTACGCTCGATGCTTTAGCAAACTGACCAACCAAACACTATTCTTTCACTCAAATAAATTCGGCGGGTCGCTCGTTAGTCAAACAAATAAATTAGTTGGCGCGGTAGAAAGTTTTTGGGACACGATAATTTGGTCAATCTTGCCACTAATTATTTCACTAGTAGGTTCAATAATTGTCCTGTCAACCCTTCTTTGGCAATACGCATTATTCTTGCTTATTTTCTCAATCGTTTTCAGCCTCGTTGTTTATTACGGATCCAAGCCAATGGCGAAATTGACAAAAAAAGAAGCCAAAGCCAGCAATAAATTGAACGGACAATTAGCCGACGTAATCTCAAACATTCTAGCGGTCAAGTCGTCTGGTGCCGAATCTACAGAACAGAAATTTTTCACAAAAACCGTCAGTTCTTGGCGAAACTCGAGCCTCGACGTAATGCGTGGATTCCTGAAGATTAGCACTGTATATTCCTCTATTAGTATGACTATGAAAGTTAGTGCAGCCGCTTTCGCAGTATATGCAGCTCAAAATAATTTAATATCAGTAGCGGCGGTTTATCTTATTATTACATATACCAGTAGCGTCACTCGTGAGTTGTGGAACATGAACGGAATTATGCGCAATTACAACCGAATTATCGGCAACGCAAATGACATGGTAGAAATCTTACAAACACCAACAACATTGATTGATAAAAGCGATTCAAAACTAAAAGTTACAAACGGCGAAATTTCTATGGATAAAATAACTTTCACGCACGACGAAGGTCAAGGCGACACTCTATTCCACGACTTTTCTCTGGAGATTAAACCGGGTGAAAAAATAGGTTTAGTCGGAGCGAGCGGTTCTGGAAAAACGACGCTCACTAAATTGCTATTACGCTTCGCTGATATTGACTCGGGAAAAATCACCATCGACGGACAAGATATTTCCGAAGTCACTCAAGCAAGCCTGCGCGCAAAAATCGCTTACGTACCGCAAGAGCCATTGCTATTCCACCGCTCCGTACGCGAAAACATCGCTTACGGTCGACCCGATGCAACAGACGCAGAAATTGAAGAAGCCGCCAAAAAAGCTGGCGCTTACGATTTTATCGTTGGACTTAAAGACGGTTTTGACACAATGGTTGGCGAGCGCGGAATTAAATTATCTGGCGGACAGCGACAACGAGTTGCAATTGCTAGGGCAATCCTGAAAGATGCGCCAATTCTAGTCCTCGACGAGGCGACTTCAGCGCTAGATTCTGAGTCAGAAGCGTTGATCCAAAAATCTCTGGAAACGTTGATGAAGAATCGAACCTCAATTGTCATTGCCCATCGCTTATCTACAATTGCTAAGTTGGACCGTATAATTGTCCTGAAGGATGGAAAAATTGTCGAGGACGGGTCACACGACGAACTCATCAATAAAAAACGCGGTGTTTACGCGAAATTATGGGCGCGGCAATCTGGCGGATTTATTGAAGAATAGCTCAATCTGCATACGCTAATTATGTTATAATTAATATATGGAATCTTTTATTCACTTGATAACTAGCTTTGGCGTATTGGCAATTTTATTAGTAGTTTTCGCAGAATCTGGCCTACTAATCGGCTTCGTCTTACCTGGCGACAGTCTGCTTTTCACTGCTGGATATATGGTTCAGCAAAACATTCTACACATTGACATTCACATTTTTGCGCTTTTGGTTTTTGCGGCGGCAGTGCTGGGCGACAGTGTTGGCTATAGTTTTGGCCATAAAGTTGGACGCAAGTTGTTTGAAAAAGAAAATTCCCGATTCTTCAAGAAAAAATATTTGGAGCAAACAGAAAAGTTTTATGACAAGCACGGCTCAGCGACAATCGTCCTGGCTCGGTTTGTACCAATTGTAAGAACTTTCGCCCCAATCGTTGCCGGCGCTAGTAAAATGCACTATAAAACGTTCTTAACTTTCAATCTTATCGGTGGATTTCTTTGGTCGTCAGCCTTTGTTTATCTAGGTTTCTATGCTGGCGAGTTTTTGACCAAAGCGGGCGTAAACATTGAAGTTGCAGCAATCCTCATCATCTTCCTGTCTGTCTCACCAATGGTTATTCATGCTTTGAAACAACCAAATACTCGCGCTTTGTTAAGAAAACAATTGTCGGTTCTCCTCTCGAAAACCAAGCGTAAAAAATAATCTTAAAGCATCTTTTTCAGATATTTGCCAGTGAACGAATTTGGTACCTTGGCGATATCTTCAGGCGTACCGCAAGCCACAACGGTACCGCCACCGATTCCGCCCTCTGGACCCATATCAATTATCCAGTCGGCTGACTTTATGACGTCCAAATTATGCTCAATGATAATCATACTATTACCGCCCTCAACCAATTGCTGTAAAATCCCCAACAGTCGCTTTACGTCAGCAGAATGAAGCCCAGTGGTCGGCTCGTCCAGAATGTACATAGTTTTTCCAGTGGAACGCTTGGAGAGCTCTGTTGCCAATTTAATTCGCTGCGCCTCACCGCCTGAAAAAGTAGTTGCTGGCTGACCAAGTTTAATATAGCCAAGCCCAACCTCAACCAACGTCTGAAGTTTACGTGCAATATTCGGCACACTGTCAAAAAACTCCGCCGCTTGATCAATCGTCATATCCAGAACATCAGCAATCGTCTTGTCTTTATACTTAATTTCCAACGCCTCGCGATTATAACGTTTGCCGTGACATTCGTCACACTGAACATAAACATCTGGCAAAAAGTGCATTTCAATTTTTATCACACCATCACCCTGACAATTTTCACAGCGACCACCCTTAACATTAAAGCTAAAGCGCCCAGATTTGTAGCCTCTAACGTTAGCCTCGGGCGTGCTAGCAAAAAGCTCGCGAATCGGCGTAAAAATCCCAGTATATGTTGCTGGATTAGAGCGCGGTGTTCGACCAATTGGCGACTGATCTATGACAATCGCCTTATCAAGCAAATTCACACCTTCTATAGTGTCGTGCAACCCTGGCGCTGTCGTTGCGCGATTAAGTTCCGCCGCTAGTTCCCGCGCCACAATATCATTCACAAGCGTCGACTTTCCGCTACCAGAAACACCAGACACTACAGTCATCAAACCCAAAGGGAACTCCACATCAATGTTCTTAAGATTATTTTCGCGAGCACCACGAACAATCAATTTCCTGTCTTTCACGACTTTGCGACGCTTTTTCGGAACGGCAATTTTTTCCGCCCCAGATAAATAGCGGCCCGTTATACTATTCTCATTTTTCGCAACAATTTCAGGCGTCCCCATCGCCACTGCTTGACCGCCATTCACACCAGCTCCCGGTCCCATATCAACCAGAAAATCACTCTGACGAATCGTGTCCTCGTCGTGCTCAACCACCAGCACAGAATTGCCCAAATCACGAAGGCGCTTCAGCATATCAATCAACTTATCGTTGTCGCGCTGATGAAGCCCAATCGACGGCTCGTCCAGTACATAAAGCACGCCCTGAAGTCCAGCGCCAATTTGCGTCGCCAAGCGAATTCGCTGCGCCTCGCCACCACTAAGCGTGTTGGCCGCTCGACTTAGCTCCAAGTAGTTCAGCCCAACATTACTCATAAACGCCAAACGAGATTTAATTTCCTTCACAATCAAACGAGCAATCGTCATTTCTTGCTCGGTCAATTGAAGCTTATTGTCAAACAAATCCAACGCGTCATCAACACTCAAATCGCACACGTCAACGATATTCAATTCATGAACCGTCACCGCCAAAACCACAGGTTTCAAGCGCGCACCCTTACAGGCATAACAGTCCCTCTCGCGCATAAATCGCTCAATATCTCGTCGCATAAAATCGCTATCGGTTTCTTTCCAGCGCCGCTCCAGATTAGGAATAACGCCCTCATAAGTCGTATCGTAATGTCGACCGCCGCCCAAGTCAACGCGATATTTTTGGTCGCCAGTTCCGTATAATATTTTATGTTTAGCATCATCAGAAAGCTTGCCTACGGGAACTTTCAAACTAAATCCGTGGGCTTCGGCAACAGATGCCAATCGCTTCATGTTCCAAGCGTCAGAATTCATTCGATTATAAGGTCGAATCGCGCCTTCGGAAATTGTCAAATTGTTATTAAAGACCAATTCTGGATCAACCTCCAGCCTCGACCCCAAACCCGTACACACAGGACAAGCTCCTTGCGGCGCGTTAAAACTAAACAGTCGCGGCTCCAGCTCTGGAATATCGACATCAGGGTGATCAACACAAGCATATCTCTGCGAAAATGTCTTCACTTCGTCGCTATCCGCGTCCAAAACCTCGATAACTCCCTGACCCAAATCCAGCGCCTGCTCAACGCTCTGACTTAGTCGAGATCGCATTTCCGCCGCCAACGCCAACCTATCAACAACCAACTCGATGTTATGCTTGTAGCTTTTTTGTAACTCTGGAAATTCATCCAGCGCGTACACTACGCCGTCCACGCGAACCCTGGCATAACCAAGCCGCTGATATTGCTCCGGAATATGAGCAAACTCGCCTTTTTTATTCTTAATAATTGGCGCCAATAGCAAAATTCGCTTATCAACAAATTGTCGCAGAATCTCGTCAATAATCACCTCGGTCGTGCGACGCGTCACTTCATTGCCACAAATCGGACAATGCGGCACACCAATTCGCGCAAACAAAAGCCTCAGATAATCATAAATTTCTGTTACCGTAGCCACGGTCGAACGCGGATTGCGGCTGGTCGACTTCTGGTCAATCGAAATCGCTGGACTAAGCCCTTCAATCGAATCAACATCAGGCTTATCCATCGTACCCAAGAATTGGCGCGCATAGGAGTTAAGACTCTCCATATAACGGCGCTGACCCTCGGCGTAAATCGTGTCAAATGCCAGGCTGGATTTCCCAGATCCACTAAGCCCAGTAATCACCACCAGCTGATCTCTCGGAATCTCAATATCTACATTTTTCAAATTGTGCTCACGAGCACCTTTAACACGAATTACCTCTGTCATAACCGCTATATTATACAGGTTTTTAACTATTTTTTCCAGTCCAAATATCGACGCAAATCAGAGTTAGAACACATTACGCTTATGATTGCAAGTCAATATCTTATTTGCTACAGTTAAATCTATGAGAAAGCTGGGCATTTACTTAGTTATAACACTCGGAGCGATAATACTCGCGCCTTTTGTTATTGACCAGCTATTTTTCTTCTTTTTCCTAGGAAAAATCCCCTTCACGAACATCAGCCTACCCGCAATTTTAATGGTTATTTTCTGGGCAATTATCGTACCATCAGCAATTATCCTCAGAAAATCACTTTCTGTTCTGTTTTGGAAGTCTATTGACGTTGCTAGCGAAATCGCACAACGACGAATCAACAGAAAAATCCGTTACTTTACACCAAATCAAAAAAGCGAACTTATTTTATTATCAATTTATCTACTCTCCAATATGAAAAAGAGCGAGCCTGATCATGAAGTCGAATCCCAAAAGCTCGCTCCGTCTATGAGTTAATTTTTAATCATCCTTAAAACTTATCTATCGCTCAACCTATCAAACAGATATCCTCATTTATGCAAACAACTATGATAAAATCAGACTTCAACTATCAACAGAAGGCAGAACCGATTCCAGCCATAATTGCAATTCTTGCAAAATAAACTGCTGTTCATCAGTCGCATTAGGCGCCAATCGTTGCAAAGATTTCATAAATTGCGGCATTTGCGCCTGTAAATGTCCAGTTCGCCACTCTTCCCATTGTCGCAGCTCATCTTCACTAAGCAAATTAGGGAAACTTCGCGCCTTATAATGCAACAATAGTGGCGACAATCGTTCATCCTGAAAATCCGGATGAAAATCAGCCAATTCGCGCTCGCCAGCATTACGTACGGCTTCAACGCGAACTCGATCGCTATTATCCAAAAATCCATCGTATAATTGCGCTTCTGGATCGGTCATTTTCTTAAACTCTGGCTTATTCTCAAATATACTACGCAACCTTTCAGCAAAATCTGGATGAGAAAGTAAAATATCTTGGTGCTTTTGTACAGTTTCCGCATTCAGAGAAATCTTCTGCCAGCCATCACCCTGAGTCAACACGCCAAGCGGCGAAACTGCCGGACAACGATTATATTGCAATTCCTTAACTGGCAATTTAACGAAATCTTCAGCTTGCCTTTCTTCCCATGTTGCAAATATCTTCGCCGACAATTCCTCAACACTCAGATCAACAAACGACGTCGGATCATAACGCAAATCATAAACAATCACGCCACCATTTCGGCTCGTGGTTAGCGGAAAAGCCACGGTCGTTTTGGCGAATTCTTTATCATAACGACCACTCGCATAAACAAAAGGTTTTTTATCATCGACATTCACCAGTTTCTGCACCAATTTCTTATCGCGCATTTTCAGCAAATAGTCGTACATTTGCGGCTGGTTCTGCTTAATCAATTTAGTCACAGCAATCAACGCCGTCACGTCTGCTAGCGCGTCATGGGCATTTTCATGCTCTATCCCGTTAGCTTTCGTGATGAGTTCCAAGCGATTGCTCGGCTCACCTTTATCGTCAATTGGCCACTCAATTCCCTCAGGTCGAAGCGCCCTAGTTAAGCGCACTACATCCAATAGATCCCATCTGGATCGACCGTCTTTCCAAGTCCACTCATATGGATCGTAAAAATTTCGCCAGAACAAATGACGAATAAACTCGTCGTCAAAACGGATATTATTAAATCCAACAGCAATCGTATCAGGTGTAAATATTTCCTCGCTTAACATACGCGCAAATTGAGCCTCAGTATAGCCTTCTTCGACAGTTTTTTGCGGCGTTATGCCCGTCACCATCAACGCATCAGGACTCGGCAGGGTATCGTCATTTAGTGTCACGAGAATATTGTACGGTTCACCAATCGGCTGCAAATCCATATCGGTTCGCTGACCGGCAAATTGCATAATTCGATCTTGCCTGGGATTAAGACCGCTAGTTTCAAGATCGTAGAAGAAAAATGTTTGCGCCATATTTATATTATACCATCAAGCTCACGCTAATTTACACCAACAGAATCTATTGCTCGACCAATGTAAACGGCATAGATTCGCCAATCTGAATCAAGCTTTCACCAATCGCCCCCTGACGCAATAATTCGTGAGTAATTCCCATTTTTCGCATAATATCTCGCAAGCGATTAACAGATTCAAACTGATCAAAGTTAGTCCGACGAGCAAATTTTTCAATCTTAGCGCCCGTAACAATAAACTCAATCTTCTCATCTTCATCGTTGGTTTCATTAGATTCAGCGTCAGAAACACGCCTTACAGACCAAGCATCAGAAACAACCTGATCGTCCAACGAAATTGTCGGCAAATCTTCCTCTTTTTCATCAACAATTTCAGCTTCACGCTCTCGATATTTAGCAACTTCATCGCGCAACATTCGTAGAAGCTCAGTCACTCCGTCGTGCGTCTGGGAAGAAATCGCCACGACCGGCGCGCCATTAGCTACTTTTTGAAGGGCAGTCGACTGCATAGCAATAATCTCATCATCCAAGCCTTCGCATTTGGTCAGTGCTATTATCTCTGGACGCTCCGCTAATGATTCAGAATATTTTTCCAGCTCGCGACGAATTGCCTGATATTTCTCCGCCGGATCATCGCTATACACATCAATCATATGAAGCAGCACAGCCGTTCGCTCGACATGTCGCAAAAATTGATCACCCAAACCTTTACCTTCCGACGCACCTTCGATCAACCCCGGAATATCAGCAATCAAAATCGACCCATCGTCAACATCAGCCACTCCCAAATTAGGCGTCAAAGTCGTAAATTCGTAATTAGCAATCTCTGGGCGCGCATTAGAAACCACACTCAGGAACGTCGACTTACCAGCGTTCGGAAAGCCGACCAAACCAACGTCGGCCAATAATTTCAATTCCAACTCTGCCTCGAATTCCTCGCCAGCCTCACCAAGTTCAGCAATTTTAGGCGTTTGGCGTGTACTAGACGTAAAGTGTGCATTTCCAAATCCACCATCTCCACCGCGAGCCACCACTGCCTGCTGCTGATCTTCAGTCAAATCCGCAATTACCATACCGTCGCGCTTCACCAGAGTACCCATCGGCACCTTAACGATTAGCGGCGCACCACTTTTTCCTCGTTTATTACGTTTTCCGCCATCACCACCCTTTTCAGCTTTAAGTTCTGGCTTATATCTAAAATTCAAAAGCGTATTAAGATCCTTCGTCGCCAAAAAAACAATATCACCACCACGACCGCCATCGCCGCCATCGGGACCGCCCTTATCGACATATTTCTCATGACGAAAACTGACTACACCATTACCGCCTCTACCGGCGCGTACTAAAACTTTTGCAATATCTACAAACATATCTTTAGTATACCAAAAAGCACCCCATCGGTCGACGGGGTGTTACTCTGGTGTCATTTTAAATTTTAGTGAATGAAATTATAGCGACCAGCCTCAGCAAGCGGTACGATGCGAGAAGAGATAATATTATAACCCGCATAATTCATATCTGAAACATAGATATTCTGACCATCTACTCGCTCCACGATACCGACGTGTCCATAGCCATAGCCACCCCAAACATTCTGTATAATAGCACCCGGCGCTGGAACATTGTTAACCACGAGCCCAGCAGCACGAGCACTAGCACTCCAAGCCTTAGCATGACCCCAGAAACTACCAATTGGACGACCCAACTGCAAACGACGCTCGTATGCATACCAAGTACAGTTACCAGCCGCATAGCGGTTACCGACAGAAGCGGTCAACCAACTTCGACTTGCACTCGTGGTAGTCGACGACGAAGAATATCGATTGCCATATGACCTACTTCGCGAAGCAACATAACCAGGTCGCTCATTTTCTGGAAGCTCACCTCCAGGCAACACAATCCTAGAGCCAGTAGACAACTTAGCGCCGTCATCGATGTCATTGTATAGGACAACACGCTCAGCGCTCGTCTTATACTTTTCTGCCAGAGATTGGGCAGTATCGCCGTCTTTAACAGTATAAACAACACCGTCAACAAGAGGCACGACTAGAGTCTTATTCGGCTCTACAGCGTCCGAAGTTGTATTATTAGCCCAACGAAGCGTCTGAGATGAAATCTTAAACTTCTTAGCAATAGACTCCATTGTATCACCCTCTTTGGTCACGTAAGACGAAATACCACGAGCCGCCGAAGTGTCCGGCTTAACGATATCAGGTTTTGTTATAACTTCTGCATCATTCTGAGAAAGACTCTTCTTAATTGTTAGTGAAGTTTCAGACTCGCGTAAATCACCAGCCGAAGGCAATTCCGCCGTTTCCGCCAAGTTAGTTACAGCATTAGCTGCTGCTAATTCATCTACTGAAGCTGTTTTAGACTTAGTAGACTTAGATGCCGATGAAACACCAGTAGTTTCAGATGATGCCAAAGTTTTTGATCTTTCAGCGGATACATTACTACCACTATTGCCGTAGATCAAAAATGATATAGTCAATAAAAATATTCCACCGTAGATTGCAAATGATTGCAGTTTACGTTTTTTACTCCGAAGAGATGTAAAATGGTTACGAATAATCGTTCTCCTTGCGCCAATGTTACCACTAGCACCTCTACCAAATTGTCTTTCTTCTCGCAATAGAACAGGATATGTTGTCGACCTAATTGATTATTATTATTCTACATTAGTTTTGCTATATCCGTAGCGACAATTTTGGCAGGTCATTTATCGTAATTCACCTCTGTTGATAAATTAGACAAATGATCTAACATCTATTTTACACAACATTGACAATAAAGTCAATAAATTTTATAAAATGCGTTTTTGTCAAGAAATCTGGCACTTCTTTTGACAGTGAGCCTTGACATTAGCCTCGTGCTCTTCGTTGGTTTTTGCAAAATACGTAATATCATCGTCGCCGCTCAGGAAATATAGATAATCAGAGTTTATCGGGTCGGCAGCGGCGTTCAACGCGCTCAAACCAGGTGAAGCGATTGGTCCAGGAGTTAAGCCTTTTTGAATGCGTGTATTATATGGCGACTTAAGGTTCGGTGAGCGTTCTACCCCTGTTTTGTCAGCAATATATTGATATGTTACATCAGAGCCCAACGGCATATTAGCTTTCAGGCGATTGTAGAATACACTAGCAATCTTACGCTGATCCTCGCAAGTTTCCACACCAGACCCACAGCCGATCGACTCGCGCTGGATAATCGACGCTAGAGTTATCCCTTGATACAAAGTTAGCCCTCGAGCCTTAAATTTACCATCCAAATTATATTTCTTAACAATCTTCTCCAGATGATCAATTGAGCGCTGCAAAACCCGTTCTGCAGTTTCATCTGGGGAAATATAGAATGTTTCACCGTAAATATACCCTTCAAGCCCAGCATTTTCCGGTCTACCCGCAAAAACTAGACTGTCATACTTAGCGGCAAATGCCTTTTTTATCTGATCATCCGAGAATCCCGCCTTAATCAACACGGATTCAACTTCTCTGTCGTCAGAATTCTTCATTTTTTTATTCAAAGTCGATCCAGGATAAAATGTTATAGCAATCTCATCAGTTTTACCGCTAGTCAAATGATTAATTATCTCATCGACAGATTGTGAAGCTTTTACAGAATAAACGCCAGCCTTAAATTTACTCGCTGAATTATGGAGCCTTGTGTAAATAGAAAATGCTAAAGAGTTTTTGATAATTTTATTATACTCTAGAGTCTTAGCTATATCACTAGACCCCATGCCTTCTTTAATATTAATTCTGAAAGCTTGCTGACTATTTACATCGACAGGAGAAAGCATCTGCTTATACCACACTGTTGCCCCAAGGGCGCCGATTCCAGCGATAGCCACAACTATTGACAACACTAATAGCCAAATACGTCGTTTACGAATTTTCATAATTCTCCTCCAAAAAATCCTGCAAAATTATGCTAGCAGCCTCCGCATCAATCTCGCCCTTGTCCTTAATTTTATTTCCCAATCTCTGCTCAGCCTGCACACTTGTTAAAGATTCGTCCTGAAAAACAATCTCTGTATCAAGCTCAATGTCTTCAAATTGCTTAACAAATTCTTCCACAAATTCCGTCTGCTTCGTTGGTTCACCGGATTGATTTCGCGGATAGCCCACTACGATTGTATCAATGTCATGCCTCAATACTAGCTCTGTTATTTCCTGGACAATATTTTCATTATTCTCCAACCAACCGAACGGCACAGCGATCTTCACTTGCGAATCCGCCATAGCCAAGCCAATTCGCCGCGACCCAACATCCAGCGCTAAAAAGTTTTTACTTGACATCTTTTATCTTAAATTCGACATTAATCTTATTGATATCTTTTGGAACAGATTTAACCCAGAATGGTGAGAATTTAACATCGACATCTTCAACACCTTCGATAGATTCAATAGCAGACTGAACCTCTCCGTAGCTCTTGCCTTTGGCTTGATCCTTTACGTTCGCTTCTTTAATATCTGGGCCAACCTTGCCATTCGTAGTTAAGCGAACAGTCTGTGCATTATGCGCCTTAGAAAATTGTGAGAACGCAACCTTGCTTACTCCATTATCATAAATTCTCTGTGATTTCTTACCAGAAATCTCCTCTTTAAGCTTTGCTTCCACAAAGTTTTTTAACTCACTCTTATCAATAGCTAATGCGCTGGCGGTAATTGTCGATTTCAGAGTTACAGCTCCAGTCGCTTCGCCGTCTACCGCTACGCTTGAGCTAGGATCTGATCGATTTTCAACGTAGCTTTCAGTTATAACCGTTGCCGAATCGCCGAATGACGACAACAATTGCTCCTTTAATCCATCAATCTTCTTTTCGCTCAGCTTGCTTTTTGCCGATTCTATATCGCTAGCCGTCACGACCGTCGCAGTTTTATCGGTGCCGCCACTGGTAGCGGACCGTAGCGACGCGGAAATGTCATCAACCGAAATACTCATACTGCCAGTGGCCGCATTATACTGAGCTCCGCCCTCACTGGCGGTAATAACCCCAGAAGCAGATCCCGGACAAATATACCCAGGGCAATTACGCTGATAAGAGCCGCCTGGAACAGTTACAGAAGAATTTAAAGTGTAAGATAATCCACTATTCTTTAAAATTGTACCAGCTGCAATAGTAACACTATCTGGGGAAACATTCTTAAAAACCACCACTCCAGTAGCTTTTTCTCCGACATTCTTCTTACCCGTAGCAGAAAATTCAACACTAACTTCCTTTGCTAATTCTTTCTTTACAGGCTTAATGACATTAGATTTTGCGCTTGTAGTAGCTGTTTCATTCAAGCTGACGGTATCACTGACTGTCACACTGGTCGTCTTTGCTGAAATAACAACCGTAGCGTGTGGCGCGAACCAAATTGCCCAAACCAAAAATACGATCAAAAGCAAGGCTCCGCCGCCTATCAATAAGAACTTCTTACGAAATGTATTAAAATCAGGGACTTTCGGTTTTTTAACCATCTTTTTCAGAGAGTCTAGCCCCTTAGGCTCCTTCTTGTTTGCGTCAGCTATAACATTATCTACAGCAGAATCTTCATCAGATTTCTTTGATCTTTTCGCGGAATCCGCCATATCTCCAACCGCCAGCTTGCCGCCATCAATCACATCATTGTCGTCATCAACTTTCAGAACTGGAATCTCCGCAATTTCCGGCTTGCTCTGAAGCGTTTTTGCAATAGGAATTTTCGCCGTTGCCGCCAATCCAGCCAAAACCGAATCATTCGTGATTAATACAATTCTCTTATCCGCCGAAGTTGCCGCCCGAGCCAGTAATCGAATATTGACCGCACTCTGTAAAACGCCAATTCTTCGAGGCGGCACTAACGCAATGATCCTCTCTTTCGACGCCTTAATTTTGCTAATTATCGTCGTAATGTCGTCTTCTACATCGATATAAATAACGTCTTTATTCATTTTAAATCTTTAACAACCTATTTACTTTTTCAACTAAACTATTACCGTCTTGACTACCGATAATTGTATCATATCCAACTCGCAACAAACCCATTGCAGTTACAAATGTGTGATCGCTAATATCTCCAGTTTCATCGACTATCCCTGTAATATCACTCGGATTGATATATTGAACCACAGGTTTCTTAGTAAAAGGCAAATCCTCTGGCCAGCGTCGAGTTTTTAGAGCTTCAGTAATTTTCTGTAGGCTCGATCCGCCACCACACAGTAAAATCCTATTAGGCAAATAGTCAACATTATCAAAATCGCTCAGCGCTAATTCAACGCCCGATAGCCAAACTTCCAAGGTCTTGTCGATCGCCGCGTCAACTTTTTTCTTTACGCTAGGCTTCAAATTCTCATTATCAATATTCAACTTCAGTTTTTCTGCATCTTTGAAGCTTAAATCCAGGTCAGCCGCAATAGTTCTAGTGAAACTTCGTCCACCAATACCAAACATCTTCGTGCCTTCGACTCCGCCGTCATTAACAACTGCAATATCTGTCGTGCCACCACCAATGTCCGCTAGAATCGCCGTGAAATTGCTATCTGTATCCGATCCCAAAACGCTCCTACTCACCGCAAATGGCTCAGCAGCCACAGCCACTAGATCCAGCGCAAGCTCGTCCGCAACCTTCTCTAACGCGCCGATATGAACCATCGGAGCAAACGCCGTGTAAATCTGCACCGCCACGTCTCGCCCCTGAAAACTAATCGGGTTCGAAACTTTATAGCCATCAATATGAATACTCACCAACGCCGAGTTAACCAGCTTCACCTCAACATCTTCATTGCCAGTTTCCAGCGCAATTTGAGCCTGAGCCTTTCCTTGAGCTCGCTCCTGAACTTTCTCGATGATAAATTCCATCTCGGCAATGTCTAATGGCTTATTCGGCTGCGGCCTGCGATAACGAATAGTGTTAGTCACACCTTTGACTAGTTCACCTGCAATGCCGATAACAACCCGCTTACCCTGAACGCCAGCTTGATCCTCAGCTTCAGACAGAGCCTCTTCGCAATTCGCCACAACCCCAGCAATATCAGCAATCGCACCACTGTGCATATCGCCCATTTCCTGCTGTTTTCGACCAACGCCAATAATCTTCAGCTCGTCGTCTTTGACTTCAGCGATTAACGCCTTAACCACCTCCGTACCAATATCTAAGCTAACCAATAGTTCTCGACTATCTTTATCAGACTTCTTCAACATGTCTTTCAATGCCATATAAGAAATATTATATAACGCTTGTGATTTTAGAGCAACAGTTAATTATCTATCTTAAAACAGCCTTGATTCGACGAATTCCAGCCGAGCTAGATTCTTCTTTGGTGATTTTAAATCGCTTGCCATCTTCAGCCAAAACTCCAGTATGCTCGACGTGTGGACCGCCGCAAACTTCAAAGCTGACGACATTGTCATCCTTGCCAATAGAATACACTTTAACCTCGTCGCCGTAACGCTCACCGAACGCACCAATTGCGCCCATGCTCAATGCCTCATCGGTCGGATATACAGCAAAGCTAACTGGCAAATCTTCATCAATCCAAGCGTTAACCTGATCTTCGACCGCCTGTTTTTCTTCTGGCGTCAATTTATCGTGATTAAAATCAAAGCGCAATCGATCGGCGGTAATATTACTTCCGTGTTGCTGTAAATCTGGCGCATTCAAAACCTTGCGTAACGCTGCACCCAACAAATGTGTCGCCGTGTGATATTTCAGATGAATAGAGTCATGACCTTCCAAGCCGCCGCTAAATTGCCCCTTGCGAGCCGTCTTAGAGCGTTGTCGCTGCTCATTCATTTTCGCGGTAAATTCCTCGCGCCAATTGTCCGAAAGCTTAATTCCTTGTTTATATGCCTCTTCCGTACCGAGTTCCACTGGGAAACCGAAAGTGTCGTACAAAGTGAACAATTCTTCACCAGTCAAGCCATCGTCAATGTAGCGTTGCATTTGTCGCAAGCCTTTTCTCAAAGTCTGACGAAAAGCTTTTTCTTCCTTAACGAGGACAGCAATTATATTGTCGCGATTATTCTTCACCTCTGGAAAATCAGCTTCGTACAAATCAGCAATCGTCGGCACAACTTCTTGCAGGAAATTCTGCTCAATCCCCAAGTCAAAACTATAACGAATTGCCCGACGGAGCAGACGACGCATCACATAGCCCTGCTCTTTATTACTTGGCACACACCCATCAACCGCCATAAACGTCGCAGCCCTCAAATGATCAGCAATCACTCGCATACTTTCGGTATGTGAAGCGTAATCCTTGCCACTCAGATCTTGCAGCTTTTCAATAATCGGCCAAAGCAAGCTAATCTTAAAGACGTCAGGATCATTATTTACTGCAGCCGCAATTCGCTCAAGTCCAGATCCATGGTCAATATTTGGCTTATCAAGCGGCTTAAATTGCTCCTCAGCAACTTTTTTATACGCCATAAATACGTTATTACCAATCTCCATAAATCGACCACAATCGCAGTTCGGATGACAATTTTCACCAAATTTTGGATCATGCTCAATGAAATCAAACTCATAAAACATCTCACTATCCGGACCGCACGGATCACCAACCGGAGTAGTTTCTGGACCGCCATTACGACTCCACCAGTTTTTACTGCCGTCATAAAAGAAAATTCTTTCACCTGGATTTACACCACGCGCCGCGCCCTGCTCTTCACTGCCGATATCCGCCATTTTTACATCAATGCCCTTTTCTGCAAATTTTTTCTGCCACAACTTAGCCGCTTCAACATCTTTCTCAATATTATATTCCGGTGCACCAATAAAACACGTTACATACAATCTCTGCGGATCAAGACCAATTTCCTCAGTCAAGAATGTCCACATCCAGCCAATTTGCTCTTCCTTAAAATAGTCGCCCAAACTCCAGTTTCCAAGCATCTCAAAAAACGTTGTATGTCGATTATCACCAATGTCGTCAATGTCCTGCGCTCGCAAACACGTTTGAGAATCGGCAATTCTCTTACCTTCAGGGTGCGCCTCACCAAGTAGATACGGAATCATCGGTTGCATTCCGGCGCCTGTAAATAAAGTCGTCGGGTCATTAGTTAAAATCAACGGCGCACGCTCAACGACGGCGTGACCTTGTTTTTTATAAAATTCAAGATATTTACTACGTATTTTTTGAGCATTCATGAGTATTATTATACCATAAAATAACCCCACCTTACAGATGGGGTTTATAGATCAAATCGTCAATCTCAACAGATTATTCAGCTACTTCTTCAGCTGACTCTTCTTTTGGTTGATTCTTGCGAAGTTTTTCTGGATTGCGGATGGCTTTGTGCTTGTCAGCTGAGACTTCCTTAACCCACTTTGGCAACTTAACACCAGCTTCTTTCAATAGCTTAACTACGCGTGGTGTTGGCTGTGCGCCATTGTCCAAATATTTCTGAGCCAATTCAACTTGGATATTTGATTCTTTAGTGTGTGGGTTGTAGCTACCGACATAAGCGACTACACGACCGCTTGATGGATGACGATGTGCTTCTTGTACCGCCAAGCGATATACTGGATAACCTTTGCGACCCAAACGTTGCAAACGAATTGCTAGCATAAAATTAATTCTTCCTTTAACTCTACGTTTTATTATTCCTTACTTTAGAACAGTTTACACTATTTTTCCCATAACGTCAATCTGTTTTCACGATTCCGCCACCCAAACATTCATCGCCGTCATATATTACCGCAGATTGACCCGCGGCTACGGCACGCTCCGAAGCAGAAAGGTGTACAACATCTCCGTCAATTTTCGCGTCGAATAAAGCACCTCGATGACGCAGTCGAACCTGCACTTTCTTATCTTTATGCGGCGCTTGGTTAATCCAATGGATATCCGCCAGCCTAAGTTCTTTTCGCCACAAACTTTCATTATCAATTGACCGCGACACGTAAACCTCATTTTTCTCCATATCCTTGCCCACAACATAATAAGGTAATCCGCCACCAACATTCAGCCCATGACGTTGACCGAGCGTATAGAAAATTGCGCCGTCATGTTTACCGACGACAGATCCCGTCTGCTGATCAATGATATTTCCTGGCGCAGTTTTAATATACTCCGACAAAAACTCGCGAATTCCAACTTGCCCAACAAAACAAATTCCCATCGACTCCTTTTTACTAGCCGTCCACAAACCACGTTCTTTCGCCATTTCGCGAACTTCAGCTTTCGTGAAATCGCCCAACGGAAATATGGTTTTTGACAAAGCCTCCGAAGTCACTCGATATAAGAAGTAGGTTTGGTCTTTATTATCATCACGAGCGCGTAACAATTTGGCTGACGAAGACGATTCATGAGCAATACGCGCATAATGCCCTGTCGCGATATAATCCGCTCCAGCCGCCAACGAAGCCTCCAAAAATATCTTAAACTTCACTTCTTGATTACACATAATATCCGGATTTGGCGTGCGACCCGCTTGATATTCACGAATCATATAATCAACGACGTTTTGCTTATATTCTTTCTGAAAATCAAAAACTCGAAAATCAATACCCAAGCCAACCGCCACACGCTTGGCGTCAGCAACATCTTCCGCCCAAGGACAATGCATTCCGGGAAGATCTTCCGACCAGTTTTTCATATAAACACCCGTTACGTCATAGCCCTGCTCTACCAAAAGCGCCGCAGCCACAGAGGAATCCACGCCACCCGACATTCCAACAAAAACTTTCTTACTCATCTGGACAACCCCAGAGCGAATAGCCCAATTCTCATTAATTCACCCATTGCCAACCACCAACCCCACGGGGTCAACCACCACCACGAGCTCCAGTTTTTATCAGAAGCGACAGGATGACTTCGAATCTTCACGTCGTTAAATTGTGCTGAAAATTCGAGTTGCGCCCGACGCATATGATAACCACTCGTCACCAAAATCACATCTTCAATTTTTCGCGAATCGACAATTTTCTTCACCTCAGTAGCGTTTTGCCTGGTCGTCTCGGAAGATTCGTCCATAACAATGGCTTTCTCGGGAACGCCGCTATTAATTGCTCGCTGATACATGGCCTTAGCGTTGGACGGGCCAGTTTTATCAGCCGCCGCGCCCGACACAACAATCAACGGCGCCCAGCCTTCTTTATACAGTTTAATAGCCTCGTCAGTTCGCGCATTCGTATCGCCGCCGCTGACAACAACTATTGCATCAGCCTTACGGCAATCGCCTTCGCCCACGCCTTGACATTTCCCCAAATCATTCGGCGACAAATATGCGCTAAGTCCAAAAATCACCAAAGCAGCAAAAATAATCAAGCCAACTAGTTTATGAATCATCGACGAGTCCTCTCCATTTCCGCTTGCACAACCTCAACGATAAATTCGCCAGCTCGCTTTATATTCTCATCATCGTTCAACTTGCCTAAGGTAAGCCTTAGACTTCCGTCAATCTCTGATTCGCTCAGACCAATACTTGCCAGTACATGAGAACGCGTTCCGGAATTAGCCGCGCAAGCACTCCCCGTAGCCACTAAAACCCCACGAGATTCCAATAAAAACACCAATCTTTCAGCGTCAATTCCAGAAAATGATATATTCAAAAAACTCACCAAACTTTTTTTCATATCTGATGATATCAACATCTCAGGAAAAGCCTGCCTCAAATCTTTTGCCAAATTTTCTCGCAGCTTTCGCAGTCGCTTCACTTCAGCAGAACGTCGTTTTTGCGCCAATTCCAAAGCAGTCGCGAACCCAACCACGCCAGCAACGTTTTCAGTTCCGCTGCGCAGCCCCAATTCTTGACCGCCACCAAAAATATTCGCTTTCAATGTAACGCCAGGTCGCACCCACAGTAAACCAACTTGCTTTGGACCGTAAACTTTCGCCGCAGATAATGTCAATAAATCAACACCCAGCCTTTTAATTTTCACATCAATTAGAGCCGCCGCCTGCGAAGCATCAGTGTGAAAAATCAATGGTAAAGATTCGCCATTTTCTTGACGCCTGAGCCGCTCAGCTTTTACAATTTCCGCAATTTCTTCAATCGGTTGAATGTAGCCCAGCTCATGATTCACCAGCGCAACACTAACAAATCCAACATCTGGCGTTAACATTTTTTTAACCGTGTTCGGGTCTATTCGTCCATTTTTCGTTGGCGGAATTAGCTTCACTTCCGAACGCGCTTTTGCGGAATTAATCACCGAGTCATGCTCAATTGCCGAAATTAGGCTTACTCCATTTACTGCATTGAACGCCAAATTAACAGACTCAGTTGCTCCAGCTGTCATTATCAATTCATCAGCCATCACACCCAAGCAGCGCGCCAGTCGAGCCTTCGCATCTTGATACTCACGCTTTGTAAATATTGCTGGAGCGTACGGACTAGACGGATTGAAAAACTTTTCAGAAAAATATGGCAACATCGCCTCAATCACCAACGGATCCATTGGCGTAGCAGCAGCATGATCAAGATAGATATAGTCTTTATTCACTTTTTTATTATATCAAAGCGGCCGACCGGTTTGCGGATCTTTCTTATATAATTGCCGAGAAACTCGCTCGTAATATTCCTTAGTTGCCAAGACAAAATTCTGAAGCTCGTCGCCCTCCAAGTAACTATAGCGATAATTCGGTTGAATCTTCAAAATTCCCTTTGGTTGCACTTCATAACGCGTCGTCAATTCTTGCCGACCACCCTTACCGTCAGCAACTTCTTCATACCAAATCCAAGTATCTTTATCTAAATTAAAAAATTCTCGTCGCGCAACATACGCCGGCTTCTCGCCAAAAATTGTTGCGCCAATTTCACTTTCCAATTGGATTAGCTCGCGCTCGGTAAATTTCTTTAATGGACGATCTTTTTTACGGAATTTCAATAAAGACACCGCGTCGCTATCATCAGCAAAAACCAAACTTCGTACTTTTTTCAAAAACTTAGTCACTTATTGCACCTCGTTAGCTTTAGTTTTTCGAAGATCTGTTAACATATAGCCAATTTCTTTCACAGACTCAACAGGATCGGTAGGCTTCTTTTTTTCACCAAGCACCTGTTTACAAAAATCAACCGCCTCGTTATTAGGGATATTCGCTACGTCAAACGCAGTCTTTCCCAATTCAGGCTTTACCCCAGAATTATCATCGTATCTCTTGGCGTCAGAAAAAATCACGGCAAGTTCTTCGCGTGTGGCATCTAATTCAAGTGTTTCTGTAACACATTTCGGCGTACTACTCATTATTCTCCACTTTCAAATGCCAAAAAGTTCTTTTGTATTGTGAAGAGTAGCTTGGCTTAAAACATCAAAATCAATATTTCGCTGCTTCGCCCAATATTCAGCCACCAATCTCACATATTCTGGCTTGTTTATATTACCACGAAACGGCGCTGGTGTCAAGAACGGCGCGTCAGTTTCTAGCAATAATCTCTCCAGCGGAACTGAAGCGAACAATTCTTTCTGCAATTGATCTTTTGTGAACGTACTAATTCCATTAAGCCCAACGTATAAATTTCGCGAAAAACCTTTTTCTAAATTATCACTCGTATCGGTAAAACTATGCAGCACGCCGCGAAGCCCGTGAAAATTGTCAAAAATTGGCCAAAAATCATCCCAAACCGACGGCTGACCTGCGGCACCATCGCGAACATGAAAACTTACCGGCAAATTGTAATCAATCGCCATTTGAAGTTGCGCTTCCAAGCCCTCAATTTGCGTTTCCCGCGGACTGTTATTGTAATAATAATCAAGCCCAATTTCACCAATTGCCACAATCGGAGAGTTTTCCGTCTTATTCTCCAGTAAAGTTTTGACATCTCCCCAGCCATCTTTCGTATCGTGTGGATGAACGCCAATTGCCGCCCAAGTAGACTCATGATTCGCGGCAAATTCCACAGCTTGGCGGCTACTTCTCTGGTCAGTACCGACACAAATCATGCCAATATTCGCCTCGACCGTTTCTTTGTAAAATTGCTCGCGATTGTCCGTAAAAAATTCCGTATCGTGCAAATGACAATGCGAATCTATCAGACCTAAACCCTCAGTCGCACTTTTCTTATCAGACTCAATCATAAACTATTTAACCTGAGATTCTGTTTTCGGAGCACGTGGATCTGGCGTGTGAATATACTTGCGCGGAAACAAAGGTGTCAATTCTGACGACACAACACCACTAGCAAACATATTGTGAATTTTCTCGGCAGTTTGCGGCATAAATGGGCGCAACATGTCGGACACTTGCAACAACGTACCGCAAGCATACGCCAAGATCTCGCTCAAATGCGACTCTGCTTCTGGGTCTTTATCACGATTTTTAGCAACTTGCCAAGGCTGAACTCGCTCAATATATTGATTCAGAGAGCGAACAATTAGCCAAATTTCGTCCATTGCTTGGTCAAACATATAACTTTCCATCGCCTGACGATACGGTCCCATATCGTGTTCTGATTGTGGAGCATCGCCAATAACGCCAGCTTGATAACTTTGCACCATTTTAGCGACTCGCTGAACCAAATTGCCCAAATCATTACCAAGCTCACCATTATACGCAGCTTCAAACTTTTCCCAAGTAAAGTCTCCGTCATCTTGCGTTGGTACGTGGCGCAAGAAGTAATATCGAAACGCCTCGGCGCCGTAATTTGGAATAATGTCAGTCGGACCAACACCATTTCCAAGGCTCTTTGACATTTTCATTCCGCCAGAATTAATAAATCCATGAACAAGCAAGATCTTCGGAAGCGGTAAATCTAGTGCCATGAGCATTGCTGGCCAAATACCGGCGTGGAAACGGAGAATGTCCTTACCGATGACTTGTACGTCAGCTGGCCAAAAAGATTGCCACTCTTCTGGACGATCAGGATAACCGATAACCGTAATGTAATTACTCAGAGCATCTAGCCAAACGTACATGACTTGATTATCATCACCAGGAACCGGCACGCCCCAGCTAAGATTTTTACGCGGACGAGAAACCGACACATCTTTCAAGCCATCTTTCATCAATTCCAAAAACTCTTTTTTACGGAATTCAGGCACGATTCTCATTTTATTTGACTCAATCGCCTGACGAATATTGTCCGAAAAAGCACTGGTTTTAAAATAATAATTTTCCTCACTCAAGCGCTGATACGGAGTTTGGTGATCTGGACAAACCCCATTATTATCGGCAGCTTCTTTATCCGTAACGAAAGCTTCGCACCCCTGACAATACCAGCCTTCATACGAGCCTTTGTAAATGTAACCAGCCTCAACGAGTTTTTGCCAAATATATTGCACCGCAGCAACGTGATGCGCGTCAGTTGTTCGAATAAAATCTGTCACTGAAATATTCAGCTCAGCAATCATCTTCTTAAAATTGATATGCGTTTGGTCGACGTATTCTTTAGGTGTTTGATTTTGACTGGCGGCTTTAGCAGCAATTTTATTGCCATGCTCATCCACGCCCGCCTGAAAACGAACTTCACGACCGTTTTGTCTAGAATAACGTGCCCACACGTCTGCCAACATATAATCCATAGCATGCCCAATGTGCGGCAAGCCGTTTACGTAAGGAATAGCGGTAGTGATGTAAGCGTGTTTCTTAGTCATAGGTAAATTATAGCAAATTCAGCAGATCATGACTAATGACGAAGAATTAGCCGTAGCCGCAGCTATTAGCATTGCTATAATCGGCGTCTACACACCAGCAACAGCAAGCGCCAACGGAGGAAGCTGGCAGAGGGATTCAGTTGGATGGTGGTACAAAAATTCCAATGGAAGTTACCCAAAGAATGATTGGCAACGAATAGATGGCAAATGGTATTACTTTGATGGACGCGGATATATCACACATAGCAAATGGGAACATATAAAGGATTATTGGTACTACTTTAATACCAGCGGACACATGACAGAAAACGCCTGGGAAATGATTGGAGATAAATGGTACTACTTCGATACTAAAGGTCATATGCTATTAAATCAATGGGTAGGCGACTACTACGTCGGTAAAGATGGTGATATGTTAAAGAGTACCGTCACACTAGACAACTATGTAGTTGGAAGCGACGGAAAATGGGACAAAAGGTTTTCAAGAGAATTAGCAGAAAAAGCAATACTATATATTAACCCAACCCGATCCAATATCTCTAAGAGGACTACAGCTGAATTGTTCTCACAAAGCCATAAGACTAATTACGACACAGTCATCGCACTGATGGACGTGCTCTATCCAAATTACAACTATGTAAATAATGCGAAGCTGAGTATCAAGACACTAATGTAGGCTATTGATGTCAAGCACTGCGGCGACCGGCACGACTGTGTGTTCTCTAAAAACATGCTTATAGATCGTTTAGTCTATAATAAATTCACCAAGGAAGAAGCTAAAAAAAGCTCTTGATATTGTAGAAATTGATTATATCGATCAAGCTCAACAAGAAGCTAAAAAAATTTTATTGAAAGAAACCGGAGATTCAAGACGTAATATTATATATCTACTAGTGCATGGTGGAAAATTTACTAAGGAAGAGGCAGAAAAGGGAGTCGATCTCCTAAATCATGATTTTAAAGTAAACCTACGTAGAGCTATTGAATATCACTGCATTGAGAGTGACTACAACAAAGATAAAGGATATCCCAATAATGTATGGTATCCTTGGCATTCTAAGCAACATTTAATTGAAGTGCTGAGCGACCCTAATGGTCTTGAAGGATTTGAAAGATCGGACGTAGAGGAGGTTATCGAAGAATATAGCATCAACTACACTGAGCGAGCACGACTACGAGCTATAGATATTCTGAAAAATGGAAAATATAGTAGAAGTAACTTGATAAAAACTCTTACCAACTATTGGAAGTTCGCTGAAGAAGAAGCTACCAACGCCGTTAAGGATTTAAAACACGAAAATCTGATTGATTAATTAACCTTTAATCACAAAAGCAACTCAGCCTTAAAATACTGAGTTGCTTTTTATTACAAACAACTGTCGACGGTCAATATCGCATACACGCAACGACAACAAACCTACCGCCAATATCACCCGATGAGTGCGAAAAATAATTTGGATTGTCCGCCGTATCAATTGGCGAGATGAAAATATTTTCAGCAGGAACGCCCGCCTGGATGGCTAGCGAACGATTGAACCCTTGCATGTCTAGATAAATTCCATCAGCTGTTTGACGGCAGAAATTGTGCCAATTCGTATCATTTGTATGATCAAAATAATCCATACGATAATTTTTCTGCGTAATACTTGGTGACATCCAAATTTGTAAATCTTTTTCCTGGCTACCGCGCTCGACAAAATACTGAACGGCCTGAGACATCAACTGCGCAACTGTCGAATGCCGACCCAAATGCGCCAGCATCAGCACCCGACGCTTTGGATCATATATAACGGTGGCGATACAGTCCGCCACTGGTAAAAATAAACCGATGCCAGCCGCTTCGGTATATAGCGCATCAGCAAAAATCCCCTCGTTGTTATGTCGGGTCGTGTCAGCTTCAGTAACTTCGGCGATATTATCAAACGTTTGTCCTTGGTCGTATGAAATCACGTGATAGACAACGTCGTCATACTTAACACCAATTTGGTCACAAAACCGCCGCCGATTTTCCAGCACCTCAGCTACGTGGCGACCGCGAATACGATTGAGCATAGTGCCGTCATCTTTCGACGAGACCGCAACCAATAGATCAGATGGAAAACACGTCGGCTGATCTGCCACAATCATCGCGCCCGCCATTCTTTGAGCAGCCGCCGCCAATCTTCAATCGCCAAATCTTCAGCGCGAGCATCTGGTGAAATTCCTGCATTTTTCAGCAATTCTTCCGCCACACTCTTGTCAATTCCCAGCCCACCGCTCAAACTAGAACGCAACTTCTTGCGCTTTGCAGAGAATCCAGCCTTAACAATGCGGAAAAAATCTCTCTGATCTTCTGGAGTAATTAACGGATTATTACGAGTCCTCAAAACTACAACCTGCGAGTCAACTTTTGGCGGCGGCGTGAAGAATTGCCGCGGCACTTCAATATCTAGCTCCGCCTCAGCAAAAATCTGAACGCTCACAGATAGAATGCTCATACTCCCAGCCTCTCCCGCAATTCGCTCGGCAACTTCTTTTTGTACCAACAGTACCGCAATGCTCGGCTTATTTTCCGCAGTCATCAATTTTTCAACAATTTTGCTAGTAATGTAATATGGGACATTAGCTACGACTTTGTAATTTTTTGGCAATTGATTCAGATCAAATTGCAATATATCTTGATTTACGACAGTTAATTTTTTCCCAGGAAATTGCCCTGGTAGTTTTCGCGCCAAATCCGCGTCAAATTCCACGGCGGTCACCGAATTAGCTCGAGCCAACAAGCGACTAGTCAAAGTGCCTAACCCTGGTCCGATCTCCAACACAACATCATCACCCGTCAATTCGGCCGCTTCAGCAATATCCGCTAAAATCTCTGGATCTTTCAGCCAGTGCTGCCCAAGCGATTTTTTTGGTCCATGAGAAGAAACCATTTAGCGCCCATCTCCATTCGTCCAGTCAGTCGCCAAGTCGAATCCGTGCGGATGCTTAGCTGCAAATCCACCGGTATCGTAAACCTTGCCTGGACCCATACTGGTCTCAACCACCGAACATCGCGGATAATTACCATAATTAGCCGCCACCAAAATATAACCATCTTTATCAACCTTCGCGCCGTCCGCCCGCACTGTATAAGTACCGCCGCTACCACAAGCTTTTATCACAATATTCATCGGCAAGTCATAATACGTCTCGCGATGTGCTACACCCTTGGAGTCGGTAAATATCTGCGCGCCCTTACTTTTCGTCAATGGATTTTTAGGCTTCGTGCCAATTATTTCAATCTGCTTCTTCGGCTGCTTTATAATTTCGCTAGCAACTTCCTTACGACTAATCTCGCGCTCGTTCTCTACCTCAACCTGATAAGTCACCTTCCGCACACCTTTTTCCCCAAGCTGCTTAACACTCTTAAATCCAATCGGCTGAGAACCGTCCTTAATCTGCTCAATATCAAAATTAATATCAACTTCTTCAGTTATCGTTCGCTGTTTTGATCGTTCAATCTTCATTACCAGACCCACACCGTTCACCAAAAGATCGTCGGAATTCGTAAAATGCGTCTTATCTTCACGATACAAAGTCAGCCCAGCGGCCTTCGCAATCAAAGCTGGTGTTTGTTCAGCTGTGGTTATTTTCAAGCGTTTATTTCCATCGACGATTGTTATTGGACGAGCGCGGAAAATATTGACCTGGTATTTCGCGCCAGTCAATTCCATATCAATATTTGGTTCAACCGCATCAATCTTTTCGTCAATCGTAATCTTAGCTGCACGCAAAGCCTGCCGAACGGTCAATGCGTTTGTGATAATCGTCTTTTCTTCACCGCGATCATAAATACGAACCAAATGCTCACCAGAAGTATTTCCGTCAGCAAACGAAATCATTGGAGTCGCAATCGCAACCAACACAGCCAATCCAATAATTTTTCCAAAAAATAAACCTTTTGCGCGCATAATAATTTGACAATTCACACAATGTGTTAGAAAAATTATATCAGATTAAGCGCTTTTTATCTATAGACTACAACCAACTTACGCCACCAGCGTTAGTCTACCACCATTTTTGGCGATTCCATGCATTGTAAGCCCCAGCCCAACTACCATATCTACTTACGGCATAATTATTGAAAACTCTAATCTGACAAACTGGATCACTTTGCCAGTTTGGACAAGCCTGAGAAAGCTTATTTATATTCGTCTGACCGAGCCCAGCATATTGTCCATTCCTAGCCGTCGTTCGCCAAGTTGACTCTTTCGTAAAAATGAAATTCACATAGCCATAATCATCAGGGCTAATGCCAGCCGCAGACATCCAATCCGAATGAGATCCAGAAGGTAAACTAACTTTCGTCCCCACAATCTCAATCTGCTTCTTTGGCTCTTTTGCTACAACACTAGCGATTTCCTTACGGCTCACCTCCACGCCGTTCTTCATTTCGATTTCATAAGTAACGTTCTTCTTGCCGTTCTCGCCCGCCTGTTTTACTTCGCGATATCCCGAATCTCGATTCGCGTCTTGAACTTTTTCAACCTCAAATTTCACATCTTCTTCTGCGGTTATAGTTTGCTTGCCATTACGCCAAAGTTCAATTTTCATTCCAGGAATAATTTTTGCCGAACGATCCACAGATAGCGTATCATCTTTCTTTGGGTCTATATTCTTCTCTTTCAATAACTCGCCAACCGTCTTAGCGTGTGTACGAATGACAGATTCTTTGCCGTAAAGTACAAAATTAACCATTGAAGCTCTGTCAATTTTCATCACCATGTTTGCGCCATCAACCGCCATATTATCGGAATTAGACAGAGTAGTTTTATCCTCTTCAAAAACTTCGATTCCAGCGGCCTTCGCAATCAAAGCTGGCGTCTGCTCGGCAGTAGTTACCTTTAGGCGCTTATTTTCGTCGACAATTGTTATTGGACGAGCGCGGAAAATATTAATATTGTACTTCTCCGCCACCATCTCCGAATCAAGACTCGGCTCGACTACGTCTTGGCGTTCATCAATAGAAAACTTAGCCAATTTCAAAGCCTCGCGAATCGTTCTCGCTTTTGTAACGATCGTCTTTTCTGCGCCCCTGTCGTAAATCGTCACCAACTTTTCACCAGCCTTGGCGGCTGGCTTAGTAGCGTCAGCCAATGCTTGATTGACAAAAAACAAACCGCCAACCAGCATCAATATCGCGCCAGAAACGAACGTAATTTTCTTAGAATAGTGTTTTGCTTGTAATCTTATACCCATAAGTTCACACCCACAACGTAGGTATTCTTATTATATCAAATTTTCTCCAAGCGCGCGAACTCGACGTTCAATTTCTTAATATTTCCATTGTCAAACTGAACCGTAACACTCAGCCCTTCGCTATCAATAATTTCCCCCGAACCAAAACTCGGACTGCGAACTCGATCGCCAACTTCCAAACCAATATCTTCCGAATAAAAATCAGGTTCTACCATCGGCTGAGCTGGCCTATCAACCCCACCAGCCATCAAACCCATCTCGTCCAAAAACCTCGATGGCATATTATAGCCAATCTGACCAAATTGCGTCCGAGAACTAGCACAACTAACGAATAATTCTTCCCTCGCCCGAGTCACACCAACGTAGCACAACCTACGCTCCTCTTCGACGTCATCAGCGTTGCCGCTATCAAACACTCTCGCATGCGGCAGAATCCCCTCTTCCAGTCCCGCCAGAAAAACCACCGGAAACTCCAAACCTTTAGCCGCATGAAGTGTCATGAGCGTTACTTGCTGATCGGCAGTCGTATCCGTCGAAGACATCAAAGCCATCTCTTCCAAAAACGTTGCCACGTCAACGTAAGCCTTCGCCTCTGACAAAAGCACGCCGATATTTTCCATTCGCTCCTCAGCTTGCGGCGTTCCGTCGTTTATAAAATCTTCATAGCCAGTCCTTTTCATGATTTTTTCAATCAGTTCGGCTGGAGATCCGTCAATTTCCTGCTGCAAATCGTGCAGTTTTTGACCAAACTCTAGCAATGGGCGTTTCGCGCGCGCCGTCAAAGTATCCGCCTCCTCAACCGCCAGTAACCCGCTAATTATGTCCTTCCCTGACGCGTCATTCCAGTCCAGAAACTTAGAAATACTCACCGCGCCAACGCCACGTTTTGGCGTATTCACAATTCGCAAAAAACTAACTCGATCACTCGGCTGATACAACAATCGCAGATATGCCAATAAATCCTTAACGACCGCTCGATCCAAAAATCGCAAACCGCCGACGATTTTATACGGAATATAACTCTGACGCAAGGCTCGCTCAATTGCGTAACTTTGCGCATTCGTTCGGTACAACACCGCCACGTCGCCATATTGACGACCGTTCGCAATTTGCGCCTGAATCTCATTCGCAATCGCCAAAGCCTCCTCAGATTCATTGTATAATTGCCATAATTTCGGCTCAACACCGTCGCCATTCGCCGTCCATAAATTTTTATCAGTTCTATGAATATTATGACTAATCAGCGCATTTGCCATATTCAAAATCGCGCCAGTCGAACGATAATTTTGCTCCAGCTTGACCACCGTCGTGCCCGGAAAATCACGCTCAAAATTGAGAATATTAGTATAATCAGCCCCGCGAAAACTATAAATCGACTGAGCGTCATCGCCAACCACACATAAATTGCGGCGCGAATTAACCAACAGCTTAATTAGCGCATACTGCACCGCATTCGTGTCCTGATACTCGTCAATCAGAATATGTTCGAATTGCTGCTGCCATTTATGACGAATATCTGGCTTATTTCTCAATAATTCCACAGTTTTTATCAATAAATCATCAAAATCCAACGCCGAAGCATCTTTCAAGGCTTTTTCGTAAGCAAAAAATAATTCAGCTATTTTCTGTTCTCTTGGACCGCGAGTCGAAGCCGAAAAATCCTCAGCATTTCTCATCTCATTTTTAGCGTTCGAAATAGCCGAAAGTACAGCTCGAGGTTTAATATCTTTATCCGTCAAGCCGCGAGCCTTCATAATTTGCTTCATCAAGCTTATTTGATCGTCGGTATCGTAAATTAAGAATCGCTTGTTCAGGCCAATATTTTCACCATCCATCCGCAACATTCGCACGCAAATACTGTGAAAAGTTCCCATCCACGGCATAAATTGCCGATTTTCAGAATCTTCACCCAGTATTTGCGCCAATCGCTGACGCATTTCCTTCGCGGCTTTATTAGTAAATGTAACCGCCAATATTCGACTAGGAAATATTTTCAACTCGCCAATCAAATAGGCAATTCTATGGGTTAGAGTTTTAGTCTTTCCAGATCCAGCTCCAGCCAAAATCAACAGTGGCCCATCAGCGTGTGTCACCGCTCGAGCCTGCTCGCTATTTAATCCGTCAGTAAAATTAGACATATATCTATTTTATCAGCAAAAAGTACGAAACAGCGCCGCCAGCCATACCAATTGCCAAAAATAGAACAATAAGCAACGCTATTAATAATCCAGATTTTTTCTTTTCTTTGTCGACTGAAGGCTTGACCTCTGTAGATACGGCTGCAAACATCGGTGCCGGCTCAGAATCCATAGCTTCTTTTTCGGATAATTCGGAAGATTCGATCAAAGAACTGTCAATATCGGTGGACATTTTATCGTCTGAATCTTCAGGAACGCCAGCCTCCTCAATTGCTATAATTTCTGGACTCAAATCCATTGGCGAGTCAGGCACGTCGCCCAAAGAATTTTCGCTCATGTTGTAATTAGATAAATTGGTATTATATTGATGTTCCAATTTTACATCCTCAGAATCAGCAGACATAGACATATCTTCATCGCTATTCATCTCAGAACTAGTCATAGTTTGGTTAACAGAACCAAGCGGTCGCTTCTCCACTTCAACATTAGCAATAAACGGAGACTCCAGTGGCGTAGTAATCGGTGCAACAGGAGCTTCGCTATTACTTACGGCTAATGATCGCGCTATCTTATCAGTCAATGACAATTCCTCAGCAGGCGCATCTTCAATCTCCGCAAAAGTAGATTCATTATGCACGTCTTTAAGATCAGGGGCATCACTAAGATTACCTGATTGAGCAACTATATCAGACATTTCTTTCCTTGCCGCAGAATACCTATTATTTATGCTAATCACGTCCACCAAATCAGGCGAAGGCTGAATTGTCGTGCCAGTTCGGGATGGAGCGGGAGTGGCAGGCTTTTGGATAGCGCTAACAGATGAAGGTCTAACAACATCCATGAAACGACCAGTCGAGCGTCTCGCGATTACTGGCGCAGTTTTAACTTCGCTAGCGGCAACACCAGGAGCTCTGTTGGTTATTGAGTCGTTAGCAACTTTCTCGTTCGTAGGACTGTCAACCTCTTTAGGAATCGTATTGTTGCTAGAAGAGTCTTTTTTTGCTTCAGGCTGAGAGATCGATGACAAAGGAGCAGAAGCAGCAGACGAAGGCGTAAATGGAGTTACTGGAGGTGCAAAACTAGTACCAATAGAGTTCTCTGGCACAGGTTTTTCCTCTACAGGCGCAGATACAGAAACCTCGCTATTATTTTCATTAACCACCGCTGGAGCTTCCTTTTCTCGCTGCTTATCCATAAGAGAGCTTACTGCTCTATCCAACTCATCAAAATCAATATCTGTCA
>CALKRM010000027.1 GCA_937989565.1 uncultured Candidatus Saccharibacteria bacterium | reverse complement strand
TAAACGATTACGCTCATTCTCACTTCCAAAAAGTGACATTCCCTTAGTTCTATAAGTCAAAGACTGAAATCCAAAAACTTTCAACCCAAGATCGCCAAGTCGTTTAGAATAATCTTCAGCATCTTGCCCCATCTTTTCAATACAGCCCTTACGATCCTGCCCAGAAAGGTCGGTAATTTCCGGTAGGTGTGGCCAGATAGTTGGAGGCGCAACTACTATTCCATCAAGTCCACTCAGATGTACACAATCTAACGCCGCTTGTTGATCTTCGCCAAAAGCGATGTTTGATATTGCTAATTTCATCGATTCTGTAGATCTCATTCTTGCATTATAACATAATTACCTACTTTTTGCAACAAACTTTTTAATATCGTCTAGCTCTTGTTCTTTTGTATAGAGGTATTCTCCTTCACCTCCATAAACAGACGCGTATTTACTGTGCATATCCCAATATGCGGGATTTATTCCCTCTGGCTTATTGGTAAAATCTATGCCAAAAGCAACCTTCGCAACTTCTCGCGTACTGACTGGTGGCGTAGCAAGGTTAACTAATGGTAAATTATTCTCCAAAGCAATGTTAATATCTCGCCAGATGTTATCAAGATTATAATATTGGTACATACCATCAGCGTGTATTTTTTCAACCATATTGTTATTCATCAGATCATAAATAACATTCTTCTTCAAACCGTCACCAAATAAACCCGGCAAGCGGACAATAGTCGTATCAAAATTCTCGCGACAAAATTGCTCAAGATAATACCTGTTAACTCCGTACGGCAATAGACCTTCTGTTTCAATAGGCGTATCTTCATTAGCACCATTTGGATTTTTATAAACTCCAACTGTTGAAATTAACACAAGTTTCTTAATTTTCGCCTTTTCGATGTGCGATATAAAATCTTCAATTTCTGCACGATCAACTTCTGGCTCTTGGTTAATTCGCCACATCTCAGCGCGATTCGCAGCACTAACCACGAGATCATACTCTTTACCTTCAATATCAGATATGTTCTTACTATTATAATAATCGTCAAACTCGTGTTGGCTCTTAATATTTCCGCCAACAAATCCAGTGTATCCAATTAGTGCAGTTTTCATTAATATAATTCCTCCTGTATTTATTATAGTAGATTTTATATAAAAGACATAACACTAGTCAGTATAGACATATCCCTGATATCAATTTAGAATAGTTTAAGTAATATGAATATACGTAAAGCTCTAAGTAATATAAATCTTAAACGAACGCTACTTTTTACTGCAGTATTTGTAAGTGTCGTTTACATACTAGTTTTTGTAATTTTCGCTACGCTTGCGGCATTGGGAAACGGCTTAGCTATGGATTCGTATGCGGCCAATGGAACTTTCCAATTATACAACCCGCTCCGTCGCCTACTGGACGGTGAAGTTCTGGCACGAGATTTTCCATTCTTTCACGGAGTCGGAGTTCCACTTCTTCATTTTCCATTATTTTATATTATGGGACACAATTTATTCGCCGTGGAAGTTGCAAAATTGTTAGTATCGCCAATATTATTCCTCGTTTCGTCCTTTTTTCTGTTTTGGGCTTATTTTAGAAATGTTAAAAAATCCATCTTCGCAACTAGCATATTCACAATAATCTCTATTGACGCTATTGACGCTATTTGGGCAGGCAATTCTCTTCTCGGCCTCAGAACAACATTCCCGTTTATCGCTGCAGCTTTCATGTTATGGCATCCAAATTGGCAGATGACGACTATTGGCAAAAATAAAATTAACCTCTATTATCCTATTTTATATACAATTATGGGACTTTCTGTCGCGTGCGGCACCGAACAAGGACTAGCCTTTATTCTTGCTTACGTTATCATTAAAGCCATTCGATACATTCGCTCAAAAGAAACTACAAAGAAAAAGATGATGATATTTTTCGGAGAGTTGTTTGGTGTGGCAATTACAACTTACGCCGTACTATCAATTATGACGCTCGGTCATGCGCACGACGCGCTTCGTTATGCATTGATTGAAGTCCCTAAAGACCAAGGGTGGTATTTTGGAGCTCCTCCAAATAGTTTCCTGCAATTAAATACCCTTGACCAGCTCGTCACAAAAAGAATGTTACTT
>CALKRM010000026.1 GCA_937989565.1 uncultured Candidatus Saccharibacteria bacterium | reverse complement strand
TATGAAGCGGCGTGGGTTGGACTTCTTGGTGGCTTAATTGGTGTTGGATTAGCAAGTTTGATGTCACTACTTAATCCTATGATTGCTAATTCCCTAAAGTTGGAGCAAGGTACGAATCTATTAGTCATCAATCCTCTGCAAATGGGACTTTTGATAATCGGGCTGATGATTATGGCGGTACTTTCTGGCTGGCTGCCGAGCCGCAAGGCAACAAAATTAGATCCAATTGAAGCGTTAAGGACGGAATAGGAGAATTGTTATGATTGAGCTTAAAAATGTGACGAAAATTTACGGCAAAAAGAAGAACCAATTTGTGGCTCTAAATGATGTGAGTCTGCAAATTCCAACTGGTGTGAGCGTGGCGATTTTGGGAAAATCTGGTTCAGGAAAATCGACGCTAATGCACGCAATTTCTGGCTTGGATCGACCGCAGCAAGGTGAGGTGATTATTGACGGTCAGGACATTCTGAAATTGAAGCAAAAGCAAGTTGACGAGTTCCGCGCAAGAAAAATAGGTTTTATTTTCCAGAGTTTCTTTGTTCAGGGCAATGAAAGCGTGGCGGATAATGTGAGCTTGCCACTGGAAATTGTGAAAATGCCAAGGGGCTTGAGGGAAAGTAAAATCAATGAGGCGCTGAAGGCGGTGGACTTGTATGAGAAGCGCAAGAATCGTGCGAAGGATTTGTCGGGTGGCCAGAAGCAGCGTTTGGCGATTGCGCGGGCAATTGTCGGTAGTCCTCAGATTATTTTTGCGGACGAACCTACGGGAAATTTGGATAGCGAAACTGGCGCGAAGGTGGAAGAATTGCTGTTCAATTACAACAAGCAAGAAGGCGCAACACTGATTATCGTGACGCACGACGTTGACTTGGCCAAAAAATGCGATTATCAAATCCTGATCAAAGACGGCAAAATTAAGGGTTCTAATATCCCGAAAGAAGGTAAAAGTGGACGTTGATAGCTATGCGGAAAGCTTGGCGGTCCAATTGCGAAAAGGATTTTTGGTTTACTGCGTTTTACTGGTTTGCTCTAATAAAGCGCAGTACGCCGGCGACATCGTTAAGCAATTGAACGATTCGGATTTAACGGTGGTCGAAGGTACGATTTATCCGCTACTGAATAGGCTGCAGAAAGACGGATATTTGCAACACGAATGGCAGGAAAGCGAGCAAGGTCCGCCGCGAAAATATTATTCATTGACAAATCACGGCGATCAATTGATTCATGAACTTAAAGATCGCATAAATATGTTAAATAATTCGCTTGATAACTTAGAGAAAGGAATAAAATAATGAAGGAAATAACCAGGATTCATCTGGCAAAAACGGCGTTTAGCGTGGAAATTGACGCTAAGAAATCGCTAGAAAAATACCTTAATTCGATTCAGAAAAATATGCACGCCGACGCGGAAGCGATGAAGGAAATTGAGGCGCGAATGGTTGAAATTCTAGCCGAGCGTGGCGTGATGAAAGAAGGTGTTATTAGCGACGATGACGTTTTGGCGATTAAAAATCAAATGGGTGAGCCGCGCGATTTTTCGGATGATAGCGAGGACTCAACTGATGAATTGACGGATGACAATGAGAAGCCAGAAAAGCAACTGATGCGCGACACGGACGGAGCTGTCATTGGCGGCGTGTGTGCGGGAATAGCGGCATACTTTAATATCAATCCGTTGTGGGTGCGACTGATTGCAATTGTCTCGCCGTTCGTAACATTCGGCACTATGGTGCTGGTTTACCTCGCGATGTGGGTGTCAATGCCGCCAGCAAAAACCGCGTCGGACAAATTACGAATGCGCGGGAAGCCGGTAACTTTGGCTGCGCTTAAGGAGGTTTCCGCTGATGGAAATTCAACTGTGTCTGTTAGAAAAACTCCAATTGCGAAATTTTTCCAATATTTTGTTGGTGCCGTAGTGTTGTTTACGACGCTAGCGGTGTTGTTTGGGCTGATTGTTGGCGGGGCGCTTGGTGCTTCCATGATTAATATGCTTGGCGGTTTAAGTATGCAAATGTGGGCGTGGGGAGTATGGGTTTCCTTGGCAATTGGCGGAATCGCGGCGGTGATATTTGGCGCAATTGTAACGCGTAGCATATTCGCTTGGAAGGTCAATCGAATGTCTGTAATCACAATGATCGTGGCGGCGTCCGTTGTTTTTATGAGTTTGGCAAGCGCCACAATATTTAGCGCGCACGCTGGCTTGGAATATGCGCGTGAATCGCAGCAGCTCACGAAGAAAGTAAATATCGATATTCCAGATACGACAAACGCTAATTCAATTTTTATCGATATGCCAGTGGGGAATGTTTCGCGAATAAATTCTGACAAATTTAAGGTGGAAGCTGAGTTTGTGGATTTACCAAAGGCGAATAAGCCAGAAATTAACGTGCGCCGCGATGGTGATAAAATTGTGCTATCTGTTTCCGAGAAGTGCAACGCGATATTCTTTGACGGTTGTCTGAAGTTTTATAAGCCGATAACTGGCTTGAAAATTTATGCTCCTGCGGGCGTGAATGTTAGTGGTTTGTTCTATCAAAATTCGATTGAAGCAGAAAACCCCGAATCTTAGGCCCATGCATTTGAATGATTTTACCGCTAATGCTACACTTGAAGGATGAAAGGTAATTTTTAAGCGTGGCTTGGTGGCAAGCGATTATTCTCGGCGTAATTGAGGGAATTACGGAATTCTTACCGATTTCTTCGACTGGACATTTGACGATTGCCGAGAAATTGATGGGAATGCGAATTGACGACCCGAGTGTCGTGGCTTTTACGGCGATAATTCAGATCGGAGCAATTTTGGCGGCAGTGATTTATTTCTGGAGCGACATCTGGCGAATTTTACAGGCTTGGTGGCGCGGTTTGTGGTGGAAGCGGGCGCGTCGAAAGTTTGATTATAAATATGGTTGGGCAATTATTATCGGCTCAATTCCTATTGCGATTGTCGGACTGTTATTCAAGCACGAAGTTGAAACAGTTCTGCGCAGTTTGTGGTTTGTGGCGTTCGGGCTTATTGGCTGGAGTGTTGTTATGTGGCTGGCTGACAATCGTGCGGCAAATAACAAGCGTGGCGAAACTGAGACGAGTTGGAAAGACACGCTGGCTATTGGCACGGGGCAGTGTTTGTCGCTCATTCCGGGAATCAGTCGCTCTGGCGCGACAATTTCAGTCGGTCTGTTTCGTGGATTTGACCGCGTGTCGGTTACGAAATTGAGTTTCTTCTTGGGCATTCCAGCGCTAGTCGCAGCAGGACTATTGGAAGTCGCTACCAAATATAAACACATTTCTGGCGGCGTTGGCTGGACTCCAACTATAATCGCCACGGTAATTTCATTCGGTGTTGGCTATTTGGCTGTGTCGTGGCTGTTAAAATTTATTCAGAGTAATAATTTCCGACCGTTTATAATTTATCGATTTGTCCTGGGGCTGTTGTTGTTGGTTATGCTTGGTTTGGGTATGATTTCTCACGTTTAATAAAAAATTGTGGATAAAGAGTAAAAAATAGCTTGATTTTTAAATTAAATGCGCGTAGAATGATGAAGCATAAGTAGTTAAAAAACGATTTGGGGGTTGTTTTTGATGGAAGAAACAAACAATAGGAAGCCGGCATCAAAGGCATTTGTCTTGAGTCTGTTCACTATAACGATAATATTAATATTGCTGCTGTTTTTTATCTTTTGTAAGATGATGCCACGTGGCGGTTTTGACATAGATTCTATATCTGTTCGTCAGGACTCAGGCGAGATTCAGTATCAATATTCAGGCGGCGATTGGAAGAAAATCATATCTCTTGATGAGCTTCGCGGCAAAGACGGTCGTAGTATTGAAGTCCAAAAAGGCTCTTTGTACATTCAGTGGCGATACACTGGCGACTCAGAATGGAAGAATGTCATAGCATATTCTGACCTACTTAAGGGCCAGAATGGTCAAGACGGCAAGGATGGTAAGGACGGTAAGGACGGTCGAAACGGCATTAACGGCCAAAATGGTCAAAACGGTAAGGATGGTAAAGACGGCCGCAATGGAGTTAATGGTGCTAGAGGAGCCACAGGAGCTACAGGTGCAACTGGTGCTACAGGGGCAGCTGGCCGAAATGCTACTATTTCTGTAACCAATAGCACTCAGCCTTGCTCGACTGGATTGACTATTACCGGAAATGGTACAAGCAACCTAGGTTTACAATTTACAGGCAAGAATCTTCCTGCGGGTGGTAAAACAAATCAAGTGCTCGGTAAGAAAACTGATGACGACTGTGACGTTGAGTGGAAAGATACGTACGAAATTCGCGGAACTGGTATGCCTGAGGGCAATGTTAAGGCTAGTGTTGGCACGTACTATACTGATACAGCTGCTACAAATGGTGCAATTCGCTGGATTAAAACTCGGGGTAGTGATAAAACAGGCTGGAAGGTTGTATATGGTGACACTGGCTGGAGAAGTGTTCCTCAAATTCTCTCAACATCCATGAAAGCTAGCGTGGTTAAGGTTCGACGAATTAACAATACTGTTTATCTGTACGCAGCTCTTACGGGCTGGGCGTATAGCTGGAATGGTGGTGGCTCTTCGTTGCCAGATGGGCTGCGTCCTAGTGACCAGATGCAAGGTCCTTCTGCTGGACGATATGGTAATTCGTATTTGACTTGGGTTGTTCAAACTTCTGGGCAGATTCAAGCTGAAGCAGCTAGCGCTCAGAATCCAACACCACCACTCCCTCCGATCGTTAGTGTATCGTATGTGCCAAACGACAATGTTCCATGGCCAACGACGTTACCTGGCACAGCTATGTAAGTAAATTATTTACACTTATCTAAAGCCCCGTCTGTTAAATCCGGCGGGGTTTATTTATATATAGTCTATGTTGTTATATAATTGATACATGTTAGACATTAAGTTCATTCGAGAAAATGTCGATTTGGTACAAAAGTCGGCAAACGATAAAGGCTATAAAGTTGATATTGCGGTGTTGTTGCAATTAGACGATGAGCGCCGCGATTTACAGAAGCAGGTTGAAGCGCTACGCGAACAGCGGAATGTTATTTCAGCGAAAATGAAAGGCGGCCGACCAGACCAAGAACTGATTGATCAGGGCAAACAATTGAAGATTGAGTTGGCGGAGCGTGAGGGTTATTTGAAGTCGACCGAGGAAAAAGTTGCGGCAATTCTTAAAAACGTCCCGAATATCACTTTTGACGACGTGCCTTTGGGTGGCGAAGAAGATTCTGTTGAAGTAAAAGTTTATGGCGATTGCAAAACTGGCGCAAAAGACCATTTGGATTACGCTGTAAGTCGCGGCTGGGTGGACTTTGAGCGCGGCGCTAAGGTGGCTGGCGCGAAGTTTTATTATTTGAAGGGCGATTTGGCTTTGCTGGAAAATGCAGTAACTCAATTTGCCTTGGATTATGTAACAAAGCAGGGCTTCACATTTATGACCGTGCCGCATATGGTCAATTTACGAACAGCTGAGGGCGCAGGTTTCACTCCAAAGGGCGAAGGTAGTAATGAATATGTAGTTGACGGCGAAGATTTGACGCTAATTGGTACGGCGGAAATGCCATTAACCGGCTATCACGCGGATGAGATTTTGGATGAAAAAGATTTGCCATCGCTATACGTTGGATATAGTCCTTGCTATCGAAAAGAGGCGGGAACATACGGAAAGCACACGCGTGGTCTGTTCCGAGTTCACCAATTTAATAAGTTGGAGATGTACGCGTTTTGTTTGCCTGAGCAATCTAAAGAGATTCATGAGAGAATTCTTAGCGTTGAAGAGGCACTTTGGCAGCAAATTGGGATTTCTTATCACGTGGTTAATATTGCGGCGGGCGATTTGGGTGCGCCGGCTGCAAAGAAGTACGACATTGAATATTGGTCGCCAGTTGACCAAACTTACCGTGAGCTGACGAGTTGTTCGAACTGTACTGATTATCAAGCTCGTGGTTTGAATATTCGAGTTCGTCGAGAAAACGGCACGATTGAATCTGTTCACACTTTGAACGGAACTGCGGTGTCGCTGGCTCGCTCATTGGTGGTGATTTTGGAGAATTTCCAGAATCCAGATGGAACTTTGACTGTCCCTAAAGTACTTCGTCCGTATATGAATGGTCGTGACGTGATATAATAGAGAGCATACTAGTTAGTAGGAGGAAAAATGATTAAGGATATTACAATTACTGGCGTTAAATATGAGCTGAACGCCACAACAAAAAAATACGTTGAGCGAAAAATTGGTTCTCTGGGAAAATACTTGCCACGCCACGCGCGAAAAAGTGCGTCTGCAGACGTTAAGATTAAGCAGATTGACAATCCTGGCGGCAACAAGTACGAAGTTGAAGTTATCATCAATGTGCCAGATAAGAAAATTATAGCTAAGGATTCAACCATGAACGTTTTGGCTGCAGTGGATATTGTTGAAGCTAGGTTGAATGGTCAAGTTCGTAAGTACAAAGACGATGTGCTGGCTCACGTTGGCGGAAGTCGCGGAGTTTTGGCGAAGCTAAAGCAAACTTTCGGTCGAAAATAATTGATAGATGAAATTAACAGGAAAGCGTTCAGATTCTGGGCGCTTTTTCTTTTCAAATTGCCCGAAAAAAGTTATAATAAAAGAAGTTTTTGAAAATGCCTGAAAGTGAGGGAGTTTTAAGGTTTATGGCAATTACACAACAAAAAGCGCTGAGTAAGATTTTTGGCGATCCACAGAAGAAGATTTTGAAACGGTTGCGTAAGCAAGTTGACGTTATTAACGGTCTGAATGACAAATATGAAAAGATGTCAGATAAGGAACTTCGGGTGCAGACTGATGAGTTGAAAAAGCGTTTGTCGAAGAAAAATGTGACGCTTGATACGATTTTGCCGGATGCGTTTGCTGTGGCAAGGGAAGCCGCTAAGCGTGTGATTGGTGAGCGTCCGTATGATGTGCAGTTGATTGGTGGTATGGTTCTTCATGAGGGTAACGTTGCCGAGATGAAAACTGGTGAAGGTAAGACTCTTGTGGCGACACTGCCGACTTACTTGAATGCTTTGGAGGGCAAGGGCGTTCACGTGGTGACAGTTAATGACTATTTGGCTCAGCGCGACGCTGGCTGGATGGGTCAAGTGTATGATTTCTTAGGCTTGACTACTGGTGTGATTATTAACGAAGCGTCATTTGTTTATGATAAAGATTACGACAATGAGCATCACGACGATCCTCGAATGCGAAAACTTCGTCCAGTTTCGCGTAAAGAAGCTTATGCTGCGGACATTACTTACGGAACTAACAACGAGTTTGGCTTTGACTATTTGCGCGACAACATGGTTAACGACGTTGATTTGCTCAGGCAGCGTGAATTGAACTTTGCAATCGTTGACGAGGTCGACTCAATTTTGATCGACGAAGCTCGTACGCCACTTATCATCTCTGCTCCAGCGGCTGAAAATCCTGACAATTATTACACATTTGCTAAAATCGCCGCGAAGTTGGTTCCAGAAGATTACGTTTTGGATGAGAAGCGCCGAAGTGTTGCCTTGACTGATGAAGGTGTTGAAAAAGTACAGAAATTGTTGGGAATAAAAAACTTGTACACACCAGATCACGTGCGTAGTGTTTATCACATGGACCAGGCTTTGCGAGCACAGACATTGTTCAAGCGTGATAAGGATTATGTCGTAACCAATGACGGCGAGGTGATCATCGTTGACGAACACACTGGTCGTTTGATGCAGGGTCGCCGCTACAACGAAGGTTTGCATCAGGCAATTGAGGCAAAAGAAGGCGTTCCGGTATTAGAAGAGAGTATGACTCTAGCGACAATCTCATTCCAGAATTATTTCCGTTTGTATAATAAATTGAGCGGCATGACTGGTACGGCGTTCACTGAAGCCGAAGAGTTCCAGCAAATTTATTCACTTGACGTTATTCAAATTCCACCGAACAAACCAGTTATTCGCGAGGATAAGGAAGATCTGATTTTCAAGACTGAAAAGGCCAAACTTAAAGCTGTCGCTGAGGCGATTAAGGATTACCACAAGCAGTGTCGTCCTGTTCTGGTTGGTTCTGGCTCTATTGAAAAGAATGAACAAATTGCCAAATATTTGGAAAAAGAAGGCATTAAATTTGAGATTCTGAACGCTAAGAACAATGAGCGTGAGGCTGCGATTGTGGCGAAAGCCGGCGAAAAAGGCGCAATTACTTTGGCTACGAATATCGCTGGTCGTGGTACCGACATTAAGCTTGGTGAGGGTGTTAAGGAATTGGGCGGACTGGTTGTTATCGGTTCGGAGCGACACGAATCACGCCGAATTGACAATCAGTTGCGTGGTCGTGGCGGACGCCAGGGTGACCCAGGTGAGACTCAGTTTTACGTTTCGACCGAAGATGATTTGATGCGAATTTTCCAGGGTGAGCGAATTGCGTCGTTGATGGATAGGCTGGGCGTTGATGACGACACTCCAATTAGAACTCGGGCTGTTTCGAAAACTCTGGAAGCTGCCCAGAAGCGAGTTGAAGGCTACAATTTTGATACGCGCAAAAATGTTGTTCAATACGACAATGTAATTAACCGTCATCGTCGCGTCGTTTATGTTATGCGACGTAGGATTTTGGAAGGCGATAATATTAAGCCAGAAATTGAGCGATTATTGCGAGCTAAAGTTCACGAATTGACAACTCTTCCATCAAAGAATAATCCAAAGTTTGTCGAGGATTTCTCGGTTATTTTCCCGGTTGATAAGGAAAAAATTGAAAAGGTTGGCAAGGAAAAGAAAGATCGTTTGCGCTATGAGAAGGCGCTGGAGTTGGCTGAAGAAGCTTACGCGGAGAAAGAGCGTGAGATTGGCGCCGATGATTTGCGTGGAGTTGAGCGCGAAGTTTACATGGCGGTGTTGGACACATTATGGATGCAACATTTGGAAAATATGCAACATTTGCGCGAGGGAATTCACTGGCGAAGTGTTGGACAGCGCGATCCTTTGGTGGAATATCGATCAGAATCCCAAAAGTTGTTTGAGAGTTTGCAGGCTAATCTCCGTGATGAAGTCTTGACGACGATATTTAATATTCATAAAGCCGACGCTACAGTTCGTCAATCTCAAGATGACGAATATGACACTGAACTAACTAGGTTGGCGGAAAATGCCGTTGAGCGTGGCGTAAATGAAATTGGTTCGGGCGAGGAAAATCGCGACGATGACTTCTCTGTGAAAAAGGGCAAGACTAGTGCGGAATCAAATCGTGCGAAGAATCAAGCTCGAAAGAAGAAAAAGGCTCAGCGACAGAACCGTAAGAAAAATCGTAAATAATCAGAGAATTAGGCAATGAAACATACAGTTGAGGAAATTAGACTGAAGAATGGTGCGCGCGGCTTGTTGATTGACGTTCCAGATGCTACGGTAATGAGTTTTCAGGTACAATTCAGGGCGGGAAATCGCTACGTTCTGAATAAAGATATTTATGAAACGGCTCACATTATGGAGCATATGGCGTTCGGTGCGAATGAAAAGTTTCGTTCGGAGCACAATTATGAGCAGGAGTTTACCAAGAACGGTGCTTATCACAACGCTTACACTTCTGACTATTCAATGGTTTATGAAGCGATTTGTGCGGATTTTGAGTGGGATAGGATTTTGGAGCTTCAGAGGCTGGCTATTACAACGCCGCGATTCAACGCTGATGAGCTTGAGGCGGAAAAGGGTAATGTTCGCTCTGAATTAACCGGTTATCTTAACAATCACAACCGCGTGATGTGGCCGCGTATTCAGCAGGCGCTGGGTGAAGATATTTTGACGTATAATCAGCGCCTAAAAACAATTGCTAATATTGAGCTGAAAGACATTAAAAATCATCACAAGCGAACGCATACTTTGAAGAATATGCGGTTTGTGGTGGCTGGAAAAATGGCTGGACGAAAAGCAGCTATTAAAGAACATCTTGAGGGCTGGCAATTAGAGACGGGCGAGCGATTCGTTATTCCGCGCGACGAACCACGCAGGGCTAACCCAGTCTTAGTTAAGCGAAAAGAGGCGACTAATTTGACGTTTGGCTGGTCGATGATGATTCCGCGCGAGTTAAGCGATGAAGAAGTCACGGCTATGAACGCATTGAACCACATTCTGACTGGCACGATGAGCTCACGGATTTTTGGCGCGGCTCGTAAAAAAGGCTTGGCGTATGGTATTTTTAGTGATACGTCGGTTGGTTTTTACGATTCGGCTTGGGATTTTGGTGGACAAGTAAACGTCGAAACTGCAGAAAAACTCTTTGATATTATCGTGAGAGAATTAAAGAAAGTTTTGGCTGGATCTATTTCTGAAGAAGATTTGGAAAGTGTGAAGTCGTATTCGTTGGGTCGTTATCAAATGGGTGCTCAAACTGTTGGGCAAGTAAGTAATTTCTATGTAGGACGATATTTTGCTGATGATTTCGTGAGAGATTATGCTGCCGTTCCAGATTCTATTTTGGCAGTAACTCCTGATCAGTTGATTGAAACGGCTCGTCAATTTTTTGCATCCAACACATGGACGTTGGCAGCAGTTACTTCGGAAGAAAAAGAGCTATTAACAAAGCTATACGATAAGCTCGACAAGCTGTTTTAGGGTGTAATCGTAAATTGCCCGTGATATAATCAGGTTATGAAAATAGTCATTGCTGGTTTTGGTGTCGAAGGTCAATCTAATTTGCGATATTTTCGGGAGAAATTTCCGGAAGCTGATTTTTTAGTGGCGGACGAGCGTGAAAAAGTAGATAATTTGCCGGAAAATGTGGCTTATCAGACGGGATTTTCGAGGCTGGAGAGCGCGGATTTAATCGTTAGGTCACCAAGCCTTCCGCCCAAAAAGATAAAGACTAACGGTCAAATTTGGTCGGCGACTAATGAGTTTTTTGCCAATTGCCCAGCGACTATAATTGGCGTGACTGGCACAAAAGGCAAGGGGACGACGTGTAGTTTTATCTCGTCGATTTTGCGCGCGGCAGGTAAAACCGTTCATTTGGTAGGAAATATTGGCGTGCCAGCTTTGGATATTTTGCCAAAAATTGAGAAAAATGACATTGTTGTTTACGAATTGTCCAGTTTTCAATTGTGGGATTTGCAGAAATCTCCGCACATTGCTGTGGTGCTGATGATTGAACCTGACCACTTGAACGTCCACGCTGATTTTAATGACTATTTGGCAGCAAAGGCGAATATTGCCAAGTTCCAAACTGCGGACGATTATGTTGTCTATAATTCTCAAAATGAGTTTAGCTCGTCGATTGCAGATGCGAGTTTGGCACAGAAAAAGGAATATCCATTTGTTCTCTCGGACGATATAATTTCTGCGATTCGCTTGCCAGGGAAGCATAATGTCGACAATGCTTGCGCGGCGATAGCGGCAGTGAAATCGATTTTGCCGAACGTGTCGGATGATGAGATAAAGAAGGGGCTTAGTGAGTTTACGGGGCTGCCGCATCGATTGAAGTTTGTTGCTGAAAAATACGGCGTGAAATATTACGATGACAGTATTTCGACCACTCCGGGCAGTGCGATTGCGGCGTTAAAAGCTTTTGCGGAGCCGAAAATTTTGATTTTGGGTGGCTCGGATAAAGGCGCGGATTATTCTGAACTAGCAAAAGAAATTGCCAGGCAAAATATGCGACTGATAATTATCAATGGCGCCAACTCTGATGAAATTAGGGAAGTTTTAAGGGAAGAAAAAGTTGATTGCGATATTGTCCAATTGAATATGGCAGGAATGAAAGAAGTTGCCAAATCGGCCAAAAATAAAGCGCAATCTGGCGACGTGGTGATTCTTAGTCCAGCGGCTGCCAGCTTTGATATGTTTAAGAGTTATTCTGATCGTGGCGAGCAATTTGTCGCCGCCGTAGAAGAGCTTTAATCTTGATAAACTTCTGGTTTTAAGACGCCGATGTATGGTAAGTTGCGATATTGCTGGCGAAAATCCAGACCGTAGCCAACGACAAATTCATTCGGTGTATCAATACCGACATAATCGGCTTTTGCGTCAACTTCGCGCCGAGCTGGTTTGTCTAATAGCGAGCATATTTTTACCGACACAGCATTTTTTGCGGCAAATAATTCTCTTAGCGCTTGGGCGGTTCGACCGCTGTCAATTATGTCCTCAACTATCAACACATGTCTATCCGTTACGTCAGTATCCAAATCTTTGATGATTTTTACAGATCCAGAAGATTTTGTGTCATCGCCGTAACTGGAGACTGCCATGAAATCAATTTCCATATAGCAATCCATCGCTTGTATCAAGTCGATCATAAACGGTGCCGCGCCGCGTAAAATACCCACGATGACAGGATTTTTATCGTGATAATCCTCGGTCAATTTTTTCCCAAGTTTCTGAACTGCCGTTTTTATTTCTTCGTTCGTAAATAGAATTTTCTCAATATCTTTATACATCTTTTTATTTTAACAGAGAATTGAGCGTTGAAAAATGGTACGGCAGAATGTGTTATTGACTTATGTCTATATATAGTGTATAATATAAAATATGTCATTTGAATTATCAGAGCCTACGAACCAAAAACCTTACAGCATTCACGAAGATGAACCTGTGTATTGGGGTCAGGCGACTGACCCTGTTAAGCATAATCCTGATGACTTTCGCTATTTAGTACATGCTTTTAATCCCTATGCTAGAGGTAATGCCCTTATTCTTAATAATCTGGTAACGCAGGACGAAGGGACTGTTACTGATGAGGTGGGTGATCAATCAATCGATGTATTTAAGGAGCCAGAGAGGATTGATGAAAGGGTGTCGTTAAGCATGTCGCTGATAGATCAGGACCACACTGCTACATGGGGGGGTGCTGGCATTATCGTGGCTGCCCCTGAATCGAGCGTTGTGCTTACCTCGCCTACTGATGCTGGTGTGCTAAATAGCTATAGAGACCGCCTTATAACTCAAGGGCAATCTAGAGGACTGCTCTCGCCGGACCAATTGCTTGAATGCAGTTCACCGCATACTTATAATGAAGTTATAGCGCTTGGTCGTAGTGGATTAAGGGCTGTTGGGTTTTTCTATAAGGTAGACTCTCGAAAAAAACCTGTTGATTCTGATCTGGCGGCGAATATGCTTGGTCTTGGGCGTAGAACTGGTCTGCCGGTTGTTGAGATCCCTAAAGAGAATATTTATACTGAGAACAAAGTTGTTCGATATACATACATGGACTCTAGCCGGAGAGAGGAGCTAAGAATATTCTTAGGTGGTATGTGTTATTGCGCACCGAAATCGAAGGGAGATTTGGGGTTTCGTGTTGTCGAGGGCGATACATTGAAACGGCACTTTCCTTCGCCAGAAAAATTTGAAGCTGCTATAGGTTTTGCCTTAAGGACAGGAGAGATAGGCGAAGATGAAGCGAACCAAATTTTAGAGGATTATAGAACGGCGGATATTGAACGTCAGACGCCAACTGCTTATTTTGATAAAGACGGCGAGATTGATAGGGTAGAGTGTTTACAAGGTTACGGCGAGCGTGAAGTTAAACTCAATATAAATCGACATGGTATTGCTAATAAAATTCAAAAAGGTGCAGCTAGGCTTAGAGGGAAGGGTGCTAAAAGTCTTAGTCAATATGATACAGATCGTATGATTGAGGCTGCGGTGAAAAATCTTAGCCCAGAGAAGGCAGAATCTATTAGGTCATGGTATGAGCAGGTGCGGCCGATTATCGTAGATGCGTGGTCACGGCAAAATCGGGCAATATCCAATATGGGCTATAGTATTATTCGGTGACCCTTCGCCGTGATACAATAAACATATATGCAACCGCTAAAAAAGAAAATTGGTGAATTAGAAAAAGAAATTGAACAGGCTAAAAAAGCGCTGAAGTTTTCTGATTTGGAGCAGAAATTGGCGGAGCTGGATGATCAATTGAACCAGCCAGAAATTTGGAATAATCCTGATTACGCCCAAGAATTAACGAAACAAGCCGCCAGTCTTCGTCAGACAGTCGAGCCTTGGCAGACTTTAACTGTGCAGGTTGGCGATATGGTGGAGCTGATGGAGCTTGGTGATGACGATTTGTTGCCAGAATTCCAAGCGCAAGTTGCGGCAATTGAGAAGAGTTTCGATAGGCATAAAACCGATTTGTTATTCTCTGGCGAATATGACAACCGTTCGGCAATTATGCGCATTTCCGCTGGAGTTGGCGGACTAGATGCTCAGGATTTTGCGGCGATGTTGGAGCGAATGTATTTGCGCTGGGCGGAAAAGTCTGGAATGAAGGTTGATACGCTGGAACGCTCGACAAATGACGACGCTGGAATTAAAACGGTCGTTTTGGAGATTTCTGGATCTTTTGCTTATGGAAAATTGCGGTCGGAAAATGGTGTGCATCGTTTGGTGCGATTAAGTCCGTTTAATGCGGACAATTTGCGGCAGACTAGTTTTGCGCTTGTCGAGGTTTTACCGAAAATTGACGCGCCCGATGAAATATCGATTGACCCGAATGATTTAAGAATTGATGTCTATCGTTCGGGCGGCAAGGGCGGTCAAGGCGTGAACACGACGGATTCGGCGGTTCGAGTGACGCATGAGCCGACGGGAATTACGGTGGCTATTCAGAATGAGCGCTCGCAGATTCAGAATAAAGAAACGGCGCTGAAGATTCTGCGGTCAAAATTGCTAGCGATGAAATTAGAGCAACACGCCGAAACCTTGTCTGATCTCAGGGCTGGCGAATCGGCAAACTGGGGCAGCCAAATTAGAAATTACGTTTTGCATCCGTACACTCTAGTCAAAGATACGCGTACAAAGCACGAAAATCGCAACGCTCAAGGTGTTTTGGACGGCGATATTGATGAATTTATCACGGCATATTTAGAACAAAATGCTAATTCTAAAAATATTTAGCTTATGGTATAATACTATTAATGATTCTGTTAGATAGGGTAACGAAGAACTACGGAAAAAATAATAAGCCGGCGTTGAATCGAGCAAGCATTCATGTTGGCGCTGGTGAATTTGTGATTATTGTTGGTACGTCGGGTGCTGGCAAATCTACACTTTTGAAGCTTTTGACTCGCGAAGAAAAGCCAAGCTCTGGAAAAATTGTGGTTGGTGGAATTGATTATGACAATTTGAAGGACAAGCATATTCCGCTGTTGCGTCGGAAAATTGGCGTGGTCTTTCAGGATTTTAAGTTGCTTCCGAATCGAACGGTTTTTGAAAATGTGGCGTTTGCGCTGGAAATTGCTGGAATGACAAATCGGGAAATTAAGGCAACTGTGCCGAAAGTGATTGAGTTGGTTGGTCTTAAGGGGAAGGAAAAGCATTTTCCTCATCAGCTTTCTGGTGGTGAGCGTCAGCGTGTAGCGATTGCTAGGGCGGTGGTGCGTCAGCCGAAGATTTTGATCGCAGATGAGCCGACTGGAAATCTGGACCCGAAGCACAGCTGGGATATTGTTCGATTACTGGAAAAGATTAACAAGTATGGCACGACGGTTATTTTGACGACTCACAACGTGGAGATTGTCAACAAGTTGAAGCGGCGCGTTATTACAATTGATCATGGTAAAATCACCTCTGATCAGGCGAGAGGGAGTTATAAACAGTAATGAAATCAGCTAATAAATCCAACAAAAATAAAGAAACTATTCGTATACGTCAGCGTCGACGAGGTTGGCTGACATTTGTCAGAATGTGTCGATATGGCATCAATAACTTTAGTCGTAATGCCTGGTTAACGATTGCTGCAACTGCGGTGATGAGCGTCACGTTGATTATCGTGTTTATAACATTATCAGCGCGTCAGGTTTTGGTTGATACTGTTTCAAACGTTTCCAAACGTGCCGATATGTCAATTTACTTAAAGGGCGACACGCCAGAGAAGGAGATTAAAAATATCAAATCTCGAATTGAAAAATTAGATAATGTTGAGAGCGTTAAGTATATTTCCGCAGAAGAAGCGCGTGAAAAGCAAGCTGAACAATATAAGGACAATCCAGATACGCTTGAGGCGATTCGCGAGTCTAGTAATGAGATGTCGGCGACACTTCGTGTTTCCGTGAAGGAACTGAATAATCAGCAATCACTAAATAATTTTGTTAAAACTGATGATTTATATAAAAAATATAAAGATCCTAACAGGGAGCCGTCATTCTCAGGTGAACGCCAGCAGGCTATTAAAACAGTTGGTAATTGGGTGAGATTGGCGAGTATCGGCGGCTCAATCGCTACAGTTGTTTTCGTGGTGATTTCATCGCTTGTGGTCTTTAACACTATTCGCATGGCAATTTTCAACCGCAAGGACGAGATTGAGATGATGAAGTTGATTGGCGCAGAACGCAGTTTTATCAGAGGTCCGTTTATCGTTGAGGCTATAATGTACGGATTTATCGCGGCAATTATCGCAACGGCGGTTGGGTATGGACTGTTAATTTTTGCACATGATCCGATGGTAAAATACGGAATTCCTATCGATAATCTTTTGAATCATCTAAAAATGTACGGCGTGCTAGTTTTCTTTAGTATGATTCTGGTCGGCGCGGCAATTGGCGTGGCGTCATCTTGGGTGGCAACTCGCAAATATCTTAAGTTGTAAAAGTCCTTGACATACTGATTATGCTTATGCTAACATAGACGTATGAAACTACGGTCCACCACACCAGTTTCGGCATCACTAGTCAGCAGAGCGTCTCTGGTGGCGATGTCTGCATTGCTCGCTGGATCGAGCATTTTTGGCTTGGCATCACACGTATTAGCTCGCGACTATAACGCCGAAATTCAGGCAAAACAACAAGAAGCAGACAATTATAATTCTGAGGCTTCGCGCTTGGGTGAGATGGCTGATAGTTTACAGGCGGAACTTGATAAGATAAACGGACAGATATCAGCTATTCAAGCGCAGATTTCTGATAGCCAAAAGAAGATTAATAGTCTTAATGATCAGATAAAAAAGAACGAAGAGTTAATTAAGCACAACCGTAAAGCGATGGGGCGAATTTTGGCGGATTTGTATGTTGATGATCAGATTTCGCCGCTGGAGATGCTTGCTAGCTCAAAAAATATTAGCGATTACATTGACAAGCAAGAACAGCGTAATTCTTTGAAAACTTCATTGAATGATAAGATCAAAGAAATTAAGTCTTTGCAGAAAAAGCTGGAAGAGAATAAGAAGTCTGTCGAGAATACGCTTCGCGACCAAGAATTGCAGCGCAACGCGATGGCAGCTAAGCAGTCTGAGAAGGCAAAACTGATTACTGATACGAAGAACGATCAGAATAACTACGCGGCGCTGGCTCAGAAGCGTAATTCTGAGGTAGCGAAGTTGCGAGAAGAGCAGGCTGCGGCCAACCGACGGGCTCTTGGCGGCAGTAATGTCTCCATTCCAGGCGGCGTACCTGGCGGTGGCGGTTATCCTGGCGTTTGGGCAAGTGCTCCACTTGATGCTTATATCGATCCGTGGGGACTATACACGCGTGAATGTGTGAGTTATGTGGCTTGGAAGATTCATAGTACTGGACGATATGTTCCACATTTTGGTGGCGCAGGTAACGCGAATCAGTGGCCGTCAACTGCAGCGCGCTATGGTATTTCTAGCGGCTCAACACCAAAAGCTGGTGCAGCAGCTGTGATGAATATTGGATATTACGGACACGTTATGTATGTTGAGTCTGTCAATGGCGATGGAACCATTACCGTCAGCGACTACAACTTTGCCTGGGACGGTTTATATAGGCATTACACGCGTTCGGCTTCAGGATTGACATACGTTTACTTCTAATCGGCATAAAGTGATATATAAAAACGCTCGTGTTAAACGGGCGTTTTGTAGTATAATAAGCATATGGTTACGGGAGAGAAAAGACAGCAATTAAGTTGGTTTTTGACGCTTGTTATTGTGGCTATTGTTAGTTTTGTGGCGGGAGCTCGGTCGGATGCGTTATTTGCTAATGTAGCGCCAGCATTTGGAGTTCGCACTTCAAACAAAACGATTGACCTATCTAGCGTTCAAAAAACATATCAAGAACTGATTGCTAATTATGACGGAAAATTGGATACCCAAAAGTTAATTTATGGCGCCAATCGTGGGCTAGTTGAAGCGGCTGGCGATCCTCATACGGCGTATATGGATCCTGATGAGACGAAGGAATTTGACAAGTCATTAAGTGGGCAAATTGGTGGTGGAATTGGTGCGGAGATTGGTCTTAGAAATAATAAGCCGACTATCATAAAACCTCTGGAAAATAGTCCAGCTCAGAAGGCGGGAATTAAGGCTGGCGAGGCGATTGTTAAGGTGAATGACGAGGCTTCTTCTGACTGGTCAGTGGAAAAAGTTGTGAGTAAAATTCGTGGAGAAGTTGGTACGTCTGTTAAATTAACGTTGTTAAGTGGTGGTCAAACGCGTGAGGTGTCGGTTGTGCGTCAGAATATAGTTTCTCCGGCAGTGGAGTCGGAAATTGATGGAGAAATTGGTATTTTGAAAGTTAACCGATTTGGCGATGATACAGTGAGCTTGTCTAGAAAATACGCTTCGGAATTTGTTGAAAAAGGCGTTAAAAAGGTGATTTTGGATCTGCGAAACAACCCGGGCGGAACGGTTGGGGCTGCTCAAGGGCTATTGGGTATTTGGCTGGACAATCAAATAGCTATGACCGAGCGACGGGGTTCTGAAATTGTTAAAACGTTGCGTACAACTGGAACGCCAATTCTGGGCAACATGAAGACGGTGGTGCTTATTAACGGTAACAGCGCCAGTGCTAGCGAAATTACAGCTGGGGCGCTTCGTGAATACGGAAAAGCCACGTTGGTTGGTCAGAAGAGCTACGGCAAGGGAAGCGTGCAGATTGTGCTTGGATTACCTGGAGGGTCGCAAATGAAAGTTACTGAAGCCAGATGGTACACGCCAAAGGGCAAAAATATAGATAAAACTGGTATAGAACCTGATGTAAAAGTTGATCTTTCGTCGGACGATGTCAATAATAACGTAGATCCGCAGATGGATAAGGCGAAGTCGTTATAAAGCTTGTGTTTTTGGGCTGGACAACATAAAATGGAGATAGTATGAACGGACAAAAAAAGAAGATTTTACTAGTTGAGGATGACATGGCTCTGTCTGCGGTTTATAGGTCGCGACTAGAGATTGAAGGGTTTGATGTTAGAGAAGCCAATAACGGAGAAGACGCTCTGTCTGCTACTGTTGAATATCGTCCAGATTTGATTCTTTTGGATGTGATGATGCCAAAGATTAGTGGTTTTGATGTCCTGGATATTCTACGTAATACTCCAGAAACTGCTAACGTGAGGATTATTATGCTGACGGCGCTTAGCCAACCAAAGGATAAGGAGCGTGCTGAGAGTCTGGGTGTTGATGATTATTTGGTGAAATCTCAGGTTGTAATTGGCGACGTTGTGGCTCGCGTAAAGCATCATTTGGGTATTCAATAGAAGCTAAGCCGAGTAAAAGAAGTCAGCCTCTATGGGGGGGTTGACTTTTTAATTGTTTTTTGGTATAATATCTCAGCATATGGTAGAGAAAAAACCAATACAAAATCCAGAAAAAAAGACAGAATTATCAGAAGATTGTATAGTTGAAGTTTATCCTATAGATAAAGACGCCACGCTACCGAGATTAAAGGTTATGCGTAGTCCTAGAGGAGAAAATGGTGCTAGGTGGCTGGATGACGGTTGGTTTCCTGGAAATATTTTGTATGTATGCCATGTCAATTCTAAAGAAGGTATTGATGATAACGCTCTACTGGTGCAGACGCACAAACTTTTTAGAAAGATGAACGGAGAATATACTGCTGCTACTAAGAACATACTCTTGAGTGAAATACAGGGATTAAATGGTAACTTTAATGTTGAGAGACTGTATAGAAACCCCCGAGGAGATGATTGCGGAAGGGGCGGAGGCTGCTAAGCAAATTTGGCGGCAGAAACATACGGCTAGTGATTGGAATAGTCTGTCGACTGCGGAAACGGGGCTAGATGAAAGTGATAGATCAGAGCTAGATCGTTTTAACGAGAGAATGCGAGAACTGACGAAGCCTCTAGATACTGATGTAGATGGCATGCCTTTTGAGGACGAACCTGTGCGAGTGAACTACGATCATCTATACAGTCTGAGCTATGTGCCGTCAAATAATGTAGAGGATGCTGCCGTTAGAAACCCAAAAGCGTTCCTATATCTGAGAATAGCTTTAATGCTGCGGAAGAGGTTATTAATAGTCTAGCTACGAATCCATTTTTAATGCAAATAATTAACCCCGAGGGAGCGCTTGACTCTGAAGTTGACTCTAAAGAGATCATGAATAACATTAGATCTAGTTACCTTACGCGTTGCCGCTTGTTTGAATATTTAACCTCCAGACTTAATGATCTGGCGGTCGATAATCCACGTGCTTTGGCAGACAGAGTTCGTAGTAACTCAGAGGGTAATCTAAAAACTCCTAATCATCTTGGTGATGATTATTATAAGGATAGAATGCGCAGTCGTGAATATGCTGTAGTGTTGGCAATTGCTATGATAGATGGATCATTTGATGTAGACAGACAAGACAAAATGGTTACTCATTACAGGGGTGGCAGGGAGAGAAGTGGTATGCATAGGGATTCTGCAAGGGCACTTCTCGAATATGTAAGAAATAATTATTAATAATAAAATAACTCCGCATTGACCGGAGCTATTCTAATAAAAAGTTTTTACCGATTAAAGAACAACAACTTGCGTTCGGCGTTCTGATTTGCCGGTAAACTTGGTTTTCTTAACCGACTTGAAACCAACTACGCCATCTTTTGCGGCGTGGATTGTGAAATTGCGGCTAACATATGTGCCGTCACCAGCGATCTTTGTGGCGCCAGTTTGGCGAACTAGAACTTCTCCAGCGGAAACTTTTTGACCGCCAAATCGCTTAACGCCAAGACGTTGACCAGCATTGTTGTGGATGTTCTTACTAGAACCACCAGCTTTAACCTTTGACATTCTTTACTCCTTATAGTTTCTATAAAACAATCTGTTCTAGTTTATCGAAAATAAAGCCAGTTGTCAAGCGGTTTTGGTTATATCTGCTGGTTTTAATACCAATATTTCTCTGGCAACAACTTGATCTTCACGGTAATACAAGAGATTTTTATCGATAATTTGCTGATATCCAAGTTTTTTAAGATTTTTTATCAGAGGTAGGTGAGTGAATTTACCTTCGCGATTCTGCCACGCTGGAACGGCTATGCAAAGCGTCGTGCCTGGGCGAATTTGCGAGCGGATATTTTGTAGAAAATCGCTAATTATGTGATTACAATTTCCGGCTACTTCGTGAAGTTTTTCTGGGCTAGGTGGTGCGGAAAACGGCTGACCTAAATATGTTTCGCAAACAATTCGAGAAATCCGTTTCTTCTGTTCACCTGTTAATTTTACAGAGGTGGCATCGGCCTGATGTGCTTGCCAGAAAGTGTTTGTCGAAAAAGTTTTTTCCACCCAGTTCATATTTTCAGTCGTGTAAGATATCATCTTATCGCTCAAATCACTGCCATAAGCATTCATGCCGATAAGCGCAGACTCTTGTAATACCGTTCCTGTGCCGCAAAACGGATCCCAAAGGTAATCGTTAGGTTTTGCGTCAGAAAGGTTGATCATAATCTGTGCAAGTTTAGGCGGAAGCATTCCCACGAAGGCATCGCGTTTTGGTCGTCCACGGTCGCGCTGAGTATACGAATTGATATTTTGAGCGCCACGACTTTCAGCGATTATCAAATCTCCATACACGTTCTTAGCTATAATAATTTCAATTTTCGCCTCAGACCTGCCGAGTTTATTATTGTGAGAGGTCGCAGTGGACAGAGCGGCGGTTTTATTAGGAATTAGGCGCAAACTAACGCCAGATTTTTTCAAATTATTTTTTAAGATAATTCCGATTTTTTGGACGTTCCTCGGATCTGTTTTATTACCATAAAAACTTATTCCAAGCGTTATTTTTTTCTGGCTATGTGAAAGTTTTTTCGTGTATTTTTCAACAATAATTTTTGAGGCTTGGAGCAGGGTATTGTGGTCCGATTTTTGCGATTTTATCTTTGTGATGACTTGTCCGCATTTAATTGTTCCGCCGAGATTGTCAATTGATAAATTGTCGCAATTAACCGTGGCGGCTTGGTTGGAGATTTTTTGGACATTTTGAGCGCCGTAAACAGCCTCTAATTCAGCGATAGAGATTTCTGGTTGGCGTCCAAGAATAGCTATAAACATGTCGTAATTATAACATTTATCGTGGTATAATGAAGGTTATGTTACCGAAGGTGTTGCAATTGTTGAAATCGCCACGAGCCATTATGAGCGTTTTGACGTTGGCGGTTTTGGCGATAATAATTTTTCTATCTCGGCATGAGCTCGTGAAGGCGTGGAATCTGTTTTTGCACGCGGATTTATGGCTATTATTCTTACTATTGCCGTTTCAGATTATCGTGTATTTCGCTGGCGGCGAGATGATTTTTTCGTATTTAAGAGAGAAGAATCTGATTCATCATATTTCCAGGCTGGAGCAGACGAGGATCGCGCTGGAGCTTAATTTGGTCAATCATATTTTTCCGTCGGGCGGAGTTAGCGGTATTTCGTATACGACGTGGCGAATGCATAAACTTGGCGTGAGCTCGGCGCGTTCGACATTTGCGCAGGTGATTCGTTACGTTACGGGATTTTTGTCGCTTTTGGTTCTGTTGGTGATTGCTGTGTTGGCGCTGGCTATTGACGGTAAGGTTAATCGTTATATCGTTGCCGCTAGTTTCTTGCTGATTATCGTGGTTTTGGCACTGACGTTTGGTCTGATTTTCGTGTTTTCGTCAAAGCGGCGTATGCAAATGACTGCCGCTAAATTGTCCAGATTTATCAATACGCTGGTGAAAATTGTAACCTTGGGTAAGAGGCGACGAGTAATGAAGTCGAAGAAAGTCGAAGAGTTTTTTGTTGACATGCAGGACGATTTTCAAGATTTGTCCAATCATCCGAAACTTCTAATAAAACCGATGATTTGGGGAACTGTCTACACTGTTTTTGACGTGGCGATGTTTGCTGTGGCGTTTCTGTCGTTGGGTGTTTTTGTTAATCCGGCGATTCTGATGGTTGGATACGGCGTGGCGGGATTGGCGGCGATTGTCGTGTTTACGCCTGGAGGGACGGGCGTTTATGAAACCATTATGATTATTTTCTTAAGTATGGCAGGCACTCCGCCAGATTTGGCGATTGCTGGAATAATTTTGACGCGAGCAATTTTACTTACTGGCACGATTATCTTTGGCTATATTTTCTATCAACACGCACTGATTAAATACGGCAAGCCAGATGATTCCCAGGTTTAGTGTTAGTAATTTCATAGCAGTTGTCAATCAAACTTTTGACGTGGCTTTTGCTGGAATGGTTGAAGTTGAGGGCGAGGTTTCTAGTTTCAAGTCTTATCCTCCGAAATACGCTTTTTTCGATCTGAAAGATGACGACGGGCTGGTCCGGTGTTTTGTTGGTTTTAGCAATTTACGTACGCCAATTGAAGATGGAATGAAAGTTGTCGTTCGAGCAATGCCAGCGCTTAGAGATAAAGGCGCCTTTAGTTTGAATGTTCAAGAGATTCGCCCATTAGGCAAGGGAAGTTTGAAGCGAAGTTTTGATCTTTTGAAGCAAAAATTGACAGTTGAGGGTTTGTTTAATTCTGAAAGAAAGCGCCCATTACCGCAATATCCTCAGAGGGTGGCTGTTATTTCCAGTACAAAAGCGGCGGGATATGCTGATTTTATGAAGATTTCCGGTGAGCGTTGGGGTGGCGTGAAATTCGTAGTCGCCAACGTTAATGTGCAGGGTGCGAATGCTGCAGATCAAGCTGTTCGAGCAATATCATATTTTAATCAAATGTCAGAATCTCCAGATGTGATTGTTTTGATTCGTGGCGGTGGCAGTGCGGAAGATTTGGCGAGTTTTAATGATGAAAAACTAGTACGGGCGGTGGCGAGTAGTCGCATTCCGACAATGACTGGAATTGGTCATGAGATTGATGAGAGTTTATGTGATTTGGCGGCGGACGTTCGCGCAGCCACGCCGAGTAACGCCGCGCAATTGCTGTTTCCTGACAAGCGAGAAGTGATTCGGCATTTGCATTACAGGCTAATTGACGCGAAAGATTCAATTTGTAGAGTTATCGAAGAACAGTCGCTTAATGCAACAATGTTGCAAAAAGAAGCGCTAAAACAGTGGTCGAATCACGTGGATGCGACTGTAAATGCAACATTGTCGCAACAAAAAGTCATCGCTGAGTATGATCCGGAAATGGCGCTGCGTCGTGGTTATGCAATGATCAAGGGTGATTTACAGATTGGTAATATTGTAGAGATTACAACAAAAGATATAATTATGAAAGCGAGAATTGAGAATAGTGAACAACGACATGACAATTGAGCAAATGATGACTGAATTGAACGAGCAAATCGCGTGGTTTCAAGGCGATGATTTTAACCTGGACGAGGCAAAACAGAGGTTTATTGAGGCGAGAGAGTTATCAAAAAAAATTACTGCTACGCTGGAAGATATGCGACATGATATCGAGGTTCTTAGCGAGGATTTTAACGCTGAGTAGGATCTTTACATCAATTAAAGCATAAGCTATACTTTACAATATGATGACGAGAGATAAGAGTGAGCGCGGCTCAGTTAATGGCTGGATGGTCGGTACAATCGGCTGTCTGATATTGTTTTTGATTGCTGGATCTTTGGCAATTTGGGCGTACATGCAATATTCCCGAGAAAAAAGCAGTGTTGATAGTAAAGTTGCGATTGAAGTTGCTAAGGGTAAGAGCGAACAAGCCGAATCAGACCAGAAGAAATTTTCTGAAGAAGCAAAAAACCCGCGTATTGAATTTGTTGGTCCTGCTGAATACGGTCGAGTGTCATTCATGTATCCAAAAACTTGGAGTGTATATGTAGCAAATGACGGCAGCGACAGGGGTGATTACAAAGCTTATTTCCACCCAGTTTCAGTTCCTTCGACAACTAATAAAAATAGTCGGTTTGCATTAAGGCTGGAGATTATCAACAAGAATATGGATACGGTGCTGAATGACTATCAATCACGACTAAAGAAGGGTGAATTGACCTCAAGTAGTACTGAGTTTAACGGAATTTCAGCGACTCGGATTGACGGTACGTTTGAGAAGGAGTTGCGTGGCTCTGTGGTTTTGATGAAAGTTCGCGATAAAACTATTCGTTTTTCAACCGACGCAGACACGTTTAAGCCAGATTTCCAGACTATATTGAGTACTGTAAAAATCTCTGAATAGAAAATCTCGATGCATATTTGCTATACTAGAATTGTATGGCAGGTAAAGAGTGGAGTGATGCTGATTTTGGGGGATTGCCGAGCATTTTGGTGGCGGCACACGAGCTGAAAGCGCCGCTGGCTTTGATTAGACAATTGGCATTATTATTGGACGACGATTTAACCAGTTCTGCCGATAAAGCTCAGATCCAGCAACGAATTATTCGGACTTCTGAGCAGGCGTTGCAGCTTACGATCGATTTGGCAAATTCAGCTAATTTAACGCCGTCGTTATTTCCGCTTGAACCGGTCAATCCGTTGGCTTTATGTCAGCAAGTAGCGATGGAAACAAAGTTCAACGCAATACTTTATGGGCGAAAAGTTAGCTGGCCTAAGGGCAGTCGAAATAGTCAATTGATATTAGCGAACCGAACGCTTTTGGGGCGAATTTTAGCGAACTTTTTGAATAACGCACTGGCATATACAGAGGATGGGTCGGAAATTAAGGTTTCGGTTAAGGCGACAAAAGATGCCGTGAGAATGAGCGTGCGGGATTTTGGACCGATGATGAGTTTGAAGGAGTATCGGCTTTTGCTTGATGAAATGGAAACGCGAAAAACCGTGCGAACAAGGCCGGAAAGTAGCGGGCTGGGGATTTACGTGGCGAATCAATTTGCGCGGGCGATGAACGGGCGAATTGGTCTGATTCGTCATCGTGATGGACTGACTTTTTATGTAGAAATGCCAATTAGTCGGCAGTTGAGCTTGATATGAAAAAACTGTTAATCGTTGAGGATGATAAGAATTGGGCGGATATTCTGGGCAAGTTTGCCGCGGATGTTGGCGCGGAATATCGAGTGGCGGTTTCTGGTGGTCAGGCGATTGAAATTATTGACGATTGGCAACCCGATGCTTTAATTTTGGATATGCTGTTGGCTGGCGAAACGGCGATTGCTTTGTTGAATGAGCTACGATCGTACGCGGATTTGGCGAGTTTGCCGATTGTGGTTTGTACGAATATTGACGTTAAAATGGACAATTTGCGTCCGCTTGGCGTGAAGGCGATTTTGAATAAAACATCGATGCGTCCGAATGAGGCGCGGGCGATTTTTCGCGAGGTTCTAAATGACGGGGCAGAGTGAACGAGTAAAAGCGATCGTTTTGAGGCGAACGAATTACGCCGAAGCTGACCGAGTTTTGCAATTATTAACGCCAAAAGGTCGACGTAGCGTAATCGCGAAAGGCGTGCGTCGGGAGCGCAGTAAATTGGCGGGCGGAATTGAATTATTCGCGATTTGCGACGTGGTTATCCGCTCTGGTCGGGGCGATTTGGGACTATTGACTTCCGCTCGATTGTCGGCTTTTTATCGGCATATTTTGGAAGATTATGATCGGATGCAATTTGTATATTCGGTGATGAAACTGGTTTCTGTGGCGAGTGAAAATATTGACGAACCAGAGTGGTATTATGTGCTGAGCCAAGTTTTAGAGCAATTGAATAATCCTGCAATAAACCAAAAATTGATTGAAACGTGGTTTTATTTGCAATACGCGAGTTTGCTGGGAGATGAGCTGAATCTTCGAACGGACGTAACGACAGCGGCGCTACTTCCTGATAAAAAATATATGTATGACAATGCAGAGAAAGGCTTGAGATTGGCGGAGCAGGGCGATTTGGGCGCGGACGCAATCAAATTGTTAAGGTTAATCCAGGCAAAACCACTCGCGAATGTGGCGCAAATTGGCGGAATAACTGAGGTTATAAACGATTGCTGGCTGACTGCCAGACAGCACGCGGCGGTGTAAAATTGCTCGTAAAATGGTATAATTTAGGAAATAATGTGAATCGCCATGTTGCCAACATGAAGAAAGGTTTTTCAATGAGTCAAGCAAAAATGGAAGATATTATTAGCCTGTGTAAGCGTCGCGGTTTTATTTATCAGGGTTCTGATGTTTACGGCGGTTTGTCTGGAACGTGGGATTACGGTCCGCTTGGCGTTCAGTTGAAGCGAAATATCATGAATTTGTGGTGGCGAATGTTTGTTGACGAGCGCGATGATATATATGGCGTCGATGCGGCAATTTTGATGAATCCGAAAGTCTGGAAGGCAAGTGGGCATGTTGATACGTTCGTTGACCCATTGTGCGAAGATACGGTTAATCATCGGCGTTATCGCACTGACCACATTCTTAAGGACAATGGTATTGATGCTGACGGCTTGACGATGGAACAAATGGACGAAGTGATTGCAGAAAAAGGAATTAAAAGTCCAGACGGAAATCCACTGAGTAAATCTCGCACGTTTAATATGATGTTTAAGACGAGCGTCGGCGCCACCGAAAGTGAAGACAGCGTTGCATATCTTCGCCCAGAAACCGCTCAGGGAATTTTTACCAATTTTAAGAACGTTGTTGATAGTTTTTATCCAGACTTGCCGTTTGGAATTGCTCAGCAGGGCAAGGCGTTTCGCAATGAAATTGCGCCGCGAGATTTTGTTTTCCGTTCTCGGGAGTTTGAGCAAATGGAGATTGAGTATTTTGTCAATCCAGAGAATTGGCAGGAAGCGTTTGATGAGTTGCTGAAGTCGACGCACGAGTTTTTGGAGGCATTGGGATTAGACCCTAAGAATATCCACGAGTTGGATGTTCCGGCTGAGGACAGAGCGCACTACAGTAAGAAAACGATTGACATTGAATACGATTTTCCAATTGGCAAGGAAGAGCTGATGGGGATTGCATATCGGACTGATTTTGACCTGATGAATATTCAGCGCGTCAGCGGAAAGAGTATGGAATATACGATCAAGGGGACAAATGAGAAGTTTGTGCCGCACGTGATTGAGCCGAGTTTTGGTGTTGAGCGGGCGCTGATGGCGGTGTTGTCGAGCGCTTATCGTGAGGACGAGCAGAACGGCAGCAAGCGTGTTTATTTGGCACTTCCAGAACATTTGGCGCCAGTTAAATTTGCCGTTTCACCGCTACTTAAGAATAAGCCAGAACTGGTGGAGAAGGCGCGTGAAATTTACGCCAATCTATCTAAGAAAAATCCTGGACGCGTTATGTGGGATGA
>CALKRM010000025.1 GCA_937989565.1 uncultured Candidatus Saccharibacteria bacterium | reverse complement strand
ATAACAATTGTCGCGACCGTCGCCTTCGCCGTGATAATTTATTTCGCAATCAACGCCAATTTTTACGGGCCGCTGATGATGTCGCGCTTACCAATCCTCGATAAAATCGCGCTGCACGGCTCAATGATTATAGACATGTTCAAACAAAGTTTCACTTCACCAAATGGCGCGCTGCTTATGGTAGTGTCAATCCTTCAAGGTGTATCGATCGCCGCTGTAATTTTTACAGCAAAGAATAATCGCGATAATGAAAAAACTATATCTCGACAAGTCGGATTAAGCGGAATCGCATCAATTGCCACAACAATTGGACTCGGCTGTGTTCCCTGCGGAACATCACTAATCTTGCCAATTGTAACCCTATTTTTCTCAGGAGCTGCTGCCGCCACCGCCGCAAATATCGCCAGCACAATAGTCCTTTTGCTGGCTTTACTGCTCAGTTTATTCTCGCTATATAAATCAGGTCAAATTATTTTTATGTACACAGAATTATCTAAACAGGAGAAAATATGAATCGACAAAAATCATCAGGCATAGCACTTATTTGGGTTCTTTCGGGAATTGTAATCGTAGGAATTGTAGCTTTGTTTATCTATGGAATTGTCAATCGCCCGCCGAATCGTCACATTGGTGATAATAAACCATGGAATGAAAAAATGTCACAAGGATCCGCTGACGCGAAAAACGTATTCATTGATTATACTGACTATTTTTGTTCATTTTGCGCCGAGGTCGAAGCCGCAACCAGCACAGAATTCTTCAAAAATGACTATATTAAATCCGGCAAAGTTCGTTATGAGCATCGCGTAGTAACGTTATTAAAAGAGATGACCAACAATACCGAAACTGGTGCTCACGCTGCGTTTTGTGCTGCTGATCAAGATAAATATTGGCAGTACACCCACGATATCGTCCCACGCATTAAAAGCGATTATTTCGATAAAGGAATTGGCGTAAAAAATGTTGCTGTGCCGAAGAAAATCCCTGCTCTTCCGCTGGAATATTTCCTAACTTCCGCCAAAAACGTCGGCATGAATGAATCGCAATTTTCCGACTGCATGACCAAAAAACCACACCAAAAAGAAATTGATGACAATACCCAAAAAGCTCTTTCTCTTGGCGTGAATGGATTGCCATATATGGTTATTAACGACTATCAAACCAGCGGATTCGTCGGTGGAGAAAACGGATTAAGAAGCATTCTTAAAGCCGGCGGCGTCGAATAATTATTTGATTTGTCGCGCGGAATTAAGCAACTCCCGTGATAAAAATAACAAGCACCCGCTTACGATAAACATAACGTTTTTCTATTTGTTTCGCTATCCTTGAATAGTTATTCCCACCTAAATAGCTTAATGGCTAAGAAATAAACAGCGAAAGTCCAAGCCGCGATAATACCGAATTGTGGCAAGACTTCCATAAAACTTGCATGTTCGGTCATAATTAACCGGAATCCATCCGTAACTGGAGTCAGAGGAATAAACTGAGCGATACTTCGCAGCCATTCTGGAAATAGATGAAGTGGAAAAAACGTGCCAGATAAAAACATCATCGGGAAAGAGATTAAGTTACTTAATGACGATGACTGATCTTCGTTCTCTGACAACCCAGCAATTAATAACCCCACACCCACAGTCATAAATGCAGACAATACAGACATCATTACAAATAGCGCCCAATCGCCTCGCATATTAAAGTGGAATATCAACGTTCCAGCGATAACCATCATCACCAAACTAAGCAAGGAGATCGTCGTATAATGGATTGCTGTGGAGATGATTAACTGACCCGAAGTAAATGGCGCCGCGCGTAATCGACGATATAAACCGCGTTTCTTTTCAGCCGGTATTTGGTTAGATAGACCAAAAATACCCATACTCATCAAGCTGAAAGTTAACAGTCCTGTAAACATGTAGTCAAACGATTTTAATTGCTCATCACCAATCGCTTTACCAACAGCTTTAAGCGGAGCTTCAGGTTGACCCATCTGACTATTGATACTATTGGTAATCTGATTCATCACCGCCACCAACGCGCCGCCCGTCTGCTCAGAACCTTTGGAGTAAATAACGTTCATTGTGCCCGTTGGAATAGGATGATTGCCATTATTTTTTATCGCGCCAAAATCACTCGGAAGCTCAATAATACCGTTAAGCTCCGACCGCTTCATCTTTTCACGTGCGTCATTCATATCTTTGACGTCTTTAATCTTGAGAATCGAATCCTTCGAATTTTCTTTGGCATTTTTAACGAAACTTTTGGCAAATTCCGTCTGCGAATTGTTGACAATTGCAATATTAAAACTGGTCGAATCATTACTGAAAACCGACCCGAACACTAATAGAAAAATCAGCGGAAAAAGGAAGGTGAAAAATAGCGCCATTTTATCTCGAACGAAACGCTTTTGCTGAGCGCGAACTTGCCCGAATATTCCAATCCAATATTTTTTCATGTTAATCCCGAATTGCCTTTCCTGTTAAATCAATAAACACGTCCTCTAAGTTGGCCTGCTCGACAACTTGTTCCTTCTTAAAACCACGCGCCAATAATTGCTGGATAAGATTATGTGGCGTATCAATTGTGATAATCTTACCACTATCCATAATTGCCAGACGATCACACAATAATTCCGCCTCATCCATATAATGCGTCGTCAAAAGAATCGTAATTCCCTCGTCGCGAATTTCCTTAATCAAATCCCACAAATTTCGGCGCGCCTGTGGATCAAGCCCCGTGGTCGGCTCGTCCAGAAACAACACTTTTGGATTATTCACCAACGTCGAGGCAATCGCAAAACGCTGTTTTTGACCACCAGAAAGCTGCTCGACGTAATTCTTAGCCTTTTCTGTCAATTGAACCTTAGCAAGCAGCGCCTCAGTGTCAACTGTCCGACCATATAAACTACCAAACATTTTCAATTGTTCACGCAAAGTCAGCTTATCATAAAAAGCCGTCGACTGAAGCTGAATACCAATTATATTCTTAATATCCTTAGGTTTCTTAGCGACATCTATGCCGTCAATGGTAGCCACGCCGCCATCAATTGACCGAAGCGCTTCCAACATTTCCAACGTTGTTGTTTTACCTGCGCCGTTAGGACCAAGAATCCCAAATATCTCGCCCTTTTTAACTTCAAACGACACGCCGTCGACCACGTTATTTCCATCATAAGTTTTAACGAGTTTATCGACTTTTATAATTGGCTCAAGTTCCACTCCGTAGACTCCTCTCTGTTGTAAATTATAGTAAAACCGGTCTTCACTTATCATCAATAATAACAAAACCAAAAATACTAGTGCTATACTTATAGTATGCGCATTCAGAGAAAAAAAGCAAAACCAAAATCGAAAAAACTATTTATTATCATACCGTTTTTGATATTGCTATTTTCGGCGGGGCTATTTGGGATATATTTCCTCAACCAATCACACTCGCGACAAACTACTGCGCCATCTGACGAAAAGTATTATTTTGCCGATTCGAAATATTCTGGCATTCGCTCAAAATTTGTCACCAGAGATAACAAACGAGAAAAAGTTTCAATTGAATATCCGATCACGGAAAATGAAAAAATTAATCGCTTAATTAGTGAGTCAATTGATAAAATTGATCGCGATTTTCAAAATACGGTTTTACTTGCGACAGTTTTTGATAAGCCAATGACTGAAACAATTGGCTATCAAGTTACGCACAACACTTCAGAAGCGCTGTCAATTGTCGTCAATATTAAGCAAGATATGAATGGCGCACATCCAGCATCAATGACGCAATTTTGGACTTTCGACAAAAAATCTGGCGAAGTTGTCGGCTTAGCTGATTTTACAGAACAATCTGATGAAGCCGCCGAAGCAATCATATCCGCTGCCAAAGATAATATTTCTCAGACCATCAAACAACGCCAACAGCCAGAAATTGACCTGAATGAAATCATAAATAAAGAAGCTTTGTCTAATTTCATCATCACTAATAACGGCAATTCATTGGCTTGGCCACTCGGTCAGGCATCGCTACTGCCATCATCTTACGGAGAATTGATAATTACCGTACCAATTTCCTCCGTCTCTAAATATCTACAAAACCCAACGTCGAGAAAATTCGCCAACATCCCCAAACCTGCAGAAAAACCAAAACCAGCACCTGCAACTCCAACGCCTACCGTCGCAAATAAAACAATTGCTCTAACTTTTGATGACGGACCCGGACCATACACCGAAAAACTGTTGGACATATTAGATAAGTACGACGCCAAGGCGACATTTTTCCTAATCGGCAGCAAAGTTTCAGCACGCGCCAACACATTACGCCGTATGCAGTCGCGCGGACATCAATTAGGCAATCATTCTTGGTCACATCCAGAGTTAAATAAGGTTTCAGCAGAGCAACTCGCTAGTGAAATTGACCAGACAAATAACGCCATAAAACAAGCCGTCGGCGCCAAACCTAATATCATACGTCCACCATACGGTGCGTTTAATCGAGCAGTTTTGGAGCAATTCCGTCAACGCGGAATGTCGGCAGTTGTTTGGTCTGTCGATACACGCGACTGGGCTGATCGTAATAGTGAAATCGTCTGCTCAAGGGCTGTCGCTGGCGCTCGCAATGGAGCTGTGATTTTAATGCACGACATTCATCCGACATCCGTGAATGCCGTTCCTTGCATTCTTGACTCACTCAAACAACAAGGCTATTCATTCGTAACGGTACAAAATTTAATCGGCGATATGACACCGGGCGCCGTTTATCCGTAAACTTAATCAATCTCAAATATCTTATACTTTGAAGTTGCACCGCGTACTAATTTAACTTTGGAAGACGCAACCCTAAAATGTTTTGCCAATAATTTAATAGCCGCCGCGTTGGCTCGACCTTCAATTGCTGGAGATTTGACATAAACCGTCAATGTGTCATCGTCATTTTTCACAACTTCCTCACGATGGCGAGAGTTTGGTTTAATGTGTACGGAAATTTTCATAATTGAATCAGAATATATCCTTATTTATATTTACCTATACGCTCTAATCTACACGACAACGAATAATATTCATAATTTCAATTATATTCTGAGGATAAGCTTCTCCTGAATTGTAAGCCTCGACAGCTTTACTTACCTCCGCAACATTATACGTATTACAATTGCGTGTATTTTTTAATATTCCAGCAGCAAGCTTAATACTCTCAGTATCTGTAAGTGGTTTCTTAGATTTTACTTGCGCAATACCAACTGTAAGTTCACACTTGAAAAACGTAACTATAGCGTTCTCCATTTTCCGAATTACTCGCGGCCTATTCATGTCTTCATATATCAATATGCCATACAAAAGAAGTTTGTTGCATGATTTACTTTCGCAAAACTGATCTATAAGTTCATGATAATTATCGTGAATCTCGTAAAACTTTCTAGTTGCATAATCAATCAGCGCCCTGTTATTATCATCCTCCGCAGTATTATAGCTTTCACCCATATTAGTCACATTAAAATACCCAAGAACTAACATAGCTACAGCCATGCTTGACCATATATTATCAAACAAATTATTAATATTACTTGGCGCAAAATGTGATAAATCCCAAATATCACCAGCTAGCCCTATTAACACTCCAGAGACTACTACTAATAAAATATTCACAATATGAATCATTCTTTCTATAAAAAACTTTTTCTTTTTAAAGAATAATCCCCAAACATCTCTAAACAATAATGAAACTCCCGTCGATATAAGCGCATAAATGCACGGTTTTTTCACTTTAAAGTAATGCTGTTCTATAGAAACCACCAAAAAGACCATAATAATAACTGGAATCACTCTAAATAGGCTATAGTTGAGATGTTTCCTGTATTTATGACTGATAAATTGCCGAACCGATAGATAATTAGCTGTAGAACCTTTGTATTTTACCAATTGAAAGAATACTTCAACTAAAGAGCCTCCCACTATAGCTACAAGTATCCGTCCAATCTCCACTTCCATAACTCTTTTTCTGATTAATTTACCAACTCTTGTTAAAAATCTATCACTTCCAATTCCCGTGGCAAGATTTCTCTCGCTTCCGCCGTTCCCGCAACTAATTGATAATCCTGAAGTTTCGGCGGTAAATCATCTTCAATAAATTGATAATCGACCTGATGGTTATCGTTAAAATAATTAAGCAATTCCGCATTCAAGAAATGATCACGCGGCGCACTTACCGAGCCATCTTTATTAAAAACCAAAGCTATCGATACGCCAGAAGTCGTCCCATTCTCATCCTTGGCATAATTCGCAGTCACTAAATGAACTGTCGGCTCAAATTTCAAAGCCGATTTACTAGAATTATCCACTTGCTCCTGACTAAGACGCGCCAATTGTCGATTTATTTCATTCACCAAATCATCAGTACTCATCTCGCCGTTAGATTCTCGGCAACATTCACAATCGTTCAATGACTTAACATATTCCAACAGCAGCCGCATATCAACCTCAGCGTCTTTAACGTTATGTCGAGCTAATTGACCAACCATTTCCTCTAGCGATTTCAACAAACCATAATCTTTGGCTTTTTCAGCGGCGTCACCAATGCGAATAATGGCACGCGCGACATTAATAGTATTTTCTTTATCATTCATACGCTTATTATATATCTATTTACACAATTCTTCTTGTCTCTTGATGGCAATTTTAACCGCCGACGAACCAACTAATGCTATCAGCTGATAAAGTACACTAGAATTATAACTAACGTTCGAAGTCGTATCATCTTCTGGATTCAACGGACTATCATCAACCCAAATCCCCGGATAAACGCTGGATATATTTGTATCATTGGCATCATCTTCGTCACAATTATAATTAGCTTTTTCCTCCGATGAATTATCTGGTAAAGTAGAAAATTCTTGAAAAACTGGAGTATTTAATTCCCCGCTTAAAACATTACCAATGTCATCACAATAATCGCTCGATCCTTCGATTTTTACAGAGCATTTTACCTCATCGCAATCATCCGTAGTAACCAATTCGCTACATTCTTCAGTCAATTCAGCTTTTTTCGCGACTTTTTTCACAACCTCATCGACGATATTATTCTGATCAATTGCATCATCGGCTAATTTCAAATCAGGAATAAATTGTCCTATTACTTCAGGTCTATTAGTCGGCAATTCTTCCGATTCACGCGTAACTTCTTCGCCCAATTCTGCGCAATCACCCAACTCATCCACCACATTATCCGTTTTGCTCACAACCGCACGATCGTCAGAAATCTCAGCCACAGCAACATTCTCCGAATCTTCTTCGAAATATACTTCACGCTCTTCAAAATCACGTTGCGGTAAAGTTGACAAATCCTTCTTATTTTCTATCAACTCAACAGATTCAGTTCTTTTACATGCAGCCTCACCGCTCAACTTGATCTCAACTGGCGCATTATTATTGTCATCCATCACCACATCAATTTCATTATTGACTTGAACAAAATCACGCGCAGGCGAGGAGTTTGCCTCGTTAGAAATAACTTTCTCAGCCAAACCTTCCTTCGGAGCAGAATCTTCCAAAATCGGTGCAGAGTTTATATTATTTTCATCCCCTACATAGATATCTTTCTTTATAGGTAATTCTCTCGGCAATTCATCCTCTTTATCAACAGCCGGAGCTTGATTCTCAAAAGATATATCTTCTTTATGAATATCTACTTTTTCATCGATACATTCCGGCTCTTCGTTAATTTTCGGCTGAATATTTTCTTTGACTATTTTCGCGCTTGGAATATTTTCCGACGACGCACTCTCACTATTCAAACATTCATCATCCGTCGGCTTGTTCACCTCATTACTTTCCGCCGACACGCGCATCGACGCATCATCATCGCTCGCTTCCGACTTAACCGCAGGTTTTTCTAATACGGATTCAGTTTTTTCATTTTCTTTTTCAATCGACTCGGGCGCCTTCTCTTCGTTATCGGCACTGACATATCCAGCAACAACAACATCACAACCACCCTCCTTCATTAAGTCAGACAAATAACTCTTCGGCTCTTTTGCTGCCGGCTGTAAATTCTCTTCCGCAAAATTTCGCATTCTTAATATCGAACAATTTCCCGCCGCAGCACAACTGGCGCACGCTGCACTGACTACGTTTTGGCAAATCTCCGATCGCCTTTCGTCACTCAAATATTCTTCTGTTGTTTCCGCTTCACTTTCCTCAGTAAATGACGTATCAATTTTCTCACCGTTAGCAACCGCTTCTACCAAATTTAACTCAGTCGCATCATCATCAATTTCTGCTGAAGATAAATCCTGAAAATTAACATCGCCATTCAACGCCGAGAAAACATTAAAATCGCCCGCTCCATCCGCCAAACCTTCGTTCATTGCTCAAAAAACGTCTCCGTTGAAATTTTCAATTCACTTACACCGGCGGCGGATAATTTTTGCCAAACATCTTTAACAAACGGCAAACTTCCACAGACCAAAAAATGCGCATCTTCTGGCGTTTCATGAACAATTTTTTCCACATTAAATCGACCATTAAACCAACCATATTTTTCTTCAACTTGCTGGCGAGTACTGAACTTCTTCACTTTAATATTTGACGCCGCTAGCTCATTTTCAAAAACCATATATTCTGGCGATTTTTGGCTAAAATATAAAAACGTCGGCTGGCTAGAACTTGCCATAACGCTCCAAATTGGACTAAGTCCACAGCCCGCAGCAATTCCAACCAAAGGACTTTCTGTTTGCGGATTAAAATCGCCATAAGCGTGGCTAATTTGTAATTTATCGCCAACATTCCGTGAACATAAATAGCTAGAAAATTCACCACCAACATTCTTCACAGTAATTGACATCAGCTCATCATCAGGAGTAGAAGAAATGCTATAGGCCTTCCCTTCGCGCACGCTACTACCATCAATAAAAACCGTAATATATTGTCCGGCGGTAAAGTCGAACGGTCGCGCAAAATATAACGTCTTCACTTCAGGATTTTCCTGACGGACGCGCACAATTTCAACCTCTAATGAATCACGCATTCTCCAACGTACCTTTCCATTATTTTCTGAGCTTCTCTAAATTCTTCGTCAGTAAAAGTGTGGTAATTCGCAAACTTTGGACTAATTGTCGTGCCAGTGCGAAAATGCTGCAAGGCAAATCTCTTCGCGCCCTTAACCAACTCGCCAATCTTCTCAAAATCGCTAACTTCCAATTGCTCGCGGACAATCGTCGTACGGAATTCGTGATCAATTCCCGAATCAATCATCAACCGAACATTCTCCTTGATCGCTTCCAAATCAATCGGTCGCGCCGCAATTTCAACATATTTTTCCAGCGGACCTTTTACATCCATTGCAATAAAGTCAATCAGCCCTTCTTCAACCATTCCGCGAACTATATCTGGATGCGTGCCGTTGGTATCCAATTTAATATCAAAACCAAGTTTCTTAATCATTCGACATAGCTCCGGCAAATCTTCATTTACCGTTGGTTCACCGCCAGAAATCACCACGCCGTCCAGCCGACCAATTCGCGATTTTAGAAATATCATTACTTCATCAACTGGAATACTCGGCGCTAACCGTTCAGGTAATACCAATTCAGGATTATGGCAATAACCGCACCGCATATTACAGCCAGAGAGGAACAGAGCCGCCGCCACGTGCCCTGGATAATCCACGAGCGACAGCTTCTGAATTCCACCAATTGACACCTTAAGCTGTCGCGACGGCGCTAAGTCGCTGGTGTTCGGCGGCATCGTCATAATGCTCCCTCATTTCAAATTCCGCTTGCTTACCCTTATTCCATTGAGAAACTGGACGCAAGAAACCAACCACACGTGAGTAAACTTCAGTCGCTTCACCACACTTTGGACATTCTGGATGCTCACCAACAATATAGCCGTGATTCTTACAAATTGAGAAGCTTGGACTGAACGTGAAGTATGGCAATTTGTAATTTTCACAAATCGTTTTCACTAATTTTTTCAAAGTTTGCGGATCGTCCATGCGCTCACCTAAGAAGAAGTGAATCACCGTGCCACCTGTGTACTTGGTTTGCAAATTGTCCTGAAGATCCATCAACTCAAACAAATCGTCCGTGTAATTAACTGGCAAGTGGCTAGAGTTGGTATAGAACGGACATTTAACTTCCGCGCCAATTCCATTAGCAAAATGCGCTCGATCTGGGAAGCTGGCTTTATCAAGCTGCGCCAATCGATAAGTTGTGCCCTCAGCTGGCGTTGCTTCAAGATTGTAATTATTGCCAGTTTCCTTCTGATATTCCACCAAACGATCGCGCATAAAATCAAGCGTCTTCTCAGCAAAAGCCTTACCTTTTTCCGTGCCAATATCAACGCCTAGTAAATTAAGCGCCGCCTCGTTCGTGCCGATCAAACCGATGGTTGAAAAATGGTTCTTCCAATATTGATTGAAACGCTGTTTAATGTTTCGCAAATAAAACTTGGTGTACGGATACAAATTAGCGTCGGTCAATCGCTCCAAAACTTTACGCTTGGTTTCCAAACTGTCCTTTGCCATATCCATAAGTTCAGCCAATCCCTTAAAGAACTCTTTCTCATTCTTGGATTTTAGCGCCAGTCGCGGCAAGTTTATCGTTACCACACCGACCGAACCAGTCATTGGATTTGAGCCGAACAAACCGCCACCACGATATTCCAATTGACGATTATCAATACGCAATCGACAGCACATCGAGCGCGCATCTTCTGGATCCATGTCAGAATTGATGAAGTTTGAGAAGTACGGAATGCCGTATTTAGCGCTAGCTTCCCACAAACTTTCAATCACTGGATTATCCCAATTGAAATCCTTGGTGATATTAACCGTTGGGATTGGGAATGTAAAGACTCGACCATTGGCGTCGCCCTCAGAAAGAACCTCCAGCAGCGCCTTATTCAGCATATTCATTTCTTCTTGATATTCGCCATAAGTCGTGTCCTGCATTTCGCCACCAATAATCACTGGATTATCTGCCATATGCTTTGGACATTCAAGGTCAAGTGTAATGTTGGTAAACGGCGTCTGGAAGCCAACACGAGTCGGCACGTTGACATTAAAGACGAATTCTTGAATAGCCTGTTTTACTTCTTTATAGCTCAATTTGTCGGCACGAATAAACGGCGCTAATAGTGTGTCAAAATCAGAGAAAGCTTGAGCACCAGCCGCTTCGCCCTGTAATGTATAAAAGAAGTTTACAACTTGACCAAGCGCTGATCGGAAATGCTTAGCTGGCTTAGAAGCAACCTTACCAGCAACGCCAGTAAATCCTTCTTGTAATAAGTCAGTCAAATCCCAACCAACACAATAAACACTTAGCAAGTTAAGGTCGTGAATGTGCAAGTCGCCTTCTTTGTGAGCTTGCCCAATCTTCGATGTATAAATCTTATCCAGCCAGTAAGTCTTCGTAATTTCCGCTGAAACATAGTTATTCAAACCCTGCAGGCTGTAGCCCATATTAGAGTTTTCATTAACTTTCCAGTCCAAATTTTCCAGATATTTATCAATCAAATCAACGTGCGCATTAGAAGTAATTTCGCGCAATTTTTTATGCTGATCGCGGTAAATAATATATGCCTTTGCAGTCTTCTTAAACTTAGAGTCAATCAACGCATCCTCAACAATGTCCTGAATATCTTCAACGCTTGGTAGACGCTTTTGGTTACGAGTTTCCAAAACACCCAAAACCTTGTCGGTCAATTCAACTGCTTGAGCGGCGTCAAATTCACCAGTTTCCAACCCAGCCTTTTCAATTGCCTTTTCAATTTTTTTTCGATCAAATTTAGCAGTTCGACCATCGCGTTTTTTAATTGATTTATACATTCCCCCTCCTTATTTATAAAAACAGCAAACCAGCCCAAACTCTCCAGTGGGCGCATGTTGCAAAAAACGTTATTTATTTTCTAAAACACCATATGTAGTGCTTAATATTGAATATACACGCGATATATAGCGTCTGTCAATGAAAGTACATTGTATTATTTACATGCGAGATGCGGAAACATTTGCTCCCTCTGATAATACCAAAACGTCGCGGTGAATCAGATCGACAATTTCTGCCTGAGACAGCTGTTCACCGATTCGCTGCTCGCCTGGTACATTCAAAACATCTTGGTCTTTCCACCACTGGCGCATTTCTGATTCGCCAAATTCATGAGCGTTTGGCTTGGTAGCGTGGCGGCGCACCGTTTCCTCAAACGATACGTCAAAATAATAAATCAGTTTTTCACCCTGAAAATCATCCAGCAGCCGGCGCAGCATCGCGCCGTATTTTTTATTGCTCAAAATACCCTCCAAAATCACCGTATAACCAACGTTATTGCCATACATGCATAGATCGTAAATCAGCTGAATCGCCGGATTATTTTCGCTATCTTTCACGCGCAGTATTTCCCGGCGCACCACATCCTGTGACACCAACATCGTGCCGTAGCCTAGTTGACGCTGGAGTAAGCGCGCCGTACTGGTTTTGCCGCAACCAGAATTACCGCGGAGAATGATTAGCGGATGAGAGGTCGTCACATACGCTCCAGTAAATCGTAAGCAACAGCCGCTGATAACGCCTGCATTTGACGAAGATTATCACCCGGCTTGAGCGGTGGTTTTAGGCTACGTGTAAGGAAAAATCCGACAAATGACGCCAGCATTTCCACGTTCAACTCACCTAGCCACGACGTTACGTCATGACCATGGCGCGCCATATCAACCAGAAATTCTGTCGCACCAGATCCCTGGGGTGCATAGGAAGCCCAGTTCCAATCAACCGATTTCAACTCGCCAGTTTGCGGATTAAATGCCAAATTGTCACTACGAACATCCGAATGATTAAAGCAATCTTCCGTCTGCTTGGCAAATTCTTTAGCGCGCACCGAAATATCAATCAATTCATCGCGCTTTTTTAGTAGCTCAATTATATTCCGACAGCGCCGCTGATTAATCTCCAACTGATTTGGCAATAGTTTTTGATAATTATCAATCAACCGACGACGAATATCAGCATCAGCAATAATCTGATCAATCCCATAATCTAAGCCAAGCTCTCTCGCCACAAACGGTTGTAGTTGCAATTCTTCAATTATCTCCTGCGGCAATTTTATTTTTTCCAACTCTCGAACCGCGGTTATCACCGTCGAAATATAACGTTCCGCGACAGAGTTATCCGTCGGAGGTTGCCACAACCACCCATCTGACAAAGCGTAACTGCTCGTCATCAACACGTAACCGTCATCAGCCAATTCAGTCCAATCAGCAACATATTGCGGATAAGTTTTCTGTAACAAGCGTGTTACTGCATAATCTTTTTTTAGCCAGCCTAATTCCCGCTCGCCCTCATCCGACAATAAATTAGCATCAACTTCTTTAACGAAAATCGTTCGACCACCAGACGACACCAGCGCTCGACGATTAAGCGAAAAGCCGCCGCTTACCGGCGTGATCCGTAATTCAGATGAATCAACGTTTAGCTCCGCCGCCGCACACCGCAAGGCTCTGTTGGTTAATAATTTATCGTGATCTGGCAATGTTTCCATGCGTAAATTATAACATATTCTATCTGTTATTAATTTGGAATGACTAGTATAAATTCCGTGCCATTTGACGGCTTGCTTTTGATGCGAATAGTATAATCGCAGCGATCCGCCAGAGTCTTGGCAATTGCCAGCCCCAAACCATAACCCGACGCGTCGGTCCGAGTGCGCGCTCCGTTTTAATCAAAAGCTCGGTGTCGAAGAACCATTCATTGTCCTTAATTTTTGGCAAAAATCTCTTCGCCACATCGCGACGAATTGCCTTAAATCCACACTGCGCATCGCTAAATTTGGTTCGCGACGTCAATTTGATAATCTTGTTATAACACCGTGAAATAAACTCCCGCTTAAAACCGCGGCTGGTCTTTGATTTTTTCATCAATCGAGAACCAATCGCCACACCAACTTCGCCCGCCACAAGCGGCTGAATCATCGGTAGAAAATCGTCCAAGCTAGTGGACAAATCGACATCCATATATGTCAGGATATCCGCCTGGCTGCTTTGCCAAACCTGCTTTAATGCTCGCCCGCGACCGCGTTCAGCTAGTCGCACGACGCGAACTGATTGATGATTTTGTGCCAAGTTCTTCGCTATTTTTAGGGTATCATCTTGACTGCCATTATCTGCAATTGTTATTTGATAACGATATGGCAAATTTTCCATCATGTATTCGTCAAGTGTTTCAATGCTACTTTGAAGAATTTTCTCCTCGTTCAGCACCGGCACGACTATGTCGACAAACGGATTAGCTATCGCTCGAAACGGCGATGGACTAGAATCGGACGTAATAAGTCGCGACCTAGCTAATGGTTGGGGTGTGGTTATTGCTCTCATGCAAACCACTATAAACAAGCGTTCTGTAAAAATGCTTTAAAGATCAGACAGACTATTTTAAGTCAACACTAAACGGCGTGAAGTTGGTCTTATCGTCATAAGCATCAACTTTTTCGACCTGTTTCATCTTATCTATTACGCGATATGTAATAGGCAAGAAAACAATCTCCACTACAGTCTTAAATATCCAGCCAATCAGAATATACGTCACCATGTTCATTCCCTGAAGTATTCCACCGAACGCAACAAAGGCGAATACTACAGTATCACATAATTCACCAACGACTGTCGATCCAATTAATCGTAACCATAGTTTTTTGCCCTTAGTTTTAATTTTCAATTTCGCCAATACAAACGAATTTAAAAATGATCCAGTCAAAAATGCGGCTAAGCTAGCTGCAACAATCCTCGGGAAGAATCCTAAAACCGCTTCATATGCAGCCTGATCCGCATACTCCGGCGCCGGTGGCATATAACGCACAATTGTAAAGCACAGCACTGCCAAAAGCATAACACCTAACCCCACCCAAATCGCTCGTCGAGCATATTTATAGCCATAAATCTCAGTTAAAACATCGCCAAGAATATAAGATATTGGGAATAAAATAGCTCCGCCATCTGTAATAATCGGACCAAAAGCAATTAATTTAGTCCCTGCTAAATTAGAGATTAATAATATAGCAGCAAATACAGCTAAAATAATGTCGTAATATTTGAAAGTTTTTCCCATAAAATATATCCGTTAAATAACCTACATAAAACTGCCCTATTAAGGACAGCTTCATAGAAAACTAATTTGGCTCCGGCAGCTGGGCTCGAACCAGCGACCTATTGGTTAACAGCCAACCGCTCTACCACTGAGCTATGCCGGAATATGTCTTGTATTATAGCGAGTTTTTGAATAGTTGTAAAGTTACTGACGGACAATTTCCAATGCTTTTTTTAAAATCTCCACTTCCGAGCGTGATTTTTCGTCATCTTCGACTTCTCTCCTCTTAATTTCTTTCGCTAAATTCTGCCACCAAACTTCTTTTTTCTCACTACTCAGCGTCAAAGACCTAACTTCGCCGTCCTGCTTCTCCAAAAAACCCGCAGCCACCAAATTATCAACATGTTTTGCTACCGTCGACACCGATTTATAGCCCAAGGCGCGCATAATTTCCCGAAGTGTCGGACTATAGCCATTACCCTTTATAAACCCATCGATAAAATCCAGCATTATTTTTTGCTTTTTCGTCAGTTTCATATCTAAAGTATACACCATACGCTATACTTAAAATATGGCAAAAAAATACATTAACGACGTTCGATTCTGGCTATTGGCTATTATTATTTTTGGTGGCGGCTTCGCCCTGCATCCCAGTGTCGGCTTATCAATTCTAGATTTCCCGTCATTGCGCGTAGGATTATATCAAATCGTTGCCGTAAGCCTACTGTTATTTTCCTTGCCATTACTACTTAAAAAACGTCAAGAATTACTGAAAAACCGATGGCTAATCGGCGGATTTTTGGCAATTTTTATCGCCATCGTCGTCGGCGTATTTTTCGCAGAAGCACGCCTGCGCACCGCGTTATATTCGTTATCGCTATTATTCTTACTCGCCGTCGGATTATCCGCTGGCTTAATTTACGGCGAATTGTCAAGATCAGAAAAACGCAAACTCATCAGTGTCGGATTATGGAGCGGGCTAGTTTTTGGAATTTTAGCAATAATTCAGCTCATCGTCGCCACTTTTGAACCAACAGGATTTGGCACACTTTGCGCTGGCTGTAAAGCCGACGTTTTTGGATTTCCACGAATCAATTTATTCGCCGCCGAACCGCAGTTCTTCGCCAATTCTCTACTTCCAGCATTTTTCCTTGCACTCTTTCAATCAAAATCTCGCTTAGCCAAATTTAGCCTATTTTTCACAACTCTCGCCATATCTTTAACATTCTCCCGTGGCGGATTTTTGGCAATTTTTATCGCCATAATAGCCTTATTTATAATCGCTTTTGTAAAACGAATTGACGTATCTTTTGTGCGTAAAAAACTTCCAATCATCTTCGCTGGATTATTACTCGGATTCGCCTTATTGTTCTCATCAGCCAACATTAAATACGCCAATACGCCCTTCATTACGCACAATACCTTCGTCAGTATGGTCGATCAATTATCTCTCGGGAAAATTAAGATTCCGCAAAAATCCATCGCCAAAAATCCGTCACCAAAACCCGCCGAAAACGTTCCACCAAGCAACAATTCTTTCCAACCTGCCGGTTTCGTTGAAGCTTCCGCCAACGACAGACTCAGCGCCAGTGACTTAGCCATAAAATCTTGGCTATCATCACCACGAACACTTCTCTTCGGCGTTGGGCTCGGCAATCTCGGTAATTTCATCCAAAAACACCTTCACGTAAACGTCCCAGCGGACCAAACAGTCTACGTTTTTTACATATTATTACTCAGCGGCTTAGGAGTCATCGGGCTATTCGCCCTTCTAATTGTCCCGTTGACAATTATATTTTTCGCCATAAAAAACATCCGTAAAATTAAAGCTCAATTTATCTTATCTCTAACCATCGCGATGTTTGTGCATTTCTGGTTTTTTGGCAGTTTTATAAATACGATTCATTGTTTTGCTATAATCGGCATATTTTTGTATAATTACCCCAGAGATTATGCGGAAAAAGTCTGATTTTTACTTCAAAATTGTCCTGGTCGTTCTTGATATCCTAGATTTATTGAGCGCATTTACTATTGCCTATATTTTGCGAATTTCCCTGGATCCTAGACCATTCCATATCAGCATCAATGCCATAGATTTTATCACTTCCATCTTTATGACGTTGCCGTTGTGGATCGTGATGTTCTATTTCTTTGGCTTATACGACCGAGAGATTTACACGCACCCATTGCGAAACTTTGGACGAATACTTTTGGCATCAATAACTGGAATTATGATAATGATTTCCGTGACGTTCTTTACCAACACTCCGTTATTCCCAGCCAAGCTTGTCGCTGGTTATGCCACTGGAATTGGCTTCATCTTACTAATGATTTTCCGCAGCGCCGCCAATATTGTTCGTCTGAAGTTATTAAAGCGCGGCTTAGGAGCTCGCCGTGTTATATTAATTGGCAATTGTGATTTAACTCACGTTCTGGCTGATTTTATAGAAACTAATCCGTTAACTGGCTTTAAGATTAGCGGAATTGTTGCGCAAACCCAGTTCATTCCTATTGAATTAAAAAAGCTTCGACGCTCGTCATTAGAATCGGCGCTCACAAGAGATAAAATTGACGTCATCATCCAAACCGACTCAAAAAACGTTAGCGAACATTATCAAATTGCCCAGAAACATTATCTGGATTTTTATCAAGCGCCGGAATTCGACGGAATTATGACCACCAAACACACTATTGATATCATCGACTCCGTGCCGCTAATTCATACTCATCCAACACCGCTAATGGGCTATGGGCGAATTGTGAAGCGCATTATGGATGTTATAGGTGGAACAATTGGGATTATCATCGCCTCGCCAATTATGCTTTTGGTGGCAATTGCCGTAAAAATCAGCGATCCAGCAGGACCGATTTTAATGCACGGCAAACAGCAAAAACGTCTCACTCGCTACAATCGACCGTTTAAGGTCTATAAGTTCCGCTCGCATTACGCAAAGTTTGACGGCAAAACCGACGAAGAAGTCTTTCGAATGGTCGGTAAGCCTGAACTAATTGAAGAATACCGTAAAAACGGCGACAAACTTGATTATGATTTTCGCGTGACACCAGTTGGCCGGTTTATCCGCCGCTTTAGCCTTGATGAATTGCCGCAATTATTCAACGTCGTAAAGGGCGACATAAGCCTGGTCGGACCACGAGCGCTGGTACCGCACGAATTAAGCGCATACGACAAAAAACACGTTTTATTAGCGGTCAAATCAGGACTCACTGGACTTGCAGTAGTGTCTGGTCGACGCAGCATCAGCTTTGAAGAACGGCGACGAATTGACTTATATTACGTTCAGAACTGGAGCCTTTGGATGGACATCACGATTTTATTAAAAACCTGCTTGGTTATTTTCCAGAAAGATAATTAATGAGTAAGCCAAAAATTGCCATAGTTCACGATTGGATTTACGGCGGCGGAGCCGAAAAAGTCGTTTTGGAAATTCACAAATTATACCCAGATGCACCAATTTACACTTCTTTTTGTAGCGATGAATGGCGAGAAAGATTAGATAATAAAGTCATTACCGGCTATTTACAGCGATGGCCATTTTCAAAAATTCGACGATTGTTGCCACTTCTTAGACAGTGGTGGTTTGCTAAGCTTGATCTTAGCGAATTTGACATTATCATCTCAAGCTCTGGAAATGGTGAGGCAAAATTCGTCCGTAAATCCAGACCAGATCAACTTCATATTTGTTATTGCCATACGCCAACACATTTTTATTGGCGGCACTACGACGAATACATCAAACGACCAAGTTTTCGCCCACAATGGCTGGCGCGACTAGGCTTAAAAACCCTAGTCCGACCACTGAAAAAACGAGATTTCAATGCCGCTCAGCAAGTTGATATTTTTATCGCCAACTCTATGGGAATTCAGGCTGATATTGAAGAGTTTTACCAGCGAAAAAGTACGGTTATTTTTCCGCCAATTGACGTATCGAGCTTTTCGCCACTTGCTAAAAATCGCAAGCAAACGTCCATCCCAAAGAAACCTCGCTGTCTGATTTGGGGGCGAATTGTGCCAATGAAACGGCTTGACATTGCTATTAAGGCTTGTCAGAAACTTGGCTGGCAATTAGATATTATTGGAAAAGGTCCAGACGTTGACAACCTGAAGAATATCGCCGATAAACATACTAATTTCTTAGGATTTGTCGATAATGCCACGCGAGAAAAATATATTAAAAAAGCAGATTTGTTTATTTTTTGTTCGCACGAAGATTTTGGAATTGCGCCGGTTGAAGCGTTGGCATCTGGTATTCCAGTGGTTGCGTATGAAGCTGGCGGCGCACTTGATTATATAAAACCTGAAAAAAACGGCTGGTTCTTTTCTGAGCAAACAGATTCTTCATTGATAAAAACCTTAGATAAACTTCCTGGTAAAAAAGTTTCACCAACAAAAATCTCAGCCACAGCCAACGAATTTTCAGCTGCAATTTTCCATAAAGCGATAAAAAATATAGTTGATAAATCATGGAAGGAACATTATCGTGAAAATCGTAATTGACGCCCGAACATTAAGGACTAGTACTGGTCGGTACATCGAACGGCTGATTCATTATTTGCAGAAAATTGATAATAAAAACGATTATGTTATTCTGCTCAAGCCAAAGGATTTTGACAGTTGGCGACCAAGCAATCCGCGCTTTAAAAAAGTCATTTGTCCCTACAAAGAATACACTTTCGCCGAACAAATCGGCTTTAAAAAACAACTTGAAAGTCTCCATTCAGACTTAGTTCATTTTGCGATGGTTCAGCAGCCAGTTCTATACAATTCCAGTCCAGTTGTTACTACGATGCAAGATTTGACTACTGTTAGATTCAGAAATCCAGATAAAAATCCTGTCGTTTTCTGGATTAAGCAGCAAATTTATAAATGGGTCAACAAAAAAGTTGCGAAAAAATCTTCGCATATCATCACAATTTCTAACTTCGTAAAAAATGATTTGATTAAATTCACCGGCGTAAACCCAGAAAAAATTACTGTAACTTTGGAGTCTGCGGATGAGTTACCAAAAGGCAACGAACCTGTTGACGAGTTGATTGGTAAAAAATTCATTATGTATATCGGTAGACCAACGCCACATAAAAACCTTCGACGACTAATTGACGCGTTTGCTTTGTTACAGAAAAAATATCCAGATTTAACGCTGGCTTTGGCTGGTAAAAAAGATAGCAATTATGCTCGCCACGAAACATATGTAAATGAGCACGGAATTAAAAACGTCGTGTTTACCGGCTTTATATCAGACGAGCAATTGCGCTGGATGTATGAAAATACGGCAGTTTATTGCTTCCCTTCGCTTAGTGAGGGATTTGGTTTGCCAGGACTAGAGGCAATGCTACACGGAGTGCCAGTCGCTTCGAGTACAGCCACTTGTTTGCCAGAAACCCACGGTGATGCCGCTCACTATTTTGATCCTTTCAGTGTCGAGGATATGGCAAAATCAATTGACGACATCTTATCTGACGACAAATTACGCAATGAACTCGTTAAAAAAGGCAAGAAACACGTTAAGACATTTTCATGGCAGCGCATGGCCGAGCAAACTTTGGCTGTATATGAAAGATATGGTCGGAAAAGCTGAGATTAGCTTTCCTGTCCGGTAGCTTGATTAATTCGAGTAGACGAGTCTGCTTTATTTGAACCACCAACCCCATAGACCATTTCAATGTTATACTTTTCGCAAACATCACGCTCTGGAACAACTTCCGGTGCCGACCTATCGCCACCATTTGCAAACACTAATTGACATCCCGGATATTGCCGAGCAATCATCTCTAAGGTTTCCGTAACCGGAGGATTCTCATCAATAGAAAGCATCACCTGATCCACGCCTTTTAATGCTCGCATTAAGCGGAGTCGATTTTCTTCATTAAGGATAATTTTTCCTTTTTTTAGCAATTGCTGTTTGTCGTTATTCACCACTACAATCAAATAATCACCCATTTTTGCAGCTGCCTCGATCATATCTAAATGCCCACCGTGTAATGGATTAAAATAGCCGCTAACAATTACAACTTTCATAACATCCTCCTCTATAACTTCTCTATTATACCTGATATACTATACTTATGACAAAGATGCTAGTCACGGGAGGCGCGGGATTCATTGGCTCGAATTTTGTGCATTACACCGTAAAACACAAGCCAGAATATGAAGTCACTGTTATTGACAAATTAACCTACGCCGGAAATCGTGCTAATTTGGAAGCTGTAGCCGATCAAATTACATTCGTAGAAGGCGATATTTGTGACGCCGAATTAATAGACAAATTAGTCGCTGAAAATGACATAGTTGTGCACTTCGCTGCCGAAAGTCACAATGACAACTCTTTACGTAATCCATGGCCATTTGTTGAAACAAATATAATTGGCACATATACCATTCTAGAAGCTATTCGAAAATATAATAAGAGACTACATCACATCTCAACTGATGAGGTTTTTGGTGATCTAGAGCTTGATGACCCAAATCGCTTCACAGAAGACACTCCATACAAGCCTTCCAGTCCCTACTCTAGCACTAAAGCTTCCAGCGACATGCTAGTTCGTGCCTGGATTCGTAGTTTTGGTATTAAAGCAACTATCTCAAACTGTTCTAACAATTACGGACCATACCAACACATTGAAAAGTTTATTCCGCGGCAGATTACCAATATCTTAAGCGATATCAAGCCAAAACTTTATGGCACCGGCGAGCAAGTTCGCGATTGGATTCATGTCGATGATCATAACTCAGCGGTTCATTTAATCCTAGAAAAAGGCGTTCTAGGAGAAACCTACATCATTGGCGCAGATAATGATCACGTTAATAATAAGATGGTGATTGAATTGATTTGTGATCTAATGGGTAAAGGTAAAGATTGGTATGAACATGTCAACGATCGTCCAGGTCATGATATGCGCTACGCAATGGATTCCAGCAAGTTACGCCGCGAGTTAGGATGGCAACCGCAATACACGGATAATAAAACCGGCATGCACGATGGACTAATGCAAACTATTAACTGGTACCGCGAGCATGAAGACTGGTGGCGCACCCAAAAAGACGCCGTTGAAGCAGCTTATGCAAAACAAGGACAATAATTATGTTTGACCCAACTAACTACAATGAACTTACGGTCACTGAATCGTCAATTCCAGGGTTATTTGTTATTAAATTACCCGTACATGGCGACAATCGCGGCTGGTTCAAAGAGAATTATCAAAAAGAAAAAATGGAAGCCTTAGGCTTACCGTCGTTCGATATCGTACAAAACAATATCAGCTTCAATGACAAAACTGGCGCCACTCGTGGACTTCATGCTGAGCCTTGGAACAAATTCATTTCAACAGCCAATGGACGTGTTTTTGGAGCTTGGTGTGACCTTCGTAAAGGTGAGAGTTTCGGCCAAGTTTTCACGCACGAGATTAATCCGGGTACGGCAATTTTCGTTCCTAAAGGCGTAGCTAACGGCTATCAAACACTTGATGATAATGTCGCCTATACATATCTAGTTGACGCTCATTGGTTCCCAGATGCTAAATATACTTTTGTTAATTTATTTGATACAGAGCTAAATATCAACTGGCCAATCAATAAGGATCAAGCAATTATTTCCGAAAAAGATACTGCACATCCACTATTAAATAATGTAATTCCTATGGAGATTTAATGGATAATAAAGCTGTATTTATTACTGGAGCTAATGGCCAACTAGGACGAGCACTACAGCGTGTTTTTCCCAATGCGACGGCGTTATCGCGTCAAGATTTAGATATTACCAATAAAACCGCTGTCGACTCTTTTGATTGGCAACATGAATCAATCATTATAAATGCCGCAGCCTGGACTAACGTTGATGCAGCAGAAACCGAAGAAGGCCGCGTAGCGTCTTGGAAAGTTAATGCATCTGCAGTATCTAACCTTACTCGGGTATGCCGAAAATATGATATGACAATGGTTCACATTTCCAGCGATTACGTATTCGACGGAACCAAAAAACCTCACACAGAGGACGAGCCGCTTAGTCCTCTTAGTGTCTATGGTCAGAGTAAGGCCGCAGGAGACCTATTGGTCGAACAATTAGACCGCTTCTATCTACTTCGATCTACATGGGTAATTGGTGAAGGCAAAAATTTTGTCCGCACCATGCTAGGATTGGCGGAAAAAAACATCTCGCCAACCGTTGTTAATGACCAAATAGGTCGCTTAACGTTCACCAGTGAGCTAGTGCGTATTATAGATCATTTATTGTCAACTAAAGCTCCATTCGGAACTTACAATGCAACAAATGACGGACCACTCGCTTCTTGGGCAGACATTACTAGAAAAATATTTGAATTATCTAATCATAAAGACTTAATCGTTTCTAATACAACTACCGCAGAATATTTTGCCAACAAGCCGGGGGTTGCGCCACGACCACTCAATAGTGATATGAGTCTAGATAAACTGCACTCTACAGGATTTCAAAGCCGTAACTGGGAAGAGGATTTAAGGCAATATATATTAAACAACGCTTAAAATGCAACATTTATAAATCTCAAAACCGTTTAACCTTGATACTGTCGAATCATAGATATATAATCATACAACACAAAGGAGAATATGATGAAGGGAATAATTTTAGCGGGTGGATCGGGTACGCGATTATGGCCAATTACTCAGGCCATAAGCAAGCAATTAATGCCTATTTATGACAAGCCAATGATTTATTATCCGCTTACCACATTAATGCAAGCGGGAATCCGTGACATTCTCATAATTACCACTCCAGATGACCAAAACGGCTTCAAGAGGCTTCTTGGTAACGGATCACAATGGGGCATAAATCTAGAATACGCTGTTCAACCCACTCCAGATGGTCTGGCGCAAGCTTTTATTATTGGTGAAGATTTTATTGGTGACGATAAAGTAGCCCTAGTACTGGGAGATAATATATTTTATGGAGAGCGTTTAGATGAATCTCTGCGGGAATGCACAAATCCCGACGGTGGCACAGTTTTTGCCTACAAAGTATCTGACCCAGAAAGGTATGGCGTCGTTGAATTTGATGACCAAAATCAGGCAATATCAATTGAAGAAAAACCAACTTCCCCAAAATCCCACTTCGCAGTTGTCGGCTTATATTTTTATGATAATGACGTAGTAGAGATTGCTAAAAACGTAAAACCGTCAGCTCGAGGAGAATTAGAAATTACATCCATTAATGCAGAATACTTACGTCGCGGTAAATTGCAAGTTCAAACCTTAGACAATGGAGATGTTTGGCTAGACACAGGAACGATTGATAGCTTAACTGATGCATCCGACTTCGTTAGAGTTATCCAAAAACGAACCGGTAGGATTATCGGTAGTCCGGAAAAAACTGCCTTTAAAAATGGCTGGATCAGTCGAGAGCAGCTCAACTCGCTCGCTTATACACTCAAGAAATCTGGTTACGGTAAATATTTATAAATGGTATAATTATTGATATGAAGAGGGTTTGTGTTATTATTCCAGCTTACAACGAGGAGGCCGTTATTGAGAGTGTGATTAAAAAAGCCAAAAAGGTTTTTTCAAAAGTCGAAAAAGACTATTTGATCGACATAGTACTCGTCAACGATGGGTCCAAAGATGACACTCTTGAGCAGGCTAAAAAAGGCGGCGCAATAGTTATTGATCATATATTGAATTCCGGAGCTGGAGGTGCCACATTAACTGGCCTCGCCTACGCTCGACAAAATAATTATGACATTGCCGCCACTATGGATGCCGACGGTCAACATGACCCAGAAGATGTTTTAGCTGGAATTAAAAAAATCTCCACTTCTAATACAGACCTATTGATTGGTAGTCGACTCATCAATAGCGAGGGCATGTCCAGGACTAAAGTCCTAGGAAACAAAGGCCTCAGCTTCATCACCTACGTACTGTTCGGTATCAACGTTACCGATTCACAATCTGGTCTGCGAGTTTACTCACGAAAGGCCATTGATAGCCTTGACTGGAAATCAACTGGTTATGAGTTTTGCTCAGAGATGATTTGGCGAGCTAAACAGGCAAGCATGGTTATTTCTGAATACCCGATTAAAGCAATTTACACCGACTATTCCCGAGCCAAAGGTCAAAACAACTGGAACGCCATCAATATTATCAAACGACTATTTAAGCAACGCTTAACGGAGTTATTTGAATGAGATATCTTATCCTCATACTACTCAATGTGCCGATTATTCTGGCGGCACTAATCAATATAATCACTCAATACAAACTGCGTAAAGTCAGCCCGGCACGCTTTCGTCATCAACTCATTATTTGGCTAGTCATCATGGTTTCCTTGATGGGGTCGTTCCCGATATACAACATCTCACTTGGGCATCCGCCACTTGATTCATCAGAATTAAGCTTGTTTGATATTTTACAAACTACGACGATTATTTTTCTATTCTATATCGCCAACAACCAACGCCAACGTATCGACCAAAACGAGCGCAGACTACGCGACCTACATCAAGAATTATCAATTAGGCTATCTGTTAGAAGATAATTTTTATTAATACTTCCCTATATCCTATTCTATTTATTAGTCGCAGCAATCATCAAAACACCAACTAATATTAATATACAGCCGATAGTTTTAATTATAGTAAAGCTTTCGTTAAAAATTACTACAGCTGTTAACATAAGCAACAGGTAGACTAGTCCTATCGTTAGCGGTGAAATAAATGATAATTCAAACCTGTTTAATAAAATTATATATAAAAAGAAACTTACCCCGTAAAACAATATACCAAACAGGCTAATTATAGGAAGATGTAAATTAGTATAAGGAATTGTAAGTAAATGAGCTGAACCCGCTGACAATCCTCCTAATTTTATTAATGTTGATCCACTAACCGCCGCTACAACATACGCAATTATCAGAAATATATTCATCTATCGCTTATTGACCTTATCAATTATAGAATTGGCAGCAGCTACATTTATCTTACCATTTTCAGCTGTCAAAAACTTATCAACATTGCCGTCGACAATTGCAGACGTGAAACTACTTAATACCTTATCGTGACCATACAACAGATCTCCTATCACCCTGCGTATACCGTTAGCTATAAATTGTCCCCAATATTGAGTCGTATACTTTATCGAGCTACGCAACACATCTTTACCAAGATGTTCTCCGTCTGTTGGCAGGTGAATTAGGATATCTTTAAAGAAATCGTAGATGTAAATATCTTTCTTGAAGGATACCATATAATACCACTCACACACTGGTGAGCGGAAATTTAAGAACATTGTTAATGGAACTTTACCCGCCATAGCATTGACCGAAAGAGTTACTGGAGTGGCCTCCTTCTTAGCGTTACCATACACCGCATGTGCATGCTGTATTTGCAACTTGCCAACATGTCTCTCTGGAAGATACAAGAAATGAGCAGCCTCATCATAAAACAGACCCAGAGGTAAATCATTATACCACTCTGGCAGCCGACGGTCATGATTAGTAAACTGTACTTCAGTAATAGACACCACTTCACCATGTTTTTTAGACTCAACAATATCATTTAGTTTTAGCATCTTATTTGCATACTGGAAGTTATGCATAACATAGAACACTTTATTCTTACTCTTAGCCAGTTTTATCAACTCGTTGCATTCATCTTCATTCATCATCATTGGCTTCTCTACGAGTACATGCTTATCAAGAGATAAACCCAATTTAACCAATGGATAATGAAGGTGTGGAGGAGCACCTATCACCCAGGCATCAGCATCATTCATCCAATCAGCATTAACCACAACTAAACCGTCAGAAGATTCTTTTATTTGAGACACGTGAGGAATATTATGTTTTTTAGCTGTCTTTCTGGCTCGCTCTATTTTATTACTTATAACACCAAATATCTCAGCATTCTTGATTTTCTTGAGTGCTGGGATATGTCTTGTATTTGATATATTTCCAGCACCAACTATTACGAACTTTACCGCTTTAGACACTATATACTCTCCTTGATTTTATTATCAACGCATTTCGCCACCGACTGCCAACTAAAAACACTCTCTATTCTCTTCTTTACATTATCTGCACTTTTTTTGCGCATAGACTCATTCTGTACCATTTCCATTAGAGCAATCTTTAAACTATCCACACTACCGTCAACTATTATACCATGGCGCTTGTCAATAATCACTTCTTCCGTCCCCCCTCTAGGAGTGGCAATAATAGCCGTTCGCATCAATCCAGCCTCTAATATGGCCGTAGGTAGCCCTTCAGGATAGAGTGACGGGTGAACAAATATATCAGTACGCTTAAAGAGAGATAGGATATCACTAAAATTTATTTTACCTAAAAATTGTATAGAACTATCATCTAAATATCTAGACTCAAGCTCATCTTTTAAAGGACCATCACCGGCAATAACTAGCCGAATTTTTTGATTTGACATCTCGCTTCTGACCTTATCAAATGCCTTAAGTAGATTGATGATTCCTTTTTCTTTTATAATACGCCCAGCATATGTAACTATGATTTCTCGCTTATCAAAATAATCATATTTATTAGTCGCCAGCAACTTATCCTTCGAGTCAATTGCATTGTACCAAACACCTTCTGCAGATATGCCAAAATGTTTCAACCACTTATTACAATTTTGCGATACGCCATAGTAGTAGTCAACATACTGCTTAATAATTGCAGTCAAAACATGTTCGTATATTAACCCAAAAAAATCAAGAAGTTTATTCCCAACCGAAAAATGAGCAGTTCCATGTTCTATAAGAGCAACCTTTATCCCATGCTTTTTTGCCAACCTGGCACCCAGAAGACTTGTTAGATGAAATCTGGTATTAACTATACAAAAGCTAAAACTATTAAAATCAATATCTGAAATAATATTAGCACTCTTACGTTTATTAATGATTGGGTATCTCTGTTTAAAAATATTATGCGTAGGTAATCGATATATAGTTCTGCTGCCTATCGTCTCTTTGGAGGGTAGGCTATTATCGTGTGCAGTAGTTACTATTGTGCATTGATACCCTATCTTCTCCAAAGCACTTGTTAATTTATCTACATATCTTTCCACGCCACCCAGGTGCGGAATAAAATACCCTGTATATATTAATATCTTCTTAGTCATAAACCCCCATTTACTTAATCATATAATATCATATTTTGATAATTTTTACATAAATAGTCCCTCATTGTCATTAGTTATATGATCAACTATTACTACTCGTTTAGTCCCTTACAGTTAAGCAACCCGTACATTATAGTAAATCGTTTGAACAGTATAAAAAGCTAACATAAAGCACATAAAAAACAAAATTAAAAAACTACAAAAATATTTATTGCTTGTATCTACTTTTATATATTTTCGTAACCTAATAAATAATGGATATAGCAGCATTAGAAAAGGCATAAAATACCTCCCTTGCAAACCAATATTTAGCCCAGCTTTCTTCAAGCTCAGCGACTTTTGGGCCCTGAGCCAGCATACCTGACTCTATAACTTCATTTACCGCCCGACGCTCCTCTTCCTCTATAACGGGTGATGCGATGTTTATCATTACGTAGCCTCCTTACATTCTTACTATCTTTAACAAAGATAGCGCATCACTCATTTTTTATTTTTCGTTTTTTAGACTTGTTCTCAAAAAAACACAATTTTTATACTTGCTATTTTTACTGTATACTAATGAATGTTATGCAAGCTCTACGTTCTATTTTTACAAAATTAAAAGACGATTCTTATAAAAAATGGATTTTCCCGTCTACTATTATCTTTTGTTTAATTTTTGCGACAGGATTTAAGATATCTGGATCTTCATTTGGCTTATACTATGACTCTTTCCTTAATGGTAAATCATCTAATCTCATATCAGGCGAAGCTCGACCTATTCGCAGCGACGAGTGGCTAGTCGTTACACAATTCACAATTGCACAAAAAGAAGCTGGATATCCACTAATCAACAAGAACTTTGGCAATTCTGGCAAGAATATGAGCCTTATATCTGATGCACCATACAAAGAATGGTCAACAATATTCCGACCTCAAAATCTTGCCTTTTTAATAGTTCCTTTCGAGTTTGCTTTTGCCTTTAAGTGGTGGCTATTACTAGCATCATTGTTATTAAGCATATACTTTCTATCGTTAAAATTTCTTCCCAATAAATACGTATTATCGGGATCTATCGCTATCATAGGCTCTTTTACCCCTTTTATATTCTGGTGGTACCAAACCATTACCATAATGAGTATTGTCTGGGGAATTGTCATACTGCTATTAATAATGAAATTAATAGAAAATAAATCTTTATCTTTTTTAAAGAGATATAAACATGGTGATATAATATCGAAACTCACACTATCACTTTTATTAACCTATTCAATGGTAAGCTTCGCCCTACTATTGTACCCAGCCTTTCAGATACCTGTTATCATCACTGTATTTCTAGTGGCGATTGGCTATTATATAAATACTTGGAAAAAAGCACCCAAAAAAGTACGAAAAATACTATATGTAAATACAGCATTCATAGTAGGATCCGCTCTAGCAGCGATCGGCATAGTTGGTATATTTTTAATCACCAGAATAGATGCCGTACAAGCCATTTCTGGTACAGATTATCCCGGGGCACGATTCGTACATTCGGGAGCTCCATCACAGGCTGATCTAATCGGTCTCACTGGCTATAGTCAATACCGACTTATGGATGGCGCATCCATTTCATCGATAGATCCAAGTAAAGGATCCATTAATCAAAGTGAGATGTCTGCATTTATCATCACACCTTTTGCATTTATCATTCCTATACTGTTTATTTTATATAGCAAATGGCGTAAAGATAAAACTATAGATTGGGTCGGAGTTGCTATTTTTGTTTCCTGCTTAATATTCATATTTCATTTATTTATTCCAGGATTCTCTTCAATAGCAAAACCTTTTATGATGCATCTTGTACCGATAACAAGATTGCAGCTTGGATTAGGTTTTATAGGAATCTTTTCATTAATATACACGCTTGCTAATACTATAAAATTTTCATCACAATATCGCTATTTACCATATCTATATTCAACAATGGTGATTATTATTTACGTCTGCACCATCGTATATGTCGTAAAGTTCAATCGTAACTTTGCCGGAGATCTTCGCGTATTATTACTAGCCGCAATAAGCCTTTCTGGTGGACTAGCTCTTATATTTATAAAAAAGGAAAAACTCGGACTGTTAGTGCTTTCTTCTTTATGTATTATGTCGACAATAACTATACAGCCGTTATATAGAGGTCTAGGAAGCGGGTATAACGATAATATTATAACCAAAAAGATTATCTCTACCTCGTCTAGTGACGATATATGGGGATTGTCTGGCACAAGCGTGCTAGAAAATTTCCCTCAAATGGCAAATAGAAAATCAATTACGGGAGTCAATACTTACCCTGATAAAGATTTCTGGTCAAAAGTATCAAAAGATAAGACAATTTATAACAGGTATGCACATATACTTCTGTCTGATACCATAGACAAAGATCTCGTACTTATTCAGCCGGATGTATTTATTGCAAAATTGAGTTGTAGTAATCATATAGGAAAATCTGTTACTCGTGTGTTATCTACAACACCACTACAGCTACCTTGCTATGAACTAATCGATAAAGTCACTGTACATAATGGAGATATTTTATTCTATAAAAGAACTTTTTAAAGCTTTACCGTTTTATCTATATCTGCTATAGTAGTGTTGATTAGGTAACAATTATGAAAATACAGAAAAAACAAAATAAAAAAAATAAAGTATTAATTCTGATAGCTGTCATACTATTGTCTATAACAGGCTATGGCTTAATTTCCTATAAATTTAAGTTCTGGCCCTTCATCCAGAATCAATTCAACACGGTCACCGAGGAACAGAAAACAGCTGGTCAAGACATAAAAAAAAGATCATTAAATGATGCATCCAATAAGTCAGGAAAAGAGTCATCAGGTCAAAAATCTAAAACACTACAAGGAAGCGATCCTTCGCCAGAACCGACTCCATCATCCAACGGAAAAAAACCAACAGTTGGAGTAAGTATAACAACTACAACAGTCGATAAAGATTCAAACACTCTTTATATCCGTAGTTTGATCCAAACTATATCATCAAGCGGAAGATGTACGTTATCAATGCATAATACTAGCGGACAAACGTATTCCAATAGCGTAGAGTTGCAAGCTGGACCAAGTACGTCTAGCTGCAAAGGATTTAACGTTCCATTGTCTCAATTGTCACCTGGAAAATGGACAATAAACATTCACTATGAAGACAACAACGTGACTGGAGATACTGAAGGAGAAATAACTATATGAAGAAATTAATATTAAAATTAGGCATACTTACGTCAATATGCTTAGGGGTGATATTATCCTCTACGCCAGCATCTGCAGTATTAAATGATTTTGACCCAGGCAATATTATGGATGATGCCGTAGCAACAAATTACGGATCCATGAGTGCGAGCCAAATTCAGTCATTTTTAAATAGTAAAGTTCCCCAATGTGATACAAATGGCGCCAAACCAGCCAGTGAGTTTGGAAGACCTGATATAACTCGCGCTCAGTATGCCGCATCGAAAGGGTGGCATAGCCCTCCATATACCTGTCTCCGTGATTATAAAACAAAAGACGGGAGAAGCGCTGCTCAATTAATCTTTGATATCTCTCAAAAATATCATGTAAACCCACAGCTTTTAATAGTTTTGCTCCAAAAAGAGCAAGCCCTAGTTACTGACACGTGGCCAACTCGTGGGCAATTCAAAAGCGCAACTGGCTACGGATGTCCAGACACTGCCGAGTGTGATAGTAAATATTTTGGTCTAGAAAACCAGCTAGAATGGGCAGCGAAACACTTTCACTACATAATAACACGTAATCCTAATTGGTTTTCACCATATACAACAGGCGTAAATTTCGTTCAATGGAGTCCAAATGCTGCTTGCGGAGGATCTAATGTAAATATTCAGAATTGGACAACCGCCGCTCTTTATAGTTATACACCATATCAACCAAATGCCGCTGCTATGTCATCTGGGTATGGCGTAGGTGATGGGTGTAGCGCCTATGGTAATCGTAACTTTTATAATTACTTTACAGACTGGTTTGGAGACACAAGATCAAGCAGTTCATTCTCTTGTAAAAACGGACAGAATATACCTAACGTAGAAACTGGCGCTAGAATTATACCAACTAGGATAAATGGAAATAATGACACCTTAACTATATCCGTCCCTAATAATACTGGCAGTAAATGTGCCGAAATGCACACATGGGCCAATAGTAACTTACAGGCATGGTCTCAGCATACAGCGACAAACTCATACACCTTTAATCAGCAGTACAGCAAGGTTATATCAAGGAAGGTTAATAGCAAAAATACCGTATTAACAAAGGTTGACTATAATGGAACTGCAAGTGGTAGAGTAGAGTTTCATACGTGGACTCAAGATGGATTGCGTTGGCTAGCTCACACTGCAACATCTGCCGGACCTATTGATCCGCTATTTTCTGAAGTTATAACAGCAGATACTGATGGCGATGGTAATGACGAATATTATCTGATTAATTATGAGCAGACTAATTCTGGCATGATTGAAGTGCATGGTTGGAATAATAATGGAACTAGTTGGTTTAGGCACACAGCAACAAGCCACCCTTCAGCTAGCATGAACACAGGAAGAGTTATTGCAGCAGATCTTGATGGAGATAAAAAAGATGAATTCATATATGTTAAATACGACAACACTACGAGTGGTCTTATCGAATTTCACGTATGGGATTCTTCGTTAAAAAACTGGGTACGTCACACCGCAAGTAATTACCCAGAATCTGGCTATGTGATAGGATCGAATGACATAGTAGTAGCCGACTTGCAAGGAAGAGGAAAAGACACCATCTATTATGTCAAATACAGAGGTACAACCAATAATACCGTCGAAGTACATGGATGGGGCGACGGTCAACAATCATGGGCTAGCCACATATCTACATCATCAGGAATATACTAAGTATAATAACTCATACATCTTTACATCGTAAATAATATAAATAACCGCGGCAGTACAACTTACTGTCGCGGTTATTTATAATTAATAGTTAACGTTATTCGGGTAACCTATAGCCCGGACCAAATTGCTCAAAATTATCATTATAGAATGGATCCCTCTTCAAGTATTCACCCCATCTCTTACGCATCTCTTTTTGGGCACTCTCTAGTTCGCTAGTATCTCTCTCGCTCGTGTTTATGCGACCAACACTCTTAGACTCATAATGGAATAACTCTGCGTATGGAGTGTAGACATTATAATAGCCTTCTTTGCGCAATTTAAGGTTAAGATCTACATCGTTATACGTTATACGAAGTTTATTATCAAACCCACCCACCTTATTGAACTTATCACGATTAATCATACAACAAGCACCAGTTACTGCCGATACATTACGAATATTGGCGGTATAAATATACGTAAATATATCTGTACGCTCATCCTGACCATAAAACGGATGGAATGCGATATCTCTTTCAGATAAGACTATTCCAGCATGCTGTATTGTCTTATCCTCAAATATAAGCTTAGGTCCAACCATCCCTATTTCTGGACGCTGAGCATGCTCAAGCAATGACTGGATCCAGTCGTGGGTAATAACCTCCGTGTCATTATTAAGGAATAGCAGATATTCTCCACTAGAATTATTTGCACCATAGTTACATGCATCTGAAAAATTGAATTTCTTCTTGTATTTAATAACATGCACATTGCCATTATTATCTATCAATTTTTCATAAAAATCATTTACTCGAGAATCCGTAGATCCCGTATCTACAATTATTATTTCAAAATATGGATACGAAGTATTTTCAATAATTGAATCTATGCATTTTTTTATATATCTAAAATTATCCTTGGTTGGTATGATAATTGACACCAACGGATTTGTCGGGATTACATATTTTTTACGCCAAAATCCTAACGCAACATGAGAATCTATATAAGCATTTTCTCTTCTTTGTCTCACACTACTACGAAGGACATTCTTTTGATTTATATAAGCATACGGTTTACTATCAGCATTCATAGCAGTAGATGTCTCAGATTTACGCCAATGATATAAAATTTTCGGAATATGATAAATATTATTAGTTTTAGCAGAAATCTTCAAAAATAAATCCCAATCTTGCGCGCCATGCGTTCCGACAGTAAATCCATTAACACCTCTAATTATATCTGCTTTTATGGTAGCAAAATGCGTTACCATGTTGCATGAATTCATAAAATCAGGACTCCAGTCAGGTTTAAAAAATGGTTCTATATGAATACCGTCACTATCGATCTTGTCTTCATCTGTATAAATAAGATCTACGTCAGGATTTTTATTTATAACATCAACCACTTCAAACAAGGCGTTGGGAGGTAAAATGTCATCATGATCGAGTAATGATATATAGTCACCTTTAGCCATCGAAAGAGCTGTATTAGATGACTTTGATATATGACCATTTTCTTTACGAAATGTAGCCTTAATATTATTATACTTTTCTACATATTCATTTATAACACTCTTTGTTTGATCGCTAGTAGAATTATCATCAGAAATACACAACTCCCAGTTGTCATAACTCTGAGATAAGACAGAGTCAATACAGCTACGCAGATATACTGGATTTGTATTATATGTCGGCAACAAAATACTAATCAATGGACGCTGCTTAAACTCCTTGGAGTATTTTCTTTGCAGTTCAAGTTGCCCATCGGTGACTTTATGCTTATCAAACCATTTAATATAATCTTCATATCGTTTCTTGTTAATAGATCTACGATCGCGAAACAACTTTACTTGTTCACTGCCGTACGACGGATGCAATGTTGCTCTAATAACAAATTTTGTACTCTTTATAATCTTATTTTTCATCTGATTTTATCTCCTCTTCTTTACGCTCCATTTTCCCGTCATTCTCATTGGACCATCACGAAAATCATCTTTACCTGTAATAATAAACGAAAACGCTCGTGGCAAATGTTTAATTATGCCATCATCAGCCCTACGGTGTAATGACATATGAATATCATATTTGCCAGGATTAAAGCCATCCAAACTCTGATTGAAATTAACCCTCCTATTGTTTTGTATAAAGTCACTAGGAGTGTCTCTACAATTGCGATCAGCAAATACAAACCCTCCGTACACAAAGGATATATTCACAAAAACATCTTCAGTAATACCATCTACAGTCACGCCAATATCAATCGAGTCTTCTTGCGTAAAATTTTTTTTACTAGGTATATCAACAGACATACTAACTGAATCGTCATGAGATTCTTCTTCTGCACTAGTAACCGCGTCCATATTAACCTCCGTATATATATCGGCAATTTCCTGAGGAGATCCAATATGTTTTATCGTTCCATTTTCTATATACATAGCTCTCGAGCAAAATCTGCGTACAGCATTCATATCATGCGTCACAAAAACCACAGTCTGATTACTACGTTTAACTTTTTCAAAATAATCAAAACACTTCTGCTGAAAAGCCGCGTCCCCGACAGCCAACACTTCATCAAGCATTAAAATATCGCCACGAGCTTTAATAGCTACAGAGAAAGCTAATCTAACCTGCATCCCTGATGAGTAATTCTTAAGCTTCTCTTCCATAAAATCTGCCAACTCAGAGAATTCAACAATATCATCATACATCAGCTCCATCTCTTTATGGCTAAATCCCAGTAAAGCTCCATTTAAAAATACATTTTCTCTACCTGTTAATTCTGGATTAAAACCAACACCCAGCTCGATAAACGGGACAAGAGATCCATTTACTCGTACTGAACCCTTCGTCGGAGAATAGATTTGAGCTATAGACTTCAATAAAGTACTCTTACCTGAACCATTTTTACCCACTATTCCAAAAAATTCACCTTTTTTAATATCAAAAGATATATTTTTTAATGGCGTAAATTCCCTGTAGCCTTTTTTGCCTTTAATATAATTAATAGTCTTCTGTTTAATCCCGTTGCTAGACTCTGTTGGTATCTTAAAAGTCTTAGTAAGAGAGTTAACCTCTATAACTACGTCCTTCATATATCCTAAATCTCCTCCGCAAATGTCTTTGACTGCTTCTTAAAATACCAAACTGCAAACAGAACTATTATAGCTATAGCTAAAAACGGTACAGACATCATTAGCGGGCTTAATCTATTCCACATAATCATCGTATCTTTAGTTATAAGCACATATCTGCTATCTTGAATAATTTGTGCAACAGGATTAAGAAATAACAGATCAACAGCAAAATTACTCTTCTGCGAAACCATCTGCATTGGATAAATAACAGGGGTGGCGTAAAATGCAGCCTGAGTAAATACCTCCCATAGATATCCAGTATCTCGCGACTTAACATTAAGAGCGGACAAGAAAAAAGCCACCCCTAAAGCAAATATATACAGTTCAATTATTAGTGGTATGATTAATAGCGACATCCATGATAATTGAACTCCATTTACTAACACAAATAAAAGCACCACTATCATATTAAATAGCAAATTTATCAATGAGGATACAGTTCCAGAAATTACAACAATATATTTAGGAAAATTAATCTTTCTAAGTAGGTCACCTCGACCTACTATAGAGTTTAGTCCTTGATTAGTTGCTTCTACGAAGAAGTTCCATAAAATTATCCCCAGCAATAAATACACTGGAAAATGTTCTATACTCCTTCCTACTCCTAAAAATTTATCAAAAACTACATACAATATCGAAAATAGAAAAAGCGGCTTAAGAACACTCCATACATATCCGAGAGCAGAACCCTGATATCTCAATTTAAAATCCGTAATAACTAATTCCCTTAAGAGAATCCTGTTTTTCCTATTAAAAACTTCTAGCCACTTCATAATATACATCGCCTATTATACAATACAAAAAGAACATTATGAATAGACTTGCAATTATAGTTCTTAATTGGAACGGATCCGACGACGCCATAGAGTGTGTTGATTCATTAATAAAACAAACCTTAAAACCTACTATTGTTATAGTAGATAATAATAGTAGCGACAGTTCTGTTGCCGTATTTGAAGAATATATATCATCACATAAAAAAGAAAAGATTATTTTACTCAAAAACTCAGACAATCTAGGGTTCGCAGGAGGAATTAATACAGGATTAATCTACGCCCTAAAAAACAACTTTGAATATATTGGAGTACTTAATCCGGATGCGATAGCTGATAGAAACTGGTGTGAAGCTCTCGTTTATCAATTATCAAAATACCCAGAATGCGGAATTGCGACCGGAATTCTACAAAGACGCAATAGTAAAACTCTTGACACAACTGGAGATTTTTACACAACGTGGGGACTTCCTGGACCGAGAAACCGTGATGAGCTCATAAAAAATGCGCCAACTAAGCCTGGAGAAATATTTGGCGCGACTGGCGGCGGTGCTATTTATCGTGCAAAAATCTTTGATGATATAGATATGTTTGATGAAAATTTCTTTATGTATTATGAGGATGTCGACTTAAGTTTTCGGGCGCAATTAGCCGGCTGGAAAGTTCGCTTCACGCCCAAGGCTATCGCTTATCATAAAGTTGGCGCTAGTAGTAAAAAAGTTCCCGGATTAGCTGTTTATAATACTTTCAAAAACTTACCATTAGTCTTCATTAAAAATGTTCCAGGTAAATTATTCTGGCATATTGGCATACGATTTTTACTGACATATTGGTTGATTTTTGCCAGCGCAATTCGCCACGGTAACGGTTGGCCCGCATTCAAGGGCACTTTAGTGTCAATTGTCCACAAACCGGCAGCTTATAAAAAACGTTTTTATATCCAAAAAAATCGTAAGGTTTCTGTCGACTATATTCGTAATATTATCCACGATGGACCGCTGCCAAATCAAACTGGTTTATTAAAATTTAAGCATTTTTTCAGAATAAAATAATATATTTAATACCATGAAAACCATCACCCTTCTTATCCCAGTCTACAATGAAGAATCTGTTTTACCGCAATTATTTAAGCGCTTGGATGAATTTACAAAAAACACACCCAATTATCAATTCGAATTTCTCTTCATAAACGACGGCAGCACCGATAAATCTTTTTCAATCATAGCCGAGCAATCGAAAAGAGATTCTCGAATTAGCTATATAAATTTATCGCGAAACTTCGGTAAGGAAATTGCCATGATAGCTGGAATTGACCACGTAAAAAGTGACGCTCTGGTGATTATCGATGCGGATTTACAAGATCCACCAGAGCTCATTCAGGAAATGATTTCACATTGGGAAGATGGTTACGATGACGTCTATGCTCGCCGCAACAATCGACAAGGCGAAACCTGGCTGAAGAAAAAAACCAGCCAATGGTATTACAGAATATTGCAAAAATCGACCAACATCCCCATTCAGATCGACACTGGAGATTTTCGCTTACTGGATCGCCGATGCATTGAGGCTTTGCAAAAATTCCGCGAGTCTCAGCGCAATACAAAAGCGATTTTTAGCTGGATTGGATATAAGAAAAAAGAGATATTTTATGATCGCGATCCCAGATTATCTGGTCAAACCAAATGGAATTACCGGAAACTACTCAACTTGGCAATCGACGGAATTACCAGCTTTACTACTGCACCGCTACGAATGGCAACTATTTTCGGCTTCATTATTTCGCTTATTGCTTTCATTTGGATTATATATCTTTTAGTTCGCCCTTTGTTCGGAGTTTCTACTGGTGCTGGGTATTCCTCGCTAATGGCAGTTATCTTATTCCTCGGCGGAGTTCAGTTATTATCCCTAGGTATAATTGGCGAATACATAGGTCGAATATTTATTGAAACAAAAAACAGACCATTATATTTAATAGAGGAATACCATGCAGGAAATATTAAAAAAACACGCCGATAAATTAAGATTTCTTATCGTTGGCAGTACTAATACAGTACTAGATTTTGGCATACTTTTTAGTCTAACAATCTTTTTAAATATCCCAAAGGAGTTTGCTAATTTCATATCAACATTCGTTGCTTTTTTGTTCTCATTTTTTGCAAATAAAAAATACACTTTCAAGTCAACGTCTCAAAACTTGAAAAAACAATTTCTTTTATTCGCGGCAGTTACACTCTTTGGCTTATGGGTAATTCAAACAATTATTATCGCCATTATCACACCGATATTTATAAACTTCGGATTAAATAAATCACTTGCTCTATTAATTAGCAAACTAGCCGCCACAGTGGTCAGCCTCGTTTGGAATTACGTTCTGTACTCCAGAATAGTCTTTAAAGACACTAAGAACTCTTCTGACTAATAATCAGACGTCGTTCGCGACCTTCGCCTTCAGAATGCGTATCAATATCGCTATATTCACCAGCCAAGTGATGCACCGTCCAGCGATCAGCGGCGCTCAAATCCACCACCTTTGACTCGCCAGTTCGTCGAACTTCCTCAATCCAGCCGCGCGCCTTTTCGGCAATTTTTTCAGCGTGCTGCTTTTTATAGTCTGCAATATCCAAATTCACCCGAACAGTTGACGCTTCTTTATGACGAAGCGCTGTCGACAAAAGGTTCTGAATACTACGCAATGTTTCCGCATTTCTGCCAATTAAAATACTACTTCGCTCGCTATGCGGAATTGAAGCTACAACAATTCCATCTTCGATTTTTACCGAAACTTCCAGATTCAAGTCAAAGAATGTTAGCAAATCCTCTAAATATTTTTTTACAAATTCAACCGTTTCAATTTGGTCCATAAATCCTCCTTAATCCTTAGCCTTGATTCGAGTTATCCTAGCCTCTGTAGCCTTTTTAACACGTTTATCGATTTTTGTCGATGCTTTAGATTTTTGAGATGATTTTTTATCTGCAATTTCTTGCATTTCTTTAGAGTCTTGCTTAAAGACAATATAATTCTGGAGATATCCCACGGCGCTAGCCGTTGTCAAATAAAGAGCCAAAGCCGCCGGCAAATATACAATAACGAAGAACATCATTACTGGCATAAATTTCATCATTTTTCGCGTCATAATAGCATTTACTTCTGTCTGATCTGCTTCTTTTCCATCGCCAGCCTCAGCTAAAATGTCACGCAATTTACGATTGCTGTCAGATTGAGGTGACAATTGTTTTGAAGTTAAATATTGCAAATACGCCGCGACTGCTGCCAAAACAACCAAGCCAATAATAATTCCATTCTTTGATATCGCGTGTTGTGTCAAATCTATAATTCCCAGGAAATTCTGATTAAACTGATCTGGATTATTTACTAGATTATTAGCAACCGGCAGATTTTTCATAAAATCATAAACATATTTTCCTAAGTCGGTGCGACTAGAAACAAAAATCTGCACCACTCGATACATTGCAATCAAAATCGGAAACTGAATAATCATAACACCGATTGATCCAAAAGCACTAATATTATGCTTTTTATAAAGTTCCATCATCGCTAAATTACGCATTTGCGGATTCTTCGCGTACTGTTTTTTGATCTTCACTAACTCTGGCTGCATTTTACGCATTGCCTTTGCTTGATGAAGTTGCTTCTTAATTAGCGGCCAAAGTAAAAGTCTTACGATAATTGTAAAGATAATAATACTAACACCAAAATCTGGAATTATACTATAAATAGCCATTAGTAAATTTAAAATCGGTCGAACGATAAACTCATCAAAAAAACTCATGCCTTAATTATAGCAAAAAATTGCCTATTTATACAGTTGAGCTTGAGAGAAAAGATTCTTTATTGTCTGCTTCAAGTCTTTATACGGCATCGATAAAACTTCCGCCGAAAATATAATAACAGCCACGTCTTGGTCATTTTTCATATTAGGAAGTTCCAAGCGAATAATTTCATAAACACGTCGACGTATACGATTCCGACGCACCGCTGATTTTAGGACTTTTTTACTAACAACAACCGCAAACCTACTGTGATTTCGATATGGGTTCTTCACGTATTTTATCGTGGCTATAGACGAACGAACCGCTTGTCCATTTTTATAGACAAACTTAAGACTGCCATGACCATGAAACCGATTACATTGTTGTAACATATTTTACAATTATATCAAAAAATCCCGCCTTCATCGACGGGATAATTTTTAGCTATCAATTAAATAGCAATTTTAGCGCGACCCTTTAGACGGCGGCGCTTCAAAACCAGCCTACCAGCCTTGGTAGAAACTCGTGCCCTAAAACCATGCGTCTTTGCACGGTGTCGGGTGTGTGGTTGAAATGTTCGCTTTGGCATATCAACAAATAGTATATATTCTTTCAGTACTTTTTGCAAGTCGACAATGACTTTTCCACTATCGACGTATATTTTTCCACAGTTTTAACAGATGAGAATTTTAATTGTGGAAAACTCCACCCCTGTTTTGAATGGTAACATTTCTACTCCGTTCATACTTGTGGAAAACTCCCCTTATTTGCTATAGTAAAGACAGTTAACAGGATTTGAGGGAGTAATTTTCGTGGATAGTCATGCGGTTTGGCAGGGTGTTTTAGGTGAGATTGAAGTAACTGTATCGTCTTCGTCGTTTACTGCGTGGTTTAAAAATACCAAATTGGAAATAATCTCCGACAAAGAAGTTCTTATAATTGCGCCGAATATTTTTGCTAGAACTCAACTTGAAAAGCGATTTCATCCGCAAATATTGGAAGCTCTGTCACATAACGGCATTAATGCCCCATCCATTTCCTATAACGTCGAATCTAGCAATAAAAAACCGCGCGTTAATCGTGAAGTTGATAAAAGTGGACAACAAGAAACAGTGAAGCCGCTGATTTTACCATCGAGGAAATCCCATTCAAGTAATCTTAATCCCAGGTATACCTTTGATAACTTTATCGTTGGCTCGAGTAACGATTTGGCCTATGCCGCTTGCCAAGCAGTCGCCGCACATCCAGGAGAAAAATATAATCCACTCTATCTTTACGGAGGCTCTGGACTTGGTAAAACTCACTTAATGCAAGCTGTTGGTAACGAGATAGTTAAAAAACAACCTTCGGCGCGCGTGCTTTACATCACTACGGAAACGTTTGTTAATGAGTTTCTGGATTCTATTCGTTTCAAGAAAAAAGGCTTTTCCGATAAATATCGCAATGTCGATGTATTGATTGTCGATGATATGCAATTTATCGCCGGGAAAGAAAAAACTCAGGACGAATTTTTCCATACATTTAACGATCTTCATCAGAACAATAAGCAAATAATTATTAGTTCAGATAAACCGCCAAAAAGTATTCCTACTCTAACCGATCGTTTGCGTAGTCGATTTGAATGGGGTATGGCAATTGATATTCAGATGCCCGATTATGAAACTCGTTGCGCTATCGTTAAAGCAAAAGCCGAACTCAGCAACACCGAACTAGATTCCGATGTTGTAGAATACCTGGCAACCAACTTTAAGACAAACATTCGCGAACTGGAAGGCGCTTTGAATCGACTGCTTGCTTATGCGGAAATGCAGAATTTCACGCCTGATTTGGCGGCAGCTGAAGGAATTTTGGGAGATATTAAACGCAATAGACCACAACATATAACCGCCAAACAAATAATTGATAAGACGGCGCGCTATTATAATATTGATGTAAAAGATATGTGCTCATCCAGACGAGATAAATTTATCGCGATGCCAAGACAAATTGCGATGTTTCTTCTACGCAGTGAACTGAAAATGAGTTTTCCGAAAATTGCCCAAGAGCTTGGACGAAAAGACCACACGACCGCTATGCATTCAATTGAAAAAATTACTAAAGAAAGTCTTACTAACGTCAGTATTCGCGAGCAAATTAACGACATTAAGGATAAATTATATGTTCATTAATTGTGGAAAAGCTGTGCAGATGTTGTGTTTTCGCGGTGACTTACCAACACACAGATCTGTGGAAAGAAAACGACAAGTCAGCAGACAGTGGAATAATACACAAATATCCACCATAAAGTCCACAAATAGCACACAGAGTTTTCCACCTATTTTATCGCCACTTCACCCCTGTTTGAACACATTTTTTACCCAGTTTCCACAGCACCTATTACTATTAAGACTAATTAAAAATTAAGGAAAGTATAATGAAAGTATCAGTCACTCAAGAAAAACTTGCAAAAGCACTTAATCTAATCAAAGATATCGCATCAAGTCGCAATGAACTGCCGATATTGAATAATATTTTACTTCGCACTGATGGAGGAAGATTATTGATTGCTGGAACAAATTTGGAAATTGCTTCCACTCAATACATTGGTGCGAAAATTGAAGATCATGGGTCTATTACAATCCCTGCCCGATTGGTATCAGAATTCATCACAAACCTACCAAGCGGTCCAGTGGAACTTGAAACTAAAAACGAGCATTTGCATATAACTTCAGGAAAATTCTCATCAGTTATCAATGGCGTGGTGGCTGACGAATATCCTGAGCTGCCTACAATTGATGAAAAAACCGCTATGCAATATGAAATTGATGTTGATGATCTGAAGAAAGCCATAGTTCAAACAAAGTTGGCTGTTAGTTCTGACGTTACGCGAGCGGTGCTTACGGGAGTTTATTGGCATAATTATGAAGGATCGCTATATCTGGCTGCTACTGATGGCTACAGGCTGGCAGAAAAGCGTCTGATAAAGTCGGATAATGAAGTTTCAGCGATCATTCCTGCGTCTACATTGGCGGAAGTCAGTAAGAGCGTCGGCGATGAGAAGAAAATTACGGTTCTTTTTGACGATTCTCAAGTTTGTTTTAAGACGGGAGATATGGAAATTGTTAGTCGATTAATTGACGGGAAATTCCCTGATTATCGCCAATTGATTCCAGCGACTGCGGAAACTGAGATTGTTATTAAGAAGTCTGATTTTAGTCGAGTTACGAAAATTGCGGCGTTATTTGCACGTGAATCTGGTGGTGGAATTACAATTACCGCATCAGAGGAAAATTCTCTGCTTTCTATTCATTCGATTGCGTCTGAGCTTGGCGAGAACACTTCAGAAGCAACAGCTAAGATATCCGCAGATGGTCAAGTAACACTTAATTCACGCTACCTAACGGAAGTTTTGAATATTATTGACGCAGATGAAATCGTATTTTCGTTCAATGGTAAATTGTCGCCGTGTGTAATTCGCGAGCAAGTAAAAAATCCTGATTATACGCACATTATTATGCCGCTTAAGAGCTAAATATCTCTGTAGGTGTAGCACCAGTCAGGATTTGAGCCTCTACACTGAACTACAGATCCTGTAGACTTTTCTTTCTCTGTTGGCCAGATGTGATTATTGACTTTAATGTCATAATCTTCTTGATTTATTCCCTTTTCTTTTAGCTTGGCAAACGCCTCGTCAATTTGAGAGCGATTAAAATAGTCCGTTACTGTTATACATATTCCTATAGTCTTATCCCCTTCAGATCGATATCTGTCGCATGGAAATATATAGAAATCTCTGCCGTGGATAGGTAAAGATTTGATAGCAGGATTTTTATTTTCCAATTGACGAGTAGCTTCTTTACCTTTTTTACCAGCTATGCCCTCCTTGATATCGGTGTACTTGTCTTTTGCATATTCTTTTTTAGCTTCATCTGTAATAGGTTCTAAGGCGAATATGATGTTTTTCTTCTCCTTTGTGTTAATATTTATTTCTGTAGTATAACTTTCAAATCCGTTAGCTGAGAAAGTAAATTTATGGTTGCCGTGCTTTACTTTAATGTCTTTCCTTGATGAAATTCGCTGGTTTTTTACGTCGCCATAAGACATCGTCAAGTTGTCGGGTATGGAATATACATATATCGTGGCATCGAATTGCAGTAGATAAACTGCGTAGATTATAAGTGAGATGGATAGCCCTACGAATGAGACGATAGCTATTTTGACTTTGCGATCTAATTGCGTAAAAATATTGAACATAATTATTTATTTAACCTCGCTACTACATTATCTGAGAACCCTAGCTGTGTCTGTACACGACCAATATTAGCATACCTAGGCGGATGATCCCCAAGCGATGCTTCTGCTGCAACATTTCCGTTACCTTGGTCGCCTATATACAACATAGTGTGCCCGTTATTTACTAATATATCGCCAGGTTGAAGATCGCTAGGTGATTTAGTATTTATGATGGTATATTTTGGTGAATTCATCACATAATTTCTCTGAATACTTGTTCCTGCTGACGGATAGTCTGGGTCGGCTCCACTGGCACGCATAACTGTGGCTATATATTTTCCACAGTCTGTCATATCGCCACCCGCTTCTGGATTATATTTAGCGCGAGCATCTATGTATGCCTGTGAGGATTTGCTTGGGTTGTCTTTATTTATCAGTCCTTTTGCTGTTTCTACTATACTTCCGGCATGTATGCCGCCAGTATTATTTGCGCAACTTGATGCACTTACAACACTACTTCCGTTGCCACCTTCTCCGGTGGATGCTGGATCTCTGTAGTTTGGATGACCTGACTTTGTGAAATCGCTATTGAATAATTCGTAAATGTTTTTAAGATAGTTTTGAGTTTCTGTTGGAGCATCGGTCAGAGGACTAGAATCGGAGGTGTGACTTTGGACATTACCGCCACCCCAGTTATATTCTCCTGCCGCATATAGAATAGTCTTAGGCTGTCTTTTCCATGGACTACCAATATCCCCCAAGGGAGTCTTTTTGTCTGTACCCATAGATTTGATTAGATGTGCAGCTCCAAAAACTGCGTCGTAAGGGTTTGTTACTTCAGCTTTGCCATCGCCGTTACCATCTTGAGCATGGCCAGCCCATGTTCCCGGCATAAATTGCATAGGACCACTAGCACCAACCTGTGAGGATGCCCATTGAGAGTTTAATGGTTTCCAGGTGTTTCCCTGCTCTGTTAGATATAGTGCTGCTAAGAAATTAGGATTAACATCGAATTTTTCTGCAGCTGCTGAGAAGATTTTTCCCCAGTCTGATGGAATATTTTTAGATAAATCGGCTGACACGGAACCTGCAGCTTCGGTGCAAGCAGAGCTTTTTGGATCATACAGTCGTATATTCTGAGCAGGATAATCTGCCTCTGTTAGTGCTAAGGTTGATTGTGGCAATAGTAAGATTGTGACTAGGGAAAATATAATAATTTTTTTCATCTTAATTAACCTTCCTTGCGTATTCCCAATGCCATTGTTCAGGATTGCTACCGCCTGGTTCAGCCCAAGCCGGATGTACGTAACCGTATTTATGAGCGTTAGCCTTCAGCCAATTGTATGTAGAAGACCCAAACGCGCCAACTTCAATATCTGCAGCAAGGCCCCAGCCGTGGTTTGATCTGCATGGAGGAGCTGGAGCTGCTTTTTCCCCTAGTTCTTTTCTATATCTAATTTGTGTTGCACAATCTCGATACGTTTCATTAATGGTTAAGTTTGACCCGTTATCGGCTTTGTACGCTTTATTCATTTCTTCCATAGCCGCTGCAGCTTTCTTATTCATTTTATTGCCTGGCGAGAAAGATAGAGCTTGCAATTCTGAATCTGGAATTTCTCCGTTACTATGACCTCCCCATCCGTCTTGTTGTGCTTCCTCTAATTGTGGTTCGCCAACCGCTTCTCCAGTTGATGATGAAGTTTCTTTAGAAGCGCCTTCTCCAGGATCTTTAATATAATATTTACTATCTGTGTCTCCAGCTTGATTAGCCAATAGGCTAGCTATTACTTCCTCTAGAGCGCAAGGATCAGATTTCTTATAGACAGGAACAACATATCCCGTACTTCGGTCCCTTTCTAAACTCTTTTTTCGGGCATCGTCATAAGCTTTACAAGTTTCGGCAGTGTAAGTATTCGGATCGGCTTTTAATACTGTAGGATCCGTATATCCATACCAAGGTATTCCCATAGATTTCATGACGGCTAATCTATTAGTAGCCGCTGAAGCTCGATTGTTCGGCATTAATGGCGACAATAATAAGGCTGGTGTTTTTGCTAAGAAATTAATGGCAGATTTTTTACCGATTGGCATTATAGCAAGCATTTGATTTGCTACTGAATTTCTTAAGTTTGGATCAAATATCTTCGCTAGCATTGGTTGTTGCTCAAAATCTTCCTTATCTTCTTGCTCTGTTTTCGTTGCTATCATCGCCAATTCATTATCGCTCAATAACTTACCTCCAATTCCAGACCCAGACTCTGCTTTACCATTTTCTAGACTATCTGCTGTTGCTGTCATCTGTGCGCCAACTAGACCTTCATAGTTATTATTTCCTGGCGCATCAATACCAACATCTGGAATATTAAATATGTAGCTCATTCCCCATTGAACCACTTGACTTATCAAGTTTTCTGAAAGATTTGCTATCTGTTTAATACCAGGTAGTTTAAGTATGAAGCTCGTTAAAGGTTCTGTAATTTTAGATACAAAATCTCCGGCTACATCTATTAAAGATCCTATAGTATCGTTCCAGAAACCAGCTACTGCAGCGAGTACTTGCCATACTGGATTTTTGGTAAATGCTGTATAATCCTGGACAACTTTCTTTTCAGGACAAACAAGTTCGCCTGGATCTAACGTAACAACCTTCTCTTTGCCATCAACGGTGCATTTGGTTCGTATTCCGCCGGATGCTGATACGCTGTTACCAGATAGTATCGGAAGTATGGATGACGCAAATCCGCCAGTTTGTATTTCACTATATAATGGTGATGATTCAGCTCCGTCAAATAGGCCCGTTGCAAGCTCTAAATAGCGCATATCCTTTAAATCTCCAGCCTTCATCATATCATTTACTACAACTGGACTAATGCCTTCATCGTAAGCAAAAGAAGCATAGGTTTGCGCAACTTGAGCTCTACCTGTAACTTCAAGCACGCCTGAATCTACAGCTCCTATAGCGCTAGCTATCATATCGATTCCACCAATAACACCTGATGCTAATGCGAATTTTTTAACTAGTTTATTATTGATGATTTTTGAAATAGTGTCTTTGCCATCTTTTATATCAGAAGAGAAATGCTCAAAACCTTCTTTTTGGGATTTAGCAGACTCATAATCTAATTTTGCTTTAGCGTCGTTAGGGTCTTTTTCAGAAACTTTTCTTTTTTCTTCCAGATTATCATCTAATTTACTACTAATTTTATCAAGAGTTTCTACGCAACCTAATGCATCTCTTCCGTTAATACAAGATATAACCCCAGCAAATTTTGGTGATATTTTTCCGATGGCGCGAGAAGTGAATTCGGATTTAATTTTCGCTTTAAAATCTTTCCATGCTCTAACACGTTTTTCGGGTATAATATTAAACGATTTTACGCCGTATTTTCTATATAAAATACGTTTGGATATGTGGCGCATCAACCAGTTGCGACCATGCATCTTCTGTACATCTTTTTTAATTCTTGCCCTCATTTCTTTATGGCCGATTTCCTTTTCTATGCCTTTCATTACGCTATCGGGGTCTTTGTTAACGGCTTTGATAGTGAAATGAGAAGCCTTGCCTCCTAATCCCGAACGTCCATGGGAATTTATAACTACTTTTACGTTGACTCCATCTTTTTCAAATTTAGCGTCTAGCATTTCCTCAAACCAAGCGGCATATTTTGTTGATGCAAGAGAACAAAGCATGCCTCCACCCTTACAAAAAACTATATTTTCATCTCCTGGATAAGCTTCTTTCATAACTCTCATGGCTAACCAGCGTGTAGTTAAATACTGTAGGCGCTCCTCTACTGAATAATTAGCAACACTTCCGATTTGCTGATCTATATTGTCCAATAAAGAGTTTAATTTTAATGGCAGAAGAGCTGAAAAAGTAGCCGCTATGGAAAGTAGAATACTGATTATAGCTATTATGCCCCTACTGTTTTTTGCGAGTTTTAAAGTTGCTTTTAGATTTTTTCGCTTTTTCCCGGCAGACGGCTGATAAAAACCGTTGCCTGGAACAGAAGATTCTTGATCATTAACAGCAGCGCTGGCGGAATCGTTTTGATTAGGATTCAAATCCGAATCTTTATTATCAAACTGAGATTCAAGGTCATTTATGGCATCTTTTTCGCGATCACTTAACTCTGACCCGCTATCATAACCAGCCGGCTTAGCCTGCTCAGCAGGATTTAACCTGCTGTCGGTTTCGGAATCTGTCGTATAATCAACTCGTGCCATATTTTCTCACTATTTCCCTACACTGCTCCATAGCCGCCGATTGGTGAATCTGACGGTTTTATTTGTTGTGATACAGGATTTGTATTGATCAAATTATATTCGGTATCGCTAGCCTGAATCTGGATGTGAACGTGATTTTGTCCAGCAAAGAATAACCCTTGCCCAACTGGGAAATTGGCTAGTCGTTTCTGCTCTTCATCTGTCAATTTAAACACTTGCGCCAAAACGTCAACGGCGCTGGCAGACTGTTTCAAAAGTAGCTGCATTGAAGAGTTGGAAACGATTGCTCGTCCCATTTTACTTCCGACGAAGTCTTCCACATCCTGCGTGATTGTTGTCAGACCTAATTGATATTTGCGGGCGCGCTTGGCTAATGAGAATAAGAAATTGGCAGAATCGTCATATTTCATCAATTGCCAAGCCTCGTCAACAATCAACATACGTTTCCTCTGATCGGTACGTGTAATATTCCAAATGTGATTCAGAACAATATACATCGCCGTTGGTCGCAACTCATCTTCCAAGTCGCGAATGTTAAAGACAACCATATTATTGTTAATGTCAATATTACTCTGTTGCGAGAATATTCCTGCAAACGTTCCAGAGGTAAATTTGCGGAGCCGCTGAGCCAGGCTTGGACCAGTTCCGCCCATATGAAGCAAAGTGTCGTATAGGTCAGAAATTGTCGGTGGCGTAGAATTGTGCGTTAGTGGATCCGAAGTAATGCCGACGCGTGCGTAAGTGTCGATTAATGCTTGATCAATGTCGGCTTCTTCTGCTGGTGATAGTCCTGCTACGACTTGCCCGCCAGCCCCTACTCCTGCGCCACCCAGCATTTGCCTGAGTAGTCCGTGCAGCGTAACTAAGTTAGCTCGCAGCGCATCATCTGCTTCATCAGTGTCAATCACACGCGGCAAATCAAACGGATTGATCCTCGTGTCGCTACTTAAACTCAATCGAATATAACTGCCGCCAACCGCGTCGCATAGTTTTTGGTACTCATTTTCTGGGTCAATAATCACAATATCAGCCCCGACCATCATACTTCTTAAAGCTTCCAGCTTAACGGTAAATGATTTACCAGCACCAGACTTAGCGAACACGACCATATTGGCATTTTCCAGAGAGAATCTGTCAAAAATCACCAAGCCATTATTATGCATATTAATTCCGTAAAGTACGCCCTTATTGTCTGTCAAATCGGCTGAAGTGAATGGAAAGCTGGTTGAAATTGCGCCAGTATTCATGTTGCGACGAATCTGTAGTTCATCGGTCAATTGTGGAATAGAGCTATTCAATCCCTGTTCCTGCTGGCTGGAAGCTACTTTTGAGAACACCAATTGCTGACCAAAAATAGTTTCAATTTTATGCTGGATGAAGTTTAGCTCGTCCAGACTGTCGGCGTAAAGCGTAATATATAAGCCATAGCGGAAGAACTTTTCGGCGCCAATCTGCAATTGGTCGCGCAATTCTTCGGCGTCTTGCAAAGCTGCCTCCAAGCCTGGGTCGCGCACCTTTCCCTTTTCCATATTTATATTCATGGTTGCTTCCAGCTGAGTAACTTTTTTGCGCAGGTTATTCAGGACAATTTGTGTATCGACTGGATAAATGAACATACTGATATCCAGCACTTCATCGATGTTAATGATTGAACTAAGCCAGCCGGTGTAGATTTGGCGAGGATAGCCATAGACATACATTGTGCGACCATATTTTGAGCCAAGTCGAAAATGGTCAGAATGAAGCTCAATACTACTTGGCGCGATAAAATCACGCAGAGTTCGAACGCCGGTTAAGAAGGCCTGTTCGACTTCGGCTTGTTCCCTTGCTCGTTGTTGAGCAGCGATATCAACGGCATCTAATTTCTTCGCCATTATGATCTTCCTCCTCTCGGCGATGGACCAGTCCCCTTAGTTACATAAGTGGTCGTAAGCTCGCTCGGGTCAATTTCCTCTAGCGATTCACGTGACGACGTGTCGGGGTTATATGAGGTGTAGAATAGCTCACCCAGTTGCCTGGTGTTTAATTGCCAACTTTTTACGCCCATTTGGAATAGTCCGTTCATAACCGAATCAACGCGGTTTTTAATTTCATCTTTAGCTTTGGTGTAAGTAACTTGGTCAATTTTTGTTACGGTTGCCTCTTTTTTTCCGCTGAAGAAGCTATTGAACAATCCCTTAGTCTGTTGTTTGAAGGCATTTTCCTCGCCAGCTGGATAATATGGAACGACAACATAAAAACTCTTATCCATAATGTTTGCCTCTTGCGCCAGAATATCAATAAAATCCATATAATCGTCCATTAGGACGTTGAGGAGCATATTGTCTTGATTGCGGCGAATTTCAGCCAATCTGTCCAGATACGGACCAATATCCACGCGGCGTGAACGGATAAGAACTTGAATTGGAAAATATAGAGAGTTGATGAAGTTCTGATAGCTAAACTCAATTCCCTCTCTCTCGCGTGAACTCATCAGGTCGAAGTTGATTGATTCACATTCCACTACCGCCCGAAAACTGCCGTCGCTCATAATGATCATATTTTCGCGCATTTCAGAGAAAAGTAACGTATTCTGGGTGCTAATTGGTCCTTTTTGCTTCTTATTCTCAGGGGTCTTATCTGGAGACGGCGCAGTTGGATTTGGTCCCGAACCAATTGCCCCTGATGATTGCTGAGGGACATTAGGAAGAGCCGCATTGGTTTGCGGAACCTGCTGATAAGATTGTTGATTTTGTAAC
>CALKRM010000024.1 GCA_937989565.1 uncultured Candidatus Saccharibacteria bacterium | reverse complement strand
CTAGCTAATGCTGGAATAGCTGCTTTGGTAAACCAATGATACAATTTCTGGCGTTGTTCAGCGCTCTTGATGTTCTCGTCGTTCTCGATGTCGTCGAATATCATTAGTGTCGGTCGTGTATGCCGATGTCGAATACCACGAATTTTCATGCCAGAGCCTTTAGCTGCATACTTTATGCCGTTGCTCAAAACAAATTCGCCGTCTTGCCAGTCGTCGCCCTTCATGTCGCCAAATAACCATTTAATTTTCGGATTATTCTCGAATTCATCTTTAAGCGCATTGATGAACTCAGCAGCTTGAGTGTACGTGTCGCTGATTATCACTATGAATTCTTCCTGCTCAAAACAACCAGCCCAAAGCGGATATGTCATGTCTACTGTCGTCGATTTTGCGTGTCCACGTGGAGCAATAACTCCAACTCGTCGGTTGTCCTTGTTGCTGATCAGGTCTAATATCTCTTTGTGAAACGGCGGTGTTTCTAGTGGAAAATACGGCCGTGCGATGAACCAGCCGAAAAGGTGAATATTCTCCCGACGCTTGAATATTGCCAGCAGATAACGCCGTAGCTTGTCGCGGTCAGTGTCCCAATACTTATCGCAAAGTCGCAGGACATCCGCCCTGGTGAGATTATTCAAAGATGGCTGCTTTGAGTTCGTCGTCATCAATATCGCCTTCCTCTTTTGCTTTCTTTAGCTTCAGATCTCGCTCGTCTCGCCAGCCACAGACGTTTTTCATAGTAAAGATAGCAAAGCTTGCTGGAGCGGCGCCACTTAAAGCCACATCAACAATAAACTCTCGTTGTAAATCTTTGGCAGTTTCGTAGGCTTCCGCAAATTCTGGATGAAGGTCGCACCAATCTCTCAAAGTATTGCGATGTACACCAATTTTTCGAGCGAATCCTTCAAGCCACGGAAAACGCCGTGGCAAGCGCCGCGAGATGTATTTGCCGCCCTCAGTGTCGGTTATTTCCTGTTCTCTAATAATTTCTAACGGCTCGATTGAAAAATAGTCAATGAGCTGCTGGCAGTATTCTGGCTTATATTTCGTCGGCTGTCCTGGTTTTGGCTGTTCAGTCTGTTTTGATAGCTCGATAGACTGCTTTTTTGGCTCATCCTTAACAATCCCGCGTAGCTGCTGCTTCGGGGATTTGCGGCTAGACTGCTTGCTACTTCGCCTGCTCCTGCGCATCATTTTTCTGGTTGCCATGATATTTTCTCCAAATAAAAAAGCGGCTCTTTCGATCCGCAATTCCTAAGGTTATTATAACATAAAAGAGGCGGCGCATAATTCACCACCGCCCCTTCAAACTTTTTAGGTGCACACATATCATTGACGTTTGCGCCTATTATGGCTTAGTTATTGACTCAATAAACTCAATCGCCGCATCGCAACCTTTGCAAACAACAGTCTGAATGCCAGCCTCATTGAGCGTTTTAATCCACTTCTTTTGATTTGTTGATGTTACGCCTCCTTTCTTGCGTTTCATTTCGATGAATACCAAACGATTTGCGTATGTATTGGTATATGATGATAGATCCTCTCGAGGCACATTGTCGCCGTATCCATACCAGACATCCGGCACGACTACGGCCAAGTCAGGCACGCCAGAACTCACGCC
>CALKRM010000023.1 GCA_937989565.1 uncultured Candidatus Saccharibacteria bacterium | reverse complement strand
TTTCATTAGCAATCACCGTCGCCATAGTTGTTTTACCAAGCCCCGGCGGACCATATAATAATACGTGATCCAGCGGCTCGCCGCGCTTTTTAGCCGCATCAATCGCCAAGCGCAAATTACGCTTCAATCTTTCCTGACCAACATACTCAGAAAAGCTCTGCGGACGCAGACTCACCTCAATTCGCTGTTCTTCAGAATCGTCATCATGCGAACTTGTATCAACTATTCTTTCAATTGCCATACATTCATTATATCATCCAAACCGGAGCGAACTAAGCTCTTGTAAGCCAACTACGTAGTGCCTGCATAATTTCGCGAAAGGTCTCATCACTCACCATATGAACTGCGCCCCCTAAGTGCTGCGACCATTTTGGATCAAGAAACTCCTCGCTAGCAAAGGTGGTGCCAGCGAGATACCGCGGATGTAAATGCCAGTGCACATGTGTCGACTGACCAGCTTTCACTGCGTTATTCATCAAGCACTCCCAGTTACACACGTCGGCGCCAAATGCTTCTTTAACTGCCTGCTCGAGTTGACGAATCACCTGATGCAGCTCCATCCAATCTGCCTCATCCAACTCCGACAACGTCTCCTTGTGCTGGCGCAGAGTGATAAATGACTTACCTAAATAGCATTGATTTTTATCAAGCACCACCACCCAACGTTCGGTTTGTAGTATGACATTGTCGTCAGCCGCTGTCTGGCCAACGAGCAGCGGACAGATCTCACAGTCCTTCTTTGTCACGTCTGTATTCATGATATCTCCTAGTGTAAATTATACCAGACATGCGGTATTTATTCACACCTACAAATATATGCCCGAACTCGTAAGAACAGTTTTACCAATGTAACGAGGAGATAACAGCTTCTCACTGTGAGCCATGGGCCAATCCTGAAATATTTCTTGGCTCGGTTCATCCAGTTCTGGGTCAGTGATGAATCGCCTATTCTCAGCAACTTGGCACACCATCTGCTTAATCATTTCTTCCGCGATACCACATTCCCTCATGTCTTTTTCTAAATACTGCTGATAATATTGCAAGAATAAATCCTCTAATTCTTGAAATTTTCGCCATGACAACTTGCTACATTCTTCAATCCGAAATCGCATAGTGTAATTCAAAAAATCTTGACCGCCTGATCGCCAGACATAGCCAAGGTCAGCGTGATGCAGTAATTTTGCCTGGATACTATCACGACAGACCTGTTCTTTTTGACCAGGAATGGTGCCGATGATCGCACGTTCCATAAACTGGTGCTCAGCTGAACCAGGTTCGTACTGCTCATTGAGAAACGAGGCCGAATAATGCTCTTTAGTAGCATAACCGTCCGGCGGTGGACCGGCTTTAAATCCAGCATCATGTGCTGCCGCTGCCACTAGTAACAGATCTTTCTGATCCGAGCTCATCTTGCCTACTGGAACCACCTCTGTCAGTAGGCGCGTCGAGTGCATCACATCCACACCGTGTGCCGGCTGGTGATATGGATAATTTGGATAGATAGCTAATAGACTAACTGACAACTCGGCAAGAGACTCCGCCCGTTCTTTGTTATAAAATAGCTTCGCAAGCTGCTCCTTTGAGGTATATCGGTCTAACATCTTTACTAATACTGTTAATTCTACATCGGTCACCGTTGGGTCACCCTGGTTAGCACAGTTACGACGCTCCCATAACTGCTTGTCGAGATTTTTTTCGGTAATAGTTCTACTCACAGCATTATATTATATATCATTTGTACTATTTAGTCAATAGTACGGCGTTGTGAATACTATAACCAAATAGGTCTTACTAGGTATATGTCAACCCTATTATTTCTTCAGCGCCTCAGTTACTCGCTGAGCTGTCGGCAAATTAGCATCGACGTTTTCAAGTGCCTTAGTGGCATCCGCTAATGTATAGCCCAAAGCCATCAACGCCTCCAAGGCCTCATCAGAAGTGTTTAATTCAGTCTGCAATGGAGTTTCCGTTCGGCCGTAATGAGTTGGTAAACCAACTTTATCGCTCAGATCAACCACCACTCGCTCGGCAGTTTTTTTGCCGACACCAGTGGCTTTTTGTACAAAACCGCTGTCAGCATTAGCAATAGCGTTACGCACTTGCTCGGCATCACCCAAGCTTAAAATCGCTAGCGCAGCCTTCGGACCAACCCCCTGAACCGTGATTAGCATTTCAAATAACTTTTTCGCCGCCAAACTAGAAAACCCGAACAATTCCTCAGACTGTTCGCGCACGTGATGATAAGTATAAAATTTTACTTCTTGATCTAATATCACCGCGTCAAAATCATTAGTCGCCACGCTAACTTCATATCCAACACCACGAACATCAATGACTAACGAGCCGTTAAACTTCTCAGCAACTTTTCCAAAAACATGTGCAATCATATTTCAATTATACCCGATTCATTGCCGCGTGTGTAATTGCTGCAGCCAAAGCATCCGCGCAGTCATCCGGCTTCGGAACATCCTTCAAACCTAAATTAAGTCGCACCATTTCTTGAACTTGCTTTTTGTCAGCCTTGCCATATCCAGTCAAAGTTTGCTTTATTTGCAACGGTGTATATTCAGCAATCGGCATTCCAGCTTTTCGCCCAGTCAACATCGCCACACCACGAGCCTCCGCCACAGAAATCGCCGTCGTAACATTACGCGCAAAAAATAGCTTTTCAATCGACATAACATCAGGATTTGTTTCGGCAATAATCTCTGTTAGGCTATCAAAAATATCTTCAAGCCTTTCGTCAATTGGCGTATGTGCCGGCGTCGTCACAACTCCCGCTGTGACCATCTTAAACTTGCCACGAGAAAAATCAATCACACCAAACCCTAAAATCCCCGTTCCCGGGTCAATCCCGATAATTCTCATATCTTTATTATAGCAATTATTTACCGCTTGCGGATTTAATGCTTTCGCGGATTTTTCGTACAAATTGTGAGATTTCCCATCGCCATTGCCATACGCCGTAACCGACGGCTAGTAAACTCACGCCGCCAAACACCCACCAACCCCAAGTGGCGCCAGCGACCTGCTTAACTTCAGCAGCGGCCGAACCAACAGTTGGCATATTTGCAGATTTTATCTTTCGACATCGCTTAGTTTGCGGATTACGCTCAAATCCTTCTGGACATTCTTTTGCTATATCGTCAGTGGAGGCAATTTTCTTACATCGACCTGTGGCTGAATTGCGGAATTGACCTTCTGGACAAGGCTTCAAAGTTTTTGCCGCAGCCGATGCGATAAATCGACATCTGCCAGTTTCTTCGCTACGATAATAGCCATCTTTACAGGGCGTAATAGTTTTTGCTGCTTCATTTTTTCGACAACGGCGAGTTTCCGGATGACGGTATTGGCCAACAGGGCAAGGACTTTCAGCGGGCGGGGTGGCAATTTTCACACATCTACCCAACACATTCCTCTCATAGCCACTCTGACAGTCTGGATATTCCTTAAAAATATTCTCAGAATTTTCAGTTATCATAAACGTTTGCATCCACTCATCATCAATCAAACTCCACGAAGAACTTTTCGCTAACTTCTCATATTCAGCGGAATCAATTTGCGAGCCAGCCTCGTCTAGTAAATAAACTTTTCCTTTTGTTTTTGGCAATTTCAGCTTCGTATTTTTTATTTTGATCGTTAAAAATTCACCAGGATTTAATTCGATATCACCAATATTTTCACGAACGCCAGAATCGCCAACCGTCAATTTACAGCCCGTCGTAATGACGATTTTTTCGCCAGAATTGATAATCTCAATGAACTGTTCATCAACATTCGACGCAATTTCATTCAACTTCAAACCTTCGCATTTATTGAGTTCTCTTGGGGGCTTGGAGTCAGGGTTAGACTCTGGCTTTTCGCAGCTGGGACGCGAATATGGTACAATTTCCTGATTGTCAAAACCTTTACTCGATAAAAAATCAGTGGAATTATTTTTCGAATCAGTAATATTTCCATCAATAAAACAGCGCCAAACAATTTTCACACCGCCTTTAATTGGCGAACCTGCAGACTTTGAATTATTCCCCCAGCCAACAGTATCTGCGACCGACTCGTCCGAACGCGATAACACGACCGATCCATCATTTTGAGCCAAACCTAAATTATTATCAAACTTTATGGCACCTGCCGACATCTTATCGTTTGACAAGACCAAAAATCCGTTCGCCGATATTACTTCATCTTTGAAAATTTTTCCAACGGTTTTAGCGCCAGATCCAGCGTAATACTCTATTTTCCAACCAGTCAAGTCAACATTCTGATTCGTCGGATTATATATCTCAACGTATTTTTTATCCTGACTAATCTTTGAAATTAATATCGGAGCATTTTCTTCTATTCTTCCATCTGGATTATCTATTTTTGGCGGCTCAGATTCGGGGTTTGGCTCGAACTTTGAAGACTCATTGGTGGCAGGATTTTCGCTCGGACTATTTGTAGACGAATTCTCTGTTGGAGTCTCGAGATTTTCACTTGATTGAGAAGGTGAATTGCTATCGATCTGCTCCTTATCAACAGCTGGATCTTTTGCCTCCTCAGCCGATTTAGGACTATCATCAACAGTCTGAACGTCATCAACTTTCGGCTCTTGAGTAGCACCTGAAACACCTTCCGCCAAAACCAACGGCGACGGCATTATTAGTGCCACGGCTAGTATCATAAGTAGTGTGTTGCGCAAATACTTCATGCTCGCTCCTTGCTTATGGTTAATCATCTTTAGTTTAGCGTACTTTTTGTCAAATTAAAAATCGCCCCAAAAAAGGAGCGATTTCTTAAAGCGATAATTTTATTCCGCCGTGATATCTGCATTTGTATGAACATTCACAACGTCATCCAAATCGTCCAACGCATCAATCATCTTCATTAATTTCTGCGCAGTTTCCATGTCGGCAATTTCTATCGGCGCATTGGCAATATATCGCAGTTCCGCATCTTTAACCTTCAAGCCTTGCCCAACCAATTTATTCCGCACGCTCGCCAAATCTTTCAACTCTGTATACACGATAATCTCGCCATCTTCCTCGACAGCGTCTTCGGCGCCAGCGTCCAAAACCGCTAGCAACAAATCTTCCCCGCTTCCTTCGATAGTAATGACACCTTTGCGCGTGAATTGGAACATCACACTACCAGCATCGGCAATTCGTCCGCCATTTTTAACCAACGCAGTTTTTACCTCTGGCAATGTTCGATTGCGATTATCTGTCGCCGTTTCAATAATAACACCCACGCCGCCAGGACCATAACCTTCGTAAGCAATTTCTTCCAAAGCCGCCGCGCTCTTGTCCGCCACTCGGTCAATTGCTCGTTGGATGTTTGAGCTAGGCATATTCGCAGCCTTAGCTTTTTCAATTGCCATCGCCAAACTTGAGTTCAGCGCTGGGTCTGTGCCGCCACGTGCCGCAATAGCAATTTGATTACCTAATTTCGTAAAAATCGCGCCACGCTTAGCGTCAACAATCGCTTTTTGTCGGTGAGTTGTAGCCCATTTACTGTGTCCTGACATAATTTCTCCTAAAGTTATTTGCTATTTCAATCTGTTACTATTATACACTACTCCACAATATTTATCTTAGCGAGGTCCAATTTAGTTTGCTTTTTCATCCAAATCATTGCTAAAATTAGCGCCACATATAAAACCGCACACTGCCACAAATTGATACTAACTTCCATTTGAGCCCATTCAAATCCAGCCGTCCAATTGGTGATTTGAATCATATAGCCAAGTAGCCACGTCGTCGGAATTGCAATCAACACACCAATCATCGGCACAAAAACCATCACGCCCGACATAAACGTCAGCAGCATCGCTAGCGGCACAAACGGCAAAATCAACATATTCGCAATTAGCGCCACATTACTAATAACACCAAAACTCATCATAAGTAGCGGCAATGTCATAATTTGCGCCGACAAAGTTTCAATTAAAATCTGCCGAAACGCGCCCGGCTCTTTATTGCCAAAAAAGTAAGAATGTAAAAGTGGTGCTAACATAATTACGCCCGCAAACGAAGCAAAGCTTAATTGCCAACCCAAATCGCCCCAACCAAATTGTGGATTTATCAATAGTGTAATTGCCGCCGACACGGGAAGTAGGACCAGCGGATGAATTGTCCGACCATAATACCACGCCGCCAGACTCAGTCCCGCCACCAAACCAGCCCTCGACATACTGGGACTTAATCCAGTCACCGCCATAAAACCAATTATCATAACAGCCGCGCTGAGCATCGCTAAATATTTTGATCGCTTGGCGAATAATCGTCGCGCTAAACGAACTAAAATTGTCAAATTATAGCCGCTTGCCACCACAATATGTGTCAATCCGGCAATTTTCAAATTGTCACTTAATTCAGTCGGCATAGCACGCCTTAAGCCCAATAAAAATCCCAGCCCCAACGCGGACTCTGATTCCGGAACATGCTCACGGACCTGCCTCGCAAACCAATCACGAACTCCCACCGCCACATCGCCCGGAACGGGTCTTTCGGCGCTAATAATTTTCGCCCGATATATACTTGCTGAAAAAGCCCCGAATCCCGCCGTCATTTTACCCTTAACTCTCACAATATCACTGCGCTTAATTGAGTTTTTATCTGGCGTCGTCACCCAAATTTGTCCCGGCAATTTTTCATTATTCATCTGCAAATTACCCAATCTAAGAACTGTTTGACTATTTTTATCGAGATCAGGATCTTCCAAGACTTGACCCTGGATAATTGCGACTTTTCCGATTAACGAATCATAAACCTCCACGCCTTTTCTGCCGATTTCACCGCGCCAAAGACCAACCAAAACTCCAGAAATAATTGCTAAAATCATGAAAAATCGCCAGCGCCAAATTGCCACAATTACGAAAATAACCAGCCCGACCAATAAAAATAATGGATTCGCCGCAAACGACCGCGGTACGTAATGAATGGAAATTACGCCAATTGTCAGACCGAGGCACCACGCCGCCACCAACCAAGAAATATGCAACTTCTCAAATAGCCAACTATTCATACTTAAAGTATATATACATTTGGAGCTACAAAAAAGACTCCACCAAGGGAGTCGATTTCATCAAATTTGGAGGGTCCACCGGGGCTTGAACCCGGGACACCCTGCTTAAAAGGCAGGTGCTCTAACCAACTGAGCTATGGACCCATTCGGAATATCCGCTTTCTTCATCCTAGCACAAATCAACACAAAGGTCAATGCTTAGCGAGTTTATGTCCGCCAGTATGTAGTGAAAAAATGTCAATTAGACCACACACCAAACCAAACGTAGCCACATATCGCCAATTATTTGCGAAAATCTTATACAGCTCCAGCGCCTGTCCGTCTAATGATATATATTTTCCCAGAGGGACAACCAATAGCGCTGCTGTCAAGAACGCGATCCCCACCGCCGAGACAATTCTCTCATGTTTTTTCTGATATCTCGGGCCACTTAAAAGAAGCATAATTAACGGAACCAACGTTAAAACTAATCCCGAAATTACACCATTTGGCAATAAACCAGTTTCCAATTTCAAGCTATCCAACACTCCCGTCAGCCAGCTACCCCACCATTCTGATAGTAAAAATCCCGTCGCCAACGACAACGCCAATGGACCGAATCTTCGAGATGAAACAAATGCAACCGCAAAAACTGTTACTAAAATTGCTCCAAATAAAATTATCACGCTCATTTATCCTCCTCCAAATCAAATTTTACCGGTGACCCAACCGCAGCGCTCGCCTGCTTAGCAACTCCCGCCTTCACCTCCAACACGTACTTTGCTGGAACTGGTGGCGCATATTTTTCATGCGGCTCAGCATCTGGCTTGACGTTATGCTTTACATAGACAACGCGCTTTTTATCATTGATCCAAATCATATCGACCGAAAACTTCATATCTTTCATCCACATTTTATGACGATCGTTATGGTCAAAGACGAACAGCATGGCATAATTCTCATCAATTCCCAATCTTCCAGACAAACCTTTCCGTTGTGATTCTTCATCATTAGCAATTTCCGCCCGAAGCATCGTTTTATTAAGGTATATCATTTCCGTTTTTGGCGAAACCGTTCGAAAAGCATAAAAAATTGCCCCACCAATAACCATCAGCATACCGCAGATAAATATCCATTTGATGACAGTTTGAGTTACTGTCGAGTGACGAGGCTCGTCCATAAACCTATTATAACAAGTTTATGCTTAAGCGCCGATTTTATCTTTTTTATTGCCACGCTTGGCGTTTCGATCGATGTATTCAATTATCTTTCCAGCCACATTTCGGCGAGTAATTTTCTCAATTCCAAATCCTGGGCTAGCATTAACCTCCAGCACCAAAGCGCCGCGACTCGACCTCATGAAGTCGACTCCAGCAACCGTTAGTCCCATTGCCTTAGCGGCTTTCACGCACATTTTACGCTCAGAATCTGTCAATTTTATACTGGTTCCTTCGCCGCCCTTATGTAAATTGCTGCGGAAATCATCGTCCAAACTCTGACGCTTCATACTAGCCACCACTTGACTGCCAACCACAAACGCACGAATATCGACACCAGCCGACTCTCTAATAAATTCCTGAAGCAGCACGTTTGTGCCGTCCGAGTTGGTCAAATAAAACGCCTGCAGAACCGACTTGGCAGCCTTTTTAGTTTCCGCCAGAACCACACCATTTCCGTGCGTACCACGCGCCAACTTAATAATCGCCGGCATACCACCAATCTCTTCAATGAGCGAATCAATGTCAGTCGCGTTTCGAGAAAAGACCGTCTTCGGAATCGACACTCCCGCTTTAACTAATAACTGCGTTGAGCGCAATTTGTCCCGCGCCCTGGTAATTGCAATCGAGCGATTCATGAAAAACGCCTTCGGATACATCATCTCCAATTGACGCAAAACCGCTGTTCCATACTTTGTCATATGGCTCGCAATTCGCGGAATTACCACATCAAATTCGCCGATTTCCTTGCCTTTATAGATGACCGTTGGGTGCTTTTCGTCAATTGAAACGTAGCAGTTTTTATACTTAATAACCTTAACTTGATGACCGCGCTTTTCAGCCTCTTCTTTCAGGCGAAGCGTCGAATAATTAATGTTGCCGTTAGATAATATTGCAATTCGCATTATTTTTCTCCACCTTTCTGATGATATTTTTTATAGAATTTATATGGGTCTCTTTTTACTTCTTCGTTAAGTCTAATGGCTACGGATGGCTTTTTTCTGGGAACATTCTTCTTTGATACGTCAACCAAGAACTTACCGGATATTGACCTCCTGCCGATCAATACCGGAAAATTATTTTTTGATCGATCAGACAAATTCATCAGCATTTTAATTTTTCGCCCACCAAGCTTTACCCAAAAGTGCGTTCGATAACGAATCTGCTCTTGACCCATTGCGGAGCGCACTCTGACTACAGAATAATCAGTTCTCTTAAATATCTTACCATTATAATACGGCGAACCCTTACCGAATAGAGAAAATTTCAACACCCCCTCTTTATCAATGCGAATATTACTCGCCCAAACCGCACTGGAATCGGCGCCCGTATCAATTTTAGCTGGGACTTTTTGCGCTCGCTTGCCAAAATCCACAAGCTCAGTCGACCCAATAATGGCTTTTTCTTTCATACTTTAATATTATGGCATAATTTATGATATATATCAAATGTATAATACCCCACTACACACTTTTCGATTCAAGTATTACACGTCTATGATCCGCTGAAGTATTCACCTTCCCGGCAAGAAGCAACGACAGTAAAAAGTCATCACCTTTTATAGATTCTAGGTATCTCCAAACTTCTACCGAACCATTATAATAACTCAGATCCTTAAATAAAGGCATGTCGTTTGTCCCGCGGAAGCTTCGTAAAGTCTGAGTAAAAGCAGTCTTTTTCGCTTTCTCCATCTGCTCATCGTTAATTTCACCTCCGTCTTTAACAGAGTCGAGCAGCGACAACCTCCACTTCACTTCAAATACATCACGAAAATCTTTATTATCAAAGTGAGCGAGTCCAGCTGTAATATAGTGATCAACACCGCGCTCAGCAAACTTTCCGTTCAAAGCCTGCTCCATCACCACACCCAGCCCCTCCTCGGCGTCATAATAGTCGCTCAATCCAGATCTCAAAGGAAGCATATCCGTTTCTCCGCCAGTAATAGACCTCAACATATGGATACCAATCTCATGAACTATCAAATTCTCAACCTTTTTACGAGATCGTATCATACCATTGTCGGGAATAACTATTCTTTTCTCAGAGGATTTTACATTAACAGAAGTAGCCTTCTCTACAGAAACTGTCCAACCCTCCGCTGCTCCAGCATAACCCTTTGAATCATTATTGAACTCTTCTTCGATAATATCAGTAAATATTTTCTGCAACTCATACGGATCAAATTCTTCTTGCTCATTAGGAATATGACTTAGCATGCCTCTATATAAAGACTCTGCTACACTATGCATCCATTCCACTGTTTCGTCTGATGGACGAAACCTCTCTGGGATATCCATTCCAGGCTTGAAATTAACCATACCGAATAACTCTTTCCGCAGTTCATTCGCTTTTCCTGTCAATTTTTTGCTATGAATAGCGTTTAATTTTCCACCCAACAGAGAACGATAGGTATCTTCGTCTGGCTCACCGTAAGATTCAATATTCAGATGCCTATACTTCTCAGCGGCAGCTTTCTTTTCCCCTTCTGATTTTGCATTGTTATACTGTTGCGCATAATTAAGTAGCGTCGTCTTCTTTGAGTAATCTGCGATAAACTCTTCGTAGACGCCCCTGTGTGATGGCGGTAGGCTAGGATGATTTAATATCTTATTACCAATCTCCTGTATCTTTTCTACAGCTTCGTCAAAATCAGCAGAATTGAGCTTTTCATAGTAAAACTGAGGGCTTCTAACCTCCCCAGAAAGAAACCTATCCTCCTCTTCTTTGCGATTTGATGGATTAAACATCGTAACAATTTTTGGCGACAAATCTGTTAGCTGACCATAAAGGTCCTCTACAGAAGACTGATTCTCAATTGTCTCTATTGTATTAAGGGTCGCCTCTTTATTCATGTGGCATATTATAGCATAAAAACTATCTTTTTGCAATATCTTGCCTTTTGCTTCTTTGAGCTCTCACTACCACAATTATCACCGCTACAATGATAGATATACCAGCCAAAATAGCTAATACATAAGTGTATCCCGACAATAGGTATATCAAAGCTAATGTCACACATACGGCACCCCAGATCGTAATCAGTCGTTTGTTAAGCACCAATCCCACGACAACCATCAATGAATGCTCTATTAGGAATAATATTTCCATAACGCTGTCTCCCGCGAACGCCAGGATGAGAGTTGGCAGACTAAGCGCAGAGAGAGCCAGTACTAGATGTATTATCGTAGACTTATGAATATATCCCAACCAACGCCACGACATCACCGCTCCCGAAATAATTGCCGCTGACCACAAATATGGTATTGTGATAGCGTGAACGGGTAGGGCTAGGTTTTTAATAGTAAATAAAACGCCGCACAAAATCAGGATCACACCTGAATCAAAATATAAAATATTCTTTTTAGGGACACCTTCGAACATCAAGGCTATACCATTAATTATCCACACCAGCGCCGCCATAATCACTGACGCCACAGTAGCGCTAACTGATGTAACAATAGACAATAAGACTACCGACCAGCCAATGGCACTATAGAACGAAGAGTAATACCAACTACTCGACATCTTTCTGGTTCGCGCAGCAATAGCCAGACCGTAAAATACCGCAAAAACAATCAGGGCGACGACTGACATGAATTCGAGTGGAATAGTAAACCATTGAGCTATAAGACAAAGCAACAACACTAGACTCGGATGTGCAGCTATTGTCATTATTCGCCAATCTCGTTTAGCAAGTACCGCCATATAAAGAGCTATCGTAGCTGCTAGCCACCCCAATATTTTGAACGACAAATCATATGTTGCCAGTAGATTAATTATTGGAAGCACTATCGCTGGAACTATAGCAGCGCACAGCGTCATATCACCAATAATTGACGATTGCCTATTCATTCGTAGCAGCCAATACAAAGATCCAAAACCAACTAGACTCACCCATGCAGCAATTGTGAGATTGTCATTAAACGGTATATTCAACCAATGCAGGGATAATAAAACAAAGATGATTGTCGTAAGATATGCCCCGCCCAAATAAACCTCTCTACGACATCGGTAAAATGCATAGTATATTGACACCACTAGCGGCAACCAAACTATCGGATGAATTGACGACAACACAACAATGATAGCTACGCCAATAATAGAATATAGAAACAACTCACGACTTTTGACGGCTGTGTTGCCATGGCGACGATAAAGCCATTCTACTATTAATAGCGACGACACATTTATCCACGCCATTAAAATAGATATGTTTTCACTAGACATCGCAAAACCTAAAGCTAGCAAAAATACTGACAACATTAAAGAGGTATGGACTCCAACTACAAACTCATAAACTTTTTCGCGCCATACAGCCACACTCATAATGCCAGCACCGATAGCTATCGCGCCCGATAGACACATCAGGGCTTCCTCTGTCGCATAAGTGGCTATCATCGCTGAAGTAAACATTGCCATTAATAGCCAAGTTGACGCAGCGCCATATACTAAAGCAGCCTGACTTTTACTAATATTCGGACGCTCCAAAATTAGCAATCGGCAAATAACTGGTAGCGGCGTCATGAATAGAAAAATTAGATACTGTACGCGTGGTGCTATGGCTATATCGATATTGAATAGTGTTATACCAATCGGCACCAATAGAATACCAGATATCACAACCATAATACCGAAGCGGGCACGGCGTAACAAAAAAAGGATTGCAAGACTAATCGCTGAAATAACACCAATAAAGGTAAAAGCAACCATCATTCGTAGCGAATCTCCAGAACCGATCACGCCAAACAAAGCGCTTAATGACACAGCAAAACTAGCCCACAATACTATTTCATGATGTCTATCATACTGTTTCTGAATGCACATTGATACAGCGGACCAGATTATATTTCCAAGCGCTACTAGCCCCAAAATCACACTTACGACCAACTGATTATCGTCAGACAAATACATTGTAAAACTAGTAGCCATTACCATTAACAATAAGCGAGCTGTTGTCAATTCATAAGTACGCATCTTTTTAGACTTCTCAACAAGAGCAACCGTAAAGTAATATGCAACGCTAGCAAATAACAGTACGCTAATATCTAATGTGCCCATATATGCCGACGAGCTAAGCGCGACAAACATCGTCATCGGCACGATAAACGGATTTACAACGTTTAACGGTTCGACGAACTGACGAGGAAGACGACTAGAAAAATACGCAGCCACAGTCATCAAACATCCAAATAGCAGCATTACAACGTAATACCAGACCAGCTGCGCATGCACGACAGCCGGCAAACTAGTCGTCATCGTAAACATCGATAGTAGCGATACATAAGCAAGAGGCCGACTATTCAATCTCACCGTAGCATCAACACACAAAACAGCACCAATTACAGAGGTAATAAGCCAGCACCATGCGGGGTCAATACCTAAAAGCAGATTCATAATCCAACCGCCAATTGGCACAGCCGCCAAAGCCGTACCAATAAGTGCCGTCGAGGCAGACTTCAATATTGGCAAGCGAGCATACAATATCTGACCAATAATATAATAAATAAAAATAAACAGCCACACCAATCCAAACCTAAGTTGGATAGATAGATTAATTGCCTGGGCTAGAAGCAATATTCCCGCAGTCAGAAGTAGCGATGCCGTATATAGCGCTATATTAATTGTAGTCTTACGACCTCTCTCCTTTTCCTTGTCATCAATATGTGGTGCTTGTTCAATATTATTCCCAACAGGCACAGCAACCGTATTTACTCTCTCTTCAGCTGTGGAAATACTAGTAGGAATTATATTATCGAGATTCTCATTTTTACTGATATTCAACGGCATATTCGCAAGCCGCGAAGCCGCATTTTGATTCTCAGTAACAAGTCTTATTTGACCGTTTTCATTCTCAATTTTTGCACACCCATTTTGTGCATCACGCACGCCATCCCAATATCCCTGCCGATAATCTTCGGAATAATTAGACGGCTGACCATTACCTCTCTGTAATAATTTTATTAGCTTAATTACTACAATAATAACTATTATCAGAAAAATTAATCCCATGCCTCCAATCCCTCTTATGTTAGCTTCAGTATAACACAGGATTTTTTCTCGACAAATATACTAGGAAAACAGTCCTCGTTTTTTCGCGCCTTTAAATTGCTCCAAAAGTTCCTTCTGCTTTTTGGTCAATTTGGTTGGCGTATCAACAATAACACCCACAATATGCGGACCACGAGATTCACTATGTAAGTGCGGCACGCCATGACCTGACAACTTGAAGTCGGTGCCACTCTGAGTGCCTGCTGGGATTTTCATCGTTATCACGCCGTCCACAGTTTCCACATCAATCTCCGTTCCCAGTGCCGCATCAACCATAGAAATATGCTCTTCGCTAAGAATAATATTGCCTTCACGAGTGAATTTTTTATGCGCCTTAACGCGAATATGGACATATAAATCACCTCTACTGCCACCAGCAACTGCTTCGCCACGATTGCGCAGACGAATTGTCGCGCCATCATCAATCCCTGCCGGAATTTTAATAGTGATATCCTGATTCTGTCGGGTCGTTCCTTTCCCTCGACAAACTGAACATTCTTTTTCAGGAACTTTTCCCTTACCGTGACAAGTTTCACAAACAACCGCCTGCTGAATTTGTCCAAACAGCGAATTCATCGTTCGAGTTTGCTGACCCGCGCCCTTACAAGTTGGGCACGTTTTCATTCCAAACCCTGGCTCGGCGCCATCGCCATGACAATGCTCACATTCAACATCCAGCATTAAACTAATTTTCTTTTCTACACCAAATACCGCGTCCTCAAAACTTAATGTTACGCTAGTTTCAACATCACGTCCACGCGAACGACCATTTTCAGCGCCGCCAGCTGCGCCACCGAAGAATTGGCTAAAAATATCACCTAGTCCACCATCACCAAAATCAAAGTGAACGTTTTGACCACCGAATCCACCAAATCCTTCAAACGGATTACCAGAAAAACCGCCACCAGACGCGCCACCAACGCCAGCATGACCAAATTGATCATAACGCTGTCGCTTCTGTTTGTCTTTCAGAACTTCATAAGCTTCATTAATTTCCTTAAATTTAGCCTCGTCGCCGCCCTGTTTGTCAGGATGATATTTAATTGCTAATTTACGAAAAGCCTTTTTTATCTCATCTTCAGAAGCGGTCTTTGGAACGCCCAATATTTCATAATAATCACGCTTGCTCATACCTTGTATATTATACGCGTTTAGCACTCTCAGTGCAAGAGTGCTAAGTCCAAAAAAGGCCACTCTTTTTATCGAGCAGCCTTCTTTGTAAATACGTTAGGTTTATTTTTCGTCGACAATTTCGCCTTCGACCGGCTCGTCTTTATCAGACTCGGGCTTCACAGCTCCTCATCAAACTTGACAGGTAACATTTCTGTATAGATTTTTGTCTCACCATCAGAGCTGAATTCTATCATGAGAGTACCTTGTCTGTAACTACCTAGGTCACAATCTAAACCATAAGGGTATACTTTTACATCTCTATCCCTATTTTTCATGCCGCTTTCTACAATCAAGTTATCAACACGCTCCTGAGATGTTGGCGTCATTATCCATTTACCATCAGGATCTTTGTGATATTCGCCAGGAGTCATAATAACCATCTTGCAACTAACCGGCGACTGCTGTTCTACCCCCCCATTTCTCCACGTAAAACTAAACCGCTCAATTGATCCCCTAACGGAGAATAATGCTGTATATACCCTCGCTTCGTACCGTCGGGAAACTCAGAGACCACAGCTACAGCCGTACAGCCTGACAACCCGAAGGTAGCGATCTTCTTTTCTTCGCCAGGCACTGCGGTAATATCCCCTTGGCTATCCATTTCAATTAATTTAGTACCCGCAGACTTCTCTATTTCATAAAAAGACGGAGTACTATGAGTCTCTTCGTTTGGCAAAAATACGGAAGATTCGCTCGGCTCAATCATTGTAAAATCCCTCTGAGGTCTATATAACGCCGAATTTTCATCATCGTAAAGACTTGCAGTCAGAGCATCTGCACCCATAAAAATGCGAATATATTCCGGCACTCTCTTCTGAAGGCGAGACTCATCTAAATATGATTCAATTATACCTTTTGTCATTGCAGTTTATATAATATCATATTTTGTAAAAATAGTCAATAAGTTTATCCTCATTAAAGAGGGGCTGCTCACACTAGAGTAGCCCCTGACGATATTAGTATCTAAGACCTCTCAAGTCGTTTAGCAGCACCGGCTATTTCTCGTCAACCACCTCGCCTTCGACCGGCTCGTCTTTATCAGACTTTTTGTCGCCAGCTTCGTCAGCTTTTTTATCATCGGCTGATTGTTGATACATCTTAGCCCCAATTGGCATAATCGCGTCATTCAAGGCTTTAATTGCAGCGTCCAACTCATCCTTATCTTCAGAATCTTTGTGCTTTTCAGCCTCTTCGACAGCTTTTTCAATCGCTTGCTTATCATCGTCAGAAATCTTATCTTTGAATTCGTCTGGCATTTTCTTTGCCTGATAAATGGCGTTTTCAAGCTGATTCTTCGTATCGACAGTTTCGCGCTTTTTCTTGTCTTCGTCCGCGTGAAGTTCGGCTTCTTTTTGTGCCTTCTCAATATCTTCCTTACTCATATTGCCAGAGTTTTGGATAGTGATTGATTGCTCCTTGCCGGTTCCCTTGTCTTTAGCCGTAACGTTAAGAATACCGTTGGCGTCAATGTTAAAGGTCACTTCAATTTGAGGCACACCGCGTGGTGCTGGCGCAATACCATCAAGCACAAAACGACCCAAGCTCTTATTGTCATTAGCAAACTCGCGTTCACCTTGAAGAACGTGAATTTCCACCTGAGGCTGATTGTCTGCGGCTGTCGAGAAGACCTCGCTCTTGCTTGTTGGAATTGTAGTATTTCGGTCAATCAACTTCGTCGACACACCGCCCATCGTCTCAATTCCAAGAGAAAGCGGAGTCACGTCCAGAAGCAACACATCCTTAACGTCACCAGCCAAGACGCCACCTTGAATTGCAGCACCAACAGCCACAACTTCATCTGGGTTCACACCTTGCATTGGATCTTTTCCAAAGAAATTCTTCACTCGCTCGACCACAGCTGGCATACGAGTCATTCCACCAACCATAACTACATTGTTAATGTCGGACTTAGAAAGTTTGGCATCCTTCAAAGCCTTTTCTACTGGACCGTCCAAGCGATCCAATAAATCCTTAACCAAATCCTCCAACTTGGCACGACTCAAGCTCATTTCAAAGTGCTTTGGACCATCAGCATCAGCAGTAATAAATGGAATGTTGACTTCATATTCAGTAACCGTCGACAATTCTTTCTTCGCCTTTTCAGCCTCGTCCTTTAGGCGTTGCATTGCTGCATTATCTTTACGAAGATCAATTCCTTCCTTTGATTTGAAGTCGTCCAAGAAATAGTTGACAATAGCGTTGTCGAAATCCTCACCACCAAGGTGTGTATCACCATTGGTTGCCTTAACCTCAAACACGCCGTCACCTAGTTCCAGCACCGACACGTCAAACGTACCGCCACCAAGGTCGAACACTACGATAGTTTCGTCGTTCTTACCCTTCTCTAAGCCGTACGCCAAAGCCGCAGCTGTTGGCTCATTGATAATACGCTTAACTTCCAATCCAGCAATTTTACCAGCGTCCTTAGTCGCTTGGCGCTGTGAATCGTCAAAGTAAGCCGGCACCGTAATCACTGCTTCCGTCACTTTTTCACCCAAGAAAGCCTCGGCGTCAGCCTTAATTTTACTAAGAATCATTGCTGAAACTTCTTCTGGCGTGTATTCCTTATCGCCCATTTCGACTGCCACGCCAGTACCTTTTTTAACAATCTTGTACGGCATGATGTCCAAGTCTTTTTGCACTTCCTTGTCGTCAAACTTACGACCAATCAAACGCTTAACACCGTAAATCGTGTTTTTTGGGTTTGTTACACGCTGACGCTGAGCAACTTGACCGACAAGTCGTTCGCCCTTTTTATTAACCGCAACCACAGATGGTGTAGTACGATTACCTTCGGCGTTAGAAATTACCTCTGGTTTTCCAGCCAACATATACGCAAATGCGCTGTTGGTTGTACCGAGGTCAATACCAATAATTTTACCCATATGATTCCCCTTTCTGTTATGATCACATCTGGTCTATATCTTATATTCATTCTAGCACTCTTTCGTGGCGAGTGCCAACTATCTCAGTATAAATAATTAGCACTCTCATGTCAAGAGTGCTAACAATCAATTTTATACAATTTAATTGCCCGAACGACGATACGGCCAATAAGTTCCTGGTCTTGTCCAAAAATCTATTTCAGGCCTTCCCCAATCAACTTCCGCCCATTCGGTTTTTCGCCACGGAAAGTCTGATACATCAAATGTTCTAGAGCCATACTCTCCTTTTGGATCAAGTACCGAGAACAGCTCGCCAGTCTCCCACGGATCAGTACCAAAAACTGCCTTTTCTTGATAGCCGCATTCCGCATTAAATGCATGACACCAAGCGTTTGTGTCTGTAGCAACAAGGCCATATTTCTTAGCAGCCTTAATTAATAGGCGTGTCATCGGGTTGTATGGCTGAGATGTATTAGGGTCATAATCAGGATCAACGTCAGCAGATAATCTTGCCCATTGTCCGTGTCTTGGCGAGAAAGGAGCTTGATCTTCCGGAGCCTTGCCGTCCGATAATTGCGCTGGCCACGAAGGTTCTAATCCACGTGCAAAATTCGCCGTAGTAAACGCCAAAGCGTGATCAATATAACCTCGACGTATTTCCGATATGCCAATAAAACCGAGCGAGTTGTGCATACAAACTACAGCAGAACCACCGCCCTGGCATTGCGTAGCATAATTCGTCTTAGCCAAATCAACTAAACCAGGTTTTGCCAGAGAAAATCCTCCGGTAGCAGCAGTCCAGTGCTTTGGTGTACCATCCCTTGCGGGTTCCACAAAAAAATACTCACGCATAATACCTGTAGCTATGTCATAAATCGCCATACCAAGGTCACCATTCTGAGCAGGTTTTGCAAAATGCGGCCACGGAATCTTACCTAATAAATAATGTGATATTTCATCTGCAGTAATTCCGTAACCGCGACATTTATCCATATATTGATATTCACAACGAGGATGAGACGAATCAACCAAATAAGTTGCAATTGGTCTAGTACCTTGCGCGCTAGTATTTATACCAGTCTTTGCGCCAAACGCACCAGCGCCCCATGGAGTTGGAGAATTGTCGTCCATCCATTTTGCCATCGCGTCTGAGTTAGGGGCTAATGGCATATTACTGACGTCTCGCTGCCAGATTGTTCCTTTGCCTATATAATTTGGCGCATACATTGACTCTAAAACAGCTCCAGGAAATTTATCAGCGTCTACAGTTACCCATTCGCCATTTCGGAATATACATGGCTCAGTCGCTAACCAGCGACCAGGAGTTGATTGCCAAACTCGCATTGTCATCTTATATAACCCCCAACACCTTAATGCCACCTATACGTAGAACACCACCAGGTGATGACCACGTAAGAAACTTGATCCTATCGCCCCAAGAAGTCGTATCATGAGTGCCATCATATGACACAGAGGCCCCTGTAGGTGACGTTACGCTAATTATGCGACCCTTACGACGAATCTTCCAAATGCCAATAGCAGATGCATCTCTTCTAAAAATTCCGCCTGGTATAGGACGAACATGTATTTGAGTTCCATCTATAAAAAATTGAATTTCTGGACCACCGCCACCACTACTGGTAGTCGTCATATTCAACGCAAATCCTGATCCACGAGAAGTTGGCCACTCTTTAACGTCGATATCTATTTCAACGTCGTCTGTTAGTGGCTCAATAATTTGAAGCAAATGAGAGTTGGGACTGCTGTGAATCTCATTATTGCCCGCTAAAACTGAAACGGCCGTATATCCTACCGGCGCACACCAACGTATTCGACGAGCACCAACGATAGGAAACTCACGGCCGTAACGTACACGATGCACGGTAGGCGCACTTGCCGGAACTAAAGATTCACCAGCTGCACCACGAAAATCATCAGCCGAAAGCAACTGAAGATTTGTTGGCTTACCGTACACTCTCGTCCAGGTTGCATCGCCAATCGATAAATATCCCGGCAGCGCTTCAGCTGTAATTGTTACCGTGCGCTCACCACTGCCAGGCACTGAAACCCGGCCACTTATAATATCTTGCCCCATTTTATAACGGAGGCCGACCATACTAGGGACAGTAACTGTATTGTCGGCTATGGAAAAGACGGTGGACTGGCGCTAACCGGTATAGGCTGAGACATACCTGAATCTCGAGCCCAAATAACCGGCACACCATATTTAGTCGTTTCCGTTGGAGGAGTAGATCCGTATTCTATCCAATACCCCTGAGCTTGAGCCTGCATCTGAGGAGTCCATTGCGTAGTTCCACCACCGCCTCCTCCAGTAGGAATTGCATTAATTTTTGCAACAAGCGGTGACGCCAACTTGTCTTCAGTAATTGCTGCGTTTTGAATAGCATCTTTTCCAACAGTGGACGGCTTCAAATCTCCAGATTCTGTGTGAATTTGTCGCAAATATTCATTTAATATTATGCCCCAATTTCCATCGTCGCCACCAGGCTGCGGTAACCTTGCCATCTTATCCTCCCCGTATGCAAACTAACCTTTAGCTTTTATCCTATAATATATAATTACTGTAAAAATTGCAAAGTATTATCAAATTACATGCCGCCATAACGACTTGCACCATACGCAGAAGTTTTAGCAATAGCAACCTGACGAGGCTGTTTCTGCTGATACATAAAATCGACTATCGATCGCACAATCGTTCCGCCGCCCATAACAAACAGTCCTGCAATTCCAACGTTTTTAAGAAATTCCCGACGGTCCATCGGTTTCTCTAATAATTCGTTAACTTGAATTGGTGTGTTCATAGTTTCCTCTTTTTTTGTTTTTTCTATTGTTGTGGTAAATTATATCACCACATATTGAAGTATGCAAATATTTTACACAAGCTTTACAGATCTAGAAGGAACGGACACCGAAACAGACCGAGATGGTATAGAAAATCCATCCACCGATCGAGACAATGATCTTCTTATTGGCACAGGTTTTGAGACTGTTTTCTTCGGAATAACCACCTTCTTATTTACTACTGGAGATACTACTGGAGATGGTTTTTCTGTCTTCATTGCCACGAATCCATCAAGCGAGCGACGACTAGCTAATGTGTGATTTGATGCTGGCTTCTTCACTAGAATTGGCGTCTCTGGCTCGGAACAAACAGGCACTTTCTTTGCTTCCATAGGACGCGGTTTGATATCTTTTGCAGTATGATTTGCCGACTCATTATCTACGGCGACCGAACGAGTCAGCAAACCGTCTTTCGATTTTTTATCTGCTCGCTTACGGTTTTTTAATAGGATAATTACTATACCCACTTGATACATCACAATCATCGGAGCCGCTAATAGCAATTGATTTACAGCATCTGGAGTTGGAGAGATAACCGCAGCAAACACCACAGACCAAAGAATAACATGCCGCTGACCAGACATTAACATCCGGGGAGTCATTGGCTTTATACGATTTATGATTGTCATAAATAGCGGCAATTGAAATAACAATGCCCCGGCTAGCAAGTATGTCATCACGAACGAAAGATACGACTCAACCGTCAGCATAGGGCTGATGTTTTTCAAGTCAAAACTAGTCAAGAATTGAATAGCTGCCGGCAACGCTAGAAAGTATGAGAAAGCAACGCCAACAGCTGCCAAAAATAAAGAACTTAGAGAATATCCAAGCACTCCTCGCAGCGTCGTTTTCTCGACCGCAGGCATAACAAAGCGATATATATGATATAGCGCAACAGGTAGCGCCCCAATCATCGCAGCATAAATACACACTTGTACGGCAAAATTAAAAGCACCCCCTGGCGTTAAATACACCAAAGATAGATTATTCCCAAGCGGCTTAAGTAATAACGCTACAATTTTATCGAAAAATGGATACACCGCCGCACCAGTCGCCAAAAAAGCAAGTGCAACAATAGCAAGTCGCCATTGCAACTCTCGGATATGATCCATAAATACTGGCGATGAACCAGAAACTTGCGACGAATTACTTGTCTTTCGCTTCGCCAGATTGCGATGCACTACTCTTTTCATCATCCTCCTTGAACGCTATCTTTAGCTCTCTTGCTGATGAACCGATACTTCGCGCCAACTCGGGCAATCTTTTTGCACCAAACAATATAAGTAAAATAACTAGTATTACAACCAGCTCCGGAACGCCAATCTGTGGCATAACACATCCCCCTTGTTTTTATAGTATTACTCCTCTATTATAGTAGTAATGCTTATAAAATCAATAGAGTCATGATGAGTAATCGAATTATATTTCACAATTTTTCTGCCACTTATAACTGTAGTAGCTACGGCGCAGGCAGTTATACTAACGGTCAGCCATGTACTACTACTGGTCACCAAGAAAGCCATCAAGGAAGTAGTACTTCATATCAGACTGTTACACAATCTGGTAATCTTCTCGAAAACACCGGAGAATCTTTATTTATAGGTCTTGCAATTGGTATATCTCTGATCGTTATCGCAATTATTCTATTGATAAATAAAAAGCGCCACTCCAAAAACAAGTAGCGCACTTATTTCATTATAAACGTCTATCACTGACGAGTGACTTTTACCATTGCGTCGCGAATAACCGAGCCGTTCAAAGTATAGCCAGCGCGAAGCTCCTCGGCAATAACTTCCTTGTCACCATCCGTTGATTCGTCAAATTGAACAGCCTGATGAAATTCAGGATTAAATAAAGTTCCGGGTTTGGCGTCAATTTTCTCCAAACCAATCTCCTTTAACTGCTTGTCAAGCTGCTTACCCAGACCAGCCACGCCCTTAACCCACGCATTATCTTGGAGTTCCTCTGGGACGTTAGCAACGGCTCGCTCAATTGTATCAATAACTGGCAATAATTTCATCACCGACTTAGTTTGACCCAACTCGTGCGCTGATTGTTTTTCCGACTCCACGCGCTTACGATAATTCTCAAAATCCGCTCGAGTTCGCTGCAAATCCGACGTCAGCTCAGCAACTTCTTTCTCTAAATCTTCAGCTTTTTTATTCTTCGTCATTTTTTCCTCCTTTTAAATGGCAAGACCGGATCACCACCAGCCGTAACAGGATCAAATACTAAAATCCAAATCGCTCCAATAATAAATATTATTATTGAAATTATTACAATCAGCCACGCCGGCAAACCACTTAATAGTCCACCAATCCATTCAGCCATTACAATACCTCCTCCAGCATCGCGCCCGTACGACGCACCAGCTCCATCGTTCGACGATAATTTTGTCGCGTCGGACCAATCACACCGATGTAATTATCACCACCAGACGATGACTTAAATTTACTTATAATCAACGTAGCGCCACTGCTTTTACCGATTGGGTTTTCGCTACCAATAAACACATTTAACGGCTCATCCGGCGCCGCTTCACGCAGCCACGGTTCGATATTGTCAATCAATTTAGCAACCGCCTGAACGTGATCGCCATCACCAAACTCTGGCTGGCTGAACAACTGAGTCATTCCGTTCATATACAAACTCGAACCAAACGACGCAAAACCAAAATTGCCAGTCATTTCCACCAAACCGTCAACCGCTCGACGAATCGCTTTGTCTGAAGTATCAACATTTGAATTGACGTGCGCTTCAATTGCCTTCGTACTGCTATCAATACCGCTCGGCAATTCCGTCATTTGCGCTGCCGTGATTCCATTGACGTAAAAACGATATCCCTTGTCCGTCGGAATTCGACCCGCACTCGTGTGAGGCGCCTCAATAAATCCCATCTCCTCAAGTTTTGCCATTTCACTGCGAATCGTGGCGCTACTCACACCAAACAGTTTGGCTAGCGTTACGCTGCCAACTGGCGCCGCAATTTCAGCGTATTGTTCGATAATCGCGACAAGAATTGCTTGTTGACGTTCGGTCATAGTCCAATTATATCGCAAATCTAGCACTCATACAAGCAGAGTGCCAAGCCCTATCGTCTTTCCGTAAAGTAGCGCGCTGCATCTGAAGAGAACAACATCATGATCATAATATGCACGCCAATTGAGATCAAAAGCAGCATAATCGACGCATTAATTCGCCCAATTGTCACAGATAAAGATTCGGTGACAATAGCTAATGTCGCCACAGAAAGTAGTGAGATTCGCGCCCGACTACTTCCTCGAAGCAGCAGCCCAACCAACACGATTTCCGCCACGACCAGCAGAACATTAAAGCCAGCCATCATTGACAACATGGTATTCGCAGCATTTATATCAATTCCGTCAATATTCGCAACTTGCACCAAAGTCGTCGGCCAGCTAGAAAAGTCCACCAGCATTTGCCCAATTGTGAATAACGACGCCAGAATCATCAACCCGCCGCCAATTAAAATCTGCGGCGGTCGGCGACCCCAAAGATCTTCTAATAAAGTTTCGTGGTTTCGCGGATGACGATCATAAATTGTGCCGTCCATAATCACCCCGAGCCGCGTTGAAGCCGTGACATTATTGTCAGCCTTTATCCGACCGACTTCCAAAATCGGCAAATCACCGTCAGTGCGAATGGCATCTCCGAAACCGTTGCGCGAATGATAGCCCGTTGAAAAATCCTTTAATATCGTCACTCTAACATTTTTATTGTTACTTTTAACCGACTCGATAATATAATCTCTTTCAATATCAATATTCTCGTCAATTTTATGCGTGAACTGAAAAGTAAACAAAGAAAAGCCAATACTCTTATCGTACGTACCAGCCGCCAACCAATCAACTCGATGACCGCCAGGAAGAAGCCAGCCATTTGGACAGCGCCAAAACCTAACATGATGACGACGCCTTGGATTGCCGTCAACTTCCTGCTGATAAGCAAAGTCCTGCCGTCTGCCAAACAAAAATGCGGGCGACACTGGTGCATTTGGATAACTACGACCGCTCAGCACCGTAAGCACCATTTTCCAAGCCGACCTTGGAGTTATGTCATCCGCCAGAACCCAGCCAGCCTCAGTCATTGCCTTATGGAGCTTTTCTTCCGAGCCGCGCACACTCAAATTGACGGGGTCGCTTAATACTCCGTCCGCCGTTCGCGTCCTGCCGATAAAATAATTCGGTACGTACATATTGCTCAAAATTCGATGAAGTCTAGGCAACGCCAAATATGCCACAATTATCCACACAACAAAGAACAAGCCAACCAGCCACCAACCGCCCGTCGCCCAACCTTCTCTAAGTACCAACCATGCCAACCAAAACGACGCCAAACCTGCAAAGATAAAAAAGGATTGGTCTAACAATGTAGTCAAGGTCTTCGAGGAACGATCTTGCCTGGCTGCTATTTTTTTTGGAGTTTTTACCGAACTCATAGATTAATTATATCATTGAGGAGATTTCGAGCTACCAAACGCGCCTCGTCATCCTGACGCTTAAACACGTCGCCGCGCAAAATAATTTCCTCGGTCACTCGAATTGCTCGCTCCAAATTGTCATTGATAATCACGTGATAATACGGAACTTCAAGCGCGTAAGCCAACTCTTTTATCGCCGAGCCGTGACGCTTTGGCCACTCCGCTTGAAAATCTTCTTCGGTTGCGTAACGCTTTTTTAATCGCTCAATCCAAGTTCGACTATTTGGCGGCACAATGAAAATTGCAATGCTATCTGGCGCCAGTCGCTCATATTCCTCCACGCCCTGAACGTCAATGTCGGTAATTGCCACGCGGTTCTGGTCATGCGCTAATTTCAGCTCAGCCACCGACGTCCCATAAACCGTACCGTGAACAAACTTTGCCTCAATAAATTCATTATTTTGTAGCATGTTTTCGGCAGTTTGCGAGTCAATAAAATGATAGTCAATTCCATCTTGCTCGGCGCATCCGTTATTTGTGCGTGGCGCACGCGTAGTGTGAGAAACGATATCGCGAAACTCTGGAGACTTCAGTAATTGTTTTTTTATCGTGTCTTTACCGGCACCAGAAATTCCCGCAAGCAGCGCAATTTTTGTACTTTTAACCAACTCAATTGTCGATTCAGTTGGCTGATAATTTGTAATAAGATCTTCAATACTTGGCATAATATTTACCTATAATAACTCATCAAGTACAGATTGCCAATTGGGAAATTCAGAACTTCCAAAACGAATAAGCCGACCAGGAAAATCGCCAGCGCCATTCGCCGTCCGATCGTCAATCAAAATATCGCCTCGACTCAAATTCTTTGCTGACGAAAAAATAACCTTACGGAAGAAAACATTATCCGAACCTTCGCCGCCAAAATACTTTTTCACCCACGCCAACTTATCACCCAAAGCCGTCGGATTTTCCCACGGAGAAGAAGATAAAATATATAAATCGTATTTGTCTTTCAGGGCATAAACCGCCTCGATAGCTCCAGGCACTGGATCCATCAAAGAAAAAATTCCTGGAATATTATCATGCTGACCAGCAAACTCATCAATCAACTCAGGCGATATCTTCGTTAAAGCAGATTTGAAATCCGCCAAAACGCCATCCATATCAATATAAACAATAGTTTTTTTCATAACTAATCCCTTTTTAGCATCACCATAAATGCTTCGCTCGGTATGTCGACTTTACCAAAGCGTTTCATTCGTTTTTTACCGCGCGCCTGCTTGGCGAGAAGCTTCTTTTTACGACTGACATCGCCGCCATAAAGATAGCCCGTAACATCTTTTCGATAAGCGCCGATATTTTCCCTGGCAATAAATTTACCGCCAATTGCCGCTTGCAATGAAACCTCAAAACTCTGACGCGGCACGACTTCCTTCAATTTCTTAACAATCTCACGCCCCAAATGCTGCGATTCCGACCGATGACACATCACGCTCAGCGAATCAACCATTTCGCCCGCCACATAAAAATCGACGCGCACCAAATCTTCCACTTGATAATCTGCCAACTCATAATTAAACGAACCGTAGCCGCTGGTAATAGATTTCAATTGGTCATAAAAATCCGTCAACAAATTCGCAAGTGGCGCCGCAAATGAAATCAGCGCCCGCTCGTCGATGTAGCTCAGGTTTTTCTGGCGACCACGCTTGCTCACAATCAGCTGAATCACCGCGCCTATGTAATCCTGTGGCACGACAATTTCACCATCAATCCACGGCTCGTGAATCTCTTTTATCTGCGCTGGGTCGGGCAATTCACTAGCAGACTTGATATCCAATTCCTCGCCATTCGTCAGACTAACTTGATAATCAGTACTCGGATTCGTCACAATTAAATCCAAATTATATTCACGCTCTAGTCGCTCGCGAATAATGTCCATATGTAGCAATCCCAAAAAACCGATTCGCACGCCATAGCCCAGAACCGGCGAATTCTCCGGCTCGAACTGTAGCGCCGAATCGCTCAGGCTCAACTTTTCAATTGCCTCTTTCAGGTCGTTATAGTCTTCATTGGACACCGGGAAAAACCCCGCATAAACAAACGGCTTAACTTCTTTATAACCGGGTAGGGGCTGAACAGTAATTTTTTCAGTCATAACTATGTATTATTATATCAGTTCAGCGTTCTTGTATAAACGCACAGTAAATCGCTCCTTGCATGCCTACTTATTCTCAGCAAATTATTCCTTACACACTGAGGTCTAACCTATAACTGCTCAAAAATCTTATGAGCTTGATTCTTGCCAATAACCTGAACCAGTTCAGCGTAACTCATCCACCGACCGCGTTTAGCTTTGTCGCGACGATAGTCCTTCTCGTCAGTAATATCGCCCTTAACTATTGCATCAACATTACGCCAAGCGACCCAAGGTATGTCATCGCTCAAAAAGCTATAATCTAGATGAACATAATTTTCGTTGATCAGTTTATAGCCTGACGATGAAAATCCGCGCGCATACAACTCGCGGGGAATAGCGTCTGATAGCTCGGCAAAACTGTCAACCGTAACACACAAAAAGTCATCGTATTCCTCACCGATTTCGTATGATCGTCCATCCATAAAAATACTATACGAATCATCGTCAACAATTTTCTCATCCAACCACACACGACGATCGCGTGTTATCGGAATTACGCGACATCTAATCTTCTCTGTAAAGTTTTTGAAGTTACTCATAATTGCCAACAACAGATATATCAATACCTATTTCGTGCATTTTATTACATCTGCGCTTTTCAATACAGTATATACTATTTCCACTGTCGCGTCTGGTTGATCTTGTGCTTCTCAAAATACACTTCCGCCAAATTGACGTCAAACCGATTTGCCAATTCCATCAAATAGTTCAGCACGTCCGCAAACTCCTCGCGCAGATTGTCGTGGTTATCAGGTCTTTTTTCTCCCTTAAATCCTGTCTCTTTGCGAATCGCCTTCGCCAGCTCGCCAACTTCCTCGGCTAACAATAAGAATACTTCAGTGACAGAATTTTTATCCCAACCTTTCTCCTTACAAGTTTGATCGAGGTGTTTTTGTAATTCAGTTAAGCTGATTGTTTGTGGATTCATGATTTTTCCTTCTTTAATCTTAATTAACTTACACTTGATGGAATATAAACATAGCAGGAAGCAAGAATCTGCTCGCTATCCAATCCTATTTTTAATTACTATTATACTCTGATTTATCAAACAATATATCACTTTGGTTAAATATTTTTTCCTGTGATAGTCCAAAATCTCTACCAGCAACTTTTTTATGAAGTTGCTGGTTTTGTTTATATAACTTTTATAAAGAAGTAATAAAAGTTAAACCGCCTAATATCACTCCCGCTGCATTGGGAATGATGAGGATCCAGTCTTTTTTAGGTTCTTTTGTCCAACCATAGATTACCCAAATTAAACAAGAAACTGCTGCGAATAGTGGTTGGAATGGTTGAGCTTTTTCTCCTTGTAGGTTAGCGATAATTTGTGGAATATATGCAATAAAGACAAGGATCCCAATAAAAGCTCCAATAGATCCGACAAAGCGATTAATTTTTTGTTTAGACATATAATACCTCATGAGGTTTCATTATATTATAAAGGAAAAGATGCTGTCAATAATTTTGTGTAAACACTCTAGTAGAGTCTTCAAACAAAGTAACTAAGTAACGTTCCAGAGCCTCCTCGTTAGGAAAAAGAACCTTCTATTTCGTTTGACGTTTGATTTCTTTATTAAGAGACTTAATGAGTTTTGTCGAATAAATGCTATGCCAAATCTGGTAAGGAAACTGATTTCAGCAATCATACGCGTCAATACTACGAACCAGCGCCAAGAAAATTCAGTTAAGCTTATTGTTTGTAGATTCGTGGTTTCCCTTTTTAATCTTAATTAAAATATCTCCCCAGTGTTACCGTATCGCCAACCCGCGCCTCGCGTGTCGTCTTCAGGTTTGTCACAATATAGCCAATTTCGCCAGTTTCAAGCGAAGGGTCGGGTTGCATGGCTGGGTTAAGATGCCCGACTTCCAGAGCTAGTCCATTTGCACCAGTCGCCATCATTCGGATAGATTCGCCCTTTTTAATTCGCCCATCAACCACACGCACGTATAAAATCACGCCACGATAATCGTCATAATAGCTATCAAAAATCAACGCCCGAGTCGGATCATCAGCCTCGCCAGCTGGCGCAGGGATTTTGTCAACAACCGCATCCAAAACCTTATCTACGTTTTGACCAGTTTTAGCAGAAATATGAATAATCTCGCTCTCGTCGCAACCCAACAAATTAATAACTTGCCTGGATACGCGCGGTATATCAGCGGCCGGCAGATCGACCTTATTCAAGACCGGAATAATCGTCAGATCCTGCTCCATCGCCAGGTAAACGTTCGACAATGTTTGCGCCTGAATTCCCTGGCTGGCATCAACCACTAATATCGCGCCCTCGCAAGCCTGCAAACTACGCGAAACTTCATAGCTAAAATCGACATGCCCCGGAGTGTCAATCAAATTCAGATCGACATTTTTATATCGCATTCGCACTGGCGCCAACTTAATAGTAATGCCTTTTTCCCGCTCCAAATCCATCGAGTCCAGCAACTGCGACTTCATCTCGCGCTTTTCTACCGTCCCAGTCATCTCCATCATTCGATCAGCCAGCGTAGACTTGCCGTGATCAATGTGAGCAATGATACAAAAATTCCGAATATTTTCCATTAGCCCTTAAACTCCAATCGTCCAAATAACACTTTTTTCAATCGTGCAAGAATCGGGTCAATTTCTGGCAATTTTAGCCACTTTGAAGCCGCGGCATACGCGCCAAAACTGACCAATGAAATGATAACAAATTTCGGGAAAGCGCTAAAGAAACTGTCGTCATGATAACGAAACGGCATAATTAGCACGGCAACATAACAAACCACACCCGTAACAGTACCAGCAATTATCATCTTAAAAATCGCTCGCACAAACGTCATGTCGAATAATTTTGGCATTTGACGATTCATAACCGCCAAAAGGACAACCACCTCCAAAACCGCCACTGTTGATTGAGCCCAAGCCAATCCATACGCGCCCATTTTCAAGACCATCGATAGAACAATTGCTAAAATAATATTCAAAGTAATCGAGAAAATTGAAATATACAGCGGAGTTTTCGTGTCTTGGCGGGCATAAAATGCTCGCGCAGCCATGTGGTAAATAGTTCGGAATAAAATCGCCACGACCAGACAGCCCAAAATTCCAGCAATCAGCTGATCACCACCGTTACTAATAAAGTGAGCAACGTATCCCCTGGTAAAGAAAATCACCACCGACACTGGAAGCGCCATCCAAAAAATAATTCTCAGCAGGGAACGCAGATCTTTTTGAAATAGGTCATTCCGACCTTCGCCCAAATGCTCAGTCAATTGAGGAAAGGCGGCATTTGAAATCGCCACGCCAATAAGATTGATCGGCATCATATGAAGAGTTAAGGCCTGCTGGTACGCCCTAACCGTTCCATCAGCCAAGCGCGAAGCCAAATTAACCTCAACCAAGCTAACCACATAATCCATTCCTTGATCAACAGAACGCGCCGGCAGTAAAGATAAAACTTTCCTAAATCCCTTATTTCGCCAATAAATTTTGAAATTGTAATCAAACCCAAGTCCAGCCAAACCAACCGCGCTGACGATCAATTGCAAAAATGATCCCAAAACCACACCCAACGCCACGCCCATAATTCCACCGTCAAAAATCTGCCAGCCGAATAAATTGACACCGCCAGTAAACCACACTGTACCGATAATAATACCGACGTTATATAGCATTGGCGCCAGCGCACAGAACATAAATCGCCCGACCGCTTGCTGGATACTAGCAATCACCGCCGCAACCGCAAAAATAAACGGATTAACCGCGATCACCTGCATCATACTGACCGCCAAAGCATGACCAGATTCACTCAGACCAGGCGCGATTAAATACTTCATCAACGGATCGGCAAAGATAATAATCAGCACCGACGCCGCCATGGTTATTAGCGCCATAAAATTAATCATACTTGAGCTAATTTGCCAAGCCGACTGCTTATTACCCTTGACCCAGCGCTCATTAAAAACTGGGATGAATGTCACACTAAGCGCACCAGAAACCAGCACTGCAAACATAAAATCTGGCACCATGAAAGCTGCCGTATAAGCGTCTAGTCCAACAGGATATCCTGCAAATGCTCCATTTTTACTTGGCATGTAGGCTGAGTTTAGTAGACGATCACGGAAAAATCCCAGCAAGCTCGACAGTAACGTCGAGCTAGCCATAATCGTAGCCGCCAATTTCACATTAAGCCGCTGATTTATTTTCGTAACTGTACTACGAACGCGCCCCATAGTATTTTACGAATGCAGTTTAGCTTCTTTTGGTAATTTAGTGCCTTTAAGAATCTCGTCAACCTCAGATTCTTCCAGAGTTTCTTCCTTCAGTAAAGCCTCGGCTAACTTATCAAGGAACGAACGATTCTCTTTCAATACCAACATTGCACGATGTTTGGCTTCGGTAATCAATTGCGCAACTTCCTCATCAATCATCTTCGCAGTCTCATCAGAATACGGACGCTCTCTGGTCATTTTATCGAACATCAAGCCGCCGTTATCTTCGTGGAATACTTGATCGCGCAAGCCCTTGCCCATTCCTTGCTCAATCACCATATCACGGGCAATTTCAGTCGCCTTCCGCAAATCCGAACCAGCTCCAGTAGTAATTCCGTCATCACCGTAAATCAATTGCTCAGCGATTCGTCCGCCCATTGCCCGAGCCAAAATATCCTTAAACTCGTAAACATTTGTGTAGCTCTTATCTTCTGGCGGCAAGAACCATGTTACTCCACCAGTACCGCCGCGCGGAATAATTGTAACCTTATGAACCGGGTCAGAATCAGGCAAGACGTGACCAACAATTGCATGGCCAGCTTCGTGGTAAGCCGTCAACTCTTTCTCGTGATCGTTCATTATCTTAGTCTTGCGCTCTGGACCAATTGCCACACGCTCAAACGCCTCGGTTAATTCGTCATTTGAGATCTTCTTCTTGTTGCGACGAGCAGCAATAATTGCAGCTTCATTGGCCATATTTGCCAAATCCGCACCAGATGAGCCAGCGGTTTTTGCCGCCAATTTATCAAGATCAACAGTCTCATCAGTTGGCTTTTTCTTAAAGTGAACCTTCAGAATTGCCTCACGATCTTTACGTTCTGGCAATGTAATATTTACACGTCGGTCAAATCGTCCAGGTCGAAGCAAAGCTGGGTCCAAAACGTCCGCGCGGTTGGTTGCCGCCAAAACAATAACATTCGTTTCGCCATCAAAACCATCCATCTCCACCAAAATCTGGTTCAAAGTTTGCTCACGCTCATCATGACCGCCACCCATACCAGAGCCACGCTTACGACCCACGGCATCAATCTCATCAATAAAGATAATGCATGGAGCATTTTTCTTAGCCTTAGAAAACAGATCTCGCACTCGACTAGCACCAACACCAACAAACATTTCCACAAATTCAGAACCAGAAATTGAGAAGAATGGCACACCAGCCTCGCCAGCGACGGCTCGGGCTAACATCGTCTTACCCGTACCCGGATTACCGACTAATAATACACCCTTTGGAATCTTTGCGCCCAAATCTTTATATTTCTTAGGATGCTTGAGAAAATCAACAACTTCCTGCAGATCTTGCTTGGCGTTATCATTTCCAGCGATGTCCGTAAACAGAACCTTTTCCTTGTCTTGTCCATAAAGGCGAGCCTTACTCTTACCAAATCCCATAGCTTGATTATTTTGACCCTGAGCTTGGCGCATCATAAACATAAAGAACATCACGATAATCAACACAGGCACAACCATAACCGCCAGGTTCCACATGGTTTCGCCGGTTGTGGATGGTGGAATAACTTTCACCTCAACCTTAGCGTCCTTGTTCAAGCCCTGCTCATAAATGCTGCTAGATTCCTTGACTGAATGCTCGGTAGGTTTTGATTGATCTTTCGGAGTAATCTTAATATCGTTTCCTTGAATCTCCAATTGAGCAATCTTACCGTCATTTGCTCGACGCACTACATCAGATAATGCAACATCTTTAAGATTTGACGCAGGGAAGAGTGTTGCGTAAAAAATTAACGCTACAAAAATTATAATTGCCCAAAACAATCCAAATCGTAAAATTTGACTTATTCTATTCTTTCCATTTCTTTGAGGCATCTTAACAGCCATTCTCAACTAATCCTTTCGCCTATACTAATCAAACTCTCTTTATTATAACACTTCTTAGCGTCAATTTCATCACAATGCCGCCACCAACTTGCCAGCAAGAGCCAGCTTTTCCAGTTTTTATAGCAATTAGCATACGCTCCAATTGAGAACCCAGTAACGACACATCATAATGTCGTAAAACGTAATAATATAGCAATTCTTGTGCGACATTATCATCTATCATCGTCAAAAAATACCGACTAAGTACTTCTCCATCAAACTTCTCTATTTCCTGCTCAATTTTCCCTCTTAATTCTCTCTGTTTTCGCCACGCCTCATACACTCCAAGTTTCTGATATTCATCAAGCTCACGATTTATCTTGCGCCTAAATTTATTTCTCTTATACAAGTCGCTTTGATTTGTCTCATCTTCACACCATTCCAATTTCTGGCGAATCGCATATTCATAAATCCTCTGCTTCGTCCAACCATTCATCGGCCTAACTATTTGGCTATCACTCATCCCCGCCAAGCCTCGCCACCTGGAGCCACGCTTAAGGTTCATCGCTACAGTTTCAATAATGTCATCTCGATGATGCGCTGTCACTATCACACCATCAAAATCCGTCGCCACGCCACGCAAAAATTCATAACGCCTTTGACGCGCCAATTCTTCACTGGCATCAGCCCCCAGCTTTTCACGCCGACAAACAAATTGTATTTTATATCTATCAGCTAAAGCCTCGACAAATCTAGCATCACTCGCCGAATCCTCACGAATTCCGTGGTCAAAATGAGCAACCACTAAATCTTTTTCCGTTCGCGACATCAAATCCAGCAAAACTACCGAATCAATCCCACCACTGACTGCGATAATATATCTCACATATCCATTATCTCACAATTTACCTAAAACGTATTTGGCAAATTTTATACTATCTGTTACAATCAATGCAGTGTGGCACCGTAGCTCAGCTGGTTAGAGCGCAGGACTCATAAGCCTGAGGTCGGTGGTTCGGGTCCACCCGGTGCTACCAGAAATTATCTTTTCCTCGTCAATACGACGGGGAATTTTTTATAGATACTGAATTAAATTAGCTCAAGCTCTTCAGATTGAACACCATCCAAAGCCGCCAATCGCCGCGACACAAAGCTATCCAATTCCCATGAATTACGTTGACGCTCCCACGTTGCTAAATCCTTTTTTCGGGTTACTTCTAAAAATTCAGCTAATTCACTGGTGTTGATTTCCATATTTTTTCCTTTTTGTGTTAATTATTTAACTGTCTTTATACTATCATAAATTTGACAAAAAAGCAATACCTTTTTCGGTCATTATTTACCTTTTCATTCCGCTTGTGGTACACTGGTAGGGAAGGATTTATACACAAAAATGACCCCCGTAACAATCTCGTCACTGGCTACCATAATTTTTGCAGCGATTATTCACGCTAGTTTTCAGCTTAGTGTCAGTGTTTTAACGTTACTTAGCGGGCATTCGATTGGCAAAAAAACCGCCCAAAGAAAAATTTTTCGTATGAGCAACAGTTTTGTACTTGGAGTCGCAATGATCACCTTGTTACTTATCAGCTCAATTTCCTATTTCTTATCACTATTCATCCACCACGCCACCAGCGCAGAGCAGCTTGTTGCCGCCGTCTCTTCAGGGATGATGTTTGGCTTAGGAATCGCAATTTGGGCATTCTACTTTCGACGACAACCAGGAACTTCGTTATGGCTTCCGCGCAATTTTGCGGAATATTTGAACAAACGCACCAAAAAAACCAAAAACTCCGTAGAAAGCTTTGCTCTGGGAATAATTAGCGTTATTGCAGAAATCATATTTATTATCGCGCCAATTATCGCCGCCAGTCTGGCTATTATCACCCTACCAAACCCCTTATTGCAAATCATCAGCGTAGCGATCTACGTCATCGTGTCCACACTGCCGTTATTTGTTGTTATCATCTTGGTCGGCAGCGGACGCAGCATCTCTAATTTACAACGTTGGCGGGAAGACCATAAGAGATTTTTGCAATTCGCCAGCGGCGGTAGCTTACTAATTTTGGCGGCATTCCTATTCGTCGACCGCGCTATTGGCGTCATTAGCTACGGAGGCAATCTATGGTAAAGCCAGGTCAAATTGACGTCATCAAACAAGGAAAGCGACCGCCAGAGGAGTTTAGCCCAGACAAGCTCCACAATTCCATAATCGCCACCTGTCTAAGTGTTCGTACGCCAGAAGGTCAAGCTCAAGACATTGCAAAAACCGTCACTCTGGGCGTTATGAATTGGTGCGAAACTCACCCAGAAATAACCTCTGCTGATATCCGCCGCCAAGCACAACGCATTATGAAAACTCTACATCCTGACGCAGCCTATTTATATAAAAATTATAAAACCATAATTTAGGAGATTTGATGTCGCAAAAACCAACTTTTGACTATGACTATATCGTAATTGGTAGTGGCGCCGGCGGTTCGCCCGCAGCTAGCATATTAGCAAGCGCTGGAAAAAAAGTTGCTGTTGTAGAAAAATCAACATTCGGCGGGGAATCACCAAACTGGGGAGATGTGCCAACTGGATTTTTAACTCATGCTCTTAACGTTTATCAAACAGCCAAAGATGCTGCTAAGTTTGGGTTGCGCACTAACTCGGTTGGGTATAATTACCCTTCTCTACTCTCCTGGAAAGACAAAGTCGTAAAGAGAACTGGAGCTGGCGGCAATCGCTATTATTATGAGAAGCAAGGCATTAGTGTTTTTGCTGGCAATGCACATTTCTTGAGTCCGAACGAAATAGCCATCAATCGCAGACACTTGTCTGCTCGTAAATTTCTCATTGCAACTGGATCTGATTGGCAAATTCCAGAAATACCTGGATTAAGTGCCGTTTCTTATCACACTCCAAAAACCATCTTCAACTTAAAGCGTCCACCAAAAACCATGTTCATTGTTGGCGCGGGAGCTACGGCACTAGAATTGGCACATATCTTCTCCACCCTGGGAACAAAAGTTTACGTAGCAGAAAAATCGTCCAGAATATTATCAACATTTGACCCAGAAGTCAGTGCTTTGGTTACGAATGACGCAAAAAATCGCAATATTTCAATCTTAGCTCGCACTAAGATTATCGCTATACAAAAATCGTCTATACAAAAGCGCGTCACTTTTCTGCAGGGGCGAATAGAAAAATCTGTACGTGTTGATGAGATTCTAATTGCCGACCAACAATTGCCTGCAACAGATTTAGGCTTGGAAAACGCCGGCGTAAAATATACCGAAAATGGCATTTTGGTTAATTCTTCCCTGCAAACTTCCGCTAGACATATTTTTGCCGCAGGAAATGCAACTGACGCCAATATCCAAACTCACACAGCTTTAGCGCAGAGTCGTATTGCGGCTCATAATTTGCTACATAATAATAAGATTAAATTCAATGATTCCCCACGCCTACAAGTTGCATTCACTCAGCCAGAAATAGCTCAAATTGGAATGAATGAATATGATTGTAAGGTGAAAGGAATAAGCGCAAAAATAGCAATTGTTCCGCTCACGACTACCGTACGCAGCAATATTACCGACCAGCGAATAGGTTTTGTGAAATTGATCGTTGACAAGAAGCGAGTTGTCGTAGGCGGAACGATCGTCGGACCGCACGCTAGCGATATGGCAGCCGAGCTAGCCCTGGCCGTTCGACATAAAATTACCAGCGAAGAACTAGCGTCCACTCCGCATTGTTTTACTTCTTGGTCAGAAGCCGTGCGAATTGCCGCTGGAAAACTTCTATAATTACCTCTGATGCGCTATAATAAGTCTCACGGGGGCGTAGCTCAGGGGTTAGAGCAGTCGGCTCATAACCGATTGGTCGCTGGTTCGATCCCAGCCGCCCCCACCACATTCTGAATTTGATAATCGTAAGATGAATATTTTTACCATTCCTGCTACAATATTATGTGGTAGATATTAAATTTGCAAAAATGAACAAATTAAAACTCAAACGATTAATTTACAGAATACAGCACGACTATTTGACCCTAAATAATGTCGTTATTGCTGCTGCGATTTTAATTGCTATGAGTTGGGCCTGGGGTTCCATTGAATCAATGCAGAAAAACTACGAGCTGCAACGCTCTATTGACAACAAACGCCAACAAGTGGAAATAGAAAAATTGCAAGTCGCCTTGCTGGAATACGAATCAAAATATTATCAAAGCGAAGAGTATCAAGAATTGACTATTAGACAGCGCACAGGAAAAGGTCTACCTGGCGAAAAACAGCTCATCACCCAATCTTTCGAAAGCGCCACGCCTGCCCAAAAACTTGCGTCGAGCGCGAAACGGACTGACAGCAACTTCCAGCAGTGGATGAACTTTCTATTTGGCGGTAATAGTCATAAACACTAAGGTATTGCAATTATTGTGCTAAGCTGATATCATAATTATGTATCGCGGGGTAGAGCAGCCTGGTAGCTCGTTTGGCTCATAACCAAAAGGTCGTAGGTTCAAATCCTACCCCCGCCACCAAGAAAGACTTTTCAGCTTCTGGAAGGTCTTTTTTGTTTGTAGCTAATCTGTAAAGTACGCTGATTTCAGGAGTGTAAACATTTTCGTTTTCATCAACCCAGAATCCAGCAGGAATTAGCAATTGTTTACACTGTAGCAGCTTTAATAAAATTTTATTCACCAAGACATAGCAACGCAAGGATATGTAGTTGCTCACGACTCAATGCATCACTATGATATTTCTTTAGATATGCTAGATGTTTTTTGCGTTGGGCAGGATTTAGCCTCTTAAAATCATTTAGTACTGTTTGCCACGCTTCTTCGTCATCTCGTTTTCGTTGTCTTTCTTGATTGTCTAGCAAATGTTTGAAATGAGCTACTTCCATTTGCGCCAAGAAACCCTCCACTTTATTATCTGGAACAGTATCAAGTTCTTGCTTTGCCTTTAATAACCCTTCGCTTCCTCCATACGCTTGCACTATATCACATATAAAATCAAGCTCTTCGTTTGTATAGTCCGTGACATTGAATGCCACGGCTCGCTTAACGATGGAATCTTTTAACATACTTCTTGAATCGTTTATTCTATCATTTATCTTTTTCTGCTCCTCCTCCTTTTTCTTATCCTCGGAGCGTGTAATAAAATATCCTACGATAGCAATAAATATTCCAAATGCGATTGCTGATTGCATTGAGCACCTTTCTTTATTTTGGTGTCAAATAAAAAAAACGACACCGTACTAGGTGTCTAAGCCATTTATCCACACTCAAGCCCTAAAGCCTAAATGTTTTGCACGGTGCCGTTTTTAAGGCTTTCCGCGCAAATAAAGCACTCAAACTTGAGCATGATTAATGGCTTAGACTGTTTCATTATACAACAATCCAAGCACAAAAAGTAGCAGCACCTAGCATGACTTACTTTGACAAAAGATGATTCTAGGTTTTATCACTCAAGGCGAGATAACTCTGCTTCAAGCTTACGAGATTCTTCGTCAAGGTGAGCCTGAGCAGAGTCTTTATCGTCATAGAATTCTGATTTTGTTTCAACATAATTCCCCAAACCGAAGGGCTTATAATAGATAATTTGATATCGCTTATCATCTAACTTCCACAGCTCAAGTGAGGTGTATAGGTCGTGCTTTATTGCTCCACTCAGCCCTAGCTTATGTCGTAAATACCACTCGCTAATCAGCGTTCCTTTGGGGATATTCGAGTGGTGGTTAGTTCCTTCTTTGGCGACTTTACCATTCTCAATAAGCGCCGCTAGGAATATTCCTCTTTCGCTTGGGTTAATATCCTTGTAGCTGAACTCTTTTGTGGCTAGCAGCTGCTGAGCGGTTTCTAATGTTGTTTTGTTCATATGGTCACTCTCCTCATGATTTGTATTAAGTTACATCTTCCTCAAACCGTGTATACAGGACAGGGCAATCGTCCATTGCGGCTAGTTTATCCGCTAGTTCAATAATATCATTCCCTTGATAAACATCACGCCGCCATTCGTTCGGTATTGCATCAAGTCCATAGTATGCACCAGCTAATTGCCCGTACACCGCCATAGTTGTATCGACATCGCCGCCCAGACACATAACCGCCAACATTCCATCCTCAAATGTGTCATAGCTCATAAAACCCCATAAAGCTATCTGGATGGTGTATACGACATAACCTAGCTTGTTTTTGAGCTTATCCGTCTCAACTCTCTCTTTTAGCTTGTTCAGCAGCTGGTCGTAGTGTGCGCCGGTACTATACTTACTAACATCTATAATATCTGTTTTGTCTTTTAGATGGATAGCGTTATGTAGTATAGCAGCAAACACTTCAGCAGCAGCTTCAGCCTCATAGGAGTAATGCGTTTCTCTAGCGGAAACTTGAGCGAGCCGTATCGCTTGACGAATATCTCGTTTTCCATAGGCGGCTATCACGACTGGTGCAAGACGCATCACGACACCGTTGCCAGCGCCATCGCTCCGATTCATCGTTTTGTGAACAATAGCGTAACCGCTAGCGTACATATCCAGCATGATAAGCGTCTGCATACCAATACCCTCGCCATAGTCAAAATATGAACGGTAGCCCTCTGATTGCCATTTGCAATACTTATCCATAACGTTCCACGAATCATAGCCGCCACACTCTAGCAAGCTATCTGCTAAACATAATGCCATAGAAGTATCGTCTGTCCAGACACCACGAGGAAAGTGTGCTTCATCGTGCATATGACGCAATTCTTCTTTACGAGCGACAATCTCATCACTTGTGTAGCCGTGTTCAATAGGAGCACCGAGGGCGTCGCCAATAGCTAAGCCGAGTAACATACCCTGGAGCTGTGCTTGAGAGTTTTTCTTCATTATTTTGATTATATCGTCAATCTCCTAAATAAGCGACCTCGATTAGCCCTTTGTGGCAATCTTAGTCTAACCCAACCACGACATTTAGTGCTGATTTATGAATTTATCAGGCTGGACAACGTAAAAGTAGTCAAGAGGATAATTTATTGATATTAACACATTCTGTTACGATATACTTTAATGGCGGTGGGTATCTTTATTGAAGGGGTGGTCGCCTCTATTAAGCGTCTTCAGCTCAGAATCTCGCTACAGATACGGTTCCAATGTAGATGCACTTGGGTCACCAAGAAAAATCCCTCTTCGTTCAGAAGGGGGCTTTTTCTTTACGCATCATTATCTATGCAACCCTTATCCCAACCCGGACGTTTCTTGCCTGCTTTAGTCAGAGATGTAGCTGTGCGAACTTTTTTATAATCCAAAACACCACTTAGAACAGCCTCCCCTAATTTACCATACAGTTCACAATCAAGCTTAAGTGGACATGCTTCACAAGCATTTATAGCAAGTCTGCCAACTTCAGAAATATCACTACCCCTGTTCCTTTCTATGCGACGAGCTCAATCATAGTTGCCACGACCTCTATGATATTCGGCAAAGCCAGCACGACTACGAATCCTGCCGAAAAGATCACACATCTCAACTATAGTTCTATTTCTCTTTGTAAAATCTTTACCACTACAGCTATTCACGTCAGGAACAAAATCTTCACCTGAATAATCCAGCGGCACAACATTACCGTCCGAATCAACAACATCAATAATGCCCGCTCTGTTTGGTCTAGCAAGCTCCAACACTTCAACCGTCTTCGACTTCATATATTAGCTATTATATCACAATATCCACAAATAATCAACTCATACAAAAAACTCCTCTGCTTTTTACAGAGGAGTTATGGCACCTGTTTGTTTGGTTATACTATATCACCAAACACGCTTATGGCGCAAGCAAAGGACTATTTTTTCTTAGAAATTGTCAAAAAGCCGTTGCGTGGGTTTTCTTTCACAATACGATCTTCTGGTAGATCACATGGTGTACCCTTTTCATTCTTCTCAACCTTAGCAAAGAAGTAAATAGTTTGAGTCTTGCCGCCGCGCAAAGTTACGTCAGTCTTGTGCAAGTAATATGTGATGCCCTTTGAGTTGGTATGTTTATAAGCCATTTGGTTATATACCTCCTATTAATGATATACCTATATAGATTACTATCTCTATATCACCCCTGTCAAGCTAAAAAAGCTTATTTCGTCGCCTAAGCATCAACTTTAACATCCCCAGAACAACCAACCTCATCACGATAATCATGGCAATAAATATCGTCACTAGCAAAGACCACCCCGCGTAATCAGCTGACCATATCGGCGAGACGAAAGTGTGATAATACGGCTCAGTTGAAGGCGCTTCAAACTGCAAGTTAGTGGCTTTCGCGGCAGGATATTTCGCCCACTCCTCGTTAATACAATTGATATATCTCGGATCCGCCTGTGTCGTAAATCGGCCGTAACCGCCTTGCTGTGCTCTGGCGTCACAGACAGCCCTAACTTTCGATACAGTGTCATTGTTAGACTGATTTTTTATCTCTTCCTCAAACTCTTTCAGCTTCCGGTCATACATTTGTTTATACGTATGATCCAGCGCAATCTTCCCCGGATCAGCGTTCATGTGCGTAGATACATAACGCTGCAAATCGTATAGTCGCTGCTGAAGATTGACTATATCCCCAGCATTATCTGCATTCTCTACAGATTCTCGTCGCTCGACCATACCAACATTGTTCAGCCTCAAAAAAGTTGCCGAAATAAAACCAGACATAATCAATAAAATAACCAACTGCCAAGTCTTAATCTGACTGAGTCGCTTAATTCTGAACTTGGTTTTCTTCTTATCTATAGCCATCCCACCACCTTCTCTATGATTTTAGTATAGCAAATTATCCCAATGACGTGAATATTACTACCGCTGCGGTGGTATAATATTTGTATGCGAATTTATTTTTCAGGAATCGGCGGCGTTGCCATCGGGCCGCTGAGCAGAATTGCCTTAGGGGTCGGGTATGGTGTTTGCGGCTCCGACAGATCACCAAGTCTCATCACAAACGAATTAGAATCAGCCGGAATTCCTATTTCTTTTGACCAATCTGGCGCGTTCTTGCAATCAGAGCACGATAAATCACCATTTGACTGGTTTATTTACACCGCTGCTTTACCGGAAAATCACCCAGAATTAGTCTTGGCGCGAAAACTAGGCATAAAAACCAGCAAGCGCGACGAGTTATTAGCGCAAATAATCGCCGATAAAAACCTGAAGCTCATTGCGGTCGCTGGCACCCACGGAAAAACCACAACAACAAGCATGCTAGTCTGGACAATGGAGCAATTGCAAATTCCTGTCAGTTATTCTGTGGGTTCAACTTTAAGTTTTGGACCAAGCGGAACATTTGATAAAAATAGCCAATTTTTCGTATACGAGTGTGATGAATTTGACCGCAACTTTTTGCATTTTTCTCCAGAAATTAGCCTTATCACATCTGTTGATTACGACCATCCAGACACATATCCAACAAAAGAATCCTACTTAGACGCCTTCCGTGAATTCGGCGAAAAATCTAAAAAAGTTATCGCGTGGCAAGAAAATTCCGCCATATTTGATGAGAAAAATCTAACAATCTTGCACGATTCCAATAAAAATATCACTCTACCCGGCGAGCATAACCGAAAAAATGCTACTTTGGTGATCGAAGCTTTGAAATATATGGGAGCGGACACAGAGGAGTCAGAAATATACCAAGCAATAAACTCCTTCCCCGGATCAGGACGACGTTTTGAAAAGCTCGCCGAAAATCTATATTCTGACTATGGACATCACCCAGTTGAAATTCAAGCGACACTACAGATGGCTAAGGAGCTGTCTAATGATGTAGTCCTGGTTTATCAGCCACACCAAAACGTTCGCCAGCACGAGATAATTGGTCAATACACTAATGATATTTTCCGTGACGCCAATGAAATTTACTGGCTGCCAACTTACTTAACGAGGGAGAATCCAGATTTGCCAACCTTGACGCCACAACAACTTGCCAAAAATATCGACAAAGAAAAAGTTCGTTTCGCCGAATTAGATGACAGTTTATGGCAAGAAATAACCGCGGCAAGGAACTCTGGAAAGCTCGTCCTGTGCATGGGCGCTGGCACAATCGACGGATGGATTCGCGAGCAATTAGCTAAAAATTAGCGATCATCGCCGCTGCCGTGAATCTTCCCTCGACTCTGGCGGCTAAGCAGTTTATCATTATTTCTGCGAGCCACTTCCTCTAAACTACAACCAAGCAAATGCGCTATAGAATTGACATACCAAAGCACGTCACCGAGCTCTTTTATTATTGCGCCGCGATCATTCTCTGAAATCTCGCCATTTTTATCACGTAGGATTTTCTTAAATTTCTCCATGACTTCGCCAGATTCGCCACTTAATCCCAATATCTGCGCCATCAACCTCGCGTCAACATCACCATATTTATGAGAATCTTTATCTGTTAAAGTAGAAATTGCTTTAGTCGAATAATCGTTAAATTGCATAATATTCCTTTCATTTATTAGCGCGTAACTCTTACGAAATTAATAGTTTTTCCTTCGCCAATCCACCTTTGTTCGTAAGTCGTCATTATTTTATATTCGTCACTTAGCGCGGATTCATGAAGATCAAAACTCAACTCTTTAATTTGCCACTTTTCTGCCACCAATTGCTCCAAGCTCCAACAGAAAAAATTGTGATCGTCGTGTTTGATTAATAAAGATCCGTCCGGTGCCAGCAATGAAGAATACTTCTTCAAAAAATTAGGATGAGTCAAGCGGCGCCCAGCGCTATGTTTCCTCGGAAACGGATCAGGAAATGTTACCCAAATTTGCTCCAAAGAATTCTGCTCCACTAATTGGTCTATTTGGTCAGCCCGCACTCGAACAAAAAACACATTCTCCAGCCCTTTTTCCTCAGCAATTTTCGCGCCCTTCTGCAACCGATCGCCTTTCACGTCAATTGCTAAAAAGGTCTTTTCGGGATGGCGCAATGCAAGCTCCACACTGAATAGTCCAGTTCCAGCACCGATTTCCAAACAATCGACTTCCCGTTCTATCCACTCGTCAAACTCAAAACATAGAGGTGAATTGTGGAATAAAGCGAATTTATACTTCTTACGTTTTCTGGTGATAATAAATTGATTCGGATCGACAAAACTCATATTTTCTATTATACTAAATCAATAATGGATAAGCTTATAAAACAGTTTTTAGATTCTTCTACGTTAGGTCAATGGCTGCACGGCAATAACCTTGGCTGGTTAATTAGTGAGCGCATTATCGACACTGTCAGCATTATTATCGGCTCTGTTTTTGTTTATTTTCTGGGGAAATATTTATTATCTTGGACTATCCATTATTCTATACGCTCCACCGCTAAACATCGTTCCTGGCACCGTAAAGACATAGAAAAGCGCGAAAAAACTCTCATCCAATTAACCCGAAGTTTCTGGCAAATTATAATAATTTTCTATGTCGCCGCAATTGTCGCCAATAAGCTATTTCTATTTGATTTATCGCCGCTATTCGCTAGTGCTGGCATAATCGGTGTGGCATTAGGATTTGGCGCTCAATCACTCGTTAAGGACTTCTTGTCTGGTATTTTTATCATTGCTGAAAATCAATATCGTGTTGGCGATGTTGTTGACGTAATGGGAGCCGCTGGAACCGTCGAGAGAGTCGGCACTCGCACTACTGTTATACGAGATTCTGAGGGTAATGTTCATTATGTTCCAAATGGCACGATTCAGCACGTTATCAACAAAACTATGGGCTATAGTATGTCGCGCTTTAGCATTTATATCGACCCAAGTTCTGACATTTCTGCAGTTACAGACATCATTAACGCTACTGGTCAAGAATTGGCTAAAGAAAAGGCTTGGCAAAAGAAAATTATCGATCCGCCTAAATTCGTTTCCGTTGGTGATATTACTGGACGAGGAACAGAATTGATCATTGCCGGAAAAACTCAGCCATCAGATCAGTGGTCTGTTACCTCTGAAATGCGACATCGATTGCTGCAAAACTTCGATCGCGAAGGAGTTCTTCTGGCGACTCTGCCGACCCCAACCTCAATGACCAGAAGATAAAGATTAATTATTAGACAAACCCAATTCTTTATCGCTCAACACATCATTAGAAAACGCTTTGATTTTATTAACGTTCTCTACTTCTTTATCATAAATTCCCAAAAATTCCTTCAATGTATCCTTACTTACTGTGCCTTGCGCGTCAAATTCGTGACTTTTTTCATTCGCATCCTTGCTAATTTGCTTGCGGCGAGAAACGTATTCTGGGCGACTCAAATCCAATCTGTAGGCGTCAGTCTTGTAATACATAAACATCGCGATCGACACCAACACAACTGAGACCGCAATAGTCAGCCCAATAAACGTAGCGAATTTATAACTACGGAATAATTCCTTAGCTCTATTCATTAGAACCCCCAGACAGCGAATTTTTGATAACTTGCACTTCTTCTTTATATCTCACTAACAATTCATCCAAGATCTTCACATTCTCAGAAAGTTTATTACGAGCCTCGCGAGCGACGGTCAATTTTTGATAATAGTCCGCCACATTATTAGAGCAATTTGCGCGCTGAAGATCGGTCATCGCGGTGTCGTAATCGTTGTAATTGCTATTAAACTTAAGTCTCGTTGACTCGAATTCATTAGTAATATTCACTAACTTTGAGCTGTCCAGCTTATTGATTGCCAATCGACCGTTCAGCCTGGCCATAAGTTTGGTAGAAATAGAATTATATCTTTGTCCAACGTTAACTCTAGTTAGAGCGTCATTGGTATGGATATTTTTAATAGCAACTCTTACGGAACTACAGTTTCGGTCAAGCGTTTTTACAATCTCAGAATCAGCCGTAGCATCGACAGACTGAGCCTCGACTGCCCGTGGCGTCACTAACAAACTAGAAGTAATCAAAAAAGACGCGAGATAGAAAGTAACTTTTTTCATCACTTATATTATCTCACGTCTTCTTGAATAGAGTCAAATGTTACTTGAAACGTTTTTCGACGTTACCCTTAACATCTTTTGCGGTTTCTGCTACAGCATCTCCAACTTTCTGAGAACCAGCTTTTAACGAGCTTAAGCTGTCTTTTGCTGCAGCAGTCGCTTTGCAAGCCACCTTTTCAGTGTCGGCTTTCATTTTTACAGCTTTATCCTTCAAGTCTTTCCTTGTTTCCTTGCCGCTCTTTGGTGCAGTTAAAATTCCAGCTGTAAAACCTGCTGCTACCGCTCCGATAATTGCTAAAACTTTTTTCATATATTTACTCCTTTTTTAATTATTTTTTACGAAATAAACCTGATATTTCACTAAAAACTTTTGTTGGCGACAACCACTCAGTTGCACTAGCTACGTTAGTTGTAATTTTACTAACGCTTTTCATGACCGTATTAAGTCTTACCAACAAGGCGATGACCACTGCCAGTAGCGTTACGATAATAACCGACAACAATCCTACGATGATTGATAATAAAACGATGGCTGTTTGGATATCTTCCACGCTTTACCTTTCTGCAAAAGTTTATATTTGTTATGTTTATTTTAGCATGCTTGTTAAATTGTTTGTATTAGATAATCTAACTATTTCACTATAGCATAAGCTTATTAAATTGTCAATAGAGACGTCCGCTAATCGTTAATAATATGATAAACTGGTATGGTTATGCGAGATTTTTTCAAACGATACATACCGGAATTTGTTTATGGCGCGGTCGACGGCACAGTAACGACATTTGCAGTCGTGGCGGCTTCAGCTGGAGCTGGAATATCCAGTTCAGTAATTCTTATATTAGGAATTGCTAATTTAATAGCCGACGGATTCTCAATGGGCTCTAGCGCATATTTGGCAGCCAGTGCAGAGCACGAAGAGTCCGTTCGCGACAGCCAAAAACGCTCATCCCCAAAGATCATAGGCACAGTAACATTCTTAGCTTTCGTGGTGGTCGGTAGCGTACCAGTGTTGCCATATTCGATTGACGTAATTGCAAACTTAAAAGCACCAAACGCGGTATTATTCTATATTAGCTCGGCGCTAACTGCGGCAACGTTCTTAGCGATCGGCTTTATCAAAGGCAAAGTCAGTAAACAATCACCTTGGCAATCTGCAGGTATCACACTGCTCCTTGGGGCAATTGCGGCAGGACTAGCCTACTTTGCGGGCGACATTTTGGCAGCGTGGCTTGGTATTAGGATTTAGATTTTCTGCGATAAAATTTATTATTTTATCTATATTACAAACAGCCTTTTCGCTTACCGCATCACCATTCAAATAGACGCGCCTATTAATTTCCAACATCACCGACTGTATCTTCGGATTTTCATCGTGATAAAATTCCATCGGAACCAACGCCCCATAATACGGATAATTTAATTCACAACTATATCCCATTTTTTCAATATATGTTTTTAATTTTGATGCATTGTCTTTACCGAACCATTTTTCATCATAGCCAAGGCAAACATCTGGTAAATTCTCCGTCCAGCCAAACAATCTTCGCACCAATTCGTCGCTATAACTATGAATATCAATGATTACACACGATCCATATTGATCAACAATTTCCCTACTCAACGTGTTTAGTTGTTTGTGATGTAAGTCGTATGATTTGCTCAAAATTTCTTCCCGGCGGGATGATCCTATTTTGCGATATTGCGTACCGTCAGATAAACGTGTATAAATCGCTCCCATACCCAGCTTAGCCATCGGCTCAGCTTCGTCATCACGGAACCTCTCGACGTCACAATATAGCCGCGAATATTTAGCTATAATTTTATGGCTATTTATATTTTTAACGAGCTCATCAACTTTATAATCAGCAATGAAACGCAACTCCCTCTCGATAATCTCTTTATCTACCGTAATATCACGCCAAAAATCAGGAGGCAAGTATAACGAGGCGTGAGGAATGTGAAGAATAATATTGTCCATCATCCTACGAGCGTCTCCTGTAAACTCAATGATCTAAATTTCACAAACCCAATTCGCGTAGCTGAGCGGGATCAACAACTGACGGTGAATTCATCATCACATCCACACCAGAGCCATTCTTTGGAAACGCCAGAGTCTCGCGGACGTTTTGCTCATCGGTCAATTCCATCAAAATACGATCAACGCCAAAAGCGCATCCTGCGTGAGGCGGAGCACCGTATTTGAAAGCACCAAGCATAGCACCAAACTTTTCTTCAACATAAGATTCACTGAAGCCCAGCAAACCGAACACTTTGTACAATACCGCTGGATTATGATTACGAACACCGCCAGAGCAAATCTCATAGCCGTTCATCACCATATCAAACTGATCAGCGACAATGGATAGTTTTTCGGCATCAGTTTCAGCAGACTCCAGAGCCTGCAAGCCACCCTTTGGCATACTGAACGGATTATGCCCAAAGTCAAGCTTCTTACCACGCTCATCCCATTCGTAAAACGGAAAATCAATAATCCAAGCAAACGCCACGACCGATGGGTCCTTAAGATTAAAGTGCGAGGCAAATTCATTACGCAAGCGCCCCAATACCGCGTTAACAACCGAGCGAGAATCAGCGCCAAAGAACACTGCATCGCCATCAACTGCACCAGTTTTCTGTTGAATGTCAACCAATTCCTTATCACTCAAGAATTTCGCAATTGGAGATTTTGCTTCGCCGTCTTGATACGTAATATATGCCAAGCCACCAGCGCCTTCACTCTTAGCGATATTGGTGAAATTGTCAATTTGCTTACGGCTCAAACTTGCGCCATTTTTTACGCAAATAGCCTTAACGCATTCCGCGTTTTTAAACACACCAAACTCAGTCTCCGAGAACGCGTCCGTCAGTTCTATCAATTCCATACCAAATCGCAAATCCGGCTTGTCAGAACCGTAAGTTTCCATGGCGTCGCGATACGAAATTCGCGGAATTGAACTGCCATCACCAACCGCCAAATCACTCAAATCCAACAATTTTTTACCAGCAAAATCAGTTGCCAGTTGCTTCATTAAAGGTTCGACTTCAGAACGAACTTCTTCGCCATTTTCAGCAAAACTCATCTCCAAATCAAGCTGATAAAACTCGCCGTATAGGCGATCTGCCCTTGGGTCTTCGTCGCGGAAACAAGCAGCCAACTGATAATAACGCGGCACGCCACCAACCATCAGCAGCTGCTTAAATTGCTGCGGAGCTTGTGGCAAGGCGTAAAACTTCCCTTCCTGCAAACGACTCGGAATCAGAAAATCACGCGCACCCTCAGGACTTGAGTTAGCCAAAATTGGCGTTTGAATTTCAATAAAATCTCGATTGTCCATATATTCATGGATTCGACGATACATTTCGGCGCGCTTTTTAAGCATGTTTTGCATTTTTGGACGACGCAAATCAAGATAACGATATTTGAATCTTAGTTCTTCGCCAGCTTGATTATCCTCGGCAAATGGCTGAATTGGCAAAGTTTCAGCTCGGTTCAAAATCTCCAAATTGTCCACAACAATTTCCACATCACCACTGGCAATATTCGGATTTTTTAGACCTTCGCCACGTTCCGCAACCACACCACAAGCACGAACCACAAACTCATCTCGTAAGCTTTCTGCCAAAGAGAAAGCATCTTTTTTATCAGGGTTAATAACCAACTGAACCAAACCCGTGTGGTCGCGCAAATCAATAAAAATCAATCCGCCATGATCACGCCTGGAATGAACCCAGCCCGCAACTGTAATATTCTCACCAACTTTTTTAGAAGTTTCTGCCGCCAAAATTCTATTTTTCATATCTGTTATTATAGCATAATCTGGGCAAATTCCCAGAATTAAACGTCACGGCGAGTTTTTGTGGGCAAATTATTTTTCTGCGGATTAGCTGTGGCAGCCTTACGAATATCTCCATAAACATCATATTCGTCAATGATTTTCTGACCTAATAGCGCTTCAATTACGTCTTCTAAACTCAGTAAACCAACTGTTTCTCGAAACTCATTTACAACAATAAACAAGTGATGCTGCGTTTTCAAAAATGCAGCCAAGGCGTGCTGTAGAGTTTGATTTTCGCGAATATAATAGACGTCTTTACTCATGACTGTTTCCGCACGATGAGATTTTGCTTTACGATCAATCGTTAACAAATCTTGAATCCTCAACATTCCAACAACATGGTCAATGTCGCCGTCAATGACAGGAAATCTGCTATACCCTTTTTTATGAAGATCATCAAGCACTAGCGGCCCGAGAAGTTCGTTCATGGGTACCGATTCAATCATACTTCGTGGCGTCATAATTTCCTCGACCTTCATATCATTGAACTTCAGTCCGTTAGTAATAAGCTTTTTCTCAGAAGATGAAATCGCTCCGCTGGATTGAGCCACCATTTCCAGCAATTCTTCTTTCGATTCAATCACCCGACTATCACCAACAACTGGCGACACCGAACGAATTAACGACAAAATTACTTGATGTCGCTCAATTGTCGTTAAAATTAGCGGTTCGTATTTTTCATAAAGTTGCTGTGAGTATTTCTGCCACAAACCAATTCGCGCGACAGCTCCGATTTCCAGGGCTATTATAATTGACAAAATGAGCCCAGCCACCCAATTGAACAAATAAACGCTAATAACACTTAAAATCACCAAACATAAAGATGCCACGGCGCGCTGCAACGAAATAATATCTCGTAAAAATTCTCTTTGTCGCAAAAGAATCTTAGCCTTTTCATCGCCTAGTCCACTTCTCCGCCGCAGCTCAAATTGACTATGCGAAGACGTTTTCGGTTGAACTCCCAGCACTATCAGCAAAACCGCCAAAGTAACCAAATATCCAAAGATTAGCACAATCGTCATAGTTTTATTGTACCGCATTTCGTGCTATACTTACTAGAGTAAATGGAGGTAAAATGAATAAGAAAAGCTGGATAATTTTCGCGATTATTGTAGTAGCAATTGTTAGTGGAATGATTTATATTTCTACACAAAATCGACTAAATATTAGCGACATCAATAACGATCAACTGAACACAGCTATCGGCGCAGAATCAAGAAATGGCAATATTGCAGATCACGAAATTGGCAGTAAAGACGCCAAAGTAACAATTATCGAATACGCCGACTATCAATGCCCTGGCTGCGGCACCGCTGCACCAAAAGCCGAAGCGCTAGCTAAAAAATATAAAGATCACGTTCGATTAATTTTCCGCAATTTCCCAATTGCTAGCTCACACCCTAACGCGCGCGCTGCCGCTGCCGTAGCTGAAGCTGCTGGTTTACAGGGTAAATTCTGGGAAATGAATGAGCTTCTGTATGCAAATCAGGACGCTTGGAAAAACGCCAACACTACAGAACGCGATAACATCTTCAAATCTTATGCTGAACAATTGAAGCTTAATATCGATCAATATAAAACCGATATTGCCAGCAACAGGGTTAAAAATAAAATTGACTTCGATATGGCTCTCGGTCGCAAACACGGCGTTGCCGCAACACCAACTTTCTACATAAATGGAAAAAATACCGAGATGGACAGCTCTGGCTCAATCGAATCATCAGTCAAGGAAGCCTTGAAAAAAGCTGGCGTTGAAGTAAAAGATTAACGCATTTTCATACAAACCAAAATCCCGCTCCGGTGCCTTGGAGCGGGATTTGTTTATAGTCGTCCCTATTCTATCATTGGAGCGACTGCACTCTTTTTATTGTGCTATGTATGTTTGCCATTCGGCAGGCACCACATCCACCGCGATCTTTTTGCGCCTTGATGGCACAAATTTGATTGCTATTGGCATGTGTTTTGCACTCCTTATTATTATGTGCAGCCCCACGCGCTTCGACCTTTATCACTTAATATCAGCAATTTAATGCTTCGGCGCGAGACACGCTAACAATGTTACCAAACGTTTATTGGCACGTCAAGCAAAAACATTTTGAAAATGCTTATTATATCTATATTAGAATAAGCGGAGTCGCTTAGCAACAAACATAACAAGTAAAATCAACAACACTGTAAAACTGGTGATAACCGGGTACGCCCAAGGCTCACCTTGAAATGGTAACGCAATATTCATTCCGTACATTCCGTAAAAAACGTTTGGAATAGCCAGAAGAATTGTTATTGCGGTCAACGCCTTCATACGTTGGTTCAGCGTATTATTAGCAACCGTCGAATAAGCGTTTTGAATGCTGGAAATTATGTGCGTGCTGGAACTGATTGCCACTAAGACTTGTCTGATGTGTAGGTCAACGTCCTCCAAGGCTTCCAGGTCTCTAGTCTTAAATAAATGGCGGCGGTTTTCCATTAGTTGTGTAATAACGCGGGATATCCCTTCCAAACTGCTTCGATATTCATTGAGCGTATCTTCAATTGCCACAAATTTAATAAAATCCGAATTCTCAACTTCATGACGACTTAGTCGCCGACGAGCATCGCTAATTTGCTCCGTTAACAAATGCACACGCTGTTCATATTGAGAAATAATATACGCCAAATTCGCAGCAAAAACTCCCGCTGGACGTTCGGTTGTGCTAAATAAATAATCGCTAACCTCCAGAGGTGAAAATTTAACATGAGGCGATATTGTAATATAATGCCCGCCGCTAATTGCAATTAAAAACGGTGCCGTTTTGCCAGAATCAGTTTGACCAAACGGTATGCGCGTAAAAATATATTCAACACCATCAGAAAACTCCGCTCGAGGTAATTCGTGGATGTCCAGTACATCACGAACAATATTAGCAGACAGCGACAAAGCCTTTGAAACTCGAGTAGCATCAAGACTCCCGGTCAAATTAATCCAACCGTTTTTATGCATTCGTTGAGCTTGCGTCAACTTTTCAGTCAACGATCTGCGTTCAAAATAGCCCACCATCATGAGAAAATTATAATATACATAAGCGATATTAGCAATCTGTCGAATTGCAATTAAACTTTAGCGGCGGCGCAGGAAATAATAGCCCACAACAACAGCTAGGACTACACTAACTGCGGTAATTCCCCAAAACATCAATGGATTATCGACACCTGGAACCGGCACATTCATACCATACAAACCAGCGATCATCGTCGGAATAGTCAAAGCTACGGTGATTACGGTTAGCAGACGGATCGTCTCATTAAGACGCGTATCCATCACTGCCCTATAGCTATCGCGCACATTAGTAATCGTCCTCAACAAACTTTTACAACGCGCAATCACCTGCTCCAAATCAATCGAAATATCCTCAACGTCTTCCTTATCATCAGCTTTCAATCGCAATTTCTGAGTCGCAAGAAGCTTCTCAATTGCCCAGTTCATCGGAATTAACGCGTCAAGATAATCGTTCAATTTGCGCTCATACTCCGCCAGAGTGGCAATATCATTAACCCTCAGCGTATGAATACTGTCCGTAGCCGCTCGCATTTGACGATTAATTGTTGCCACGCGCCGCTGATATTGCGTTGAAATCGCCTCAACCATCGCCACCAAAAGCTCAACTTGTCGATCCGTCCTAATTCGCATCTTATCAATAAATGGCTGCCATAATCGCCCCAAACTATCTCTAGACAACGTCACGATATGATCTTTATTGATGCAGAATAAAATTGGCGTGGTAAAATCGTTAAAATCGTCGTCAGTGTCTGGCAGTCGCGCAATCAAATAAGTCCACTCATCGTCAAACTCAATACGCGGCACCTCATGTGGATCAAGCGCGTCACTTATCAAATCCTCATCCAAGCCCAGCGTCAACAATTGTGAAACCTCTTCGTCGCTCGGTCTTTCGCAGCGCACCCACGAACCAGACTGCAAATTTTCTTGCGGTCTAATTATTGAATCACTATTTGTTGAACGAAGATATTGCAACATAATTTCATATTATAAAATAAAACATACATAAACACAAGAAGCTCCTGCACCATCTACAGGAACTTCTTGATTTTTATTACGATTTGACTATCGTGCCTGCCGAGCCGCTAATGGCTTCAGCGGTTTTATCCAGCGAAGTAATAATCGCCGTACGCCCTGATTTGCCGTCCAAGAACGACAAGGCAGCCTGAGTTTTTGGCAACATTGAACCTGCCGCAAATTGCCCATCGTCAATATGCTTTTGAAGTTCTTCTATTGAAATTTCCCCAAGAGATTGTTCATCTGGTTTGCCAAAATTAATTTTAGCAGCATCAACCGAAGTCAAAATCAGCAAGGTGTCGGCGTCCAAAAGATCTGCCAATTTTGCCGCGCCGAAGTCCTTATCAATGACCGCAGCGACGCCTTTCAATTGACCAGTTTCGTCTTGCAAAACAGGAATGCCGCCGCCGCCGGTTGAAACGACCGTCACGCCAGCATGAACCAGCGCCTTAATCACATCGGCCTCAACAATCGTCTGAGGTTTTGGCGAAGGAACGACACGTCGCCAGCCGCGACCAGCGTCTTCTTTCACCGTGTAGCCGCGTTCGCTAGCGACGGTTTTCGCCTCGTCTTCCGAATAGAACGGACCAATTGGCTTGGTTGGATTTTGGAATGCTGGATCGCTCAAACTAACAATCGTTTGAGTTATGACGCTAACGGCGCGATTGTTCATTTGATTGACCATAAAGGCGTCATGAAAAGCCTGTTGCAGCCAAAAGCCAATCAACCCCTGACTCATAGCGCCAGAATCTTCCAGTGGCAAGCTTGGCACATCTGGCGTGTTAATCGCCTCTTCATGCAACACAATATTACCAACCTGAGGACCATTGCCATGAACAATTGCTACGTTATGACCGGCTTGGATTAACGGTAAAAGTTGCCGAACCGTTTCATCGGCTACTCGTTGCTGTTGCTCAGACGCGGCTTCGCCCTGCCGTTGCAGGGCGTTACCACCGAGCGCTACTACAATAGTACGCTTCTTATCCATAGGCTACAGTGCTCCGAAAATTGCAATAACTGTGATGCTGATAATAGCAAATACCGCCATTATTGGAGCTGAGCGTTTTAGCCAGTCGCGATACGAAACACCAGCCAAAGCCAATCCACCCATCAATGACGCGATAGTTGGAGCCATCATATTAATCAAGCCAGACGCTGTCGCAAATGCGGCAACCATAACTTCTTTGCTTGAACCAACCAGGTCAGCAATTGGCGCAATAACCGGCATAGTTGCTGCCGCCAAACCTGATGATGACGGAATAATGAATGACATTGGCAAGTAGAATAGATATGCCAACACACCGACAACACCGCCACCAGCATCTTTCAGGAGAGATTCACCCCAGCTGATGATCGTGTCCTGGATTTCACCGTTAGTCATCACTACAGAAACACCTGTTGCTACTGCGATAATCAAAGCAACCGGCAAGATGTCTTTCACACCGTCGATAAATGTATCAACTGGGAAAACACCCTCTTTCTTAAATTCTTTGTAGTAAATTGCGGTTATGACAATTGTTGAAATTAGGAATAGTGCAGTGATTTCATTGAAATACCAATCACCAAAGGCTGCACTGTGGACTACACCAAGTACCGCGCCAATAACTGGCAAACCTGCAGCCCATTCAAACATGTCGGCGAATAGTGTGATATTCCAACTTCCCCATGGAATTAAGGAAAGAATCATTAGCACAAACGTAATAGCAAACACAGACATAACGACTTTTCGTGGACCAGTAAATTTTGGTACGTTTGTCGTGTCGAGAGCAGCCGTAGCTGGCTTATAGCGAACATCTTCTTTGTACTTGCCGGCCTTAACTTTTGCGGCGTAACGCATAGTAAAGATAATCGCAGCAATCAAACAGAGCACTAAGATTATAGACATTATTGGAATAACGCTACCCAATTTCACGTCTGCGGTTTTTGCTGCAACGCCAGTAGAGAATGGGTTGATTGTCGAGCCGAGCACACCAGTACCAGCACCCAACACGATAACCATCACACCAGTCATAGCGTTATAGCCAGCAGCAATCATCATCGGTATAACGAGCGCGTAGAACGCCACGGTTTCTTCTTGCATACCGTAAGTAGTACCACCGATAGCGAAGAAAATCATCAAAATCGGGATGAGCCACTTTTCCTTGCCCTTCATCTTTCGAAGCAGTGCGCCAAGAGAAGCATCAAGCGCACCAGTTTTCATAGTGACGCCTAAGAATCCACCGAGCACCATCACGAAGACGATGACATCAAGCTTGTCTGACATACCTTTAATAGGTGCAGTGAAAACGTCCCACAAACCTTGCTGGTCGTGTTTTTTGACCTCTTCCTTTTTACCGTCTTTTTCTTCCGTGACGGTTCGATCTTTGTCGACTACGTGATATGAATTAGCTATACGATCGCCATCTTCGTTTGTCTTATATAGTCCAGAAGGAACAACCCACGTCAATGCCGCCATAACGATGATCACGACAAACAAAATAGTAAACGCCGACGGTGATCGAAGCTTCTGCTTTGCCTTTTTAATTTTTTCTACCATTGCCTCGGAGCCTCCTTAACCTCCTCATTACGACAACAACTACAATGTCAAAGCCATCACAGCTTTGATTGTATGCATACGATTTTCCGCTTGATCAAAAACTATCGAATGTGGCGAGCGGAACACCTCATCCGTCACTTCCATTGAATCTAAACCGAAATCTTCCTGGATTTTCTTTCCAGTAATCGTCAATGCGTCATGGAATGCCGGCAAGCAGTGCATAAACTTGACCTCAGGATTTCCTGTCAGATTAATCATCTGTCGATTAACTTGGAAATGTCGCAATTGGTTAATGCGCTCAGCAAACTTATCTTCCTCACCCATCGAAACCCAGACATCCGTGTAAATTACATCAGCACCGCGCAAAGCTTCTTCGAAGTTGTCAGTGATGGTGATACGTGCGTGGCTTGACCTGGCAAAGTGATTTGCTTTATCAACCAAAGCCTGATCTGGATGCAATTCACGAGGTGCCAAAATACGAAAATCAAGTCCCATAATAGCTGAGCCGATCATCAGCGAGTTTGCCATATTGTTGCGACCATCGCCAACAAATACCAGCTTAGTTCCCTTCAATTTTCCGACATGCTCTTCAATCGTCATGAAGTCAGCCAAAATCTGTGTTGGATGAAACTTATCGGTCAATCCATTCCATACCGGAACGCCAGCGTGACGCGCCAATTCCTCAACAGTTGCGTGATCAAAGCCGCGGAATTCAATTCCGTCAAACATTCGACCCAAAACCTTGGCAGTATCTTCAACCGTCTCTTTCTTACCCAATTGAATATCGTCTTTACCGAGGTATTCTGGCGCAACTCCAAGGTCATTAGCAGCTACTGTAAATGCGCAGCGTGTTCGCGTTGAAGTCTTTTCAAACAACAAAGCCACATTTTTACCTTCATGGATTCGGTGCGGAATGCCGGCATATTTCAATCGGCGATATTCACGAGCCGTGTCCAATAGCAAGCGAATCTCTTCAGCGGTATAATCGCCTAAAGTCAGTAGTGATCGTCCTTTCAAACTCTGAGCCATTAGAATACATCCTCTCGTACTAGCGGCATACTCATACAGCGTGGACCGCCACGACCGCGTCCAAGCTCAGCGCCACTAATTTCAATAACTTCGATACCGTTTTCGCGCAATTTCTGGTTAGTTACGTAGTTGCGATCATAAGTCACCACAACACCCGGCGCAATCGCCAAAGTGTTTGAACCATCATTCCATTGCTCACGAGCAGCAGCAATCGGATCGCCACCGCCACACTCAATCAACGTAACACTTGGCAAGCCCAGCGCAACTCTCAGAACATGCTCCAAATCTGTTTCATGCGTGATTCGTGGGAATGGCTGACCTTCAACCTTCTCCAAAATAAAACAATTCATCCTGCCGCCATGGTCGCGAATTTCTGGGTGAATCGTAAACTTATCACGATCAATCATCGTAAACACGGTGTCTAGGTGCATGAAGGCGTGAGATTTTGGAATTTCCATAGCAATGACTTTCTCGAATTTCGAGCCAGCAAACAGCTTGGTTGCCATCTTTTCAATTGCCTCAGCAGTTGTTCGCTCTGAAACACCAATTGCCATAACCTTATCGCTTAATACTAATTCGTCGCCACCTTCCATTGAGAATTTCTCTGTGCGGTTGTACCAAACTGGCGCACGATTAGCAAAGCGTGGATGATGGTCGATGATGTAGCGCATAAATAGCGACTCACGACGACGAGCCGTCCAGTGCATCTTATTGATTGTCAAACCATTACCGATTGCGGCAGCTGGGTCGCGCGTAAAGTATAGGTTTGGCATCGGATCGAGATAGAACGGATAACGATTTTTCTCGATCATATTATGAAGTTGCTGATGCTGATCTGGAGGCAAAGTAATTTCATCCTTGCGAACACCAGCCATAATCTTGCGAATCATAGCGTGAGTTGGCAAGTCCAACAAGAATTGACGCAATGTTTGAGTAACACGGCGTGAATCCTGCTTGGAAGCAGCCAACATTTCATCGACAAACTGTTCACGCAATTGATCTGTGCTAATTGCCTCAGCGACCAATTGATCCAGATACAGAACTTCGATTCCACGACTTCTCAATACTTCCGCAAAAGCATCGTGTTCAGCCTGCGCCACTTTCAGATATGGAATATCGTCAAATAAAAGATCGGTCAGATAATCTGGCGTCAAATTTTCCAGCTCTTCGCCTGGCCGATGCAATAGAACGGTCTTAAGTTTTCCTATTTCAGACGTGATGTGAATTGGTTCGTCCATCACAACCCTCCCCTGTTTATATTAGTGATGTTTTAATTGTAACACGTTTATGTTTTTGGGCAAGAGGAGATAATTGCCAGACTAGCTTCAGTCCTGACCGCGAATTGTCGATTAACTTTTAGCCATTCATCAGTGGCTTTTGCAGCTCCCGGTAGAGCTTCATTTGCGTAATCATCAACAATAATTATCGCGTCTTCGTTAAACTTACTTTCACAAACCCGAAAAGAATCGACAATTGACTCATAAAAATCGCCATCAAAAAACGCAAACATAATATTTTCCGGCACATCATCAGAAGTAAAATCAGAAAACCAGCCTTTGTGAATAATCGGCGACTTCAATCCTGCTTTCTTAAAATTCTGAACAAATGTCTTACGCGGCGCTAATAACTCGCCAGCCTTAAATTGATCACCCGCGGCGCTATTGTCCTTCTGGGTTTTTTCCGGCAATCCCGCAAACGAATCGTAAACGTGAAACTCGCCCGTAAAATTATAAGCGTCCAGCAGTCGGCGAATAAACAAACTAGTCGTGCCAACATAACAACCAAACTCCACAATATTTCCAGTGACGCCACGGCGTAAAGTTTTTTCCAACTCTCTCAAAAGCACACCAAGTTCTTTTATGTCAACTTGGTCGGAAATGATTGGGTATTTAACAAGGAGTTGGTCTGCGATATTCATGACTTAATTATAAATAGTTCGCCAAATATCGACAAATTTATTAACAACGCAACCCTATATATTTACGGTTTTATGAAGTAAACTATCAATTAGCACCTATGAATAACCACGATATTATCAAAACATTTTTGCCGAAACAGCTGGACATAAGACAGTTAAATTTGTTTCAATCCACTTTGCGAAAATCAAACATAATTTTATACGGCGAAATCCACGGCATTAAAGAAAATGCCGACGTCGTCTATACTCTGGTTAAGAAACTTGGCGTAAAGAGATTAGCTATTGAAGCCAGCCCCGCCGTATCCAACTTCATCAATTCAGTAAAGACCGGATCTTGCGATTTTTCCTTAGTTGATGAAGACCTTTTTGACTTAAGCGTTCTATCTCTTGAGATGATAAAAACGATAGCAATTCTTCTGCAGCAAAATCAACTTAAAGAGCTCGTTTTTATTGATACATTTTTTGACAATTTAGATGAGGATGCCATCATACCACCAAACCCGCAAGAACGAGAAGAGCAGCTAGCTAAAAATATCCTCGGAATTGACGGCTCTCTACCAACATTATGTATTATGGGACAATGGCATACGCAGCCCAAAGTTATTACAGATGGCGAAACACGGCATGAATCAGCGTTATGTCGCTTAAGAAAAGTAAAGCCAAATGTACCGTTTATTCACAATATCTACAGACAAGGACAACTATTTAACGACGGGAAAATAATTGAACTTCCGAAAAACCAATCAATTCCGCCTTATTATGAAATTGTCCAGAAAACTAATATTGATTTTGATCTGCACACACCAAAGGCTACAAAAATATCACTATATAAAAAGTAGCAGTCAATTACTCAGCAAACTGGCTGTTATAAAGCTCGGCGTAAAAACCATTTTGCTTCAACAGAGTTTCGTGATTGCCCTGCTCAATGATATTCCCGTCCTTAACCACCAAAATCAAATCGGCGTCGCGAATGGTGCTCAAACGGTGCGCAATAACAAAACTAGTTTTTCCCTGCATCAACTTCTCCATAGCTTTTTGGATAAGGACTTCGGTGCGCGTATCAACCGAGCTTGTCGCTTCGTCCAAAATCAACATTGGCGCTTTTTCTAGCATCGCCCTGGCAATTGTCAGCAGCTGCTTTTCTCCCTGGGAAATATTAGCAGCCTCCTCGCCCAAGACCATATCATATCCACCCGGCAACGACCTCACAAAATGATCAACATGCGCTTCTTCGGCGGTTTTTATCATTTCTTCCTCGGTAGCTTTTGGATTGCCATACATCAAATTCTGACGAATCGTGCCATTAAACAGCCACGTATCCTGCAGTACCATACCAAACATTTGCCGCACATCGCTACGTTTCATTCTACGAATATCCACGCCGTCGATTTTAATCGAACCACTATTAATCTCATAAAATCGCATTAGCAAGTTAACCAGCGTCGTTTTACCGGCGCCAGTTGGACCGACAATCGCCACACGCTGACCTGGCTTAATGTGCGCCGACAAACCTTTAATGATTGTTTGGTCTGGCTTATATCCAAAGACGACGTTGTCGAATTCAACTTCGCCTTTTATGTCGGACAATTTTACCAAGTTATTCGATTCAACCGCTTCTTCTGGCTCGTCCAAAAACTCAAACACTCGCTCGGCGGCAGCAGCTGTCGATTGCAAAATATTAGCGATATTAGCAACCTGAACCAGCGGCTGATTGAACTGATCGACATACTGAATAAACGCCTGAATATCGCCGATTTTCAGTCGACCATTAATCGCCAGCCAACCGCCCAAAATTGTCATGGCTACGTAGCCGATATTGCTGATAAAATTTATAATCGGGTGAATCAAGCCAGAAAAGAACTGAGCCTTCCAAGCGCTCTCCTGAAGCCGATTATTGATATTAGAAAACTTAGCAATCGATTTTTTCTGACCATTAAAGACGCGCATCACTTGATGTCCGCCATACATTTCTTCAATGTGTCCATTAAGTTCGCCAAGTTGCGTTTGCTGGCGCAAGAATTGTTTTTGCGAGCTCTTTGCAATCAAAGTAATCACGCCACCCGCCAACGGAAGCACCAGCAGCGCAACTAGCGACATCTGCCAGCTAATCGAAAACATCATCGCCAAAATCCCCAGCACCGTAACCGTTGAAGTTATAATTTGCGACAAACTCTGATTTAGTGTTTGGCTAATCGTATCGACGTCATTAGTTATGCGACTAAGAACTTCGCCGTAAGTTTGCTTATCGAAATAACTCAACGGCAAGCGATTTATTTTTTCGGACAATTGTTGTCGCATCCTGAAAGTTACGGTTTGCGTCACCTGGGTCATTATCCACGTTTGAATATAGCGAAAAATTGCACTCAACACATACATTCCGACTAGCAAAATAATTATTCGCCAAATAGCGTCAAAATGAAATTCTGGACGCCGACTAAGATCTAGCTTTTTAATCGACTCAAGCTGACTGGACGGAATCTGTTTTTCAATCTCCGACTTATTCGGCAATCGGTTCAAAACGTCCGCGCCAGTAGTTCCCGCCGACAAAGAAACGCCCTTTGGCAATTTACTAGTAATCGCCTCGTAAGCTTTCATATTGACGTAATCATCCACAATTTGATTCGTCGCGCTGCCTAAAATCTTCGGGCTGGCAATCGCAAAAATTGTGCTCCCAATTGCAAAAACCAACACCATCAACATTTGCCATCGAAAATCCGACAAATATTTAATCAGCTTCTTGACCGTTCCCTTGAAATCTTTAGCCTTTTCGCCAGTGCCCATTCCGCCCATCGGACCGCCCATTCGTACTTGCTGTCGCTTTTTCGTGGTTTGCCTAGACATTACAACACTCCTTTCGCAGCAATAGACATTTTCTGTAAATCATCTTCCGAGAGTTGCGAAGCGGCAATTTCTTGATAAACTTCACAATCTTTCATCAATTCCTGATGCGTCCCCTGACCAACAATTTTTCCCTCATTAAGCACAATAATTTTATCTGCATTCATAATTGTATTAATTCGCTGACCGACAATTAACACAGTTTTATTCTTAGTTTCCTTTGCAAGCACAGCCCGCAACTTCGCGTCCGTCTTAAAATCAAGCGCCGAAAACGAATCGTCAAAAATGTAAACATTCGGCTCAACCGCAATAGCCCTCGCAATCGACAAACGCTGGCGCTGACCACCAGAAACATTGCTACCACCCTGAGCGATTTCACTTTTATAACCATTTTTTAACTCGCTAATAAATTCTTCCGCTTGGGCAATTTTAGCCGCTTTTTCAACCAACTTATCACTAGCCTCAGCGTTGCCGTATTTGATATTGCTAGCAACCGTCCCACTAAACAGCACACCTTTTTGTGGCACGTAACCAATTTGACCAGACAAATCTTCCAATTTCAGATTCCTAATATCCACGCCATCAAGCAAAATCTGCCCCGCCGAAACATCATAGAAACGAGGGATCAAATTTATCAGCGTCGATTTTCCCGAGCCAGTACTACCAATAAACGCCGTTGTCTGACCAGGTTCGGCTACAAAATTAATATCCGAAAGCACCGGCAAATCCGCGTCAGGATAAGTAAATGTAACGTCCTTAAATTCAATTTTTCCCTTGGCATCTTTTGGCAATTTTTTCGGCGACTTCGGGTCAATAATTGATGGCAAAGTATCCAAAACTTCTCCGACTCGACGCACTGATACGGCGGCTCGCGGCACCATAATAAACACCATTGACAGCAACAAGAACGAGATTATCACCTGCATCGCGTATTCCAAAAACGCCATCATATTACCAATTTGCAAATTGCCACCACTTATCAAATGCGCGCCAAACCACACAATTGCCACACTCGAAAAGTTCATCACGAAAGTCATAATCGGATCAAGCAACATCATCAAACGGTTCACAAATAAATTCATCTTATTCAATTCCGTATTGGCTTCTTGGAATTTTTTCTGCTCAATCTTCTCGTTATGGAACGCGCGAATAACTTTCAGTCCAACCAAATTTTCCCGCGCCACCAAATTAAGTTTATCCACCAGCGCCTGCAATTTCTTAAACCTAGGCACAGCAATCGTAAATAGCGTAGCGATCACCACGAGTAAAATAAACACCGCCAAAGCAATGATCCAGCTTAAATCGGGCGCATTATTCATGGCTTTTTGCAGACCACCAATTGCCATAATCGGTGCCATCAACGCCAGTCTAAGCAGCATTATTGATGTTGTTTGAATCTGCTGAATATCATTCGTTGAACGCGTAATCAGCGACGCCGTAGAAAACTTATTAAAGTCCGCCAAAGAAAAACTTTCTATTCGTTCAAACAATTTCAATCGCAATTTTTGCGCCATTCCCGTAGCAATTCGCGCCGCCAAAAAACCCACGACAATTGAGCAAAACCCACCAGCCGCCGTCACCAAAATCATCATCAAGCCATTATTCCAAATCGCCGACATATCTTGTTTAATAATGCCGTTATTGACAATTTCCGACATTTTATCCGGCAGCCACAAATTTGCCATCACAACGCCATACGTGAATCCAATCAAGATAATAAACAGCAACCAATAGCCTCTAAAAATTCGTAAAATATGTTTCATTTATAGTCCTTTACGCTCTAAGTCCACCTTATATTATATCATTTTAGGACTAGTCGATTCCATTTTAACAATTACAATTGGACAAAAATATCTGTTAGTTTTATACTGTTTTTTAGCGTCGGGGTGTGGCGCAGCTCGGTAGCGCGCACCGTTCGGGACGGTGAGGTCGCTGGTTCAAATCCAGTCACCCCGACCATGAAATTATTGGGCGTACGTTCAGCTTAATTGAACCTCTGGCTATTAGCAATCAAAGGAGGTTTTATGCGACGAAGAGTAAACGTACGCGGAATTATTATCAACAACAAGGGCGAAATTTTCTGCCAACAATTGACCGCCAATAATGGCAAAGGGCGTAATTTTTGGTGTACGCCGGGCGGCGGCTTGGAAATGGGTGAAAGCTTGCTGGACGGCTTGCGTCGAGAAATGATTGAAGAAACAGGTGTTGAGCCAGAAATCGGTAAGTTGTTATTTATACAACAATTCGCCGAATCAGGCGAACAATCAGCACATGGCCCGAACGAGCAATTGGAATTTTTCTTCCTCATTACCAACTGGCAAGATTATCAAAACATTGACTTAGAAAAAACTTCTCACGGTGTCGAGGAAGTAGCCAAGTGCGGCTTTGTTGATCCGAAAACGACGCGAATTTTACCGAGTTATCTGACGGAAGTTAACCTGGACCAGCTGGTTAACAAATTGACAGAAGTTCCAGTTCTAAGCGAATTATAGCTGGGCTGCTTAGACTATTTGGCGAAGAATTTTTTAGCGCGCTCGGTTTTCGGGTGATCCATAACTTGCTCAGGCGTTCCATTTTCGATAATTTCGCCCTTGTCTAAGAAAATCATCCTAGTCCCGACTTCGCGGGCAAATTTCATCTCGTGTGTCACGATCACCATCGTCATTCCCTTTTTGGCGACTTTTCTAATCACGTCCAAAACTTCGCCAATCATCTCTGGGTCTAGCGCTGAAGTCGGCTCATCAAAAAGCATGATTTTCGGCTCCATCGCTAGCGCTCGCGCAATTGCCACTCGCTGTTTTTGACCGCCAGACAAACTATTCGGCGAAGCGTCCGCTTTATCCAACAATCCAACATCGTCCAATAAACTTCGCGCCAATTTTGTCGCTTTTTGATCTGAAAATTTACGCAGCTTTTTCGGAGCTAATTTAATATTTTCAATCACACTCAAATTCGGAAACAGATTAAATTGCTGAAAAACCATGCCAATATTCTGACGTAAAGCATTTAGATTTACGTGTGGATCAGTGATTTTTATTCCATCGACGATAATCTCGCCTGAAGTCGGCTCCTCCAGCAAGTTCAGACAACGCAAGAACGTCGACTTGCCAGAACCAGACGAGCCAACCACCACGACAATCTCACCCTCTTCAATTTCCACGTCAATATCGCGAAGAACTCGATTCGTACCGAACGTTTTTTTCAAGTTTTTAACGCTGATCATCGTCATGCTTCAATTTCCTTTCTACTCGCGCCATTACTCGCGTAAAAATCGCCGTCAAAATTAAGTACATCGCCGCAGCGGCAAATAGCGATTGAAAAGCTGTCGCCGTTTGAAAACGAATATTGTCCGCGCCACGCATAATATCATTCAGGCCAATCCAACCAACAACCGAAGTTTCCTTTAATAGCGCGATAAATTCACTAATCAACGCCGGCAACGAATTTCTCATTGCTTGCGGCAAAATAACTAGCCGCATTGCCTGCCAATTACTCAAGCCCAAAGACCGAGCTGCTTCCATTTGCCCCTTATCAATACTCTGAATTCCACCACGAATAATCTCAGCGATGTACGCTCCGCTATTTATCCCGAACGCCACCGCCGCCACAAAAATCTTCGGCATAAATTGATACGACCCAAAAACGACGTAATACATAATCAATAGTTGAACCAAAAGTGGCGTGCCGCGAATGATATCGACATAAATTTTTCCCAGACTAGCCAGCGGATTAAAGTTCGCGAGTCTGCTTGTTTTCATCCTGCCAAATGGTCGTAAATTCGACGTGCGCATCAGGGCGACAAGCACACCAATTGCCGATCCTAAAATCAGCGACAACACAGTCAAAACCAGTGTCACCTCTAATCCATGCCATAAAAATAGCCATCGACCGCCACCAAAAATCACTTCCCAAAAATTCACGACTTAGCCTCCTCGCCAAAATATTTGCGGATCAGCTTTTCATAACGGCCATCTTTTTTCATCTTGGCAATTTCTTTATTGACCTTTTCCAAGAGATCTTTATTGTCCTTTTTAATAGCAATCGCATAACTTTCATCGCTGAGCGCGCCCGGTAAGATTTCTAAGTCAGAAAATCCAGCCGAATACTGCTTTGCGGGAGCGTCGTCCAGAATGACCGCTTCAATTTTTCCCGAACTTAATTCCTGCAAAACACTCGGCGCGGTTTGGAATTGTGTAACTGATGCGCCAGCAATCTTAGACGCCAAGGTATCGCCAGTCGTACCCAGCTGTACGCCAATTTTTCGCCCTGGCAATTGATATTTATTACGAATCGGACTACCCTTTTTAACAATTATTCTCTGTGACGCCGAATAATACGAATCTGAAAACAGCGCATTTTTTTCTCGCTCAGGCGTCACTGTCATTCCAGCCGCCACCATATCAATCTGTCCACTATCCAGCGCCGGAAGTAGCCCGTCAAACGACATATCTTCGACCTTCAAATCTTTGCCCAAGCTTTTAGCAATTTCCCTCGCCAGATCAACGTCAAAGCCAACCACTTGATTATTATCAATATATTCAAACGGCTTAAATCCAGCATTCGTGCCCATCACCAGAACATCAGTTTTTGAGCCAATTACGCCATCTCGATGTAAAATATCGCCCAACATCAAACAAATCATCCCCGCAAATAAAACCAGCCCAATCCACCAACTAATTCCGAATGTGCGCGTCTTATTCTTGCTCATGCTTTTATTATACCCCTTCATCCGCAAAAAACGTAAGTGATATAATAGAATGGTGAGAAAAATTAAATTTACCAAACGTTTCTGGATTAAATCAATATCAATCATCCTGCTTTTTTTGGCGGCATTTTGCTTAATTGCGGCGCGCTATAAATACATCGTCTTTAAAGATTCACAAATCGACGAGATAATTTTTTATTTCGTCAACGGATTAGCTGGTGGCAAATCTGACAATTTATGGTCGGCTGTCCTGCAAAATCTTCCGCTAGTTCTCCTATTATTCGGCACTTTATTAATCCCAATATTCGACAAATCGATCTCTTTTATCAATCGCATAATCGCCTTTTGCTTGAAAAAAATCAAATCATCACGAAAATTTACCCTGCCGTTTTTGAGATTACGAAATCAAGCAATTTACTCGCTGAGTATGTTTTTAATTGCAATTGTCCTTCTGATTCAAAGTTTCGGCATCCCTAACTATATTTACGCCCTGACCCAATCGACCAAATTATACGAAGAAAATTATGTCAACCCAAAAACCGCCAAATTGACTTTCCCAGAGAAAAAACGCAACTTAATATACATCTATTTAGAGTCAATGGAAAACACTTTGGCGTCAAAGGCTAATGGCGGCAGTTCCGAAACCTCCATCATTCCAGAGTTGGAAGAATTGGCATTAAAAAATACCTCCTTCTCAAACAAAGCATCCGGTGTCGGCGGCGCTTTACCTGCAACAAACACTGGCTGGACTGTGGCAGGAATGGCTGCGCAATCCGCTGGCGTCCCGCTGAAAGAAAACTTGGTTGGTGGGCGCGACCATAACGCCCTGGGCGAGTTTAAAAAGTTCTTGCCAGGTGCTTATAGTCTTGGTGAGATTTTAGAAAAACAAGGTTATAATCAAACATTTGTTATGGGTTCTGAAGCAAGTTTTGGCGGGCGCGATAAATTACTAACTCAACACGGCAACTTCAATATTGAGGATTACAATTACGCCAAAAAACACGGAAAAATCTCCGAAGATTACAAGGTCTGGTGGGGCTATGAAGATAAAAAATTATTCCAATTTGCCCGCGAAGAAGCCTCGCGCTTGGCGGCGTCAGACAAGCCATTCAACTTGCAATTATTGACCGCTGACACGCATTTTACCGATGGCTATTTGGACGAAACCTGCGCCAAAACCTTCAGCAATCAATACGACAATGTCCACGCTTGCTCCTCAAAACAGGTCGCCGCATTCGTCAATTGGGTTAAATCTCAGCCATTTTATGAAAATACCACAATTGTCATTTCTGGCGACCATTTAGGAATGCAGACTTCATACTACGACGAAAAAATTGGCGGAACTAATTATCAGCGAACCATCTACAACACGTTTATAAATCCAGCTATTTCGACTAGCCATTCAAAGAACCGTCAATTCACGACATTCGATATGTATCCGTCAACTTTGGCGGCGCTAGGAGTTAAAATTGACGGCGACCGATTAGGTCTGGGCACAAACTTATTTTCCGGAAAGAAAACCTTAGTCGAACAATACGGCGGAATTGAAAATTTAAATTCAGAACTTTCCAAACGTTCCGCTTATTACGAAAATAAGATTTTCACCAAATCTGGCAATTAGCCATTGTAGCCATTTGGATTATTGCTCTGCCAATTCCAAGCGTCGCGGCAAGCATCTTCAATCGTCAATTCTGCTCGCCAACCTAATTCTTTTTCTGCCAATCCTGGGTCTGCATAGCACGCCGCGATGTCACCTGCTCGACGTGGCGTAACTTGATACGGAATATCGCGACCAGACGCTTTCTCAAACGCCTTCACTAATTCCAAAACTGAAGTGCCACGACCGGTGCCGATATTATAGACTTTATACTCGTTCGGTCGGCCTAAATTCTCCAGAGCTGCCACGTGCGCCTTTGCCAAATCAACCACGTGAATATAATCGCGCACGCCAGTTCCATCTGGAGTGTCATAATCGTCACCAAAAACGCTCAAATACTCTCGCTTACCAACAGCAACTTGTGACACAAACGGCAGAAGATTATTTGGAATTCCCGAAGGATCTTCCCCGATACGGCCGCTCGGATGTGCGCCAACCGGATTAAAATAGCGTAGAGATGTAAATTGCCAATCTTGATTCGTCGCAGAAATGTCGCGAAGCATTTGCTCAATCATCAACTTCGTTTGACCGTATGGATTCGTGGCAGACAACGGCATATCTTCGGTAATTGGCAATCGAGCTGGGTCGCCGTAAACTGTTGCCGAGCTAGAAAACACCAATTTCTTCACGCCAAATTCTTGCATCACATCAAACAAAACCAACGTGCTTTCGAGATTATTTTTATAGTAAAGAAGCGCCTTTTCAACCGATTCACCAACTGCCTTCAATCCAGCAAAGTGAATCACGGCGTCAATTTTCTCAGACTTAAACAATTCTGATAGTCGCTGATGATCGCATAAATCAAATTTATGAAACGGTATTGATTGACCGGTGATTTCTTCAACTCGCCTCAGACTCTCGACGGATGAGTTTGATAAATTATCGACCACCACTACGTTATGATTTGACGATAATAATTCGATGATAGTGTGACTGCCGATATATCCAGCGCCACCAGTGACAAGAATATTCATACACTTATTATACTACAAAAAGCCTATTTATTTTAGTTGGCACTCTTGCACTGAGAGTGCTAATTTGTTATGATAACTATATCAAATTTCACCATTCTGTCTTTTGCCGGGACGCAACAAATTAGGACTAAAAACCAAAAGGAGGATTTTATGCCACCAAACATGAATCAAGAAGAAACAACTAAACCACTCGAAAAATTTGGTACAGATATAACGGCACTAGCGCGAGAAGGCAAACTCGATCCGGTGATCGGTCGAGATGAAGAAATTCGACGCACTATGCAGATTTTGAGTCGCCGCACTAAAAACAATCCCGTCCTCATCGGTGAGCCGGGAGTTGGTAAAACCGCAATTGTTGAGGCGTTAGCACAGCGAATTGTCAAAGGCAACGTTCCCGCTTCACTAAAGGACAAGCGGCTAATTTCTCTGGAAATTTCTAGTCTTCTGGCGGGTGCTAGTTTCCGCGGACAATTTGAGGATCGACTGAAAGCCGTTCTGAAAGAAGTAGAAGACGCAGCTGGTGAGATTATTCTTTTTGTCGATGAAATTCACACCATGGTTGGCGCTGGAAAAAGCGAAGGCAGCATGGACGCGGGCAATATGTTAAAGCCAGCGCTGGCTCGCGGAAAATTACACATGATTGGCGCGACGACGCTTGCTGAATATCGTCAATACGTCGAAAAAGATGCCGCCTTAGAACGAAGGTTTCAGCCAGTTTACGTTGGCGAACCAAGTTTTGACGACACTGTCGCCATTTTGCGCGGATTGAAGGAAAAATACGAAATTCATCACGGAGTAAAAATCGCTGATGACGCAATCGTGGCAGCCGCCAGATTGTCCACCAGATATTTGCCCGACCGATTCTTGCCAGACAAAGCAGTCGACTTGCTTGACGAAGCGACCAGCTCACTTAAAATGCAGTTAGAAAGTGTGCCAATTGCGCTGGATCGATTGAATAATAGACGCTTGCAATTGGAAATCGAGGAAGCGGCGCTGAAAAAAGACAAATCCGAACACGCCAATATTCGCAAAAATGAGATCAAGGAGCAAATTGCCGAGATTCGCACAAAAGCCGATATGATTGATAAAAAATGGCAACACGAAAAAGACATTTTGCAAACCGTCAACACGACTACCGAAAAAATGGACAATCTGCGCTCACAATTAGAAATTGCTGAACGCGATGCAGACCTCGCCACCGCCAGCCGCATTAAGTATGGCGATTTGCCGGAGCTGGAGAAAAAATTAGCAAGCGCCCGCGAGGAACTAGCAGCAATTCCAACTCACGACCGATTACTCCGCGAAGAAGTTACGCCTGACGATATCGCCGGCGTGGTGGCGCGCTGGACTGGAATTCCAGTGGAGCGATTGATGGAAAGCGAATCTAGCAAATTGACCAAATTAGAAGAATCGATCAGCCGCCAAGTCATCGGGCAAGATCGCGCCGTGGCAGCCGTAGCAAGCGCCATCCGTAGGTCACGCGCTGGACTCGGCGACGTTAATCGACCGATTGGATCATTCCTATTCCTCGGCCCTACTGGCGTGGGAAAAACAGAAGTCGCGCGCAGTTTATGCCGTGAATTATTCGACGACGAGCACGCCATGATTCGAATTGACATGAGTGAATATATGGAACGTCACGCCGTAGCCAGATTGATCGGTTCGCCTCCAGGATATGTCGGTTACGATCAAGGCGGTCAATTGACGGAAGCTGTTAGGCGACGCCCTTATAGCGTGGTTTTGTTTGACGAAATCGAAAAAGCACATCCCGACGTGTTTAACGTACTATTGCAAGTTTTGGACGACGGTCGATTGACGGACGGACAAGGACGAACGATTGACTTTAGCAACACCATTATAATCATGACCAGCAACGTCGGATCGCAAATGATTATGGATTACACGGGCGACGACATTAGCTCTCTCGATAATCAAATTTTAGAAACGCTTCGTGGTCATTTCCGTCCAGAATTCTTAAACCGAATTGACGACATCGTGATTTTTGATCGCATTCACCCTGAATCGATGCGCGCAATTGTTGATGTGCAATTAGAAAAAGTTGTTCGCCAAGTTAAGGATAGCCGCGACATAACGCTGAATTTTGACGATAGCGTTCGTGATATGTTGGCGCGAGACGGCTACGACCCAAGTTTCGGCGCTCGGCCACTTAAGCGTTTGATTCAAAAACGCGTGCTTGATCCTTTGGCGCTCGAACTAATTGACGGACGAATTCACGACGGTGATACAGTAAAAGTTGCCGCCGTGGATGATCGAATTGCCTTTACGAATATCGTATAATAGATACATGGACCAAATTTGCAGCGAGCACTTGGAAAATCATACCAACAAAACCTATCAAGAGCGGATGAACCAGACAGCGTCATCCAAATTCAGAGCTATCGCAAAACATCTTGGTGAAAACGTTAAACTGCTTGATTTTGGTTCTGGTTTCTCGCCAGAATTCATCAAGCAAGTGACGCAAACAGGAACTCACTACGTAGCCTATGATGTTTCACAAATTGTTCAATCTCAACTTCAAGAAAATAACATTGATTTCATCACTAAAGAACAACTTGAAAACGCCGAAGATGAATTCGACATTATCTACATGTCGAGTGTATTTCACGAGTTGATGAGCTATCTATCCCGACCCGAGCGCACTAAAACATTCGCAATGCTAGATAGAGCACTCAAGCCCGACGGCACCATTATCATCCGCGATTGGGGTCCCGGCGAGACGTCAAGCCTAGTCACATCTATCGAAGTAGCGTCTGAGGATGTTAACGATGAAGTTTACACATGGATCAAAGCGCTTGTTAAAAATTCAGTGATTAGCATGCCTACTATCGTTTGCGATGACAATGATAATCCTATCGTTCCGTACATCTACAAGGCAAATAACCAAACTATTTACGAAATCATGTTTCACGCGGTTTGGGGGCTAGATTCACTTGAACGCGAATCAAAAGAATCGTACGTTATCGTGGATCACCTTATTCACAAATGGATTTGCGCGCCACACGGTTACAAAATAACACAGTCGCAGAATGAATTCGATGAAGCCTATTTGCCACATTTACAAAAATACTTCAAAATCGATAGTATTCCGTGGCCAACAAAAGTTATTTATGAACTAAAAAAGAGATGTCGCAATAGCACACCGGCAAACTTTATAGCACAACTACCACAATGAGTTACAACGATAAGCACTACAAACTAACCATCAAATCAGCAATTTTAGGAATCGGCAGAATGCTTGGTCTGCCGAAATATTTCCTAATAACAATTGTCGCGACCGTCGCCTTCGCCGTGATAATTTATTTCGCAATCAACG
>CALKRM010000022.1 GCA_937989565.1 uncultured Candidatus Saccharibacteria bacterium | reverse complement strand
AATAATTGATACTAGTGGTGCTTTATCTTCAGAAGTCTTTTTTACCATATGTGATATTATAACATTTTTTATAGCGGCGTTGAAATCTTATTACCGAAATGTTATTATTATAAGCGATAAAATAAGACGAGAGATTGTATCGTGAAAATCAAACAAAAAATGAAGAAAAAAACTAGAATTATACTTGCCTCTACGCTGGCTTTAGCTTTAGTAGTGTGTGCTACAGTTGCGCATATTTACAGGCCGCAACAAAATAATACTGACGCTAATAATCCTGTAGTAAAAGAGTCTACAGATAAAAAAGAAGACTCTAAGAAAGTTGACGACAATAGTACGAAACCCGAAAAACGCGATGGATATAGTCCCGATAAACCAATTAATACTGGAGATCAGCAGTCATCAGGGTCAAAAAAGTCAGTAGTTCCAATTGTGAGCGGATATGGATTGAGTGCAGATAAGCAATATTTACAGATTGACGGAGGAGTTAACTCCATTGTTGAGAACGGTGGCAGTTGTGAATTTACACTATATTGGGCTGGCGGAAGTATTTCTCGTAAATCTAGTTCATTTGCTGGTCCAAGTTCGACGAGTTGTCATATGATTGAGGTGTCATTGTCGGAATTGCCGTCAGGAGTAGATATATCAGTAAAGGTGAGTTATTCATCAAAATTGTATACAGGAGAGTCTTCGAATAATCCGTCATTCCGTAAGGAGGGCTTGCGGTGATTGAAATAAGACGTACGAAGTGGACGAGATTAAAATATGTCAGCTGCACGTTAGCTGTGGTGAGTGTTATTGTCTTAGGGTTTATTTTTTGGCCAAGGACTGGAGCGCTATCTCCTTGGAATGCCGGTAGGATTATTGATGATAATGTTTTTTATGATACAAATACGTTTGCTAGCGTTCAAGATATCCAGAATTTTATAAATGACCACACTCCTGCCTGTGATACATGGGGAACTGGACGGTCTGAATATGGTGGCGGTACGCGAGCGCAATATGCTGTTAACCGTGGCTGGCATGGTCCGCCGTATGTTTGTCTGCGTAATTATCACGAGAATCCAAATACTAAAGAAACCTCATTTGAAAAAGGCGGCGGCTGGTTCGGCGGTGGATTATCTACCGCACAAATTATTTGGAATGTGTCAAAAGAATTTGGTATTAACCCACAGGTTATGTTGGTAATATTGAAGAAGGAACAGGGGTCTTTATTTACCGACTCGTGGCCTTTAAAGAGCCAATATAAATATGCCATGGGATTTGCTTGCCCAGACAACGGTCCAGGAAATACTGCAAATTGTTCAAGCGAATATGCCGGACTATACAACCAATTACGTATGGCTGCGCGCCAACTACGACTTTATGCGAATAGACCAAATGAATATCGTTACAAGGCGGGTCGAACCAACTACATCCAATACAATCCAGATGCGGCTTGTGGCGGAAGTTGGGTGTATATTGAGAATCAAGCGACCGCAAGTTTATATAACTACACGCCATATCAGCCGAATCAAGGGGCTTTGGACGCTGGTGCGGGAACTGCACATTGTGGAGCTTATGGCAATCGAAACTTCTGGAGGTTCTTCAATGAATGGTTCGGTTCTCCGTTGAATTCTGTCAAAATTGATTCGCCATTATCCATAAATACGGAAAAAACTGGATCAAAATTGTTTACGAATATGGAAATAACAGCGTCTTTCACTATTCGTAATTCCACTAATCAGCGTCGCGACTTAGGCGTGATGGTAATTGCAGGTCGGGATAGTAATTCAAACAATTACGATTTTGGCAGTCAGCGCGTTATTCTTGAGCCGTGGCAATCATACACTTATCGAGCGTCAACTAGATTGAATAAAGAAGGTGATTATAAGTTTTGGATCAGCAATTATCGTGATGGTAGTGGGTGGAGCGACAATTACCCAGAATCTTCAACGGGAAATGTTCGTGAAGTAACAACATTTGTTCAATCGCCTCCAACGGTATTTTCTGCTGTCACGACGCAGATTTCACGTATTCATAAAAATCAATCGGTTAACGTAGGTTTTCAGGTAAAAAATAATAGTGCCAAACCTGTTGATCTTGGTTACTTTGGCTTAGCTATAACAAGTCCAAGTGGAAAGAATGCTGATGTCGTCTTTGATACGGTTAATCAATTATCTCCAGGCGCTGTATATAATTACAACAAAGAGTTTTTGCCGCGCGAGGAAGGACTGTATCGAGCAAGAATTAGCGGGACTCTTGATGGCGGTAGTACGTGGACGGAAACTCAGTATCCTGTAGCTACGGACGCCAGTGCTGGTAATCGCGCCACCTTCACAGTTCTCCCTAGTTTAACACTCACCCAAGGTATAACATTCTCTAGCGCTAACCCTCGTTCTGGCGATTCAGTCACAACTACATTCAAACTAAAAAACTCCTCTAACCAACCAATAACAACCAGTGAGTACACTTGTCTAATCCTGCGTAACCAAAGCGGGCAAAACTACGATCTAGGATGTCTTTCTCCATCAACAATTCAGTCAAATCAAGAGTTAGAATTCAAAGCAACTCGTCCATTCCCAGTAGGTACATATAACGCATATTTCTCTACATTTGACGGTAGAAGGTGGCAAGACTACAAAACACCACCTCTCGAAACTGGACAAGAGGTGGTGAAGACTGAGATGAGGGTTCTTCCT
>CALKRM010000021.1 GCA_937989565.1 uncultured Candidatus Saccharibacteria bacterium | reverse complement strand
CTGATCTATCTTAACATATATCACTAAATAAGTACAGAATAAATTTGCAAACAAATTTCTATACTTAAAGCCGCCCAGATATTAAATTTTCTGATTTCGGCACACGACGACGTTTTAGCTATGATTGGCATAGGCACGTAATTGAACGAGTTGCAAATGAGCTCCCCGATAATTTTGTCGGAACTTCAAATGTATACTTGGCGCATAAACTAGGACTAAAACCAATTGGAACTTTTGCGCACGAAATGCCAATGGTCTACGCCGCACTGGCAGATAAAGCCGGAGACAACCCACTAAGTGGCCACAGTCAAGCACTAAAAGATTGGCAAGACACATACGGCGACGAGCTATCAATTGCCCTAACAGATACATTTACAACTGATTTCTTCTTTGCCGACTTCACTCCAGACCAATGGTCTTCTTGGAAAGGATTACGCCACGATTCCGGCGACCCAATAGAATTTGGGAATAAGGCTATTGAAATCTACAAAAAGAACGGAATTGATCCTTTAGAGAAAACTATCGTCTTTAGTGACGGACTTGATGTGGATGAAATTATTCGGATAGCTGATTACTTTAAGGACAAAATAAATGTAACATTCGGCTGGGGTACAACTTTGACTAACGACCTTGGAATTACACCCAATAACTTTGTTATGAAAGCCACAGAAGTTGATGGGGTATCTACAGTCAAATTAAGCGACACTCCTGGCAAACATACAGGTTCAGGTGATAAAATTAGAGAGTATAGTGAACTCGTAAAAGCAGCTTTGGCAGAGAAGGCACTAAACAACACTCTAGCTACTGTATAAAAAAACAATGCCAATATCTATAAATCGTAAATTATGGTATGACGGTCCAAATTACACTGCAGACAGTGTAATCATTAACCCAATCGCGCAAAAAATCCTTTTGATAAAACGGTCTAGCTGTGAATGGGCACTACCTGGAGGATTCGTTAACCCTGAAGAGGATTCCTTTACGGCAGCAATTCGCGAAACAAAAGAAGAAACTGAAACGATAATTAGTGACAATCCAATATTAATATACAAAGGGCTGGTTAACGATCCACGCAACAGCCAGACGTCATGGATCGAAACCAGTGTGTATCTGTTCATAGTCAACGAACTATCAGAGGTGTCAGGACGAGACGATGCCATTGACGCAGCCTGGCTACCACTCAATAATTTGCCTAAATTATACGCATCGCATGATGAAATAGTAGCTAGGGCTATTGATTATTTGTCTTGTCGGTCGCTAATTAATATAGCAGAGTTTTCCGAAAATTATCGCAATGTTAACGGCGGTCATATGCAATACGACAAAATTATCGCCACAAAAAATGATCATTCGGTATTTATTAAGCGAACATCGACTAAATATGGCGACATAAAAAGGAATAGGCTGCGCCAATATTTGAGAAAAGAAGCATTCACTATATCCTATCTGCGATGTCATGGATATAGTGGAATCCCATCCAGATCAATACTGCGAGACGATGGCACTTTCATTATGGAGACAATGGGGCCAAACGAAGGTTGGCTATGGCGAGCAAAGAACGAAACACTAGACATTTATGTCAAATCAGCGAAGGAAAAATTTGACGAGTTGGAAAATATACCATTGCCGCCTGATACTTTTGACATCGAATCGTCACGCGATAGTTTTATTAAAGAAGGATGGGTTTCATTAGACGAGCAGAAAATAGCTAAATTGAGAGAGTTGTCATTAGGATTCTTGGACAGATTAACGCCCCATAGTCAAAATATAACTAAGAAATTATTAGCAGACTTACCCGCCCTACTAAATGCCGGAAGCCGACATAGCGATATAAAAAAATTAGTTTTTTGTCATCACGACATTCGACAATCAAATATGGCTTGGCACCCCAAACGCGGCACTAAGTTAATCGACTGGAGTTGGTCTGGACCTGGAGAATCCGGTAGTGACATCACTAGCCTACTAATCGACTTACATAAAAGCGGTCATAATATTTCAAACTACTACAAAGAAATAAATTTAGATCACTGCCTAACCTTAATGGGTTTCTGGCTAAACCATGCAACGTGGCCATATCATGGCGACGACACTCTTAGATTTCAACAATTTTTATCGGCGTTAAGTGCATACGAAATATATACAACTATTTAAGCATTCACGGCTTCAATCTCAACAGACAGCACTTCTTTTTTGATTGGCAAAGATTGACCAGGCTCAAACATATAAACCAATAATTGACCAAATGGCATCTCTACATTCGCCATCTCGGCTTCTGGAACTTGGTCGAGATATTTAATTAAAGCTCGAATAGAATTGCCGTGAGCTACCAATAAAATATTCTCACCATTCTGCAATTTCGGCAAAATCTCTTGCTCAAAATATGGAACAACCCGCGCATAAACATCTTTCAAAGTTTCGCCGCCCGGCACTGGATAATCCCAACCGCGTCGAATACCATTAAAAGCCTCTTCGCCAATCTCCGCTTTAACTTCCCATTTATTTTTTCCAGTCAAATCGCCATAATCACGCTCATTTAACTCAGTTGCATGCGTTGTTGGTAGATTTTCGACACCGCACCCTTCGAGTAGCGCCGCCAAAGTTTGTTGTGTGCGTTTTAATGATGAAGTGTAAGCTTCATTAAATGACAAGCCTTTCAGTAAAGCACCCAATCGCACGGTGTCATTACGACCCTTTTCTGTCAAATTAACATCCGTCCAGCCAGTCCACTTACCGAGCAGATTCCACTCACTCTCACCGTGCCGACTAATAACTAATATTCCCATTATTTCCCTCCAATCATCGGCGCAAAAAATTCTACAACTTCTTTCTTCACGCCGTCATTATCAATAATTTTCGTATTTACGTAACCGAATTTATCAATTGCCCAAAATCTGATTGCCCAGAGCAGCGACATATCTTCAAAATCAACCTCATCTTTGGCAATAAATTTACTAGCCACAATTTCCGATTCCTGCAATTTTATCTCAGAAAAAGCATCGTTTTCTAACTTTGTAAAAAACACAAATTGATGCGTCAAGAATTCATCAGAATGACGCGAAGCGACCATTGCAAGCTTCAAATCCTTAGAGTCAACTTGAATATCAACTTCTTCTTTCACCTCGCGCACCGCCGCTTCCAACGGAGATTCTCCAGCGTCAACAATGCCACCAGGCAGCGACCAATGGTCTTTATAGCCAGCCTTGACGATCAATAACTCGCCCTGCTCATTTTCAATCAGCACTGCCGCACTGGAAAAACGCCTGTCCAAACTTGCCAACCAAGACCGTCGCTCTTCATCTGTAAATTTCATTATTTAGCAAACTCAATTGCTCGCGTTTCGCGAATCACGTTAACCTTAATGGTGCCAGGATATTGCATTGTCGACTCAATTTTCGTCGCAATATCTCGCGCCAATTTAATCGCCGACAAATCATCAATCGTCTGAGGTTTCACAATCACACGAACTTCACGGCCGGCAGAAATTGCATAAGCCTTATCAATTCCCTCAAAGCTGGTAGCGACATTTTCCAAATCGCGCATTCGCTCTGCAAAGTTTTCAGCGGAAACATTACGAGCGCCCGGACGTGCAGCCGAAGCCGCGTCGCAAACTCGAACAATAATTGCCTCTGGAGTTGTCGCTTCGATATCATCGTGGTGCGCTTCGATTGCGTGAACAATTCTCTCATCCATGCCATATTTACGAGCCAATTCCGCCCCAATGTGATGATGCTTGCCCTCAATTTTATGCGACACAGCCTTACCAACGTCATGAAGAAGTGTAGCAATTTTCGTAATGCGCACGTCCGCACCAATTTCCTCAGCAATCATTCCAGCAATTTGCGCCATCTCAGTCGAATGCTTCAAAACGTTCTGCCCGAAGCTGGTGCGAAACTTCAGCTCACCAAGTAGTAATAGCATCTCCTTCGGAATCCCAACCACGCCAGTTTCGCGCATAGCATCCTCACCGGCTTGTCGAACTTCTTTCTCGATCTGTTTCTTAGCTTTAGCAACAACCTCTTCAATGCGTGCAGGATGAATACGTCCGTCCTTCATCAGCATCTCAAGACTCAAGCGAGCCACTTGCCGGCGAACAGGATCAAAACTCGACAAAATAATCATGCCGGGTGTATCGTCAACTAAAATATCGACGCCAGTTTCGCGCTGCAGTGCCTGAATATTACGCCCCTCCTTACCAATAATTCGACCCTTCATTTCGTCATCAGTTAGCTTAACTGCAGTCACGGTGCGCTCGGCAGTCACCTCACTACTCATTCGTTCCATTGCGGTCACTAGGATCATTTGCGCTCGCTCTTCAGCGTCATCCATTGCGTCATGTTGTAATTTTGACACCAAACCGACCAAGTCTTGCTTAATGTCACGCTCAGTCATCTGCATTAACTTATCGGCAGCGTCTTTTTTCTTCAATCCAGCGATTTTTTCCAATTTCTCTTGCTGTCTGGAGCGGATGTCGCGAATTTCATTTTTAAGATTATCAACTTCATCCTCATGCGCGCGCAATTTCTCTGCTCGTCGATCAAGCTCTTCCAGCTTATTGTCCAGAGTCTTCTCGCGATCCGCCAAACGATTTTCGGTCTTTTGCCATTCCTTGCGACGTTCATTTTCAATCTTAAGCGCCTCGTCCTTAGCCTTAAGGACGATGTCGCTCGCCTTAGTTTTCGCATCTGCCAGATCTCGCTCAATCTGATTTTTACCGTTAATTTGGCGAGTTCGCTGATATCCAACAAGACCAGCAGCACCCGCGCCAGCTCCAACAGCCGCGGCAATAATTACTTCTATCATTATCATTCCTTTCCGATCAGCCGCCCCTGAGTGTTCGTCTCAAGGAAAAATATCAACAGCCAATCAACTTCAAACTATCTAATCCGGCGAATCAAAAATCACAAACCGCCGTAATTTAATTATACACGGTTTTGACGGTTTGGGCGATAAAAATTATTTTCGCGGCGCAGTGATATTCGCAGCGGCGCCGTACTCTGGCATAACAATTTTTTCGTTCTCGCCAGCATGCAATTTGCCCAAAGCCAAATCACGCCAGTTGTCACCCATCGCACCAACGATAGGAATATTCAAGCTGTCCGCCAAGGTATTCACAACCGTCAAACCAATTCTCAGTCCCGTAAAACTTCCTGGTCCTTTCATCACGCCAATGCCGCTTATCAGATGCAAATCGCCAGTCTTTTCTTCCAAAAATTTCAACAAATTCCGTGCCAACGTTCGCCCAGTCTCCCATTCAAAATCCTGACGATTTTCTCCATTGACTATTGTTAAAAAACATGTTGATGTTGAAGTGTCCAATAAAATTATCACGCCATATTCTCCTTTATTTTTCCCAAAAGTTCATCAGATTTTTTGCCGCCAGGGTGAAATTCCACAAGCCGTCCTTCTTCGCTAATCGCAGTAATTTTTATCACCAACCGGTCACTTGGCAATGCATCATCAACAGCGCCAGCCCATTCAACTACAACCACCGAATTAGAAGCCGCCACTTCGCGAATCTCCTCGCTCATAATTCCAGCATTTCCCAATCTATAAAAATCGTAATGTGCCAAACTCAGACCGCGAGGCGAATCGTACACACGCGAAATCGTAAAAGTTGGACTCTGAACTGGCTCGTCAATCTCTAAAGCCTGCGCAATTCCCTTCGTCAATGTAGTTTTCCCCGCGCCAATATCACCGACCAATTCCAGAACTTCCCCGCCAGAAACAGACCGACCAATTGCCGCGCCCAATTCTCGCATTTTCTCTTCACTAGAAATATTCACTCTTATATTATACTATGCTAGCTTTTTTTTGGCGATAATAGTACAATAACCATAAGAGTTATGCGTGTTTCAGACCAGACAATTGAGAGCATTCTGAAACAAGGTGGGGTTGTTGATGAGCCGCAGCTTGCTGATTTGAAATTGATCGCTGAACGGTCGAAGCAAACATTGCAAGAAACCGCTATTGAACAAAAAGTCATTTCTGAGGAAGATTTGACAAAGTTGATCGGCGATTACATTGGCGTGCCTTTCGTGCGAATTGAACCAAAGGATATTCCCGAAGATATATTGAAACGAATTCCTGAACATATCGCGCGCCAGTATAATGTTGTGCTTTTTGAGAAAAATGAGGACGATAGCTTGTCGCTTGCGATGGAAGACCCAGACGACGTGCAGGCGTTGAACTTTATCCAGAAAGAAATTGGCTACAACACTAAGGTTTTCCTAGCAACAAAAAGCAACATTTTGGACTGCTTGGAAAATTATCGCGGCAATATTAACGCCGAGCTTGATGAGGTTATCGCAGTCCAAAAAGACGCTTCTGCCGAGGACCAAAATGTTAGTCAAGACGATTTTGCGGAAAATTCACCAATTGCCCAAACTGTTAATTTGTTGCTGGAATACGCCATAAAATCCAACGCTTCTGATATTCACATTGAGCCGCGCGAAGATTACGTTCAGGTTCGTTACCGAATTGACGGTGTTTTGAAGGAAGTTAACAAATTGCCACGAAACGTTCACGGCGCTTTGGTGAGCCGCATTAAAATCCTCTCCAATCTGAAAATTGACGAACGCCGCGTGCCGCAGGACGGTCGATTTAAGATAAAAGTTTCAGGAAAACAATACGCGCTTCGCGTTTCGACATTGCCAATCGCTGACGGCGAAAAAGTGGTCATGCGTATCTTGGACGAATCGAACCAGGCTGTTAAACTGGATCAGCTTGGCTATTGGGGTCTGTCGCTCGCAACGGTAAAGAATGCAATGGCCCAGCCGAACGGAATGATCCTGGTGACTGGACCGACTGGATCGGGAAAATCGACCAGCTTGTTCAGTATTCTGTCGGAACTTAATACTCCAGATGTCAATATTTCCACGATTGAAGACCCGGTGGAATATAAAATCCCAGGAGTCAATCAAACCCAGACCAACGCCAAGGCCGGGATGACTTTCGCTTCAGGATTAAGGGCACTACTTCGCCAAGACCCAAATATCATCATGGTCGGAGAAATTCGCGACGGAGAAACCGCAAACCTTGGTGTTCAAGCGGCGCTGACCGGACACTTGGTGTTCTCTACTCTACACACAAATAACGCTGCGACATGTTTGCCGCGTCTGCTGGATATGGGAATTGAACCATTTTTGATCGCTTCAACCGTGAAGGCGGTGATTGGACAGCGACTAGTTAGGCGCCTGTGCATGAATTGCCGCCAAGAATATACTCCAAACGAAGAAGAAATAAAGTATATCGCCGAAATGTTTAAGATAAACACCGAGTCAATTAAAAAAATTCACAGCCTCGAAGAGCAGGCTTTTGAGGATAAAATTGGTGGTGACACACCCATGGGATCAACAGATTCAACAATCGGACGCTTATGGGAGCCAAACCCAGAAGGTTGTGACGAGTGTGGACATAACGGATTCAAGGGGCGCGTTGGCATTTACGAGGTTCTTGGCATATCCATCCCTATCCAAAAAATGATTACCGCCAACGCCACCAGCAATGATATTCAAGATCAAGCGATTTCCGAAGGCATGGTGACAATGCAGATGGATGGACTTATTAAATCACTGCGCGGAATCACCACCGTGGATGAAGTTTTGAGGGCAACAAGGGAGTAACATTATGCCAATTTTTGAATATTTACTTGTCAATAAAAAGAAAGAAACCGTCTCTTCAACGATTGAAGCAGCCGACAAACTTTCTGCTATTAACAATTTGAGATCACGCGGACAATTGATAAAAATTGAAGAAAAAGGCGCAAAAAAAGAGCTTAGTTTTTCTTTCAGCAAGAAAAAGAAAGGCGCCAAAACTGAAGAATTGGTGATGTTTACTCGCCAATTAAGTGCCATGGTTTCAGCCGGTGTCCCTATTCTTCGTTCCCTTAACTCTATGGCAAAACACGCCGAAAGCGCCAATTTCCGAGACACGATCAACGCTGTAATTAAAGACATTGAAGGTGGTATGTCTTTTGCGGATGCCCTGAGCAAACACCCAGAAACCTTCAATGATATTTACGTAAACATGGTTGCTGCGGGTGAAACTGGAGGTATTTTGGACGATATCTTAAAACGTCTAGCTCTACAACAAGAAAAAAACTCATCCATGAAGAAAAAAATTAAAGGCGCCATGACATATCCGATCGTACTTTTAATTATTACGATCATCGCCTTCTTCATCCTGATGATCTTCATTATTCCGGTTATCGGTAAAACCATTAAAGATATGGGCGGACCTGATGCCAAATTGCCACTTCTTACTGAAATTATGCTCGGAATTAGCGATTTCGTAGTGTCGTTTTGGTATATAATCATTCCAATATTTGTCGGAAGCATTTGGTTATTGATTCACTACATTAAAACCCCAAAAGGTCGCGTAAAATTTCACAATATCATCATCAAAGTTCCAGCTGTCGGTCCAATTGTTAAAAAGGTGGCAATCGCCCGCTTTACTCGAACCTTCTCCGCTCTTATCGGTGCGGGCGTGGCTGTGCTCGAAGCGCTGGATGTAACTTCGCGCGCCGTCGGAAATGTCGCATACGAAAAATCCCTAAAAGAAGCCACCAGGCGAGTCCAAAACGGTGAAGTTTTATCAAAAATTATCGCAGAACAGGACGATTTATATCCGCCAATCGTAGCACAGATGTTGTCTGTCGGTGAAGAAACTGGACAAACAGACAAAGTTCTGGTTAAAGTTGCCGACTTTTATGAGGAAGAGGTCGATACCGCGATTGACGGAGTGAGCTCTATTATTGAGCCAGTGATGATTGTCGCAATGGGTGTTGTCATTGCCCTGGTGGCGGTCAGCGTTATGGGTCCAATTACAAGTATGGCGGGTCAAGTTAAGGAATAATAGTTTTTCAAAAAAGCTTATGCTATAATACCGATATATAGGTGGGAAAATAATAACGTGTCGAGCATATTTTATAGAAAAAAACCAATCATCGGCCTAGATATCAGCCGAACAAGCATAAAAGTAATGTCGATTGATAGAAATCGGATGCTGGTTCATGGATATGGATCAATTAACCTCGATTCTCAAAAAAGCGACGGAAATTCTGCAGACAACACTGAATATTTGGCGCAGAATATCAAAACATTATTGAAGAAAAACGTCGTAGGACAAATTAATAGCAACCGCGTGGCGCTGGGCATACCAACCAACCGAACATTCTCGCGAACATTTAGCTTACCTGTGAAAGAAGAAAGCAATATTCGCAGTGCGGTAAATTTGGAAGCCGAACAATACATTCCAGCTCCATTAGATTCTCTCTATTTGGACTATCGGATTATCAATCGCACGAAAGAGGAACTTAGTGTGCTGATGTGTGCTGCGCCGAAGAAAATGATCGACAGCATGCTAGATGCCACAAAACAATGCGGCCTGGAAGTTGCAATAATTGAGCCGAACATCAGTGCAATCGCTAGACTTCTGAAGCGCACAGAAGAGGGGATGCTCCCTACTGTTATCGTCGACATAGGCACATCAACTACAGATATCGCGATTCTAGATTCCGATATACGTGTGACGGGCGGCTTAAATGTTGGCGGCTATTCACTCACCTTAAATTTAGCTAAAAAAATGAATGTACCAATTGAAACAGCTCATCAATTTAAGGTATTAAACGGATTAAATCCCGGCCCAAGGCAAGCCAGAATCGCAGGAGCCTTGCGTCCAAGTTTGGAAAAAATGACCAACGAAGTTAAGCGCGTTATGCGATATTACACAGACCGCTTCCCTGACGAGAAAAAAATCGAGCAAGTTCTCATAGTTGGCGGCGGCGGTAATCTTCCAGGAATTGGTGATTTTTTCACAAATGAGCTATTAATGCCAGCGCGCGTGGCAAGTCCGTGGCAAATGCTCAATTTCGATGGACTAGAGCAGCCAGCAAAACAGCTTCGCTCTCAGCTATCACCAGTTGCAGGGCTAGCCTTAATCAAGCAGGAGGATATTTATGATTAACCTTCTCCCTCCTCAAGAAAAAAAGCAAATCAGCGCTGGACGAGTAAATGTCATCTTAAGACGATACTGCATCATATCATTGATATTTGCAGGTTTGCTATTCTTAACTATTGGCGGATTTTATCTGTTCTTAGAAAATAGCCGTACCTCAGCTCAAGCTAACATCGACGAAGGAAATGCCAAACTTGCTCAATATCAATCGACACAAAAAGAAGTTAGCGAGTTTAAGAAAGACCTCGACTCAGCTAAGGTAATCATCAACAGCGAAGCTCATTACTCTACAATTATTCCAAAAATTGCACAGTACATCCCATCAGGTATGGTTTTGGATTCTCTAACACTAGACACTTCAGCGCTAGATAAACCGTTGTCATTAACAGCTCTCGGAAAGAATAAGGACGACGCTATTCGAATAAAAACTAGTTTAGAAAAATCAGAGATATTTAGCGACGTCCACCTGGAAACCGTTGTTTATAGCGGCGGTAACCAATCGTCAGACAAGCCTGCGGATTATCCAATCACTATAACAATTAGCGTTACACCAAAGCCAGAGGTCTTAAAACAATGAAAAAAGTTCTAAATGCCAGTATCGCGCGAATTATCCTGTCGTTATTATTGCTCATAATATTATCAGCAATGGTAGGACTAGTTATTTTCGCCTATTCATTCCTAAGCAAAACATCAGAAGAAGTCGGAAAAATGCAGACCGAAGCAACTGCAGTTGACGCAAAAATACAAAGTTTACTAGCATCAAAATCTCAGCTCGATCGCAATTCCGACACAGTTAAAAAAGCAAAGAATATCGTCTCGGAATCGAAACTTTATCAATATCAAAATCAGATTATCCAAGATCTAAATACCTATGCCGACCGCGCTGGCATTCCGATTAAATCTTTCTCTTTCCAAAACGAACCAACAACCTCTACTAAAACAGCGACATCTAGCAAGCAAACATCCACCAGCCCCGCTGGAGTGAAGAGTACTTTTGTATCAATTCAACTGGGAGATCATATAGATTACACGAAATTCCTGCATTTCCTTAGTCTTATTGAAAAAAATGTTACTCGAATGCAGCTTTCAGGCGTGTCAATTTCCAGAGGCGCAAATAATCATGAAATATCAATCCAATCACTTGAAGTAAAGGTTTATACACGATGAGTCCATCAATATCAGAACAGCTCGAGCCAATCGTAAAATCACTGTCAAAATTCCTGTGGCGATTTCATGTGATAATATATAGCGTTGTCGTAATCGGAGGCGTAGCAATCGCGATATTTCTTTTGAGCGGACTTTTAACAGTTCCTACCGAAGAACCACAAACTACATCAATAAGCTTCGATAAGAAAACCATGCAAATTATTAAAGACTTCCGACCGTCAACTTCAGCAAACGACTCGTTTAGTCTGCCGGCTGGTCGCTCCAATCCATTTGCTGAATAGAACACAACCGTTTATAATATAGTTATGCTTATATCCGCAGATCGCTTCCTTGATATTCCCGTCATGAGTCTTCAGACGGGGTCCGAACTGGCACGAACATCGCGGGAAATTATCAATCCGAAGAATCTATCTATAATCGCATATGAACTTGAAGGGCGACTTTTGGACCAGTACCCTAGCCTGCTTCGCATCGATGACGTCAGAGAAATCGGACCACTCGGTATGATTATCGATTCAACCGATGAGATCATCGGAATTGATGATGTGATCACTATAAAAGAAATTTATGACATCAATTTTACATTAAAAGACAAGTTGGTTATTGATGAGAAAAATAAGAAAATCGGAAAAGTTATCGGATATACATTGGCGGCTGGAAATTTTATTATACAACAACTTCGAATTCGGCGACCGTTCTTGAAAAGTTTTGGCGATACAGAACTGCTTATCCATCGTTCTCAGATTATAAAAGTAACCGACGATAAAATCGTTGTAAAATCAGCAACTATCTCGCACATAGCCGAAAAAACACCTATTCCGCAGATAAATTCATACGAAAACCCATTCCGCAAGCAGCCTCGTCCACAAGCAGAATCTACAAAAGTCGATTAATCATTTGGGTTTTCAAGAGCCTTCTTAATGTCGTCGTAAGAAAAACCCTGCCTAGCCAAATATTGCATTAACTTCTGCTGATCGCTATATTGATAACGTTTTTTAGCAATAACCTTCCGCAATTCCTCGTCATCGGAGCGAATATTCTCTTTAACTAACAACTCAATCGTTGTATTATCAATTCCCTTTTGCGCCAACTCCAACTTCAAACGACGAATACTGGCGCCTTTTTTCATGAACCGTTGCTCAAACCAAAATCGAGCAAATTTTTCATCGTCCAAATATTTCTTCTCAATAAGACGGTCCAAGACGCGCTCAGCAATCTCCGGCTTTATTCCAGGACGTTCAATAATTTTTCCAGTTTTCGCTGAACGTCGACGAGTGGCTAGCGTTTTCCGACGCAGATAATCGCGCACTTCTTTGATGGCTCGCGGACGCATTAAACAGTACTCTATAGACCTAGCATACAACTTGCCAAACTGGCTATCGTCTTCTAGTTTCAAAATTTCCTCTTCCGTATATTCGCGACCAATCTTAATGCCTAGCTCGCCGACCTGAAATACGTCCAAGCTAAAACGATATTTCCCGTCAACGCTTACATTGACACGATTTTTATCACGAGCCTGAAGAGAAATATCGGTGATTTTCATAAAACTATTATAACGCTAAAACTATACGTAACTACTAGTGGACTATTCGACCACCTCAACCACTTTGCCATGCATGCCGTTATAGCAAGCAGCAGCACGCGGCTTAGTAATAACCGGCAGTTGGCGCGGAATGGCGCTCATATCGACATCGCCAAGCGTACCAGCCTCGACACACCCAATCGTAATGTGTGGACGAAATCCATCGATATCCAGCCCCGGATGAATATCATCCAGCATTTCAAGCAACTTCCGACGCACTTCAACCATCCAGGAGGTTTTCTGTACACGCAATTCAACCCAAACACAGTTGCCAGCTTCATCCGGCAAGAAGTTAACACCGTCAAGCACCAGTTTATCTAGGGACGGCAACGCAGCGGCAGCTAACTTGAGACGCGGTATATCCTGCTCAGTTACATTGATCAGCGTTGCGTGCGGAATAAACTCACCGAAATCAAGATTCATTTTTTCCGACAATTCTCGAAGGTAAGCGGTCTGCTCGTTATCAAAAATAAGATTAACTGACGCCATGTGGTGTTCGGCTGAATATCTGGACTCTACTGCTCGCATTACTTTTCCTCCTCCTTCACTTTATCACGCACTTTCTGATCAATTTCCGCCAGAACCTCAGGATTTTCCTTCAAATAAGTCTTCGTTTTATCGCGCCCCTGACCAATCGTTTCGCCGTTATATTTATAAAACGCACCCGACTTTTCAACTATACCGTGCGTTGCCGCCAAGTCCAGAATGTCGCCAGTTTTACTAATTCCCTCGTTGTACATAATGTCAAATTCAGCCACGCGGAACGGCGGTGCGATCTTATTTTTCACGACCTTAATTTTCGTGCGGTTACCGATAATATCATCACCAACTTTGATTTGACCAATTCGACGGATGTCAATTCGCTGCGACGCATAAAACTTCAACGCATTGCCGCCAGTTGTCGTTTCAGGATTGCCAAACATCACGCCAATTTTCATACGAATCTGATTGATAAAGATCACCGTGGCTTTTGATTTATTGATAATTCCCGTCAATTTACGTAGCGCCTGACTCATCAATCGAGCCTGAAGACCCATATGAGAATCACCCATATCGCCATCAATTTCAGCCTGCGGTGTTAAGGCAGCCACCGAGTCGACTATCACCAAATCCACCGCGTTCGAACGAACCAACGTCTCCGTAATTTCCAATGCTTGCTCGCCGTTATCTGGCTGAGAAACCAACAAATTTTCCGTATCCACACCCAGACGCTTAGCATATGCTGGATCGAGAGCGTGCTCAGCATCAATAAACGCCGCCGTGCCGCCCTGCTTCTGAATTTCTGCAATAGCGTGAAGCGTCAATGTTGTCTTACCCGAGCTTTCTGGACCATAGATTTCTATGATACGACCTTTTGGATATCCGCCACCGAGCGCCAAATCCAAACTCAAAGCACCAGAAGGAATTACTTCAACATCGACTTTATGAGCCTCGCCTAATTTCATAATTGATCCGTCGCCAAATTGCTTGGTGATTTGATCCATTGCTAGACCAAGCGCCTTAAGCTTGCCTTCATCAACTTTTTTATCCGATGCCTGACTTGACTTTTCTGGATTTACTGTTTTACTGTCTGATTTTGCCATAGCATTCCCTCCTTAGTTACTTCCTTTATTATACCGATTTGTCGCAAGATTTGCTATAATTACATTCATGAATAAGCGAAACGGTTTTACTATTATTGAACTTTTGGTTGTAGCAACTTTCTTGATTATTATCGCAATCTTAGGTTTCTCACAATATACAAAATTGACCAACGAGTCAAACAACGCCAAAAAACGCACCGCGATTAACGCCATGCATTATAGCCTGGAAGAAGGTTTTTACGTTAAAAATGGCTATTACCCAGAGAAGTTAGAAGAAGGTACGCTTCCGACTATGGATCCCGCGTTGTTAAAAGATCCGCAAGGTAAGAAAATTGGCGAAAAAGACAGCAGTTATCGTTATGAATCTTCAAATTGCAATGACGGAAAGTGTAAGTCATATAAACTCGTTGCGACGCTTGTCGATGAAGATGACTACGTAAAAGAAAGTCGCCATAAATAATTAGCTAATCATCACAAACAGGGCGGCCATTCTTGAAGTCTTCAATGGCGTTATTGATTATCGCAATTTGCTTGCGTGGATTTGCCACAAAATGGAATATATATGTAGTTTCTTCGCCCTCGGTGCTGAGGCGAATCGTGCCATAATTGAAAAGAGTCTGAATAATGCCTGATTGGAGGAAGCTTGCATCTTCAATACTACCTAAGCTCACCGTTTGCTCGTGCCTATAAAATAAGCTACCCTGGATTTCCTGAATTACACTTTCGTTGGTCATGTAAAAATGATTTTGCAAATATATCCACAAAGACACCGCACCGCCAAGCGCCACTATCCCAATAAGCAACATTGCCACGCCAAACACATCGGTCAGCGAAGGCATCGGCGAGATAATTGCGTCACGAGCAATTGACGGATAAAACATCACAAACACCATGATCATCACCACCAAGAAAACCGAAATTCCCGTCGGGATTAGCATGCCAATTGGATGGCGTTTAATATCCAAAATAATATATTCGCCTTCGCTCAAATTGAGGTTTGGATATTGCTGAACTGATTTTTCATGTTTTTGCTTCAGATCATCGCTAATAGTAAACGGCTTCGGGTCAATATCCCTGGCAACATGTACGACTTGTGGTTCATTAGCATATTGACTACGCAATCGCGGATCAAAATTCTCCCCATCGATAATTTCCGGCCTTGCCGTCACATAAGAATTTGTCTGCGCCACAACCGGAGCTGGACGACCAGTCTGCGGTGGATGATGATATAGCGGTCGACCATCAGCATCGTACGCAACAGGCTGCGTTAAATCTTCTGGCGAGGATATTTGTGGATTCATGCCTATATTATAACACGACAGAACTTAAGATAGTCTTGTTTTTTGGCGATAAACTTTTATAACTATTGTTACTACACTGATTGCAACTATTCCAACAGCTGCAGCAATACCAAGCCACGACGATCCACTCTTGCCTTCATTATTATCCTCAGACTTCCCCTGAGCTTCCCTCAACTTCACCTCATTCACGCTACTGTTTTCTTGAAGTTTTACGTCTTTACCGTCAGAATCTATGGTAGCTATTTTCTTGTTATTGCCACCGATCACTTTATTATTCGAAGCCATATTGACAGATTTACGATTTGTATTTTCTTTTTTACTATCATCTTTCTTTGCTTGATTCTTTTCATACTCTAACATCTGATAATATCCATATTCTTCCAAATATCCCGGATCAGAATCACAAACATCACCAATTCCATCCTTGTCATAATCAGCTTGATCTGGATTTGCCACATCTGGACAATTATCAAATTCCCGTTCATGCTCATCGCCGTCATCGCTAACCGTCAAAGTTGTCGTTGCTACGTTCGTCAGTCCAGAATTATCAGTCACCCTAAGTGTTAACAGCCCAGAAAATTCCTTAGTAAACGTATAATTGACAAAAGGTCTATCCGTCGTCACGTCATACACGCCATCTTGATCGACGTCCCATTCATATTTCACGATTTTACCGTTTGACGAATAAGAACCAGCGCCATCCAATTCTAATGTATCGCCAATTTTCGCCACATATTGACGATTTATCCAGGCGTTCGGTTTGTTTGTCACATTTTCAACTGACTCATTAACCTGATCAACGATCTTATTGCTGTCATCGGCTTGTAAATATGCGCCGCCCGTTCTTTCAGCCAAAGACATCACAGGTGCCATCGCATCATGTCCAGAAGTATCAATAATATATATTTGAGCCGGATCAACAGCATAAGCAGCATCAACGATAGATTGTTCGGTTAGCTCGGTAACTGGTTCTGGATTCTTAGCTGGAGCGTCACCAATCACAATCATAATCTTCTTTACTCCCGCTCGCCACTGCAGATTCAGCCCTGTCTTAATACCAGAATAAACAGATTCTTTCCAATCGCCACCATTACCGAGTTGAATAAAATTGACAGCCTTGTTAAGCACCTCGGCACTACTCGTAAAATCTGTCTCAATTTTGGATGGATAGTCATCCGAGCTTCCGCCACAACACGGATGATCTTGATAAGTAACCAGTGCAAATCTAGCACTCTTGGTTTTTGAACTGATCGACTCAACTATATTTCGAATGTTATTTTTAACAGCACTAATTGAACTGTCCATCGAACCAGTCGTGTCAATAACAAATACTACATCAATATCGCCATTCGTTTTCGTTATTGGTTTCACTAAATTGGGCAGTGGTACTTTTTCGCGAAGTGCTGACATATAATTGCTATGCCCAAAGAAGTTTGGGTGATACCACGAACTCATATTGAATGCATTTGGCTCAAGGAATTCATGAATCCAACGATCGTGATTCTTCTTAAATATTGAGGCGTCTGGTTCATGCCCAGAAAACCGCTTCGGCAAACTGTCAATAAAAATCACTTTCTCTTTACCGAGACTTTTATTATATTCCTCAACCACCTTTTTCTGGCGTAAATTACCCTCCAAACCCAACTTACGCACTTCGCTAGCAACAGAAAAATCGGATAGTTTCTCACCATTATCAAGCGCTAGTAGCGGATATCCTAAAAGGACTATTTTCGCGTCTGGACGTAAACGAGAATTAAGCGATGATAAAATGCCTTTAAGGTTTAGTTCTAAATCTCCCATATTATTTCTTGCGTCATTTATTTTTGTTTTGCAATCTGAAGCAGATCTTATTACAGCAGCAAAACAAGACTTAACAATGCCGTCAAAATCCAAATCATTTCCACCAATCGTCATCATTACCATATCCGTGCTGCGATCCACGCCATCAAGTTGTCGTCGAATCGTATAATTACATCTTATATTAACTCTTTTCTGATTTTTTCCGCGCTTAGAGCCAATCACACTACTTACGATCCTATAAGCAACTTTTAAGTCATTATTCGGTTTAATATTGCAAATATCCCTGTCTTCTGCATATTTAATAATCTGTTCATTCGTTGCCAGCTTATTGGGATCACCACTAATCGTCTTTACTACACTACCTGCGCTCCTGTCCTCCAAGAAATCATTAATTTTAGCTCCAGAGCAGGCGCGATTTATAAGCGTTACTGACAGTCCGTTATTACTTAGCCATCTTTTATACATTTCTGCCCAGTTATTACTGTTGCGATGACAGATATTAGGACCATATTCATATCCATCGGCACCATTTCCGGCCGAATAAGAATCGCCTAGTAATGTAATCGTAAGTTTCTTTCCTGCGTAATTATAAGGAACAACTTCGCCTTGAGCTGACTGTTGTATAAAAAGTCCAGAAATAATAGCCACAAAGAAAGATAATATAATAACTCTAATTTTCATATTAGTTGCCCAAGCCCTCAACACTTATATGAATACCATTGTTGTACTTATCATTTAGTATAATACTAACCCAAAGAAAATATTCCCTACCCTCTATATCTTTATATCCTACAAAATATTCCGCACCAGACCTCTCTTTGTCTAGCTTCCAGCCAGAATCTTCAGCGTATCGTTGCAGTCTATTTAACAAATCACTCACCGACTCACTCTGAGGCATCTCATAATATCTATCGACTGATGGATATGTACTCTTTTTTAAAAATCCGCGTTCTGTAGGTATGCGATGTATTTCGCGTGACGATTTCAGCTTTAAGCCCAGAATGCCCTTTTCAGCCATTGGATCTCGTGCCATATTCCACACTTCCACATACGCCGGCAGCCAAGTTAAAAAATTGACCAGCCACAAACCAGCCAAAATTCCTATCAAAATTATAAATCGTCGTAGCCAGCGCCTAGCTTTAGAGTTCTTAACTGGTGATGTCGTTGCTTGTTTTTTGCCCATGGCGGCTCCTAGTTAAGTTTGCTTAGTTTTATTAAAACACAAAAAGTCGAAAAATACGACAATTATTTTCCCAAATGTCGCCTTGCCTTAATCGTCACTCGACGACCACGCGGTGTGCGCTCAATAAAACCAATTTGTAGCAAATATGGTTCATAAAAATCCTCAATTGTCGTCGCTTCGTCGCCAGTTAACGCGGCGATAGTCGTTAGCCCCACAGGGTTATCGCCATAATTTTCAAGAATCGATTGTAATAAATTACGATCAGCCGGATCCAAGCCCAACTCATCCACTTCCAGCATTTCTAAAGCGTTGGTTGTAGTTTTTACATCAATTATTCCGTCGCCATTAACGTCGGCGTAATCACGGACGCGCTTAAGAAGTCTATTGGCAATACGTGGCGTCAAGCGCGCCCGCGTTGACAATAAATCCGCCGCTTCACTTCGAATTGACGACTCCAAAATCTTCGCACTACGCGTCACAATTTTCGCAATATCCTCTGGCGTGTAAAATTCCAAGCGGTAAATATGTCCAAACCTATCACGCAAAGGTGCCGCCAGACTTCCAGTGCGCGTCGTCGCACCAATCACCGTAAATCGCGGCAAATCTAATCGAATTGATCGCGCTGCCGGACCTTTTCCAATCACAATATCCAGCTTGAAATCTTCCATTGCGGAATATAAAATCTCTTCTACAGACCGACCCAACCGATGAATCTCATCGATAAACAGAATATCGCCGTCCGATAAATTAGTTAGAATCGACGCCAAATCGCCCGCTTTTTCAATAGCCGGACCGCTGGTAATCCGCAGATTCGTGCCCATTTCATTAGCAATCACCGTCGCCATAGTTGTTTTACCAAGCCCCGGCGGACCATA
>CALKRM010000020.1 GCA_937989565.1 uncultured Candidatus Saccharibacteria bacterium | reverse complement strand
GCTGCCGCGCCAACGTTTATGGAGCGAGTCGAGCCGAATTGCTCGATCGCCACAATCTGATCCGCAGCGTTCGCTAATTCCGCAGAAATCCCCGGCCCTTCTTGCCCAAATACCAAAACCGCACGCTTCGGTAAACTCGTCTGCGACATATTAACACTTCCTGGGATATTATCAATAGCAATAATTTTCCTACCTTCAGTCCGCATTTTCTCAACAAACTCTTCCGTCGTCGCCAAATATGTAATGTGAAGGTATTTATCCGTCATCATGGCGCCGCGCTTATTCCATTGCCTGCGCCCAATCACATAAATCTGCCGCACACCAAACGCATTAGCACTCCTGACAATTGTCCCCATATTAAAATCTCGCTCGGTATTTTCCAGTGCAATCACCAAACCGTGATCTTCAGAATCTAACTCATTTATAATCTCCGATTCGCTCCGACCCTTAAACTTATCAATGACGTTTCTTTTATCTTCCATCTCTGTTATTTTAGCAAACGTCACAAGAAAGAGACAAGAAACTGACAAAAATCATTGACATTTTTTCCTATGTATGATATAAGTGATACTAGCTTTTCGCTCGTCAAAAGGGCAAAAGTTGCCCTTTTGACGTAAAACGACACATCCGCGGAAGGATGATAACAATGGAGAACTCTTTGAAGAGCGGCGCTAATAAGCGTCGGCTCGGAGAAAAGCTCTGGCTAGTTTTTGTGCTAGCCAACGCAGTCCTCTTCTTGGTCGCTGTCTGCATTAGCGTATTTTGGCCATCAGAACTGCCGAAGTTCGTCAGCTCACTAACTATTGTAAGTGGGTTGGCACTTATCTATGCCTACTTGATCGAGTGGTGCTTAGACGCGTTAGCGTCTAAGCAATCTAAGTCGGCGCTCGAGATCCTTGAGCGTGATAATGACAAGCTCCGAGAGGAGAACAACGAGCTTCAGAAGGAGCTTGCCGAAGCCAAGGCTAGCGCCGAGAAGTACAAGAAGTTGCTCCCCAAAGAACAACTAAAACTAGCACTAGATATCGAAGAGGCGTTAAACGTCGCTAACGCTAACAGCTCAGATCATTCTCGGGATATCTCGAGTTGCTTACAGCAACAAAAATATCTGCCGAATGACGTTTAGTCGTCAACATAAAAGGGCTTAAAGCCCGCCTAAGAAGTAGCTCGCCTTGAGGCTTTGGCCTCGGCTGAAGCCTCAAGGCGGGCTATTTCTTTTGGTTTTGAAAGTTATTTTGTTATTGGTATTGACATTTTGAATTATTCGTGATAATATACGCTTTTGTTGACGATATGACATTAAAAATCACCCTGAGCATGGGTGATTTTCTTATGGTGAACAATTACAATCCTTGGTGCGGATGAAAGGACTTGAACCTTCACGTACTTGCGTACACTAGCACCTGAAGCTAGCGCGTCTACCAATTCCGCCACATCCGCATGGGCTACGCGTCAATTATAGCCCAATTCTCACCCAGTATCAAGCTTGATTACGAAGCTTGCACCACGCGTTTAATTCCGCCGCCAGCTCCTTTGGTTGAGCCTCCGCTTTAATTCCTGGATTAAAAATTCCAGCTGGATCAAAGATTTGCTTCACCTTCGTGTATAATTGTTTTTCATCATCTGGCAGATTTTTATAGATAAAGTTAGCCTTCAATCTTCCGTCACCACCAAATCCTGCAAACGAACCTTCGTACTTATTAACAATCTGAGAAATTTCCGCCAATAATTGAAGAATCTTCTGACGTTCACTCACTTTTTTACTATCAAACGTCGGATGCAGAGAAATATAATCGCTTGAAAAGTCAACAAAAACTGGCAAATCTACGCTGTACTTAGACTCCAGAGACTTCAACTCGCTAAGGAAACTATCAATCTTTTCTGGCGCCATTAAAATCCCTGAGAAAACGCGTGGCGTGATCATATGCGGCTCGCTTGGAGTTTCCGTCAAAGCCAAAACAGAATGCAAACTGAACAAATCCTGCTCTTCCAAATGTAGAGTTTTTATGTCAATCGCTTCTGATGATTCCAATTTTCTAGTCAATTTCTTCGCAGCTTTATTACGCGCTCTGTCAGAGAAGTCGTCAAAGATAGCCAAGACTACCGCACCCTTAAAGCACTCTTTCGGCGCCCACTCAACCACCTTACCGACGACCGCAGCCTGGCGGAAGAATCGCCCATCGATTATTTCCACTGCTGACGCCTTATTTTTCATCGCTAATTCCACGGCTGATTGCGCGTCTGACAACTTTTTATATGATGCGGCAACAACTGAATATTCTGGATGAATAAATTGCACCTTCATAATAACTTCGCAAATCACGCCCAGACTTCCCTGACTGCCAATAAACAGCGGCGTCAAATCGAACGACCCGTCTTTTTGCTTCACCCGAGAAATCCCGCTGTAGCCAACCGTATCTGGCAAAGCTGGATCCATTTGCGAAATCAGCTCGGTGTTATCTGAGATTAAATTGTCAATCTCCCGATAAATCTCGCCCTCAAACGTCGATAAGCCTTTTTTCTTACTCAATTCGCGTCGAGATATGCGACCAGTCTGAATCACGTCACCATTACTTAGGACAATTTCAAGCTGCTGAACGGCATCAGCAAAACGACCATGCGCGCCAGATAATATTCCGGACGGAGCCGTGTTAATTGCACCACCAATCGTGCCTTCTTCCGCCACATATGAAGTTCGCGGCAGGCCCAAACCTTTATGTGTAGACAAAGTTGCGTTGATTGCCGAAAGAGAAATTCCCGCCTGAGCATGAATCAGTTGCTGGCGAGGATCAATACCAACCACACGATTCATATACGTTTTTTCGTCAATTGCAATGCCTTTATTCGTCGCTGCGCCAGTTTCATCATTGCCACAACCACGAACAAATACAGGTAAAACATGACCTTTCTCTGCCAATTGAGAACAAAATCGCATCACTTTCCTGATGTCGTTCATATTAGCCGCACGAACAATCATTTCTGGTCGGCGCGCCAAAAGTCCATTGTCAACCTCAACTTGACTCAATGCAAAATCCTGCGACGTGACTTCGCCACTAAGATGTTCATTCAAATATTTCGCAACTTTATTCATCAATCCTCCTTGGTATGTTACTTCAATTTTAGCATAAGCGCGGACAGTTGATAAGTAGAATTTGTTTTGATATAATCGAGTTATGCGGATGTGGTGGAATTGGTAGACACGCATGCCTTAGGAGCATGTGCCTCACGGCGTGAAGGTTCAAGTCCTTTCATCCGCACCAAGAACTGAATTTTTTCACCATAAGAAAATCACCCGTAGTTAGGGTGATTTTTAATAACATAAATTCATATTTCAAGAGATATATGACAAGCAGCCATAAAAAATGAGGTACACTCATCATATATCCGAAGGGCTAGTTGTCCTTCTGTACCTGCTTCTCCAGATACATGATAGCATCGTTCAGAGTGCCGTGTGCGCTACAGGCGAGGGCGTAGCAAACCTCATCTTCCTGTAGCTTACAGATAAGAGAGCCAAGTTGATACTGGACGTAGTTAAGCTTACGCAGGAGATCTGGCGAAACTTCTAGGATAAGCTCAGGTTCCACTTTTTCATCTTTCTTCTCGTCCCTATTGTGGAGCAGGTTAAGCGTGTATCATTCACACACAAGACGAGATCTTATCTCTTTTAATTTTTTAGAAGAAATAAGAACCCGCCTTGTGATTGACTGCCTGTCAAAGTTCACTTTCGGACGAGGAATAAATCTCAACTCGTCAACGAAAGCTACTCTCATTTATACCACACTTGCGTAAAAAAGTCAATAGAATATGCTCGGCGTACCTTGTCAGGACTTGAAACCTGAACTATAATTAGCTCACATCACGAGTTCGTTAAATAAAACGACAGATGTAATTACGGGAAATTAGCTCAGTTGGCTAGAGCGCACGATTCACATTCGTGAGGTCACAGGTTCGAGCCCTGTATTTCCCACCATTTTACGTTAGGTATAAACATGGAATCTTTTTACGTTACGTCAACTCATCTTGACATAGATATGGCGACTGAACCTCATCCGTCTGGGTTAGTTATATTCTCGCGAGAATTATCTACAAACGGGGAGCCGGCTGGACACATAATAATATCTCCCGAGAATCATCATACAGATATATATTGTGATTACCTTGAAAGAAATGAAGCTTTAGTAGCAGAGCGCAAACGTTGGGGGATAAATATTCGACAAGACAAGATTGTAAATTACTTCACTCGAACAGAACCTGCTTATGGAATGTACATACCCCAGTCAGACGACATACTGGACTATCCCGACCTACTAATAGCCTGTACGAAGAATAACAAAGCGAAGAGATTAGCTTATCAAGAATTAAGAGTAGACTCGACGCAAGTTAAATTGGCGACGCAAGCCCTCGGTATAGTAATGGCTGATTTAGATATTTTACATAGAGCCGACGGCAAAACTCGGCTGATAAATTTTCCAAAAGACCAACTTGACGAACAGAAAATTACAGTATATTAAAGTATTAAACACAACTTTCACTCTTTTTATTTCCCCCTTATCGTGGTAAAATTTTATATTAAAAGGAAGGTCTGTGTTAATATCAGACCATATTTTTATGAAGGACGCTAGCAAGATTCGAAACATTGCCATTATTGCCCACGTCGACCACGGCAAAACGACCATGGTTGACGGACTATTAAAGCAGTCGCGAACATTCCGCGACAACCAAGCCGAGATGAGCCAGGAATTGATTATGGATTCCGGCGATCAAGAGCACGAGCGCGGTATCACCATCACCGCCAAACAAACGTCGATTTTTTACGGTGACTACAAAATAAACATCATTGACACACCAGGACACGCCGATTTCTCTGGCGAAGTTGAGCGAACTCTGAATATGGCCGACGGCGTTTTGCTGATCGTGGACGCGCAGGAAGGTCCGATGCCTCAGACCAAATTTGTATTAGCGAAGGCGCTTGAGCTGGGGCTGAAACCTGTCGTGATTATCAATAAAATTGACAAGCCAGCCAGGCGAATTGCCGAAGTTGAAGATGAGTTGAGCGATCTGTTTTTGGAGCTAGCGACCGACGATTCTCAATTGCAATATCCAATTTATTACGCAATCGGACGCGACGGAAAATCATGGAAAGAAATTCCCGCCAACACCGACGAAGACGCGGATTTGACACCAATTTTTGACGCGATTATTAACGATATTCCAGCGCCAGACGTGACGGAAAACGGCGCGTTTCAACTGCTTGTTACCAGCTTACAATATGACACGTTCCAGGGGAAATACGCGATTGGGCGAATTGCTCGCGGATCCGTTAAGCGTGGCTTGCAAGTCAGTTTGATGAAAAATGGTGAAGTCGCGGGCTCTGCGCGAATTGAGAAAGTTTTTGGCTATCGGGGCTTGAATCGCGAGGAACTTGACGAAGCTTTTGCTGGCGACATTGTGGCGCTGGTTGGCGTGGCTGACGCGCATATTGGCGATACGATTGCTGACAAAGAACAGCCTGAAGCGCTACCGACAATTGACATCGAAGCGCCGACCTTGAGCATGTACCTCGGACCCAACACCAGCCCAATGAAGGGACGCGAAGGCGAGTTTACGACATCCAGGCAAATTGGCGACCGGTTGAAGCGAGAGCTTGAAACCAATGTCGCGTTACGAGTCGAGGAAAACGGAATTGGCTTTACGATTTCTGGACGTGGCGAATTGCACTTGAGTGTTTTGATTGAAACCATGCGACGTGAGGGCTTTGAGTTTGAAGTTGGACGACCGCAAGTTGTTACAATTACCGAAGACGGCGTTGAAAAAGAACCGATTGAAGAATTGCAAATTGAGGTTGGAGGCGAATTCATCGGTGCGATTAGCCAAGAACTTGGTGCGCGACACGCTGAAATGAAATCTCAGGAAACGACCACCGCTGGCGCTGCTCGCCTGACTTACATTTTACCAACGAGAGCTCTGATTGGTCTGCGCAACATTTTATTGACCGCCACCAGAGGTACGGTGATTATGAATTCCCTGCCTCATGGATATCAACCGCTTGGCGGAAAACTGCCAAAAACCCGCAATGGAGTTTTGATCGCGTTTGAGGCTGGCACAACAACACCTTACGCCCTGCAAGCAGCCGAAGCCCGTGGCGAATTATTAGTCGGACCAGGAACGGAAGTTTATGCCGGAATGATTGTCGGGATTTACAATCGCCAAGAAGACATCGAAATCAACGTTTGCAAAGCCAAGCATTTGACTAACATGCGCTCCAAATCGTCGGACGGAACCGTGCAATTGACGCCATTTACGCAATTTAGCTTGGAGCAATGTATCGACTTTATCGAAGATGACGAGCTTTTGGAAGTTACGCCAAAATCATTACGACTTCGCAAGCGATATCTGGACGCAAACGAACGAAAACGCGCCGCGAAACAATAGTTGCATCAAGCACAAAAATAACCGCCCCGTAATGAGGCGGCTATTTTTAATGTGAGAATCGACTAATTGACAAGAGTTTCTTTGACCCGGCGAGAAGCAAAGAAGTACAAGATTACCAATCCTTCTACTATTAGCATTGTAACGATTCCGGTAATAAATGCCGGAACCTCTACTCCCGATCTTCCAGATGCATATATAACTACCGCATTCGCAACGTTACCCAATCCAGCTGTGGCGATCGTAGCAACAGCTAACCACTTGCCAAGACGCTTCTGCATCGTTATAAACACGACTGCACAAATAGCCAAGACTACCAGTATAGGTGAAAATATCAAAGAAATGACGTTCTCTGGCTGGCTAAGATTCATTATTGCCTGGAAAAACACTGCTGTATTGACAAGGCTACCGATAACGAAACAAACCACAAAGAACATTAACCAACCCTTAACGCCCTTCAGGGATTCCGCCATCACGACATATTGCACTGGCGCTGCTTGAGGCTGTGCAAAATATTGCTGGCTAACTGGCTGCTGCTCATACGGCGTGTTCTGCGGTTGTGGTGCGGGACCGTATTGTGCGTTTGGATCAGGCTGTGGCGCATATTGCGGCTGCTGAGGTTCTTGTTTTGGCATATTAACTTCTCCTTTTAAGAATATTGATATGTCAATTATACCACATCCTTAATTTCCTCTGGTAAAAATCCTTTGTCGTGCTTAAAGCCAGCTTGCCACTTATAGCCTTTATTATAGCCCAAATCTTTCATCAATTTGGTCGGAGCGTTCCTGAGATGCAACGGCACGGGAGAATTCGGATATTTACGTGCCAATTCAAAAGCGCCGTGCATTAAATCGGTAATTTCACGCGACTTCTGACTACGAGCCAACGCAATAGCGCAATGGAACAAATTATACTTCACCTCCGGAAGACCGACACGCTCAACAGCCTCAAATGTTGCAATTGCCAAGCTCAGCGCACCATTGCCCGCCAGCCCGATGTCTTCCGACGCAAAAATTACCATTCGCCGAGCGATAAACTTCGGATCCTCGCCCGCGTCAATCATTCGCGCCAAATAATACGTCGCAGCCGTCGCGTCACTGCCTCTTAGCGACTTGATAAAAGCGGAAATCACGTCGTAATGCGAATCGCCTTTTTTATCATAGCCCGGAAGCCGCTTCTGAGCCGCCGCCTTAACCACTTCCGGCGTCACTTTTTCATCAAAACTCAGTGCCAATTCCAAATTGCCCAGCGCCACCCTTGCGTCGCCATCCGATAATTCCGCCAAATAATCCAGAGCTTTGGGCGAAACTTGCTTGGACTTTTTCAGAACTTTCAGCGCTCTTTTTAATACCGATATAATTTCGTCTTTTGTCAATCGCTGGAGAACCAAAACCCGTGAACGCGACAGCAGCGGCGTGATGACTTCAAAGCTCGGATTCTCGGTCGTCGCACCGATTAGCGTAATTAGCCCACTCTCAACGTGCGGCAAAAACGCGTCTTGCTGAGCTTTATTAAATCGGTGGATTTCGTCAACGAATAGAATTGTCCTGAGTCCCAAGTTCCAATTTTGGCGGGCGTGTTCAATTACCTGTTCAACATCTTTTTTTCCGCTCGTAACTGCCGACAGCTCAATAAACTCAGCCTTCACCTCGCGCGCAATAATCCGCGCCAACGTCGTCTTTCCAGTTCCCGGCGGACCCCACAATATCAAACTGACCGGCTCGCCATTCTTAACGATTCGCCTCAATAACTCGCCCTCACCAAGCAAATGACTCTGCCCTATCACCTCGTCCAGCGTCTGCGGTCTCATCTGTTCAGCCAGCGGCTGCCTACTATCACTCATACTCCCATTATATCGCGAAATTCGTAAAGCCAAAAAGCCTCCGCCGCTTACACTTTCCTCGCACAAAATGCTACAATAGATCTATATAAATAGGAGGAAAAATGGAAGCATTCGTAATAATAATCTTGTCGTTTATCGGGCTTTATGTGCTAAGCGGCATTAAAATCGTTAATCAATATCAGCGCGGCGTAGTTTTGACGCTCGGTAAATTTACTGGTGTTCGCGAACCAGGATTAAGAGTTGTTATTCCAGGATTGCAGACGATGATGTTGGTCGATATTCGTTCAACTCCAATTGACGTTCCAAAACAAGAAGTCATCACCAAAGACAACGTCACGGTCGGCGTTGATGCGGTGGTTTATTTCCGAGTTATCAACGCACCAAAAGCCGTGCTGGAAACCACGAACTATATTTACGCGACTAGTCAATTTGCCCAAGCGGCACTGCGTGACGTCACCGGTAATGTTGATATGGACGATTTGCTCGCCAAGCGCGAAGAGATTTCCCAGCAAATCAAGGAAATTGTTGATACTGAAACTGACAAATGGGGCATCGATGTCGAGAACGTTAAGATTCAGAATATCGAACTTCCTGGTGACATGAAACGCGCTATGGCCAAACAAGCCGAGGCAGAACGTGAGCGCCGCGCCAACATCATCAATGCTGACGGCGAAAAAGCTGCAGCCGAAACATTAGCCCAAGCCGCAGAAATCCTAGCAAAAACTCAAGGCGCCATCAATCTGCGAACGTTGAACACCTTAGAGCGAATCTCCACCGAGCCAAGCCAAAAGACAATGATGTTATTCCCTATCGAACTCATCGACGCAATTCGTGGCGATAAAAAATAATAAGTCCAAACATTTTTTAACTCTGCTCAGTCATGCATTATCGCAAGACGATTGTTAAAATGTAGCTATCTTTATTAAATTTTTAATTAATCTAAATTATTTACAAAGTTTCTATAAATTATTATCTCTGCACGTTTTCTAAGTGATAAGCATAAACATATTATAAAATATATTTGACAAAGACAAAAAAGAAGCGTATACTACCATAAATATTTATAAAGTATACGGCCCACTTAGTGCGCCTTTATGTGTGAGGAGATAATAACATGACAGGACAAAACCTAGCAGCTACTGGATTGGGAGGTTCTACTGCAGCTGGACTAGTACTAGCAAATACAGGTATGAGTATCTACGGAGTAATCTTAATCGGGGTTGCGTTAATTTGCTGTGCAGCTATTCTATTAAGTCTCTTGATGGACAAAATCAAAAATGCTAGAAACACTCAATAGTATCATTACTAGCGGCCTGTTTCTTGTCAGTATTTATAGCATAATTAGGTTGACTTTATATATTGTTATTAGCAACCATTCCGCTTATCAACAAACAGAACGCCGTTATATTCGTTATCCAAAATTAACGGTAGTAATACCAGCTCACAACGAGGAGCTTGGTATAGAACGAACTTTACGTTCTGTGTTGGCGGCGGAATATCCTCGCGATCGTCTTCAGGTAGTCGTAGCTAATGATGGTTCAACAGACCGCACAAGTGAAATTGTCCAACAGTTCATAAATAAATATCATGGCTCAGCAAAGATAGAAATGCGATCAGGGCCAAATCGTGGTAAGGCAGAAGCATTAAACCAAGCGATCAAGGAGCGTGCAACGGGTGAACTTATCATGGTGCTTGACGCCGATTCAACCATAGATAATAAATGCCTGAAAAACTCAGCCCGCCACTTCCTTGATGAATCAATTGTTGCAACAGCATCAAACGTGCGAGTAGTCGGAAACGGCACTATTATTGGCTTAGCACAAAAATATGAGTATCTGATTTCCCATCACATGAAACGAACGCATACATTTCTGGGAATGGAATATATAATTGGTGGAGTTGGGTCAACTTTTCGTCGCGAGATTCTTGATAAGGTGAATTACTATGATTCCGACACAATGACTGAAGATATCGACCTCACACTCAAAATTATTACAATGGGGGGGGAGGCAAGCAACCGCGTAGTTTTTGCTTCTGATTCAATCGCGTATACTGAGCCAGTTCAGACCTATAAATCTCTTGTAAAACAGCGATTCCGATGGCGCTACGGACGCATGCAAACTTTTTGGAAAAATCGCAAGATGTTTTTCAGTACCGACAAGCGATATTCAAAACTATTAACCTGGTATCTAATGCCAACAACGCTACTATATGAAGCTCTTATCATTATAGAACCATTAATTGTTTTATGGATGGCTTGGTATAGTGTAACTACAGGCAACTACTTACCAATCATTTCAATTATGACAACCTACATCATTTTGGCTCTAGTTAGTATTTGGACCGGAAATGATAAGACTATTGCTAATAATGAACGATGGAAACTAACCTTATACTCACCTGCCGTATTTTTGCTGGTTTATATAATGGTTACAATTGAATATATAACAGCTTTTCAATCAATTATCCGCTGGAAGAATATTCCTAATAGCCTATCAAATCGTCATACAACTTGGACATCACCAGAGCGAGCCGTGCGATAATTTTGTAATTTTGGTGCGGATGGGGAGAGTCGAACTCCCATCTCAACCTTGGGAAGGTCACATAATAGCCGCTATACGACACCCGCGCTCGATAAAATTATAACACCCTTGCCAGATGGCGACAACTTTAGTACAATTAAATAGCAAGTTTGTGGCTCTTTAGCTCAGTTGGTAGAGCAGAGGCCTGAAGAGCCTTGTGTCCCCAGTTCAAGTCTGGGAGGAGCCACCAAATATTGCATTTCATTCACGACTTTGATACAATAAATCGTGAACAACATGCGGGTATAGCTCAGTTGTTAGAGCGCTTCCTTGCCATGGAAGAGGCCAGGAGTTAGAGTCTCCTTACCCGCACCACAAACGAAATCATTTGATTCAATGAACCCTTTCCAGGGTTCATTTAGCTTATAAGATACTTTTGACCCCTTAAAAGTATCTTTTTTAATGGGTTCAATTATAAAGTTAGAGAAGAATATTTTTAAAAGCTGGTCCAACTCGCTCATATCATCAAGTTTTTCAAAAATAACAGGGAAAAACTCAAAAAGTTTGAGATATTCATCAAATGTAATTAAGGAGTCCTTTAATAAGCGTCTTCGACTGACTATTAGCTCATAACGCTGTTCTAATTCCTTTTGCTCATCAAGAAGCTTGCCAAGATTGTAGTAGTCTTTTAGCTCGGGGCTCTCTAATATAAGCGCTTTTGTTTGCTCATACTGTTGTTTTTTAAGCGCTATCTTCCGCTTTAGGCTAGATACCTCACTAGTGAGCCTAGTGCTTTCATGCTTCATGGACCTTTCGGCACTTGATTTAATAACCAAATAATTACTCTTTTTAATGAATAAATATTCTTCAAAGAATACCTCCGCTGTATCAATAATAGTTTTTGCACGAATTGACTTTCCATTTAAATTGCAATATCTGTTTTCACACTTATAGTAGTATCTGTAGTCATATTTTTCACCCGTTGTCTTATTTCGCTTATTCGTAACCATTGAGGTCATAGGCTCGTTACAAGCCCCACAAATGACTCTACCTCTAAATAAATTAGCAAATATCTCACCACCTTTTGGCTTATTGACAGCATAAACTTTAGAGGAGTCCAAACTATCAATTTTATTTATTTTTAAATATTCATCGACAGTAATTACGCTCTGAAAATCATACTCTTCTAATAAATTTTTGTAGTGTTTACCCCACTTTAAAACACCAGCATAAAACGGGTCTTTAAGAGTCTTCGAGACATCATCTTTGGACCACTTATGGCTTTGATAAGGACCTCCTGCACGCTTCTGAACGGTATAGGATTGCCCATTAATCCACTCTCTAATATCTTTTTGAGACTTACCGTTTAAAGCTAGTTCAAACATGTGCTTAATCTTTGTAAAGTTTTTTGGGTCAGGTTGGAAAAAGCGATTTGAATCTAGTATATAGCCGTGCTTAAATTTACCGATAAATTCAGCATCCTCTATAGCCCTTTTATTACCACGGTCTACTGATTCGGAGAGATGCTCAGAGTATTGTTTAGCCATTACAAACGTGATGCCAAGCAGCATCTTGCCCGCTGGATTATTTTCAAATGTAAATGTCGCAAACCTTAAGTCCTTAATTAAACCCCTGTCTACTAGGTCGATAATAACACCCGCCTCTTTCATATTTCGTGATAGACGGTCAGGATGCCAAGCTATCAAGCCATCTATCCTTCCATTTTCAATATCATCTATAAGTTTATTAAATTCATCGCGTGTATCTGCAATTTTAGCAGAAAAGCTTTCCTTGTATATCTTTTTGATACTTAAGCCATTTGGTGTAATAACTTTATCTACACACTCCTTTATTTGGTCTTCTATTGATGAAGCTTGCCTGTCTTCACTTGTAGTAGATTTACGAGCGTACAATCCATACTGTACGGGCTTAAGTGAGCTCTCATTATTTTCAGGACCGCTACCTGTAAGTTTATTTAGTAATAAATTTACACTTGTGAAGTTGTTACTATTCTGCATAATCCCTATTATAAGCCCTTGTCTATTGTTAGAGCTAATTTAGGCTATAGGAAATTATAAAAGAATCTTTATTCCTCTACTGACTACATAGCGCCGTTTATTTGATGTGGTATTTATTTTTTCATTTTGCTTATTAATATACCTGAATAATATATTAAGCAATTTTAATATGTTTTCATCGGCGAAAGCTTTTCGGTTAGACAAAGAGGACATCCGAGACTCCTTGAAGTAGCTACTTCAGTTAGTCCGCTAAAAGCCCCTTTTTTTGCCGAGTTGTTCTCGTATGCTTATTTTTATGTGTAAATCATGCTACCCGTTTTTTGCGCGGTACGTCTCCGCTATGTAGCCACATAAAATGCGGTAGTTTATTAATTACATCGTCTATTATATCAAAATTCAAATCTTACATCAAAATGATATAATGGATAATGTCTAGATTCACAACAGGGCTCATTTTATCCCGAAAATGGGCAGCCATTTGCTAAAAGCAATAGGGATAAAACCCTCGTTGTGGGTCTAGACAGCCAGCAGTGGCTGTCCTTTTTTAATAACTAAACGGGGGTATTATGAACAATACACAGCAATCATCAAATTATAAAAAAACAAAAAAACTATATACACACACGGGAGCAAAAAGGTCATAGTATCATAAAACATATATGTTTTGGGTGGATAGCACTATGGATTCCTGCTATATATTACACAATTAGTCCTAATCACTACTGGCACGTTTAAAAAGTATGGTAATTTTGCACCCATAAAACTACCATTTACACAGCGGAATGATGTTCTATCATACGGGGGGGTAATCACCCCCCCGTAAAATTGTCTTTATATTAGTGATAGCCTTTGGCGGTTAGTTATATGGGCGTATACTTACCTAATAAATGATTGATAGTGATTGCTTATACTGTGCCGTACGTCTTTTTATTACTGGAGCTGGACCGGGGTAGTCCATAATGTATTCAAAAAGTTTAAGTAGATTCTGTAATCCCGCACCAATTCGATATTTAGCCATCCGAACGGGTGGTTTTTTCGTATGTTAGTCCTTAGATAGCTAATTATATTTGACATAATACCCCCAGGGGGTATATAATTGTTTTATGGATACAGCAGACATCAAACGACGAGCCCTGCACCGCACAAAGATCATATTAGGACAAATGCGCGGGCTCGAGAAACAAATTACCGACGACGCGTATTGCATGGATGTTTTAACCCAAAGTCTAGCAATACAAAAGTCATTAGCGTCGCTTAATAAACTTATTCTGGAGCGACATCTCCGCACACACATTGCCAATAAAATGACGTCCGGCGACAAAGCTCAACAAAGTAAAGCGATAGAAGAATTACTCAATCTATATGAATTAAATAATATAAGGACAAAATAATGAATCACGAATCTCATAATCATTGCAATACAAAAAATTCAACCAAACGTATGGCACTAGCAGCAAGTTTACACTGTCTGGCGGGATGTATGATTGGTGAGATGGTTGGTGTTACCATCGGCACGCACGCTGGATTTGCGCCACATACTACGGTCATTTTAGCGTCAGTCTTAGCTTTCACCTCTGGTTACACTGCGTCAATCATACCGTTAGTACGCGCCAAATTATCGCTCATAAAATCCTTAAAGTTAGTTTTCGCCGCCGATACATTATCCATACTGTCAATGACCGTCGTAGACAACATAATTATGCTAATCATTCCGGGCGCCATGGATAAGAACTTAGCCCATCCGATTTATTGGGTTAGCCGACTAATTTGTATGCTCGCCGCGTTTGCCGTATCATATCCCGTCAATCT
>CALKRM010000019.1 GCA_937989565.1 uncultured Candidatus Saccharibacteria bacterium | reverse complement strand
CGACTCCTAATTTGTTGGAAATGACACCAAAACAAAGCTATTTGGATAGACTATTGGCTCCAGATGATTTCGATAGTCTGGATGAAAATGGACGCGGAGAATTGGTGTTGGCGGGATATTCAGAGTCTACCGATTATCAAGAGCCTATTATTAAAAAAGCACCTGAGCCAGTGGTATCAGAGGCGAAGCCCATAGATTTGACAACTAAAACAAATAAGTCAACTGAGAAACTCATACCGCAGGAACGAGAAGATAAAACTTCGACTAACCAGGCGGTTGAAGCTTCGGGCGAGGATGTGGGCATTGAGAAGATAGGGGTGGTCAGCCCTTCGGTGGAGATGAAGCCGCACATTATTGATTCTATTTCTGACGCAGTGCATAATGACAGCAAGAAGCCGGCACCAGAGTCCTTAGATGCGCCGACAAAGACGGAAAATGCGCCGGTATCGGTAGTGATAGATAAGAACACCCAAACCGTTGATGATAATAGCAATTCGCTGGAACATGAAACTGTTTACCCTGCGGCTAGCGATAATAAGATTGCCGCTAAGGCTGTAGAGTCTGAGCCGAGCCGAGCAGCAGAAAATGATGAAAGTGCTTTTACGTCAATTTCCGAGCAGCAGCACTTGGCAGCACAATTTGATGCAGTAGGGGCGGATAAATCTGCGATTACGGGACCAATTGACAATTCTGGTACGAAAGCGCCAGTATACATTCAATCTAACGAGATTAATATAGATGCGACGCCGGATTATAATAATTCTGTCGAATCGACTGACATTGTTGATAATAAGCGGCTGGTTGATACCGCAATAGTTGATGAAGCTAAGGTTGATCCTCCAAACGAGGAGATTGACATATTGGCGGCGGATCAAATTTTCACTGATACACAGGTCTTGTCAATTGAGCAACTTGACTATAGTGGTACGGCGATAGAGCGTAGTCATGGTAAGGATAATGATTTTTGGGCTGAAGAAGATGCGGTTTTCTTTGTCGAACGGCAGGAGTCCCCAGTAGTAGAGTCGGAAGCGTCTTCTGCTGAAGCGGTGACGATTGCGCTGCCGGTAGAAACGATTACAGTGCGCGAAGAAACTGATGACTCTGAGCCAGTGGAACAAGTAATTATTTCCACCTCACCGATTATTGAGCCAACACTTGATGTTGAGTCGGACGAGGTGGCAACGAAAATTCCAGAGGAATGTCTCGTGCTTCGTGAGGAGTTTGTGAAAATATCGGAAAAAAGCGATTTGCTGCGCAGTGATGATGAAATTGAAAGTGTAATTATGGATGTTAGTGACATAAAATCAGGCATCAACCTGTCCGTAGAGCAAGCAGAACTTAA
>CALKRM010000018.1 GCA_937989565.1 uncultured Candidatus Saccharibacteria bacterium | reverse complement strand
ACCTTTTTCTTTTGAAATAACTTCACGATTTAACGACACGTTGGCGCGAACGGGAATTATTCACACGCCACACGGTGATATTAAAACGCCGGCGTTTATTGTGGTTGGAACCAAGGCTAATGTTAAGGCGATGATTCCTGAGATGGTGAAGGATGTTGGCGCGCAGGCGGTACTGGCGAACGCTTATCATTTATACTTGCAGCCGGGGCATGAATTGATTGAAAAGGCTGGATATCTTGGCAAATTTATGCACTGGGATGGTCCGACTTTTACGGATAGCGGCGGTTTTCAGGTGCTAAGTCTGGGATCGGGTTTTAAGAAGGTTTTGGCTATGAGCACTGATGTTGATGAAGAAATTGCGATTGCTAAAAAATCGTCGCGTCATGCTTGGGTGGATGAAAACGGCGTGATGTTCAAGTCGCATCTGGACGGCTCTTATCATAAATTCACGCCAGAATTGTCCATGCAAATTCAGGCTGGAATTGGCGCTGATATTACTTTTGCGTTTGATGAATTGACCTCCTTAATTGATCCGTACGAATATCAAGTTGAGGCGCTGGCCAGGACGCATGCTTGGGCGGAGCGAAGTTTGGCGGAAGTCAAGCGCCTAAGGGCGGCTCGTCCAGATAAGCCGTATCAAGCTTTGTTTGGCGTTTTGCAAGGAGCGAATTACGAGGATCTACGAAAGCAAACTGCCGAGTTTTTGGGCGCGATGGATTTTGATGGCTATGGAATCGGTGGCGCGTTGGAAAAGGAAACTATGGCGCAGACGATTCAGTGGGTTAATCAAATTCTGCCTGAAAATAAACCGCGTCATTTACTGGGAATTTCCGAGCCTGATGATATTTTTGCGGCGATTGAGCAGGGAGTTGACACCTTTGACTGTGTGAGTCCAACGCGTGTAGCCAGGAATGGTGCCGCGTATACGCCGTTTGGTCGGGTCAATGTGCGTGGTCGAAAATACCGTGAGATGTTTGCGCCAATTATGGACGATTGCGATTGCTATACTTGCAAGAACTACACGGCGGCTTATCTCTGTCATCTTTTGCACGCCCGCGAGTCGTTGGCTGGAACGTTGTTGTCAATCCACAACGAGCGATTTATTGTTAAGTTGGTTGATGATATTCGTGCCAGCTTGGAGGATGGGACTTTTTACGAGTTCCGCGATTCGTTCCTGGCGAAGTATTATAGTAAGAAATAGGCTATTTACAACTGATTGGAAAATCGTTATAATTAAACTCATACGCCGTGAGGTCTTTTTTATGGACTGTACCCGCGTGAAAAATAATAATTAAATTAAGGAGAACTTCTACAAATGGCAGATGCATTTGACCGAAGCAAACCGCACGTTAACGTTGGTACAATGGGCCACGTTGACCACGGTAAGACTACGCTGACTGCTGCGATTACTGCAGTGTTGGCAAAGCGCCTACCAAGCGCAGTTAACAAACCTGTTGCGTACGACCAGATCGACAACGCACCAGAAGAGAAGCAACGTGGTATTACTATCGCGTCTTCACACCAAGAGTATGAATCAAAGAATCGTCACTATGCACACGTTGACATGCCAGGACACGCTGACTACGTCAAGAACATGATCACCGGTGCTGCTCAGGTTGACGGTGCGGTATTGGTTATCGCTGCAACTGACGGCCCAATGCCTCAGACTCGTGAGCACGTTTTGCTTGCAAAACAGGTTGGTGTGCCAAAGATCGTTGTCTTCTTGAACAAGATGGACATGGCTGACGAAGAAATGGTTGAGCTGATCGAAGAAGAAGTTCGCGAACTTCTTGAAAAGAACGGCTTCGACAAAGACGCTCCAATCATCAAGGGTTCTGCTCTTAAGGCTCTTGAAGGTGACGAGAAATACGAAGACGCTATTATGGAATTGGTTGACGCAATGGACAGCTACATTCCAGAGCCAGCACGTGACATGGACAAACCATTCATTATGCCAATTGAGGACGTCTTCTCAATTAAGGGTCGTGGTACAGTAGCAACTGGTCGTATCGAGCAGGGTGTTGTTAAATTGAACGACGAAGTTGAAATCGTTGGTTTGAAGCCAACTCAGAAATCAGTTGTAACTGGTATTGAGGCCTTCAAGAAATCTCTTGACCAAGGTCAAGCAGGTGACAACGCAGGTGTCTTGCTACGTGGTATTGAGCGCAGCGACATTGAGCGTGGTCAAGTTTTGGCAAAGCCAGGCACAATTACTCCACACACCGAGTTTGAAGCTGAAGTTTACATCTTGAAGAAGGAAGAAGGCGGTCGCCACACTCCATTCTCTAAGGGCTACAAGCCACAGTTCTACTTCCGCACAACTGACGTTACTGGTGAAGTTGAATTGCCAGCTGACAAAGAAATGGTTATGCCAGGCGACACTGTAACCTTCAAGGTTAAGTTGCTTGCACCAATCGCTATGGAGCAAGGTTTGAACTTTGCTATCCGCGAAGGTGGCCGTACAGTTGGTGCTGGTGTTGTTACAAAGATTAACAAATAATCTCGATAACACAAGCCTAATTAAATCCCCCGAACTTTCGGGGGATTTTTTGATTGCTATAAGAAGGAGTTAATTGACAAAGCGGTAATGTTTATGGCAGAATAAAGACATCTAATATAAAACAGAAAAAGGAGATTTTGGTGAATAAACAGAAATTGCTAATTGTTGGTGGGGGCGGAATGGTCGGTGCGACGGCGGCTTATGCGTGCGCGTTGCGTAGTGTTATTGAGGAAATTGTGTTGATTGACCGTAATGAGGATTTGGCTTGGGGTCAAGCGGCTGACATTAATGACGCGATGGGAATTGACAGAAATGTCGTGGTTCATACGGGAAATTATTCTGACATCAATGACGATGACATTGTTGTGATTACTGCGGGTGCGCCGCAACTTCCTGGACAGACTCGGTTGGAATTGATTGACGTTAATGCAAAAATTATGCGTGATATTGTAAAAAATATTATGGCGAATGGCGCGAAGCCGTATTTGGTGATTGTCAGTAATCCGGTTGATGTTTTGACTTACGTGGCGCTTAAGGAATCTGGTTTGTCGAAAAATCGCGTGTTCGGGACGGGTACGACGCTTGATACTTCGCGAATGAAGTCGTATTTGGCGGACGCGTTCAATGTCGACAGCAAAGCGGTTGATGCTTATATTCTGGGCGAGCATGGTGACTCATCGTTTTCTACAATTGAAACGGCGCAAATTGGTGAAGTGCCGATTAAGGAATATCCTGGGTTTACAGAGGAGATGATTGACGGAATCGAGCAGAAAGTCCGCGAGCGAGCGTATCGGGTGATTGAAACAAAGAAATCGACGTATTTTGCGATTGGGTTTGTCGTGTCTAAGATTGTTTCGGCGCTCCGAAAATCGACGCACACAGTTTATCCCGTCTGCTCTTTGGCTGAAGGCGAATATGGACTGAATAATGTTGTGCTTGGATTGCCATCAACAATCAGCAGCGACGGCGTGAAGATTTTGGCGGGCTATCCACTTACCGAGCGAGAAAAAGAATCGCTGAATAAATCCGCTGGAATTATTGCGGAAATGATTTCCCATCTTGATAAAGCCAAAAATTGCTGATATAATCGCATAGTTAATAATAATTTATCTCGAGAACTCGATTGACTATAAATATGGCAATTAGAGGTTACGAGATCGCACACAAGAGGAGGAGCTATGGCTCAAGATACAGGAATTAAAATCCGTATTCGTCTGAAGGCTTATGATCATAAAGTCATCGACCAATCAGCAAAACAAATTATCGACACCGCAATTCGCACAGGTGCTAACGTGGCTGGCCCAGTGCCTTTGCCAACTCGACGCAGTACTTACACCGTCGTAAAGAGTCCGCACGTTTACAAAACTGGTGGTGAGTCTTACGAGCGCCGCGTCCACAAGCGTCTGATTGATATTACAAACGCTACACCAAAGACGATTGATAGCTTGCAGAACTTGAATTTGCCAGCTGGCGTTGATGCTGAAATTCGTATGTAATTTAACGATATATAAAATTTCCGCCTCTTGAACGGGGCGGATTTTTTATGCTATAATTCCATTTAGCTTATGACAAAACAAAAAACTCGTACTTATGCTCGCAATCGCTCGAAGTCTAGCGAGCTGTTTAGTCGCAAAGGTCGCGAACGCATTTATGATAATGATGGCTCATTTTTCTTGAAATTGGTGGTTTTTGTGATATTAAGTGCGCTGTGGCTTCGTCTAAAAAATCCAATTGAAGTTGGCGGTTTGGTCGTTCAGGCTATTCCTGCCGGGCTATTTATTGCGTTGCTATTGGTATTAAAGATTGAGAAATACCAATTCAATCGGAAAATTTGGTATGTCACGATAATTTTCATGGCAATTCTGACTTCGTTTACGCCGGTTGGCGTGATGATTTAGCTTATGCTGTACTATTTTGATACTTTATATTATATTAATCGTTAAAGGAGTGTGGCAATGAATCAGGATGCTTTATCTAAATTTATAAGTGATATTATAGACGCTAAGGGTTATAAAACCCTTGACAGTGACGTGCGTAGACAACTTGAAGAAGATTTAAAGAATAGGCTACTGAGTCAAATCGATAGAGCGATAATTGAAGCACTATCTGAAGACCAGGTTGATGAGCTAAATAAACTATTAGATCAGGGTGTAAATGAACAAGGTGTTCAGCAGTATATAGCAAGTTGTAATATTGATACGCAAAGAGTGGCACTTGAGACAATGTTACGCTTTAGATCATTATATCTTGGAGATAATTAAATAAGTATGTCAACTACTACAGAACCAATACCATCTACAGATCCGATGCTGGTCAGCGTAAATCAAGCAGCAAATCCTAACGATAAGCCGTTAACTATTGCTGTTGTCGACCAATCGCGTGATATAAATGCTGCAGCAAGAGATTATGCCGAAACTCGCATTAGAGAAGAGGATTATGAATTCGCTGAAAATCACGGCAAAATTAGGAAGTTTTTGCGTGACATATGGCGGGGTGAAAATGGTGTTACTACTCCTTATTTGCGTAATAAGTATTACGAAGAAGGAAAGAGGATTGCTAAAGAAAATGGAATAACTTCTTTATATACTGATGACAAATCTCTATGGGATGCGGCTACGGGTGCGACTATTGACCGTTTTGCTTCTGAATATGATGAGAGTATTCATATCGAAGCCGGTGAAATTCGAAAGGAGCTAGCCGATGATTCTCCGTTTGGCAAATCCGTGAAGAAGCTTATTGAGAATTTTGCTAAGGGAGATAGTAGACTTGGTGATAAAAAATCTTTTGACGAGGCAAAGAACAGGATATTGCGTCAGTTGAACCAATATGGAAATGGCGATGGACTTATTGGTGAGGGCGATCTAAAAATTGACAATATCTGGGAGATTGCGCAGGCTGTCAAAGAGCGGATTGATCATGGGGAGAGCGTTGATGCTGTTATACAGGGCATGAAGATTTACTATGGAGAATCTCGTTCTGGTGTTCGTACGGAAGCTTATCAAAGTAAGGTTGATAAAATTGTCGAAAAGGTTCAAGATTCAAAAGTTGGGACGGTGGTTAATCCGGAGGTTATAGGCTTGGCTGCGGCAGTCGCTACTGGCGTTTTTCGGGTTGGCAAGGGTTCTCTTGCTAAGGCTCTTGGCGTAACTGTTTTACCTGGCGGACTCACGGGCGTATTATCTGGCGTACGTGAATACGGTAGGCTAGGAAAGGAGCGAAGCGTGCATTCTAGAGAGATGGCTCAAGGCGGATCGTTTGATAATGAAAGTCGTAGAGAAGAGATGGACAAGTTCCGCTACAATACGGTTAATGCTGAGCACTTGACTAATTCATTAAGAGAATTTATCGATAGAGACGATCCGTCTCCCGAAGAATTGCAAAAGGGCTACGAATCTCTTGTTAATGCAGCATCTAGAACCGCCATGTCGGATAGAGAACGTGCTGATTTTATCTCATATTCAAGCGCAGAAAATGTGGAAATTGAGAGATTTGATTTAGATGTTGCAATAGCCGAAGCTAAGGTTAAGCTGAAAGGTAAGTTGGGAGAGCTGCCAGAAGAATTTCGTAGAGATTTAGGTATTGATAAAAACGATACAATAAACGATGCGATAAACAAGTCGACAGAACTGATGCAGTCTCTTAGTGAAGATAAGGACAAGAAAGATCAGCTATTTAAGAGGCTACGCTTAAAGAATACAGCCAAGTCGACTGCTATTGGATTTGCTTCTGGACTTGCGGCTAGTGTAGTTGTACAAGAAGCTGCGGCTTTATTTACCTCAGGGTATGACGGACTTCTCGAGAGAGCCATTTCGGGTGATACTAAGGGAGATAGACAGACAGTACTAGACGCAATATTCCATAGAGAAGGCTCTAGTGGTAATACTATTTTAAGCTCAGATACGTATTCTTCGCACAGTATTGGTAACGGTGACGGGAATGTTAAATTGCCGGATAATTATAAATTTACCTATAACGACGACGGAACTGCTAATATAATTGGTCCAGATAACAAACTGTTTGCTCATAATATTTCATTTGAAGCGAACGGCTCATTGTCTCAATCCTCCCAGGAATATCTACAGGGAAAAGGTGTTGTGATTGAGAACCTATCATCTACAGTGGATGGTAAAGAACTGACGTCTCGATACTTGAGTGTAAATGAATATTTAGATCATTATCAATCTAAAACTACGAATATTACGCGAGATTTTTGGTATGATAACAATACTCCTGGAGTATCTGACGGTAATGAGTTGAATCTCCACTGGGAAGAGCGGGGCGCTGACGGGTCTATTAGACTATCAATAGCTGATATGACAAACGATGGTTCTTATTATGGCCATGACAGTGCGTCTTGGTCTGATGGTACTCAGAACGGTTCATTAAAGTTTGCAGTGTCCGCCTCCATAGATAATCAAGATAGGGTATTTATGGTTGATATTGCGCCGGATGGCAGTATAAATATTCCTCCAGATAGTCCAGCCGCAAGCCTATTCTCAGTTGATGAACATGGCCAGATGGAATTTAATGGTGCTTATGGAGAAGTCGTTTCTGTTCAAGACGTCGATTCAGACGGAATAACTCATGTAGCTCCTATGGCAGCTATGGAAGGAAATAATTCTATAACAACTATTTCAACTCCTGTCGAGGTACCTACGAGTCATATTGCCTATGAAACAAAGATGACATTTCCTCCAATAGAAGTGAGTAAACCGAATGTCGTTGAGGGATTTTACTTGCCAGGGATTGTAACGAGGAGGCCATTGGAAAAGATAGCAAGAAGACGATCCAACTACTACAATCAATATCGCAATGGATACGCGGAGCGGTACGAATCTCAGCTTGAAGATATTTCTCCAAGATTGAAGGAGAACAGTAATGCTACCTTAGAGCTAGGTGAAGAAGCTGTAAGGTATAAGCAATGGCTAGCGGGTACCAGAGGGTCTGATTATGTCGATCAGATTGAACAGGGGATCAACAATTCTAAGGAGTTACAGCAGGCTCCGGGAGATATTGACTTTGTCGTGACAATACCCGTTGCTGCTGCTAGTGAGTCGGAGAATATTTATAACACCTTAGGACTTCTCGCTCGGCAGGATAACGATGACATTGAGAAATCTCTGATTTTATTAAACGTGAACTGGTTAGATGAGGCAAAGTCTGACTCAAAGAAAGCATCTAATATACGTAAGACGATAGCTGAAATTGATCGAGCACGTAAAGATTTTCCTCATTTGAGAATTGCTACTATTGAACGTGAATACAATAGAGAATCTGTAGAAAAGACTGGTGGAGTAATTGGTTATGTGGCGCAAGACCTACAGAGCGCGGCGCTGCTATGGCTGCAACAGCAAATTGAGAACGGGAAAAGATCTCCTTCTCAAGACGCTATCATACAGCGATATGATGCCGATATTAGAGGAATGTCTAAGCATGCCTGGCGAGATATCAGACGTGCTTTCTCTAAGTATCCAGAAACGGATATCTTTAAGGGGGTAACGAGGTTTGGTACTGATCAGTATGAAAAATATCCAGGCTTTGGGTTAGTGATGGATATGGAGACGAATATATCTGCGATTAGGGCTATAGGAGGAGATGTGGGTACTGGTGGAGCGAATTTTGGCGCCAGGGCATCGACTGTTGCTGCTGTTAATGGAATTGGTGATGTGAGAGTGTATTCGGGAGCTGGGTCTGATGATATTGAAATTGGTGCAAGGATAAACACTGCTCGAGCAGGGCGTTTTACAGATGGTAGCAACGGGGGGTATTATAATTATAATGGGAGCGTTTCAGCAAATGTAAATAGGAGAGTTGGACGTCTTGTTAGTGGCTCTACTGTAGATACTGATGCTGAGAGGCTTATTAGTAGATATATGGATGGAAAATTCTGGCAGAGTGTTTGGTTTAACGAGAGCGGCCCTGGTGCGTTCTCTGATGGTGCAGGTGGATATTCTCCTCGTACATCGGGCAGTCATAATCGTCAAAATAGATCAGATAAACTGTCCGCTAAGATGATTAAGGTCTTAGAGTTAAATATGAGCGAAGAGTTGGCTATTGCAGGTCCAGAGTATCGCGCAAGAGTTCTGTCGCTGGTATTTAAAAATGTTCCTGGCGCCTATACATTAGAAGATACCGATAATGGCGTTAAATTCAAATTTACAAAGGCCGGGCGTAAATATATCAAGAAATACTTAAAATCTTTTGGAAGGAGCAAGCATGATCAATTGTATGGAAAACCATATGTGGATAGCCGCGGACATAGACATGGCAGTGGTGCTCTAATACCAGCTTAAATTAATTTTATTAGTTAAAGTTCATTGATTAGAATAATAAAGGAGGGCAAATTTATGAACAGAGAAGAATTATTAGCATTAAGAGAGCAAGTTGTTGGTAGTGTAAAATCTCTAGCGATAGGAGCAAACGTTCCAGCTGAGGACAAGCTGCCTATAATATTAGAGCTAGCTCGCGGAGATGACTCGGGGTTACTAAAAGAAGCATTCAGGGTTGCGGGAGAGATTACAGAAGAGTCTGCTAAGTTGAACGCTATGCTTGATGTAATCGCAGCGATTGACAGTAATTTAGCTAGCGGTGAAGAAGATAATGTTGACGCTGAGTCAGAATCCCCTAACATGGCTGTATAGGAAGTTGACTTTTATTATTATTTTATGCTAGAATAGTGAAGTAATTTCTATTACGCGTAATATCAACTGTTCTCCTTGGTGAATGAGCAGGTCTGGTTATGAGCGGATGTTTACATTTAACGTTCTCCCAGAACCCAGAAACCGCACGTCATCAGGAGTATTTAAGTGGGAGTGAGGAAAAGTGAAAACACTTCTCGGTACCAAACTTGGTATGACCCAGCTCTTGGCTGAAGACGGCAAAGCCATTCCGGTAACGCTGATCCAAGCCGGCCCTGTCACCGTTACTCAGGTGAAGACTGTCGAAACCGACGGTTACAATGCGGTACAGGTAGCTTTTGGAGAGGGTAAGAACCTGAGCAAGGCCGTGGCTGGACACGTTAAGCCAGCCCAAGTGACCCCGAAACATATTCGGGAATTCCGTGTCGACCAGATTCCAGAGGATCTGAAAGTTGGCAGTGAAATTAATGTTTCCGCGTTTGAAGTCGGCGATTTTGTCGATGCAACCGGAACCAGCAAAGGTAAAGGTTTCGCTGGAACCATTAAACGCCACAACTTTAAGCGTCATCGTAAGACGCACGGTGGTAAAGGTAATACTCGTAAGCCAGGTTCAATTGGCTCGATGTATCCACAAAAAGTCTTCAAGGGTAAGACGATGGCTGGCCACATGGGTCACGAACGTGTTACTGTTAAGAACTTGGAAGTGGCATATATTGATCCAGAGACCAATCTAATCGGGGTTAAGGGCGCTGTTCCTGGACCACGAAAGGGGCTGATTATTTTAGGAGGTAACAAGTAATGGCAGATTCAACCAAACTTCCTAAAGACATTTTTGCTGTGGAAGTGCCAAATCACGAATTGTTGAAATTGGCATATGACAGCTACTTGGCAAACGCACGCCTAGCTAGCGCTACAACCAAGCAGCGCGGCGAAGTTTCTGGTGGTGGTAAAAAACCATGGAAGCAAAAGGGAACTGGTCGAGCACGTTTCGGCTCAAGCCGTAACCCAATCTGGCGCGGCGGTGGTGTGGTATTTGGCCCACGCGGCAACGAAAACTACACTAAAAAATTGTCAAAGACTGCTAAGAAAGTGGCAGTTCGCCAAGCTTTGACCGTAGCTAACGAAGCTAAGAAAATTGTCATCAAAGACGTTAAGACTACTGGCAAGACCAAGGAAGTCGCAACATTCCTAGCTGACAACAAGTTCGAACGCCGTGTTCTGATCGTTGTAGATGAGAAGACGCCAGAACTTATGCGTGCTACAAACAATATTCAGAACGTTTTGGTGGTTCGCGCTAATTATCTAAGCGTTTATCACATTCTGAATGCGGATACAATCGTTATAACACCGAAAGCTCTACCTGTAATTACTGCATGGTTGGGTAAGGAGGAAGCGTAATATGAAACAGACGATTATTATCCCACGCGTTAGTGAAAAGGCTTACGCACAGAGCGCCAACGGTGTATACGTGCTACGCGTTCCACTTAACTTGAATAAGAACGAAATCAAATCAGCTGTAGAAGCGCAATTTGGCGTTACTGTAGTTAAGGTTAAAACCTTAGTACAAGACGGCAAGGCTGTGCGCTTCTCACGAGGCAAGAATCGTTATCCTGGCACAACAACGCGCAAGGATTGGAAGAAGGCTTACGTGACGCTGAAAGAAGGCGATAAGCTCGATGTGTTTGACGCAGTAGAGCAGCAGATGGAGGAGACCAAGTAATGCCAGTGAAAGCTTACAATCCAACCACTCCTGCTCGTCGCGGCATGACGAGTCAGGATTTGTCAGACATTACAACAAGAAAACCTCTTAAAAGTCTGATTAAAGCTAAAAAGCAAAATGCCGGTCGCAACAACCAAGGTCGAATTACTGTTCGTCATCGCGGAGGCGGCGTTCGTCGTCACTACCGCTTGGTGAATCACAATTTGCCAGCAGGCTTGACCTTGACGATTGAAGAAATCGAATACGATCCAAACCGCTCAGCTCGTATTGCTCGAGTTAAGGATCAGTACAATTTGTACCACTACATCCTAGCTGACACCTCAATGGTTAAGGGTAAAACTATCCGAACTGGTGAAGAAGCTCCAATTGAGACTTCAAACCGTTTGCCATTGTCAGTTATTCCTGTTGGTACGATGATTTACGCTATTGAGTTGACCGCTGGTAAGGGCGCACAAATGGTACGCGCTGCCGGTGCTAAAGCTCAGTTGATGGCAAAAGAAGGCAACTACGCAACTATCAAATTGCCATCTGGTGAAGTTCGCAAAGTTCGCTTGGAAGCTACCGCTGCTATCGGTGTAGTTGGTAACGTCCAGCACCAAAATGTTAAGATCGGTTCAGCTGGTCGCAAACGTCGCAAGGGTATTCGCCCAACCGTTCGTGGTGTCGTTATGAACGCCGCAGATCACCCACATGGTGGTGGTGACGGTGGTCGCCACGGTACTGGTAAAGCACCACGTACTCCTTGGGGTCAATTGACATTAGGTTATCGAACTCGTCGCCGTAAAGGCTCGAATAAATTAATCGTACGCACGCGTCACGACGCGAAGAGGAAGAGGTAAATCACGATGAGTCGTTCATTAAAGAAAGGTCCATTCGTCGATGTAAAGCTAGCAAAGAAAATTGCTGCTCTTAGCCTTGACGATCGAACCGTTATCAAAACGTGGGCGCGCGCTTCGACTATCACCCCAGAGATGGTTGGTCGAACGATTGCTGTTCACAACGGTAGAGTGCACGTACCAGTGCTGATTACCGAAAACATGGTTGGTCATAAGCTCGGTGAGTTTAGTCCAACTCGTAAATTCCGTAAACACGGTGGAAAGGATAAGAAGTAATCATGGCTGATACAACTTATACCGTCCGTGCTTACGCTAAAGGTGTTGATCAGGCACCACGTAAGGTAAGTCTAGTTGCAGCATTAGTGCGAGGTCGTACTGTAGCTGATGCACTAGTTATCTTAGAGCACGTTCCAAAGCGCGCTGCTAGCCCAGTTAAGAAGGCTATCGAAAGCGCTAAGGCAAACTCCATTAACAACCATGGCTTGGATGCGAAAAGCTTAGTAATTACTACTTTGAGCGTTACTGTTGGCACACGTTTGCGTCGCTTTAAGCCTGCATCGCGTGGCCGCGCTTTGCCATTCCAGAAAAAGACTTCAAATATTTTGGTTGAAGTGACTGGCACAGAAAAGCCAAAGAAAGCGCCTGCAAAAAAGGCCGAAGCTAAGGCAGAAGCAAAAACTGCTAAGCCTGTAGCTAAAAAAGCCGCTAAACCGGCAGCAAAAAAGGAGGAGAAGTAAATGGGTCAAAAAGTGAATCCAATCAACTTCCGCCTACAGGTCAATAAGAACTGGAGCTCTCGTTGGTTTACGGCCAATAAAAAAGAGTTTGCAGAGGCGATTCGTCAGGATCACGAAATCCGCGAGTTGATTGAAAAGAAATTTGCCTCACGCCCAACTATCAATCGTATTGAGATTGAGCGTAGCGCTAACTTGATCACGATTACAATTCACACGGCAAAAGCTGGTGTTGTTATCGGTCGCGGCGGTGCTGGCGTGAACGAATTGAAGAAGCAAGTTGAGAAGATTGCTGGTCAGCCAGTTCGTATCAACATTGAAGAAGTTCGCCGTCCAGAATTGGCAGCCAAATTGGTAGCTGAGAATATCGCTCGCCAATTGGAGCGCCGAATCAACTTCCGCCGTGCAACTAAAATGACCGCACAAAACACCATGAATGCTGGCGCTAAAGGTATTCGTATTGAGGTGGCTGGTCGTTTGAACGGTGCTGAAATGGCACGTCGCGAAAAGGTAATTGAAGGCTCAGTGCCTCTACACACCTTGCGCGCTGATATTGACTTCCACTGTGCTCGCGCTCAGACACCAGCTGGTATCATTGGCGTGAAAGTGTGGATTTATAAGGGAGAAAGGAGTCGCTAAATGCTGTTACCAAAGAAAACTAAGCACCGCAAAGTGCGTATTGGAAAAAACCGCGGTCAAGCAACTCGTGGCAATTACATAGCGTTCGGTGACTTTGCATTGCAATCACAATCAAATGAGCGTATCAACTCCCGCCAAATCGAGTCTGCTCGTCAGGCGATGACTCGCTACATCAAGCGTGGCGGTAAGATTTGGATTCGAATCTTCCCTCACACTCCAGTTACCCGAAAGCCACTTGGCTTGAAGATGGGTGGCGGTAAAGGTAACCCAGAGTTCTTCGTTGCTAAGGTAAAGGCTGGTACTGTTCTGTTTGAGATGCAGGGCGTTTCAGAGGAAGTTGCTCGCGAAGCAATGCGCCTGGCTAGCCACAAATTGCCAGTCAAATGTAAGTTCATCAAGCGGGAGGACGCATAAATGGCTGAAGCAAAGAAAACTGTTAAAGCAGCAGTTGTTAAGACTATTGACGACTTGAAGAAGGAATTGGCTGAAAAGCGAAACGACTTACTTCAGGCAAAACGTTCTCACGCTGCTGGCGAATTAGTTAATCCAAAAGCGTTGCGTTCACTCCGAAAGGAAATTGCACGCCTGCTGACACAAATTAATAATACAAAGGAGAGCAAGTAATGGCCCGACGAACATTGATTGGCGTCGTAACGAGTGCCAAGCGCGATAAGACCATCACTGTGACGGTCACTAGCCGCGAAACGCATCCGCTATACGGCAAGCAGTACACCGTGACTCGCAAATACACTGCTCACGATGAAACCAACGAAGCAGGTGAAGGCGACAAGGTGCAGATCGAAGAGACTCGCCCAATTTCCAAGACTAAGAGTTTCACTCTAGTTAAGGTGATTGAAAAGTCTCGCGGTTCTATCAAACTAAAGGACGAAGTTTCTGGCGAAACTAAGGAAGAGGCTAAGGAGGACGACAAATGATCCAACAAGAATCTCGCCTTAAGGTAGCCGACAACTCAGGTGCTAGGGAAGTTTTGTGTATCCGCGTTCTTGGCGGTACACGACGCCGTTACGCTCGCGTTGGCGACGTAATCGTCTGCTCGGTAAAAGACGCTAGCCCAACCGGTAACGTTAAGAAAAAATCTGTTGTTAAGGCTGTAGTTGTTCGTACTCGCGATCAAATCCATCGCAAAGACGGCTCAACAATCTGCTTTGACGACAATGCCGTAGTGATTATCAACGATGACAAGCAGCCAAAAGCTACTCGTGTCTTCGGTCCAGTTCCACGCGAACTTCGCGATATGGGCTACATGAAGATCGTCAGCTTAGCTCCGGAGGTACTCTAATGGCTCGAATTCATAAAGACGATACCGTAAAAATTATTGCTGGTAAAAATAAAGGCACAACTGGTAAAGTTCTAAAAGTTAACACAAAAGACCAAACTGTTTTGGTTGAAGGTGTCGGCGTTGGACATCGCCATGTTAAGCCAAGCCAGTACAATCCAAAAGGCGGCAAAAAAGATATTCACGTACCAATGGATATCAGCAAAGTCGCTTTGGTTGTTGATGAGAAATCAGGCAAAACCAGTCGGGTTGGTTTAGTAAAGAATGCTGATGGCGGCAAAACTCGTGTTGCTCGCCAAGCAAAAAATAAGGAGATTAAATAATGGCAGAAAAGAAAACTGTCGTGCCAGCTCCTCGCTTGAAAGCCTTGTATCAAGGAACTTACCTTAAGGAACTACAAGCCGAATTGAATCTAAAGAACGTGCATGAAGTGCCAGCTTTGGAAAAGATCGTCGTGAGCGTTGGTACCGGCAAAAAGAAAGATGACAAGCGTCATTTTGAAATTGTCAAAAACACTGTCGAGAAAATCACCGGTCAAGCACCAGTGGCTCGACGAGCCAAAAAATCAATCGCGACATTTAGCATTCGTAAAGGTATGGGCGCGCCAATTGGTGTTAGCGTAACTTTGCGCGGCGCTCGTATGTACGAGTTCATGGATCGTTTGATTAACGTTGCTTTGCCTCGCGTTCGTGACTTCCACGGCGTTGGCTTAAAGTTTGATAAAGGTGGCAATTACAATCTCGGCATCACCGAGCAATCGATTTTCCCAGAATTGACATTTGAGGAAACTCAGGTTTTGCACGGTTTGCAGGTTACATTTGTTATCAAGAACGGTAACAAGGAAGCTTCTAAGGCGTTGCTAGAAAAATTCGGCATGCCGTTTGAGAAGAAAGGAGGCGTCAAGTAATGGCTAAGAAATCAATGGTCGCTCGTGATAAGAAGCGTATGAAGATGATTGCCAAGTTTGCAGCCAAGCGTGCTGAGTTGAAAGAACTTGGCGACCTCGACGGTTTGCAAAAATTGCCTCGCAATTCTAGTCCAACCAGGCACAAGAACCGTGATAGCATCTCTGGTCGCCCACGCGGCTACATGCGCCAATTCGGCTTGAGTCGTATCAATTTCCGCGAAAAAGCAGCCAAGGGTGAAATCCCAGGCATAACAAAGAGTAGTTGGTAAGAAGGAAAGGAGATTAGAATATGTCTATGCAAACTACAGACCCAATCGCCGACCTTCTGACTCGCATCCGTAATGCGAAATTGGTTGGCAAAACGGAAGTTCGTGTTCCGTCCAGCAAGATGAAGAAAGTTATCGCTGAACAATTAGTCAAAAACGGCTACTTGGCAGATGTCAAGCTGGAAGATGCTAAGCCTCGTGGCGTGTTGGTAGTTACTATCAATGAAAAAGGAACTAACAGCACTATCAACGAAATTACCCGTATCTCAAAACCTGGTCGTCGCGTTTACGTCGGCTCGGCAGAGATTCCAAAGGTGAAAAGCGGTCGTGGTTTGGTACTTATCTCAACATCAAAAGGTGTCATGACTGGCGCTGAAGCAGCTAAGGCTAAACTTGGTGGCGAATTGTTGTTGAAGGTTTACTAAGCCTCACACGAATCGAATAAACGTCCTCATTGCAGGGCGTTTATTTTTTTATGCCTCAGATTAACTAGCTTCGTCTAATACAGATCTTAATGTCAATATATTTTGCTATACTGTAATCATATGCGTAGCTTCCTCCATATGACAAAAACATCAGACCAAGCAGAAATAACTGTTAAAGATGTTTTCATTGTTGATTTTTTGCCCTTCTTGTTGTCTATCGTCGTTATGATGCCCCTACTGTATGGAGTGGGTTGGCTTATTGGCAGTGCTGACCCTAGGCAGGGAGTCCCCAGTTATTATATTCAGGTACTGTTCGCGGAAAATCCTCTCGTTGAGTTGATCATGGTCGCCGCCACCTGTTTTATTGCTGTTGGACAAAAGCCACAGGCACGCTTCTGGTCGACAATGGGAGTAGCTACATTCATCGCTCTAGTTGATGCATCAAACTTTCTTTGGCATATTGATGTTAGTGGCTATTTAAGTATCTTCGCTGGCATTCTTTTAATGATCTCTGGCTGGCGGCTATGGGATTATTACGAAGTACGTAAAATCTACGATATGAAAGAGCCGTATTTGACCAAAGCCGCCCTAGTAACATATATTACTCTCGGTATCTTGGCGATTATTCTACTCATCCCGTACGGTAGCTAGGCAGAGCGCTCAAAAAACCTTGCATTTCACCCCTAATCTATGCTAAAATACCAGGGTTAATATCAAATCACACGAAAGGTGAGTAATGAGTCTGAGTCGAATCGGAAAACTGCCGGTGATTATTCCGGCCGGTGTGACAATCACGGTTGACTCTGGTGATGTGGTCGTTAAAGGACCAAAGGGTGAATTGAAGCAATTCATCACACCAGCAGTTGAGGTGAAAGTCGAAGACGGACAAGTCACGGTACATCCTAAGGACGAGTCCAAAGTAGCCCGTAGTCAGCATGGTCTGATGCGCGCGCTAATCAACAACATGGTAATCGGTGTAACCAAAGGTTATGAAAAACGCCTAGAGGTTAACGGTGTCGGTTTCCGTGTTAGCTCAAGTAATAATGAGCTAGAAATGGCACTTGGATTTTCACATCCAGTCAAATACAAAGCCCCAGAAGGCGTAACTGTTACCAACGAAAAAATGATTATCGTTGTTAGCGGTATCAATAAACAACAAGTCGGCCAAGTTGCAGCGGAAATCCGCGCATTGAAGAAGCCTGAACCATACAAGGGCAAGGGTATCAAGTACGTCGACGAGCAGATTTTGCGTAAAGCAGGAAAGACAGGTAAGTAATCATGGTTGAAAATAAGAAGCTACTCAACCGCGCTCTTCGCAAAAACCGCGTTCGCGCTAAGGTTTCAGGTACGGCAGAGCGCCCACGCTTGACAGTTACCATTAGCAATTTGCACGTTAGTGCGCAATTGATTGACGATGTAGCTGGTAAAACATTGGCTGCAGCAACTACAGTTGGCACAAAAGCGACTGGCACGATGACTGAAAAAAGTGCTGCTATCGGTACTGAAATTGCTAAAAAAGCAAAGAAAATTAAGATTAGCGCAGTAGTGTTTGATCGCAATGGTCGTCAATACGCTGGCCGCCTAAAGGCTTTGGCTGATGCTGCGCGCCAAGAAGGATTGGAGTTCTAGTATGGCAGAGCAAGCTGCAAATACTACCCCACGTGCAGAAGGTCGTCGACCTCGAAATCCACGTGGTGGTCGCCGCGATGACCGGCGAAATGTGCGCGATGACGCACCAAAAGAGTTTGAAGAATTGGTAATCAACATTGACCGCGTTTCTCGCGTGGTTAAAGGTGGTCGCCGCTTCCGATTTAAGGCTTTGGTGGTTGTTGGCAACCGCAAAGATAAAGTTGGTGTCGGTGTTGCTAAGGGTGCAGACGTTCAAGCTGCAGTCGCTAAGGCTACATCAGTCGCTAAAAAGCACTTGATTACATTGCCATTAAACGGCGAAACAATTCCACACGACAGCGAAGTTAAATTCTCTGGCGCACGCGTATTGATCAAGCCAGCCGCTCCTGGTACCGGTATTATCGCTGGTGGTGTAGTTCGTCAGATTATCGGCGTAACAGGTGTCCGTAACCTATTGACCAAATCTCTTGGTTCAACCAACAAGGTTAACATCGCTTACGCGACTATTGAAGCTCTAAAGTCATTAGTTCCGCGTGATCAATGGCTAAGCGCTCAGCCTGTAAAAAAGGTTGCTAAAAAGGAGGCTAAATAATGAAGTACAATGATCTCCAAGTTTCAGCAAACAAAAATAAAAAGCGCGTTGGTCGCGGTATTGCTGCTGGTCAAGGTAAAACTGCTGGTCGCGGTACTAAAGGTCAGAACGCCCGAACAGGTAAGAAGCTTCGCGTAATGTTCCAGGGTGGTCAGCGTCCACTAGCTCAAGCTGTGCCAAAGGCTCGTGGATTCAAGAGCTTGCGAACTCCAGCTCAAGTTGTGTATATGGATCACTTGAACGCATTTGACGGCAAAACTGTCGACAATGCTTTGTTGTTCACTGAAGGCTACATTGCAACTCCATTCCATACGGTTAAGGTGATTGCTCGTGGTGAATTGAAAGCTAAGGTTGACTTGAAAGTACAAGCTGCCTCAGCTTCAGTTGTTGCCGCTATCGAAAAAGCCGGTGGCTCATTCGAGAAAGTAGCTACACCTCTACGCCAAAGCGCGAAAGAAGCTGAAGAGAAATAATTTTTCTCG
>CALKRM010000017.1 GCA_937989565.1 uncultured Candidatus Saccharibacteria bacterium | reverse complement strand
GCAGTCTGAACCATGCTATTGACAAAACGCGTATAAACAAGCGTAACTGCATCAACTTCGCCATTCTCAAACATATTTACTGCCGTATTCAAAATCGTGTGAAACGTCAATCCAGACGGCTGATCTGGCAAATCTTCATACGTACCGATGATTTTCGTATCTTTAAGGCGCGTTGCGAATTGCGAAGCTCGGCGACCGATAGTTAAGGTCAAGTTCTCAATTCCGCGCTCGTCATCACGCTTTAATAGCTCCAAATATTTCTTCAAAACGTTGGTGTTGTATGCGCCAGCCAAACCCTTGTCGCTGGCCACCACGATAATCAATCGCTTATTTATCTTTCGCCTAACGAACAGCGGGTGATTGTCGGTTGCGCCTTGGCTCGCCAAATAAGACAGCAATTCTTCCGCCGCCATTGTGTACGGCGCAGAAGCTTTGTCCGCCTCTTGAGCGCGACGCATTTTACTAGCCGCCACCAATTGCATAGCCTTGGTGATCTGCTTGGTCGAGTCCACCGAACGAATGCGATTTTTCAGCGCGCGAGTGCTCGGCATGAATTACTCCTCAAATCCTTTCGCTATTTCTTTCGTAGCTTCGTCAATCAATTTCAATTGCTCATCCGAAGGCTTATCGCCCTTGTTTAGCTCACGCATAGCATCTTTAGAATTTTTCCAAAGATAAGTCAATAGGGCAGACTGCGCATCCTTAATCTTAGAAACTGGAACATCGTCAAACATACCGCCAGTCACCGCGTGAATGCTGACAAATTGCTCCCAAACGCTCATTGGTTGATATTGTGGCTGCTTCAAAAGTTCAGTAAGTCGCTGACCGCGGTCAATTTGAGCCTTTGTTGCGTCGTCAAGGTCTGAGCCGAATTGAGCAAATGATGCCAATTCGCGGAACTGAGAAAGACCGAGCTTCAAGTTTCCACCGACAGATTTAACGGCTTTCGTCTGAGCCGCGCCACCAACACGAGAAACTGATAGACCGGCTGAGATGGCTGGGCGAATGCCTTGATAGAACAAGTCGGTTTCTAGGAAAATCTGACCGTCAGTAATAGAAATCACGTTGGTTGGAATGTAAGCGGAAATGTCGCCAGCCTGCGTTTCGATGATTGGTAGAGCCGTCAAGCTTCCCGCACCAAGTTTATCTGACAATTTAGCCGAGCGCTCCAATAGTCGTGAGTGCAAATAGAAGACATCACCTGGATAAGCTTCACGTCCTGGTGGACGGCGCAACAATAGTGACATCTGTCGATAAGCCACCGCGTGCTTGGTCAAATCGTCATAAATCATCAATGCGTGACCGCCGTTATCGCGGAAATATTCACCCATGGCAGTACCAGCGTAAGGCGCCAGGTAAAGCAGAGAGGCCGCGTCGGACGGACTGGTCGCAACGATAATCGTCTGGTCCATCACGCCTTCTTCTTTCAATCGGTCGACCAACCTGGCAATCTTCGACAATTTCTGACCAATCGCCACATAAACGTTCACTACGCCAGTCTTTTGACGAGCCTGGTTAATCATCGTATCGATAGCAATTGCCGTCTTACCAGTTTGACGGTCACCAATGATAAGCTCACGCTGACCGCGACCGATCGGGAACATCGCGTCAATCGACATAATACCGGTCATCAGAGGTTCGTGAACTGATTTACGACCCATCACACCAATAGCAGGACGCTCAATTAAACCGCGTTTCTTCGTCTTAATCGCTGGACCATCGTCAAGAGGTCGACCTAGCGGGTCAACCACTCGTCCCAACAGTTCCTCACCGACAGGAACGTCTAGCACCGAACCTTTGCGGCGAACGCTGGCACCAGCCTTAACTTTATCTTCACCACCAAGAATCACCGCGCCAATTTCATCTTCCATCAAGTTCAGAGCAAATGCTTCAACCGTGTCGCCATCAGTTTCAATTTCCAGCACTTCACTATAGCCAGCACTACTTAAGCCGTGCACCCAAGCCACGCCGTCACCAACGCGAATAACCACGCCAGCATCTTCCAAACCTTCCGTCGCCTCCAGCTGCGCGATTTTTTCCCGCAGGCTTTTGGCTAATTCTGTCACATCAATCTTGCTCATTTTTCCTCCTAGATTTTCTTCGCCCGCAAGTCGTTTAACTTCTTCGAAACCGTTGCGTCCAGTGTTGCGGTCGGCGTTTGTAGCTTAAATCCGCCAATTAACGTCGGGTCAATTGATTCTCTTAGCGACACTTTTGGCTTGCTATTTTTATCGCTCGCCGCAGTCGCTAGAAATTGCTCTATTTTACGCCTTGTATTGTCATCAAGCGCTCTCGCACTCTCGACCGACGCTACGATTTCACCACGCTCGGCCAATTCTGCCTCAATATCTCGCACCAACAAATCAACTTCACGTTCGTGCTTTTCGTAAATCAAAAGACCAGCAATTTTTTCCAACACCGCGTCATTGCCAGCTAAAATTTGTTCAGCTGCATACTTTGCCAACTTTCTCCTGGACACTAATCTCATCTATTCAGCCTCCTCAAGCGCTTCCGAAATCAGCTTTGTATCTTTCTTCGCATCAATTTTCTCACCCAAAACCTTGCCAGTCGCTTCAGCCACCAACTCTAATGTCGAATTGTGTAGGTCTTTCTTAGCGTTTTCAATTTCTTGAGCAATCGTATTATGCGCTTCTTTAATCAAAGCTTCAGATTTGGCAGTCGCTTTTTTAGCCGCTTCTTCAACAACTTCGGTCGCTTCTTCTCGAGCAGACGCCACGATGTCGCTAGCTTGCGCTCGTGCTTTTCGCATCATTTCGGCAGTCATTTCTTCAGCTCGGTCGGCGTTTTCCTTGGCAGATTTTGCCGCCGCGTCAGCCGCTTTCAGGTCCTTTTCACGCTTGACGAGCATTTCCATCATTGGCGGATAGACAAACTTACGAAGAACAAATAGCAAGATTAAAAATGCTACCGTCTGAAACGCCAACAGCACCCAATCAATACCCAGCGAATCAAACAAACCAGCTTTCTCCGATGCGCCAGAATTGGCAAATTGTGTTAATATTTTCTCCACAATTTACTCCGAAAACTACATAACTTTGCCGACGATTGCTGCGACGAAACCGATAATAGCAATAGCGTCGATGAATGAAATACCCAAGATCATCATTGTGCGTAGGTCGTTGATTTTTTCTGGGTTACGACCAGCGGCGTTCATAGCTGCTGCACCAACGATTGCAGCGCCGATTGCTGCAAATGCTGCTGGGATTGCGTAGGTAAGTGTGAATGCTAATGCTTCCATGGTTAATATTCTCCTTTTAATTAATTATTACCTAATTTAATCACTCTCTGATATCGCTAATTTATTAGCTTCAGCAGAGGAGTGAACTTCATCAATTGGCTCGTGCGAATCATGGTGAGCCAGCCCCAGGGAAATAAACACAGTTGACAACATAAAGAAAATATATGCCTGAATACCGCCAATAAACAACTCAAAGAAGTAGAACGGCTGCAGAGCTACGGGCGACAAAAACTTCGTCATGTAAGCGATAATTGCCAAGAGAATTTCGCCAGCCAAAACGTTACCAAACAGACGGAAACTCAGTCCCAGCATTCGCGAAAACTCAGCCACCAACTCCAAAATGCCGACAAATGACATAATTGGATCGCGTAGCGGGTTGACGAAATATCGCCCCAAATTGCCCTTAAAGCCCAAGTACTTAAACGCGTAAATCTGAGCCGCGACAATCGTTACAATTGCCAAGCCGAAAGTCATATTAAGATCCGCCACGCCACCGCGGAATAGGGGAGTGTGATGCTCGCCAATGGTAATTGGACCAACGATCGGCAAAAGCCCCAGCCAATACTGCGCAACGATAAAGAAAAACAATGTAATACAGAGCGGAGCAACTTTACGCGCCCATTTTTGGTCTGGAATAACTTGGCAAACTGTATTATAAAGTCCGTCGAACGTCCACTGAATTAGCCTTGTGATAAAATTATGCTTCTTTTTACCTAAAACCGCCGCACGAGTACGGAACATTGCCCACACCAGTACGATCAATCCCAAGAATCCCATCAAGTGCGAATTCGTAATAGATACGTCAGCAATGTTGAGAACTTCGTCAACCTTTACTGAAATATGCGGACCAGCGCTTGCCATATAATCGATCATTTCTTCAACTCCTGCTGTTTAATTTTAGCAATTTGCAAAACTACGAGAATCACTGAGATAATCGCGCCAGAAATAATCCCAGCAAGTAACCATCTCATCTTCATTCCACTGACATTATCCAGCCACAATCCCAACAAAGTTAAGCCAATCGTCGGCAAAAACATTCGCCACATTGTACCAATCATCGTCCTTGCCAAAATCATCATCGCACCAGAATCGCCTGTATCATTAGCCGAAATGTCAGTTTCTTTTACCATTACTTTCCACTATATCAATCTGTTATACTATTTTGCAAGATGCCGCGACGAAATTATTCAAAAAATAGTCAAAAAACCCAAAAAACATCATTGGTGTCAATTTCAGGGCTGACTAATTGCCAGAAAAAACGTCGCTTCTCAACAGAGATAAAAGCCCGCCAAGCAGCAGAAATCCAAGAATTAGCAAACCCGAATTTGTCGATTGATATATATCACTGCGAATGGTGCAAAAATTGGCATTTGACGTCGAAGAATTCTAAATAGACGTAACCGTTATGCTATAATTGGAAGTGTTATTAAATAGGGGAATATATGAGCGAAGACACAACGAACAACCATCAAGACACAAAAGTTGTCGTGTACAACACTAGCTGGTGCGCGTTTTGCCACACGGAAATGGAATGGCTGAAGAAGCTGGGAATTGATTTTGTTTCCAAAGATATCGAGGCCGATCCTGGCGCAAAAGAGGAGTTGCTAAATAAAAATGGCGGCAATTTCCAAGGCGTGCCAGTAACGGATATTAACGGGGAATTAGTGCTTGGTTTTGATCGACCGAAACTACAAGATTTACTACGAAAAAACGGCTTACTAGCTGACTAATTTCTTGAAAATAGACTTAAGATTTTCCGTCAAATTCTGGCGGAAAATTTTTATTCTGCGCCAATTTGCACAACTTTTCCGCCAAGTTTTTCGCGAAAATAATTATCGTGGCTGACGTAAAGAATCGCGCCGGAATATTTGGCCAACGCTGTTTCCAATTCTTCAATACTCGGCAAATCCAAGTGGTTCGTCGGCTCGTCTAAAATCAGCAGTTGCGGGTCGTTCGCCAGCATGGCAATAATCTGAAAACGCGCCTTTTGACCGCCAGACAAGCGAGCCAGCGGCGTCATCCGATCAGCGTCCGTGAACAAATAGTCAGCCAAAAGTTGCCGAATCTTCGTATCAGAAATCGACAAATCGCGACTCATATACAATTTTTCAATCGCTTTTTCTAGCGGATCAGCCAGATACTTTTCGTCAATTTCTTGCTCATAAACGCCAATTCGAACCTGCGGATCAAGGAAAATATCGCCAGAATAAAGAACAGGACCGCCATCAAAACTCTTGCCCGATGCCAGAATCATCCGAATCAACGTAGTTTTACCAGCGCCATTGCGACCTCTAATTTCAATCGCTTCACCTTCGCGCAGATCAATATTCACATCTTCAAACAATATCCGCTCACCAATCCCAACCGCCACATTTTCCGCGCGAACCAACACGTGCTGACTACGGCTGGAAGCGTCTTTCATGCTCAGGCGAATATTACGCGACTTGAACTTTCCGTAACGCTCAGCCGATTTATAATCCAATTGACTAGCAGATTCTTTATCAATCCAAAACGTCGGCTTTTCCATTTCCGACAATTCCTCCAGCTCCGCCCGCGCCTCGTTCTCCAACCGCTTAAATTTCTGAATCGTGCCAGGATTTCGCGACTTTTCCTTAAGCCTTTGATAGTCCAAAACTTTTTGTTTCAGGTTAACAATTCGCTTCTCAATCTGCTCAAAATTATTCATTCCAGCCGTCGTCGCTTGAGCATTCTGTTTCAAATACGCGTCGTAATTTCCACGGTAGCTCACGGCTTGTCCGTCCTTAATCTCAACTATTCGATCAACTTGCCCAAGCACGTCTCGGTCATGCGTAATTATCAACATCGCTTGATGCGGCTGCGAATTCATCCAATCAATAAACTGCTGTTTCGCAACGTAATCCATGTGGTTTGTCGGCTCGTCAATTAGCGCCAAATGCGCCTCCGAGTGCATAATTTTAACAATTTCCACCAGCCTTTTTTGGCCGCCAGACAGGGAAGAAATCTTCCGATTGCCAAAACCGTCTAATTGAAAATTGCTAAGCTCTCGTTCAATTTTTTCTTCAATTTGATAAAATCCTTTTTGGTCAAATCGTTCCAAAGCTTGCGTATATTCCTCAATTTTTCGCATATTGTCGCCCATAGTCAGCGGATATTCATCAATAATCTTCTTTAATTCAGGATATTCCGGAAGTCCACTAAGAATGTACGCCATGACCGTTTGCTCACCCAAACCGTGATGCTCCTGAGCTGTAGTCGCAACCGTAATGCCGCGCCGAAAAACAACTTCTCCCGTATAATCATTATCCGTGCCCGCCAATATTCCAAACAGCGTCGATTTGCCAACACCGTTACGACCAACCACGCCGACTTTCTCGCCATCGTCCACACTGAACTTGACGTCTTTCATCAACGTCTTATCGCCAAAACTTTTTTCAGTAATGTGAATATCAGCTATCATGCTTGAGATATTGTAACATAAGTCATATTTCAGCCGCACCAAACCAGCCTAAATATACTGTCGTGTTAAGTTTTGCTATAATATAATTCATGTCGAAGCCAAAAGCTAAAAAACCAGCCACACAGAACATTGTTAATCGTCGCGCACGGTTTGATTATGAACTTGGCGAAGAAATTGTAGCTGGCTTGGTTTTAACTGGAATGGAAGTACGAGCCGCCAGAGAAGGACACGTCCAACTTAAAGGCTCATTCGTTAGCTTAAGAAACGGCGAATTGTGGCTAAATAACGCCAGCTTTTCACTGCGATTAAACGTTCGCGGAGAAGCAAATAGCCGCTCAGTCGATACTTCGGCGCGGAAATTGCTAGTCAGCAAAAAACAATTGTCCAATTTTACAGAAGCCAAAAAACAGGGAATGACAATTGTCCCGACCAAATTATTGACCAACGGAAAATTTATTAAAGTTGTAATCGCGCTCGGAAAAGGTAAGAAAAATTACGACAAGCGCCAAACCATCAAACGCCGCGACCAAGATAGAGAAACTAAAAGACTTATCTCCAATAGATAATCGCACCGATTACAAACTCAGCCTGAGATTCATTGATTTTCGCGTGCATCAATTAGCTTTTGATAGAGCTTTTCAAGCTTCTTCACTTGACTTCGCTCCGTAAACTTATTGGCTAATTTTTTACTTTCAGCACTAAATTCTGCTTGTTTTTTCGGACTTTTTAGAATTGCAATTACTTTTTCCGCGACACTTTCTGGATTATTCTCCGCAAAATAGCCATTAACTCCATCCTTCACGACCTCTGAAACTTCCTTGTCAATAATAACAATCGGCTTTCCAGCGTGAGCAGCCTCATGAAGAACCCAGCCTTGCGTATCTTTAAGCGAAGGAAAAGTAAACACTTTCATCACTTTATATGCCACACCCAAATCTTCTCGCGGCATGGCGCCAGTAAATATAATCCTATCCGCGAAATCCGTCTCAGCCGCCATTTTCTCCAAAGTCTTTCGATATTCAAAATCGCCAACAAACAACAGCTTCGATTTCGGACGAGCTTCAGCAATAAACTCGCTAAACGCCTGAATCAAAATTGGCAAATTCTTTTCCTCGCCCAAGCGACCCACAAAGCCAAACACTTCATCTTTTTCATCAAGACCCCATTGCTCGCGAAATTCTGCAACTCGCTTCGCGCTCGCTCGCGGAAGAGCATTCACGCCGTTTGGCATTAAAGTAACATCGTACGTGTAATCTTCGGTCTGCCAAGATTCCAATTGATCGCGGCTTTTACGCGACAGGGCAATCACCGCATCCGCCTTGCTGTATAAAATAGTTATGACGCGCTCAATAATATCTTTATTCCATTTCGTTACGCCATTACGCGGACGATATAATTTGGCAACTTCCAGCAAATCCTGTCCATTCAATTTTACCGACAACGGAAAAACCACTCCCGCCAACGCCAAAACTCCTGGCAAAACCGCAGGATAATGATCGACGAACTCATATAGATCCGTACAATGTTGGATAATCAAAGGAATATTATTTTTCTTCGCTGCCTTCACGCCCAATAGCCCAATTTGCGACGGCGTAAAAATATGAACAACGTCCAGATGCATATTAGCAATTTGACGCTGCACCACAGGAGGGAAGAACACCGACGTGTCGTAATCATCAAAGAATGCGCCCGTAATTGAACGGAAACGAATTATTCGACTATTTTCATCTTCGTGAAGAAGTTCGGCTTGCTTGGACGGACTAATAGACTTTGCTGGACAAAAAACATAAACCTCATGCCCCAAAGCTTCCAGCTCGCGCTTTAATGATTCAACAACGTAAACGATACCGTTAATGGACGGTCTGTAACTGTCCGTAAAAAGTCCTATCCTCATAATAGCCCCATTATACCATTTATATCAGCGATCGATAAAATTCGACCAATCGCTCGGCGCCAGCACTGCTGTCAAAACGCTCGGCAATCTTTTCTGCTAATCGGCATTGTTGGTTATAAAATTTCTTATTTCGCCTCAGTTTATCTACTTGAGCAACAAAATCGCTATCAGACGAAGCCATTACCGCCCCATCTCTAAATGTCGTGTCATAATCAGAAATATCTCGCAAGACAACAGGCAATCCTGCAGCAGCAGCCTCAACAACAACCAAACCGAAGGTTTCCTGTTCGCTCGGCAATACAAACACATCTGCCGCACGGTAATAATCAGCAACATCGTCAAGCGGTATCACACCGGTAAATTTCAAATTCTTTGGCGGATTATTCATCATTCTTTGCATAGCACCATTCTCAGCCGCAATCACTCCAAACGGCACGCCGCCGACCCATACAAACTCCACATCAGGCATCTTTTCTGCCATATCAAAAAACACATCGACACGCTTACGTGGCTGCACTTGACCACTTCCAACGACCACAAAAGCATCATTGCTAATGCCAAGCTTTTGTCTAGCAGATTTCTTCTTCGCCGGTGAATTGGCATATTTTGCCGTATCTATAGTGTTATATAATATAGAAATTGGCTTCTTGACACCAATTTTTTCCAGTTCGTTCTTTGCATAATCAGATACCGCCAAAACCAAATCAGCTTTATTGTAAAACCATCGTAAATACGCGCGAGCAAGTGGCTCTAGCAACTTCGCGCCCTTAATACTGCCTATAAAAGAAGCTGGTACAACATGAGCAGACACGACCTTCTTTCCGCCAGATTGACGCATTTTTTTCATCGAATACAGTCCGGTAGTTTGCGCATGGACTATATCCGCGTCTAACCGCGCCTTATTCACCGCAATATCAATATCATTACGATCTTTAAGCGCATTTGTCATCTCTACAAAGGCCGTATGCACACCATGACCCTGAACAGTGAATTCACTCTCAGAAATCATATCAACAATTAGTTTTTTATCGTCTTTCTTACTCATACCTACAGTATAGCAAATAATTATTCCGCCAATATCAACTCGGCAACCAGCTCTGGGCTATCCAACACCGACAAATGTCCCGTATCAAGCTCCACAAATTTATCAATTTTTACGCCATCGGCAGCGTTCACAGGAAGCGAAATCTTGTCCCGTCGCCCAACTATCAACCCCGTAAATTCGCGCTCAGAAATAATAATTTTTTCACCCCGAGAAATATCTCGCGCAATTTTCGATTGCTCCAAATATTGCCGCCGCGTTACTCGCGTATTTTTCGTCAGCCACCGTATCAAATCCACGACATTTTTCCGTCTATTATTCACCAAACACAGCCCACGAAACACCGAAAAATAATAGTTCAAATAAATATATTGGTTCGCCCGACGAGTGTGGTAAAAGAACGATGAGGAGATTCTCGATATAGCCGAAGTTTTAATCGGAGGGCTGATGTACCAAATTTTCTGGCATTGCATTTTATTTGCCGCCAAACACCCAAGCGAATGAGCAACAACCTCGTCAACTGACACGCCTTTATCGCCAAAAGCCGACATCAAATTCATCGCCCAATTTTCAATGTCGCTCATTTTCATATCTTTTATCAATTGACTTCTGCCGTGAGAAGGCAAGTCGACAAACACCAAATTCGCGTCATTTTTCAGGTGATAAGCCAGCGGAATCATCCCGTGAAAATCGCCACCAATGCCGTGAATTAGCAAAATAGTTTTATTCGAGCCGCCTTGATAAGAATAGCAAGCAGTTTTCACGCCTCCGACGTCCATAAAATCGCTTGATATTTCGCCCGAAAACTTATCGTACATTGGTAGCATATTCATTAAATTATATCATCACGGTATAATAAAATTATGAAGCTTTTCTCTTGGAACGTAAATGGTATTCGCGCGGTCATCAATAAAGGTGAATTCGCGAAGTTTATCGACACGTACAATCCAGACATTTTGTGCCTACAGGAAACTAAGGCCACCAAAGATCAGGTCGAAATTGACCTGCCAAATTATCACGAGCATTTCTATTCCGCCGCCAAAAAAGGTTACTCTGGCACGGCGATTTTCTCAAAAATCTCGCCCTTGAGCTGGCGCGACGGTTTTCCGCCGAACATCATTGAAAGGTTTGATTTAACAGGCGATGAATATGGCAATCCAGCCGACGAAGGACGAATTATCACCGCCGAGTTTGACGATTTTTGGGTTGTCAATTGCTACACTCCAAACTCAAAAGGGGATTTGAGCCGATTGGATTTGCGATATAAAAAATGGGACAAGGCCGTGTTGGCTTATCTGGAAGAATTGGAATTGTCAAAGCCAGTCCTTTATTGTGGCGATATGAATGTGGCTCATCAGGAAATTGACTTGGCGAATCCAAAACCCAACGTCGGCAAGCACGGCTTCACTGACGAAGAAAGGGAGGGTTTTCAGAACTATTTAGATGCTGGATTTACGGACACTTTCCGGGCGGCTTTCCCCGAAAAAACTGGCGCGTATAGCTGGTGGACACACTGGGCAAATGCCAGAGCGCGAAATGTTGGTTGGCGGATTGACTATTGGCTGGCGTCGCGTGAGATTGCAAATCGCGTTACTAATCCGCAAATTCATCCAGAACAAATGGGCAGCGATCATTGTCCGGTGAGCATTGAGGTAAATCTGTAATGGATATGAAATTTTGGCAAAAACAAGAACCAGGGAAACCACTTTTTCCAGATGTCGAATGGAATAAGCCAGAGCGACGCGACCAAGCGGGAAAATTAGGAATCATCGGCGGCAACAAATTAGGCTTTTTGGCGGTGGCAGAAAGTTATCAAGAATCCCTTAAAACCGGAGTGGGCGAGGCTCGCGTTTTACTGCCTGACGCCTTGAAAAAAAATGTTCCCGCGAATATGACCGACGTGCTATTCGCGCCGACAAACCAGTCGGGAAGCTTGGCAAACGAAGCGCTCACTGAAACTTTGGCGCTAGGAAGATGGGCGGACGTATTGCTATTATGCGGCGACGCTGGACGGAATAGTCAGACGGCAATTGTCTACGAAGAATTGATCAAAAAGTCAGAAATTCCCGTCGTGCTGACGCGAGACGCGATTGACCTTGTGCAAAATAGTTTTCAGGAAATTCTGGACAATCCGCACGTGGTTTTCATAGCAAGTCTGGCGCAAGTTCAGAAAATATTCCGCGCAATTTTTTATCCAAAAATGATTACGTTCAGCATTCAATTGTCGCAACTCGTCGAAGCGCTTCACAAATTCACCATCACATATCCCGTAACCGTTTGCGTTTTTCATGCCGACAATTTAATAATCGCTCACAGCGGAGAAGTCGTCACCCAAAAATGGGACGCACCAATGGCAATTTGGAGAGGAACTGTCGGCGCCCGCGCCGCAAGCTACTTGATTTGGTCGCCGAAAGCGCCACTAGCAGCAATCAGCACCGCTATCTGCAAAATGTAGCCTCGCATAAATATCTACTTGACATTACAAACAATTAGTTGTATTATACTATCAAGCTTTCGCTCGGACTTGTCAAGGGCGGAAGTAGCCCTTAGTCGCGAACGTAAGAGCACTTCTCGAAAGGAGGTGAAAGTAATGCGTCGCATTATCGCTAGCATAGGGGAGGTGTTGTCTCTAATCCTTCCTATGACCATCGTTACAGTAATTACAGTTGTGATTGCTGTGGCGCCTTGTATTATGTTTTCGGCTATCACGGGATTTATTCCCGTGAGAACTGCGATTAAGTGCAGCGTAGTAGTCGGGTCCTTATTGGCTTGCGCTATATTGACTGCATTAATCGACCACTATCGCCACTGTGATAGTGGTTGCCGCCGGGCGGCCTAATGAAGCCCGCCAGAAGACAGCTCGCCTGGAAGGCTATAAAGCCTCGGCGTAGCGCCTTTCTGCGCGGGCTGTTTTCTTTGCATAAAAAATCGCCCAAAATGGACGATTATCACCTGAAGCTGTCTCTGGTACCGCGGGCCGGACTTGAACCGGCACGAGCTATTGCTCACCAGATTTTGAGTCTAGCGCGTCTACCAATTCCGCCACCGCGGCACAAGAGAACGCTCCAAGCTACCGTATGATTGTAACACAACCAGCAATTTCTCACAAGCACGACTTTTATTTGATATCAATTTGACGTATAATGAAAGAAGTTATGTATCCGACGGATGATCAATCAAACGGTCGAGTGGGCATGCCGGTATCAGATCAGCGCCGATCTCTCACGCCGCCAACTCGCGACTCAGCAGCCTCACGAAATGCCGCTGCTGATGTTATTCGTGGGCAACTTGACGCTATTTATTCCAGATCAGAAGGACAGAATTCTGCGCCAGAAAAGCCTCAGACGCAACCATTTTCCAATCAATCACAGCCAAAGCCCGAAGTCCGATCAGAACAGCCCAAAGCGCAAATAGCCAAACCTCAGCAAGCTTCAACAGCACCACAGCCAGATCTAAAAAAAGATTCTGTCAATCACGCTATGCGGACGGCGCCGATTGCCCAAACCCGGATTCAGCCAAAGCCACAAATTAGCAATTCCGCTTCCGCAAACCAAACCGCTCAAACTCAAAATTCAACCATCCACACTCAAGTTTCAGCCGACCAATGGAAGCAATACCACAGCGCTTGGCAGAAATATTATCAGATGTATTACGAGCGTTACTATGCTGGCGACATCGCGGCAAAAAACCGTGAAATTTCTCGATTAACGAAGGAAAATCAGAATATCACGCCAGTAATCAGCGAAGATGAGCCCCTGGACCCACAAAAAGCAGCCATAAAAGAACTTCGCAGTCAAATTCAGCAAAAGGTTCGCGACTCCGCAAATAAAGTGAAAAAATCTCGACATTTCGTTCCGGCGATTGCTGGATTATCGGTGCTATTAGTCTTCATGTTTTTGCAATATAACCGCATTATTTTCGGCGCAGTCGCAGCCTATACAACACCTGGCGCAATCAACCCGCAAAACATCATCGTTGACGCTTCCACCGACGTAACTGTCGGACCAGAACCTAGGATTATCATCCCAAAGATTAACGTTGACGCGCCAGTTATTTACGGCGCCGCTAGTGATACGAAATCGCAATCAAAAGCCATGGAGAAGGGAGTAGCTCACTTTTCAATTCCTGGCGCCAGTGCCGTGCCAGGCGAAGTCGGAAATGCCGTATTTGCCGCCCACTCCAGTAACGACGCTTTTGCTGGTGGCGATTATAAATTCGTCTTTGCTCAGAATGAAAAGCTGGTCAAGGGCGACATTATTTACATGAATTACAACAGGAAACGCTACACTTATAAAATAACCTCAACAGAAGTTGTTATGCCAACCGAGGTCTCAAAAGTTCAGATTAATACAGATAAGCCAATGCTGACGCTCGTAAGTTGCGTACCTTTGGGAACCGCAGAGAAGCGGCTTCTTATCTTTGCAGAACAGATCAGTCCAGACCCAAGCAAAGCCACTGCGACGTCAGAATCCAGCTCGAATCAGCAGCAAAGCAACAACTCAAATATCCCAGGAAAACCCGAGCCGACTTTGCTTGAGAAGTTATTCGGTGGTCGATAAATTATCTATTAATTGAACAGCCCAATCGAACCATTGTCCATATTCATTTTACTCAGGACAATTTTTCCAGAAGCGTTGGTCGTCAATCCGTAAACGTATCGCTGATTCGAAGACAAAACAGAATCCAAACCAGGCTTAACGCTTATCAACGTATGAGCGTTCGTGCCGTCAAACTCGCGAATCTCCATTTTTCCTGACGCAGAAACGCTACGGATATAGAAATTGTCAAGCCACTTCACTTCCTGTGCCACACCGATATTAAACGCGCTCGACAATTCTTTACGCTCCAAATCATAAGTCTGCAATGTCGCACCGCTTTGCGCCACGATAAACCGCCCAGCATTGTCCACCGTTATGTTCGTAATCGCATTATCAGTCTTAATAATCTTCGCCGTTTTCAAGAACTCTTTTTGGCGGTCTTTAGAATCCGAAATGTCGCCTCTATAAATTGTCATATTTTTGCCATCAGTCAAGACTACGGTGTCTTTATTGAAATAGCGAGAAATTCGAATTACCGGAGTCGAATTAGTAGCAAAAGTGCCAATCACAAACGGCTCTTTCCAATCTCGCTTCCAAATTCCTGCCACTTTTTTACCGTCAATAACAGCCACATAAGACAAACGATCGTCGCCGTAAAGCTTGAAAGATTCGACGCCAGTCAAGATTGGGCTGGAAATTGTCGAGCTATCAAGATCAACTCGTCTCAATTCGCCAGTTTCCTGCAAGGCGTAAGCCGTGTGCGCGCCAGTCCCCGCAAAGCCGATTTGCTTAATTCCAAAACCGGTCATCGCCGTTACGTCAATAATTTTCTCTGGATTTTCTCTATCAAAAACCAACCACTGCACGCCCGTAGCATTATTTTCCGTTGGATACGAATGTTTCACTAGCGCGTAACGAGAATCGCGGTCCCACTCCGACACAGTAAACGTATGATTGTCAGAAGACAGGGAATAGCCAGCCAAAACGCTCGTGCTTAATGCGTGTTCCGTGAATTTTTCCTTATCTTTGTTCGTGTCGCGAATGTCGCCAATTGTCAAAATCGGAGTTTTATCTTTAACGCCAAATCCCATCAAGAAATTACCAGCTGGCGACAGAGAAACAGATTGTAATGAGTCAAACGTTTTTACCTCGGTAGTTTCGCGTTTTGTCGGAATCAATCTGGCGTAATTCAAATTCGTAACGGTATCGGACTTGATATTCAACGTTTTTTGCCACGGTTCGTATTTATCCAATTTCATCGAAAAAGTGTGCTTGCCAGGAAGAACAGTGCTTTTCGTTGGAGTGCGGCGCAGCTCCATATCGTCAACATAAACCAACGCCCCGCCAGGATGTGATTCATATTGGACAAGTCCAGTTTGTTGCAATTCTTTCGTGTTTGGATCAAACGTATAGCCGAGCATTCTAAACGTCAAAAACGTAAGAAGAATTATAAGTGATAATGTCATCAGCGTGTACACAAAGGTCCGCCGCGCGAGCTCTTTAGTGCGATTCTTTTTCTGGTACATAATTATGGAAATTATAACATGTTTTTACACTTGAAAAAACCTTAGGCGATTTGTACTATAATATATAGGAATAAACATTAGGGGGATTAATGGCAAGTAAAAACTACGTGGTTATCAATGGACGAGCTTACAACACTATTACCGGAATGGTGATGGATAATATTGACGTGAAAGAAACTGAGATAAAAAAAGAGCAATCAATCGGTAGGCGCGGTACATCTGTATCAAATATTCACGCCGCACACGTTCAAAAATCCAGCACATTGAATCGTCGGCACGTTAAAATGCCGCAGCGTACGCCATTGGCTGCCAAACCCCAGAAAGCTCGCGTCGACGTGAAGCAACATGTCGCCGTGAAGAAGTTTTCTACGTCAATTGTCAGCAAGCCAGCCCCTCAGAAAATTGCTATTAACCGCCCAGCCGAGACTCACCCCGTTACTCGTCGCGCTCAACAAAGACCTCTTAGCGTCAACACTAAATTGCGAAAAGAACGCCAGTCTCTGGCTATGAATAACAATCCGCTTGTCGCCGTCGCTCCGCAAAAAATAGAAAAGCCAGTCGTAAAAACCGCTCACCAATTGAAAAACGAAGCGATTGAGAAAGCTTTATCGAATGAGATTATCAGCAATAAAAAAGCACGTCGACGCCAGAAAAAGGGCGGCGCATTACGTTGGCTAAACACGTTTTCTGTTGGTTTTGCGGTGATGCTACTCGGTGGCTATTTAACATACCTGAGCATGCCAAATATCTCCATAAAAATGGCAGCAGTTCAATCAGGAATTGATGCCAAATATCCAGGCTACAAGCCAGACGGCTACGCGCTGAATGGACCTATCAAATTCAAGTCAGGCGAAGTCTCTATGAAATACGCCTACGCCGACGGAAGTTCAGGGTACACCATAACCCAGCAAAAAAGCGGCTGGAATTCGTCAGCAGTGAAAGAATTTTTCTCTGAAAAACACAAGAATCCAAACACTACAATGATCGACGGATTGACAATTTACAGCGGCGGGAAAGAAGCGGCTTGGGTAAACGGCGGAATCCTATATCAAATCAGCGGCGACGCGAACCTCTCAAGCAGCCAAATTGAAAAAATTGCCACTAGCCTGTAACTCATCAGATAACGTGCTATAATTTATTCATGACTATTAGAACTCGTTTTGCGCCAAGTCCGACTGGCTATATTCACTTAGGCAACGTTCGTACCGCGCTATACACATACCTTGTTGCCAGGGCGCATCAGGGAGATTTCATCTTACGCATTGAAGACACGGACCAAGCTCGGTTCGTTGAAGGCGCGGAAGAAATGATTTTGGAAACCTTAAATTGGCTAGGACTAAATTGGGATGAAGGACCAACTCTTAACAATCCAAAAGAAGAGTCTGGCAATTTTGGCCCATATCACCAAACAGATCGCCGCGATATTTACATAAAGTGGGCAAAGAAAATGATTAGCGAAGGGCTAGCTTACGCCGATCCGTACACGCCTGAAGAAGTGCAAGTTTTCCGCGACAAAGCCAAGGCTGAAAAACGAGCATTTTTATATCGCGACCATCGTCCAGAAAATCCGCCAGAGTGGCAACTTGGAATGCCGCTACGCTTCAAAGTTCCGGAAATTAAGCGATATTCTTGGAAGGACGCCGTTATGGGTGAGTTGTCGGCTGGCCCAGAAGCTTTGGACGATTTTATTTTGATCAAAGCAGATGGTCTGCCAACCTACAATTTTGCGCACATCATTGACGATTTCGAAATGCAAGTCACACACGTGATTCGCGGCTCGGAATATATTGCCAGTACGCCTAAATACCTATCGCTTTACGAAGCGCTTAAAATTACGCCGCCGATTTTGGCGCACGTGCCACATATTATGGCGCCATCGGGAAATAAAAAACTTGGCAAGCGTGACGGCGCTAAAAGCGTAACTGAATATCGATCAGAGGGAATTTTACCAGAAGCGATGCTTAATTTCTTAGCGCAACTTGGCTGGAATGACGGCACGGAGCAGGAAATTTTCAGTAAAGCTGAGCTGATTGAAAAGTTCTCGCTTGATCGAGTTCAAAAATCTGGCGCGCGATTTGACGAACAACGACTTATTTGGCTGAACGGTCAATGGATTCGCTCGCTTAGCCTGGACGATCTTTATTCTCGCTGCCAACCGTTCTGGGGCGGAGAAGCCAAAAACGCCGACGAATCGTATAAAAAGCGCGTTCTGGAATTGGCACAAGATCGCTTGAAGACATTGCAAGATTTGCCAAAATTAACAAGTTATTTCTTTGTTGAGCCTGAAATTGACACGGAATTGATTGATGGAAATAAGCAACTTCGCAAATTAACCGACGACGAACGACGAGAGTTATTGTCAATTGCTCGCCAAGAATTCGAGAAAATTACAGATTGGACGCCAGAAACAATTCAGAATTGCCTTAATGAATTACTGGAAACGACGGGGCAGAAGCCGGGAATTTTGTTTAGTCTAGTGAGAATTGTGACAACGTGGGCGCCGTTTAGTCCGCAACTTAACGACACGCTGGCGCTAATTGGCAAGGAAAAAACTCTGCAAAGAATCGATAATTATCTACAAAAATAGTTTATTCGTGCGCCGAAAATGCTATACTAAGCATAAGCATGAATGTTGAAAAAATAGATAAATCAGGACAAAAAAAGAACGCTCGTTGGGAGTCGTTCAAAGAATGGGTAAAAAAGCATATTCTGGCAATCGTACTCGTGGTGAGCGCGATGGTTATTGCTGGAGTTTTCATAATTGCAATTCACTCCATAAAATACGAGCAGACCGCTAGCGTGGAACTGAAATTGCCGACTAAAAAACCCGCACCGAAGAAGTTTTATTCGCCGCTGACTGGCGTGGAAATCGCGAACGAGGCCGCCGCAAAGTTGCCCGTAACTGGCGTGATGATTGAGAATAGTCCAGCCGCCAGACCGCAGTCAGGACTGAAGAAAGCTGGCGTGGTTTACGAAGCCGTGGCGGAGGGCGGAATTACTAGGTTTTTGGCTCTGTATCAGGGAGAAAAGCCGGCGCTAATCGGTCCAGTGCGAAGCTTAAGATTGTACTATTTGAGCTGGGCGGCGCCATATCAAGCATCAATCGCGCACGTTGGCGGAAGTCCCAACGCTTTATCTCAAGTCAGAAACGGCAATTATCGCGACATCGATCAGTTCTTTAACGACGGATCATATTGGCGATCTCGCGACCGCTACGCGCCACACAACGTTTACACCTCAGGAGAGAAGCTTGACCAATTGAACAGCGCAAAAGGCTATAACAATTCCGAATTCACCAGCTTCGCGCGAGCAGACGGCAAGCCCGTCGAATCGCCAAACGCCACATCTGTAAGCATAAACCTCAGCGGCTCACTCTACAACACCTCATACGCTTACGACAAGGCGTCGAATTCTTACCTCAGGAGCATGGCTGGCGCGCCACATGCCGATAGGGAAGATGGGCAAATTGCCCCAAATACTGTCGTAGCTATGGAAGTTGGCGTTGAAGCTCGGACTCAAAATTACGATGGCTACGAAGATGTCAAAACGACAGGATCCGGCAAAGCTTACATTTTCCAAAACGGCACAGTCGCCACCGCCACTTGGTCAAAAGCGGACATAAATTCGCCGCTTAAATTGACAGACGAATCCAGAAAAGACATCGCCTTAAATCGCGGACAAACATGGATTGCAGCCTTCACACCAGGAAGGGGAAGTGTTTCATGGCAATAGATCCGGCATCTAAAACCTTGCGCGAGTACAAACAATATTACTACCGAAAAGTCATATTAGTCTTACTGTCGGCGAGCGCCTGCATCATATTAGGACTGGGAATCGCACTCCACTTCACGGCAATTTCCATATTCCAGCTAAATTTCTGGATTATCATTTTAATTACCGCTATTTTGCAAATCCTATTTTCAATTTCTATCGTTAAAATCATCGCTGCACCGCTTAATAAAATTCTGGCGGCACTTTCTCATAAAATTGGCGAACTGACCACCGACACTCCGCCAAATCCCAACGATAAACGCTACGAAAAAACCGGATTTAAGACGGCGCTTCAGGCAATTTATGGCGATTATCAGCCAGAGCAAAAACCAGCTAGCGACAACGACAAGCCAAAAATTCCGCTCACTCAAGCTCTGAATCAAGCCAGCACTGGCGTCGTGATTCTTAATTCTAATCAGAAAATTATCTTCGCCAATTCCGCCGCCCCGATTTCCAGAAACGCAAAAGGTGAGGATTTTCTGGCGCTTGATTTTCTAAACGAACCGAGCATTTCCGATTGGCTTCACGAAATCTCCAATGAGAAAATTAAAGCCGAGCGCCGTTGGCAACGCATTAGCACCAACCCCGACATCATCCAAAAAACGCGGATTTTTGATATCGTGGCTTCATTTGAGAAAGGCGCCGCCGCTGAAACTGTCATTTTTCTCATCGACAAGTCTAAAGGATATTTGCCAGAAGAAGAGGACCTCAATTTCATCTCATTTGCCGCCCACGAACTTCGTGGACCGATTACAGTTATTCGTGGATACCTGGATATTATCAACGAAGAGTTTGCTGGACGCTTGCAGGGCGACGAAAGGCAGCTTCTTGATAGGTTGGTGGTTTCGTCCAATCGCTTGTCTAGCTACATTGACAATATTCTTAACGTTGCTAGATATGATAGACACCACTTGAAGGTCTATCTGCTGGAAGACACTGTCGCTAATATTTACGCCTCGATCGCCTATGATATGCAACTTCGCGCCTCGACTCAACACAGAATGCTCAGCGTCAATATTCCAGATGATCTGCCGACAGTAGCCGCTGATCACGGAAGTATCGGGGAAGTGATTGGTAATCTAATTGACAATGCCATCAAATACAGTTTTGAGGGCGGGTCCGTAACCGTTTCCGCGGAGAAAAAGGGCGACTTCGTGGAAGTGTCTGTCGCCGATAATGGAATTGGAATGCCGGCGAATGTCGTGGACAATTTGTTCCACAAGTTCTATCGATCGCACAGATCACGCGAGGCCGTCGCCGGGACGGGAATTGGACTTTACATTTGCAAAGCCTTTGTTGAATCTCACGGCGGCTCGATAATCGCTCGATCCCGCGAAAACGAAGGCTCAGTTTTCTCGTTCACTTTGCCAATTTATGCTACAGTTAAAGATAAATTGTTAGAAGACGGGCAGCTGAATAATCAATTGATACGAAAGGGCGGCGGCTGGATAAAAAATCACGCTATGTATAAGGGCTAGGAGGAATTATGATAAAGACAATTTTATGCGTGGAAGACGACCGATTTATTGGCGAAATGTACGTCAGAAGTCTGCAAAAAGCGGGATATGACGTGACGTGGGTGGTTGACGGGAATGACGGGCTAGTGGCGGCACGCAACCAGAACTTTGACTTGATAATCTTAGATTTGATGCTACCAGAGCAACGCGGTGACCAGATTTTAGACGCACTGAGAAATAATAATGTCGATTTGGTTCCGAATAGTAAGATTCTGATTATGACCAATTTTGAGCAGGATGAGGCTTCACGAAAATCCGTCATGAGTCGTGTTGACGGATATCTAATTAAGGCTGACATTACACCGCGGAATTTGATAGATGTCGTCAAGCAAATGAGTAGTGACGACTAAAAATATTTTGACGCAATGAAAAATGAAGCTGAGGATATTCGTAGAAAGTGTCTACACTATGACAACAGGTCTTCTTACCTGGAATGCTCTCTACTGGGTTTGAGTTTGAGTGAAGCAGAAAGGATATTAAATGGTTGGCATTCATTCGAGAGTCCAGATATATACACTAAATACAATAAAACAGTATATGGTCTTGAGCATTTTAAATATGACGCTCGTAAACGTAACAAAAACGGAAGTCAGCAACGCAGAGATGAAATAAAAATAAAGCAATCTGCTGATAAAAAAATTCGAAAAAAGATTAAAATTGAAGATTCTGCAACCGCACACGAAGAAATAAAGTCAGTACCGAAACCAGAATATTATAAGGATAACTTTATAACATCTTTCAAATTACACTACTCAAAGATAGATCAATACAAAGAAAACTTGTCAGATAGACTAGGAGTAGACAAAGAAAACGTTGCTATATGGTTTATAGCAGAAGATGAAACTATATTCGGTTCTTCTTTTGAGTGTGATCATGATAACAGTATAAGCAGGAGACCATTCTTCCCGTTATTTTTTCCAGAAATAGAAAATCTATTCATTGAGAGTAAAAACCTCGAGGGAATAATATTTATAAGCACGGAAAACCCCGACGATAGAACCCTCACTCTAGTAAAGAGAACTAAGCATTCCGTGAAAGAACTGAAGAAATATCACGATTATCGCGGAGAACCGCTGTTTTTCTTTGAAAACCCTCAAGTTGTAGTGTTCGCCGGGAAAATCAACATAGAATAATAAAAAATAACCCTTCTATGGACTCCCACGGTGTCTCACATGCAGCGCTATTTATAACCTGCCCGCCTTAAAGGTTACCCTTGCGCATCCTTTTGACCGCGCACCACAATTAAAGTAAAATTATAGTATGCCTCATATACATAACCAGCCTGGCCAGCACGATATATGCGTTAGCGGATATATTGTGAAAATAACAGAGAGTGCCGAACCTCGGATTATTTTGCATAAGCACCGCAAGCTAAACAAGTTATTGCAGTTTGGCGGGCATGTCGAGCTGGACGAGACACCGTGGCAAGCGGTCTTACGGGAAATAGCCGAAGAATCTGGCTACGACAAAAACCAGCTGAGGTTGTTGCAACCGCGTTATAATAGGCTTGCTTCATTGCCTGGAGTGAAACTACACCCTCAACCGATCGCGATTCACACATATCCTGCTGGTGGCGGGCATTATCACACGGACATAAGTTATGCGTTTATTACTTCGGAAAATCCGATACATGATATAGCTAGCGGCGAATCCAACAACATTAACCTCTTTAGCTTGAGAGATTTAAAGAAGCTTACATCAAAACAAATATACGACAACGCCAAAACCATCGCTATGTATACTTTGACCACAGTGGTTGAGGAATGGGACGAGGTGGATTTGTTACTTTATAAACTCTAGGCCACTCCTAGTTATGAGACCATACAGATCGTCAACTAGACCATCTACGTATGGTTTGTAGTATGTGTCTATACGAAAAGTTGAAGAATATTGAGAATTGAAGCATATTACTTCACAAATTAAAAAAACACCTTCATGTAGATGTTTTTTAATAAATTAACTATTCTTGGTGACCCCACCGGGAATCGAACCCGGGTTGCCAGGATGAGAACCTGGTGTCCTAACCGCTAGACGATAGGGCCGTAACTCCATGGATTATACCATGGAAAGGGAAGGCTTGTCTACTTTTCCGCATCCATATAACCTCTACGTCATATTTATCACTTGAGATTTTTCTGAAAATTCGCCATAATAAAACTATGAAAAAGGGCGGGATTTACTTTAAGCCTCACGCAATTTCCAGATTTTGGCTAAGGAGATTGTGTGAAGTGGCATTACTGAGTTGTTTCACGATCATTCTTTTATATGCATGGGCACGATTTATACCGACCGGCTATCAATTGCCAATAGGATTATCGGTCTCAGATTTGGCAGCTGGCGTGGCAGGAATCGGCAGCTTAATTGTGCTGAATTTATGTTTTTGGCTTCCCAGAAAACACGAAACTGAAATCGGAATTTTCGTATATTTGTTAACCGTCGCTGTCGCCGTAACCACCATAATTACCAGCGGCGGAGTCGTTTCGCCATTCCTGGTTATGTGGATTATCGTGGCAATTTTCGCAGGATTTTTCGGCGCAATAATCTTAGGAATAATGGGACTTTTGGTTATTTTGCAGATTATAGCCACCAGCGTTCAACATGGAATAAACGTGCAATTCATCATCGGCTACCTATTCTTCGGATTTTTACCTTTGATTTTCAGCCTTATTCTATGGATTCGCCGCCAAAAAACTGACGACAACACATCCAGCTTGGAAAATAAACTTTCCGCCGTTGAAAGTAAGTCTGATGTGGTGATTAATGCCATCGACGACGGCGTTTTAGCCATTTCCAAAGACGGCAACATCGAACTGATAAATCCATCCGCCCAACAAATCATCGGCTGGGACCAAGGCGACGCGCTCGGACTTAACTGGAAAAGCGTCTTAAAACTCGTCACTTCAGACGGAAAAGACGTAGAGGACCTCGAGAATCCAATTTCCCAATCTTTATCAAAAAATCAGCCAACACACAACGATAAATTATTCCTATTGACCAGCTCCGAAAAACGCATTTTAGTGTCAATCGTCAGCTCTCCAGTCGGCACGGACGGCGAAGGAATCATCGTAGTTTTCCGCGACATCACCAAAGAAAAAGCCGAAGAGCGCGAGCAAGCCGAATTCATTTCCACCGCCAGCCACGAGATGCGCACGCCAGTTGCGTCAATTGAGGGCTATTTGGGTCTGGCGTTAAATCCAGCCACCGCTCACATCGACGAGAAAGCCCGCGACTTCATCACCAAAGCCCACGAATCGGCGCAACATCTGGGACGATTGTTCCAAGATCTTCTTGATATCAGCAAAGTTGAAGACGGGCGAATGAAAAATAACCCGAAGATCATCAACGTAAACGAATTTTTGAAGGATATTTTTGATGGTTTGGCGACAAAAGCTAGCGAAAAGCAGCTCAATTACATCTTTATGCCAGACATCGTTGGCGGAAGTAAAGAGAAGTCGCTGCAGCCGATTTTTTATGCCAATATTGACCCTGACCATTTTAGGGAAGTTGTTAGCAATTTGATTGAAAATGCCATCAAATACACGCCATCGGGCGAAGTTGTCGTTAATGTTACCGGCGACGATAAGCAGATTTCCATAAGCGTAAAAGACAGCGGTATTGGTATTCCAGCCGAAGATATTCCGCATTTATTCCAGAAATTTTATCGAGTGGATAATTCTGACACGCGAGAAATTGGCGGAACTGGCTTGGGGCTATATTTGAGCCGCCGCTTGGCCGAGGCGATGTCTGGAAACTTGCGAATTGAAAGCAAGTATAAAGAGGGAAGTACGTTCTATTTGGAAATTCCTCGTATGAATAGTTCGGAAGCTAAGCAGCGATTAGAGTCTGCGGAAGCTGAAAGTCCTAAAGATTCAACGCCAGATTCTACCGTTCCAGAAAAAACTGAAATTGCCGCAGAAGAGAAGACGCAGGATATCGCAACTGAAAATAATAGCGAAATTGTTGATTCAAATCCAGTCGCAACTGCAACTTCAGAAAATCCAGCTCCAACCACACCCGCAATCCCGACGACCCAGCCAGAAATTCCACAACCAGCCAGAAATTCTTCCGAGCCGACGCTGGCTGAAATTGAGGAAGAGTTGCGTAAAAAGCGCCAGCAATTATCCATACCTGGTCGCGAATAATAACCATAAGGGCTATGGATTTTTTGTCAAAACTTCAGTATAGTATAAATATATGACAAAAATTTTATTGGTTGAGGACGACAAAAGTTTACGCGAAATTTACGGTGTACGACTTTTGGCGGAGGGCTACGATATCGTTTCGGCGGGCGACGGAGAAGAAGCTCTAGCCATGGCAATTAAAGAACGTCCGCGATTAATCTTAAGCGACGTGATGATGCCAAAAATTTCCGGATTCGATATGTTGGACATTTTACGCTCAACGACAGAAACAAAAGACGTTAAGGTGATTATCATGACCGCACTGTCATCAGAAGATCAGCGAAAACGCGGCGAGCAGCTTGGTGCTGATAAATACTTGGTAAAGTCTCAGGTGGGAATAGAGGACGTTGTGAGAGCAGTTCACGAAACCTTGGGAGATCTTCCAGGAGTCGGCACAAATCCAGTGCCAGTTTCACAACCAGCTCATACATATGAGCCAGTCGCTCCAACACCTCAGCCAACTCCAGCAGCGCCGCAGCCAGTTACTAGACCTGACATATCTTCATTGTCACCGCAACCGGCTACCCCCACTGCAACGCCAACAGCTCCTGCAGTAAATCCGCTTATACAACAACATCCACAACAAGCATTCGCTCCAGCACCGCAACCACTACCTCAACCAGTGCAGACTCCAGCACCGCAACCAATTCCGACGCCTCAGCAGCAGTCAGCAACGCTACCACAACCCATGGCACCGTTTTCATCACCTGTGCCGCGACCTTCAGGGCTTGGTGATCGTGTGATTCAACCTTTGCCAGCTGATGATTCCCAGAATTCTGTAGATATTTCCAAGCTTATGGCGCAAGAACTAGACAATACGCAGACTATTTCTCAACCAACTCCAGAACCTCAACCAGTGCAGACTCCAGCACCGCAATCAATTCCAACACCTCAGCCAACACCAAATCCTATTGAGCAGGCTAGCGCAATACCTCAGGTCCAAGCACAGCCTCAGGAGCAAAACATTCCACATCAACCATCAGAAACCCTTCAGCCGACACAATTTCCACCGATAAATCCGCAACAATGATAAGCCCAGACACAAAGCAAGAATCTTGGCGCCTCAATAAATTCGTGGCGCTTTGCTTGGGTATTTCCAGGCGGAAGGCCGACGAATTAATAGAGAAGGGAAAGATTACAGTTGACGATCAGCCCGCCAGATTGGGTCAACAAATTTCTGACGCAAATAAAATTTCCTATAACGGCAAATTACTAGAATTGCAGTCCAAACAGCTCATCATCCTACATAAGCCAACTGGATATCTTTGTTCGCGCGCCTCTCAGGGTGGCGTTCCGACAATCTACAAATTGCTACCAAAAAACCTTCACCACTTAAAACCTGTTGGTCGCCTGGACAAAGACAGCTCCGGGCTGATTCTCATGACGAACGACGGAGATTTTGCTCACAGCATGACACATCCGTCGTTTTATAAAATTAAGCGATATCTTGTTACAATTGACCAGCCATTGCAACCTCTACATCGCCAAATGATCAATGATTTTGGCGTGCAGCTTCCTGACGGACGCAGTCAATTGACGCTAGAAAGACAACACGAAGGTGATGATTATCGCTGGATAGTCGAAATGAGCGAGGGAAGAAATCGTCAAATTCGGCGAACTTTCGATGCGCTAGGCTACACTGTTAAAAAACTCCACAGAACAAACTTCGGCAATTATTCGCTCGGTGACCTCAAGAGAGGCGAATGGCGAGAAGAAAAATTCACGAATTCATAATTTACTCCGCGGCTCTTTACATTTTACGGTAAATATTGTAATATAGCTTTTGTGCTAAATTTGATAGAAAGTGTAATTGCAAAATGGAAACACTAAACACACGTGATAAATTAGAATTGTCAAGGAAATTAGCCAGAATATCCCTAAACGGAATATGCGCAGATCTTAAAGCTGATACTGAGTATGGACATGACAAGATAACCGAAGTATATTCAGGAAAGAGAGAACTCCCCATAGACATCACCGAGAAGCAAATATCAGATTATGCAAAATTAGTTGTTAAGCTAGAAGAAATAGCAGAATCTCTAGATCTGGAAACTTTACCCACAATAGACGGCAGTAATTACTATCTGCTTGACCTAGAAAAAGGCGGTGGCGTAATCATATCCAAAAAACAGACAGAAGGTTCTCGTGTATATATCGCAGACAAACTAGTATTTAAAACAGACGGAACTGTTAACACAGAATATCTCCAGCTTCGACCGTTTAATAAAGACGGTCAGATTGCTCCATTAGATTATACAAAGATAGCACGCTCATGCAGTAATCGTATCAATTATCATCACAATAATCCCAAAGGAGTTATAGCTGTTGCATTTAATAAAAATAGAAGAGACCTCCAATATAGTCGAAATAGCTAAAAAATGATATAATTTATATCATGTCTAAATTACCAACAGTCGCCATCATCGGGCAAGCCAACGTCGGCAAAAGCTCATTATTCAATCGCTTGACACGCTCTCGCACGGCCATCGTCGCCAGGGAAGCTGGAACAACTCGCGACAATGTCGTTGGTAAAGTCTCATACAAACGACGCAACGTAGATTCTGCGCCGTCAGATGACTATTCGCAATTTTGGCTCATCGACACAGCCGGACTTAAGACTGCCGAGGACGAATTTGAGGCGACCATTCAGGACCAAATCGCTGACGCCTCCGCCGCCGCTGACGTAATCCTCGTAACAGTTGACTCCACTGTTTATCCTTCTGATACTGATAGACAATTGGCCAAAAAAGCCCTAAAAAGCGGCAAGCCAGTCATTCTAATAGCAAATAAAGCAGACTTAAAAGGCTCTCTTTCTATCGACGAATTCAAACGACTCGGCATTAAAAACATCATAAAGACCTCTGCCGAGCATAGTATCGGCATTTCGGAGCTTCTCGACAGCATTGCCGAACTTATTCCGCCAGCCACCGAAACCGCACCTGATGACGTTATTCGCGTTGCGCTAATCGGCCGCCCGAATGTCGGAAAGAGTAATCTATTCAATACCTTAGCGGGCAAGCAGCAGGCCATCGTCGCCAACGTTGCGGGTACGACTCGCGACGTAAACCGCGTTCAAGTTCGTTATCACGGCCAGACGATTGAACTACTCGACACCGCTGGAGTTCGCCGCCAAGGAAAGCAAGAAACGGGAATTGAAAAGTTCTCAGTTCTTCGCACAATGCAAGCCATAAACGAAGCCGACGTTTGCCTGCTTCTTATGGACGTCAACGAGCTTAACGTTCAATTGGATCAGCGCCTAGCTGGAATTATTGACGAGGCGGGCAAGGGGCTTGTTCTGGTCGTCAGCAAATGGGACTCCGTCGAAGGTAAAGACGCTTACACGCACGATGAAATCGCACCACAAATCAGCTATAACTTCAAGTTCACGCCGTACGCGCCGTTAATATTCACCTCTTCCGTCACAGGGCAGAATGTTGCCAAATTGTTTGACCTGGCGCTTGATATCTATAAGCGTCGTCGCCAAGAATGTAAAACTCGCGCCTTAAACGACATCTTACAGAAAGCCATCGCCGCACATCCGCCAGCTGGCCTGAAAAACTCACATCCGAAACTTCGTTACATTGTCCAGACTGACGTTGCTCCGCCGTGGTTTGTTATATATGGCAGCAATCTGAAATTTGTCCACTGGAGCTATAAACGCTATTTGGAGCGAACTTTACGCGAGGCTTTCAATTTTGCAGGAACGCCAATTAAAATGTCTTTCCGTGACGAAAAGCAATTAAAAGCCAATCGTGAACGCGTTGCTCGCGGCCTAGCGCCAGTCACCAAAGCCTACAAGCAGGCCAAAAACGCCGAAAAACTCGCTTAATCCTATTTTTACGCCAATTTCTCTTGACTTAAATATTATCGCGTGATATAAATAACATTGGCTTTTGTTGACAAGTCGAGTAAATCCTTGTCCGAAAGCGTACCTTGACAAGCAGATGTAAGATTATAAGATTAAGACGAAACTTAAGCATGAAGCGAGGTTTTAGTTGTTGATAGAAGATGTAATTGACAATTGAAATCTCGTTTCATGCTTGATCATATGCACGCATGATTATTTGCCAAAAAGCAAAGATGGCGATTCCCGCCGCGAGAAAACAGGAAGGAGTGTCAAAAAATGGCACTTTTTGACAAGGTTGGCTGCAACATCGGTAGCAACACCACGGTTACTGTCTGCGTGGGACCTGCCACCATCGTGTGGCGAACCGGTGATGACTGCTCAACTGTACGCGCCTTAGAGGGGGTAGTATCATGCCTAGAGGAGATTCCCAACGGTCAGAAAATTACTACCTATGGCAACGAGTTTATTGCTCGCTTGGAGTCTTCCAGATTCGTTCCATCACAGAATCCTGAAAATGGACTGTACGAATATAAGATAGACTGCGGTGATCTCACCATAAAATGTGATAAGTTTTCTGCCTTGCTCACGCCAGAACATGTAGAAATCCGGAGCGATGATCGTAACAATTTCAGTTATAATCGCCATGGAGGCGAAATAACTGTCACTGTTCCTCTAAGTAAGGCATTCCCTAAAATGGGAGACCTTAAAGAGGGCAGTGTGATTTTGTCTCCTGGTGCGGACGACGTTCACTATGAAATAATGGAACTGAGCAAGAAACCCTTCAAAAATGGCAACACGCGAGTAACCGCCGCTGTCCATAAGTATAAGGACGGGATTTTGCTGAGTTCACACAAAGTGAAAGGTCTCGCGAACGAGAGATTTGTGCCCTCGCCTTCATCTCTAGCGAGAGCAGAGGGGCTCTAGCCGCCGGATAACTCACCGTTATTAACACGGTAAGTTATTACTGAATAGTGATGAGCAGGATGATTCCTAAAAACTCTAAGGCGTCGTCTTCTGACACGTCTTAGTACATCTTCATCTGCTTGGTCACTATTCATTGGAAATTATTAAGCCCCAACTGGGGCTGTTTTTTATTCTATTGACATTTTTACTCATGTGTGGTATAAATAATATCAGCTTTCGTTGACAAGTTGAAATTTATTCCTCGTCCGAAAGCGCACTTTGACAAGCAGTTGAGAATAAAGCAAGGTGAGATTTTATGGCGTTATTTTAGCGGAAGCAAAATAGTGTCGTGAAACCTCATCTTGCAAGCGCCATCCGGGCGCCAGAGCAGTGTTTTTTATAAAACACGGACATTCCCGTCCGGGTGAGGAGAAAGGTCAGCCATGCGCAGTCGTAGTAGTGAGATTGGCGTAAAGGAGTACATCCTTGTCTTCATCTTAGTTTTTGCTATCTACTTCGGGTCTAAAGCCTGCCACACATCAGTGGAGCAGGGGAACTGGCACACGGAAATTGTTACCGTGTGCGACAAGGGTTCCGTCGAAACTGGGAGCGGCGATAGCCGCTCTCATGAGTACCGCATATACACTTCAGGCCAAGTCTACACCGTAAAAGATTATTACGGTAGTAACGGAGCTAGATTCAATAGCGCGGACGTATACGCCAGGATTCAGGTCGGAAAGACCTATAAGATCGAGTCGTTTGGATATCGTATTCCAGCAACCTCGTCTTTCTGGAACATTGAGAGCATTGAACTAACGCAGCAGGAGCCCACCGGCACCTGCGGGCTAACGCCGTCGAACAATTGACGGCCGCCGAACTGACATCCGCCGAGAATACTTGGCGGTTCTCTCCGTCGTACATATTCTCCTGCTTGTCAGTTCGCTCCATAGATGCGTGTCTATGCTGATGAGTCGGAAACGACGAAAGCGAACTTTTATTCAAACATCATCAATTGCGCAGACAAAACTTCACGCGTAATTTCGTCCGCACGTTCACCAATTAGCACAATTTTTGCTGGCTCTTCCGCCGCAGAATTAGCTATTTGAATCTGATTTTCCGTTGCCTCCAAATGATGCCGCACACCATTATCGTCAATAAAACAGCCCTTCATTCGCCTAAGTTTATAAGCGTCAAAAAGTTCCGGCCAAATTTTCTCCAGAGTCGCCGCAGCAATTTTCATACCAGAAACATCCAGCACGGCATATGTCGGATTATCCGGTACGACCAACTCGCCATCGTACGTATCAAAAAACGTTAGTAGTCCCGACGGCGTCGTCATTTTATTGATATCAAATTTACCGCGTGGCGCGCTCAATATTTTTCCGTAAGACAGGGAGCTCAGCTTAGATTCATACTGCAGTCGCTCGTCGTCACTTAGCAGATCTTCTTTGGTCACTAAAATCATATCAGCCGCTTGCAACTCAATTTCATGCGTCGGCTCAATTCCACGTAAAATCTCATGTGCGTCAATAACATAAAAACTCTGCGCCAACTCATACTTATTGAATATTTGTGCATTAATCAACTTCTCAACCAAATTCATCGTTCGCGCCACACCAGTAGCCTCGATAAACACCGGAGCAGGGGAATTGCGACAAAAGTCAAGTAACATTCGCGTCAATGCATGCTTCGACGAGCAACAAACACAATCGCCAGCCAAAGTCGTCACGATATCCGCCAGCTTCTCCAATCGATAACCGTCAACGTTTTCATTAGCATATTCATTCTCAATCACCCGAGAACCCTTATAGTCGCTTTGTTGCAATAAGAACTCAAGAACACTAGTTTTCCCAGCACCCAACGAGCCGTTCACCAAATATAGCGGAACTTTATCGATAACCGCTCGCCCATCATCAAACGGCGCATTAATGCTAAATTCCAAATCATCGTCGCGTTTTGCCATATGTTTATTATACGTCATTTTCACAAGGTGATATACTAAGTCTATGAAAGTCATCTTAGCGTTGGGAAATCCAGGCGAAAAATACACAAACACGCGGCATAATGCTGGGTTTTTGGCTATTGATAAATTTGCGTCAGAGCAGGGGAAAACCTTTTCGAATAAACCGAAGTTTTCCGCGGATATTGCCGAAACAAATATTTCTGGAGAAAAAGTTTTACTAGTTAAGCCAACTACTTTCTACAATGAGGTCGGAATTTCCGCCCGAGCAATCTTAGATTTTTACAAATTGACATTGGATGATTTACTAATTATTCACGACGACACGGCGCTGGATTTTGGTAAAATTCGAACCCGCAAAGGCGGACGAGACGCGGGCAGCAACGGATTGAAATCTCTTCACGCCCACGTCGGATCAGACTTTTGGCATATTCGTATTGGCACAGACAATTTGCTCAGACGCCAAGTCGGTGACGTAGATTTTGTCCTAGGCAAATTCAACTCAGACGAGCAAAAGATTCTCCAAAGCTGGATATTGCCCGAATCAATTAATTTGATCGAGAAATTTATTAACGAAACTATCGAACCGTTCAGTATAAAATATTAAACAGATTCTAGCGTCGTTTTCGCGGCACAATTTTTGAAGCGCCGTTCTTCAATTGCTCTTCGGCTTGATGTAATTTTGCAGTCGCGGCTTCTTGCAGATTGATAGATCTGGCTTCCAATATGCTGCTGCCGACCGCCAAACTCACAAACAATAAGCCCAAGCCACCCGTCGCCCATTCCGGCAATTCCAAGTGGAATAATTTGGCAATCATCATCACGCCGAGCGCCATAATTGCCCAGTGAGCGCCATTTTCCAGATATTTATATTTGCTAAGCGCGCCTGTTCGCAATAAATATACGGTTAGTGATCGAACCCAAATTGCTCCAGCGCCCAGTCCAGCCACGATCAGTAGCACGCTGTTGGTAATGGCAAACGCGCCAATCACACCGTCAAAGCTAAAGCTGGCATCCAGAACTTCCAAATATAACAAGCTAGCGAACGCCGCCCAACCGGTTTTAATCTTAACAGATTTCGCGTCATCTTCATGGAAAAATGACCCGAATAGTTCCAACCCAATATGCAGCACAATTCCAAGAACCGCCGAAATCAACACCAAAGATTTATGCGGCGCCTCGACCGTAAAATACAAAACAGCCGCCACGCTAAGCATTATGCACACCTTAAAATTCTCAAATCGTCCAGCCTTCGCCAAAATCGGCTCAACATGTCGCATCCAGTGAACACGCTTGTTGTAATCGATGAAATAGCTAAGCCCAATCATAATCAAAAACGCACCACCAAACGCATCAATCATCGGCGACGCCTCATGCAGGATTTTGCCGTACTCAACAGGTTTATGAAGCGCCAGATTGACAACATCCATAAACCCGTGACCGCTCGCAATCATCACAATAGCAATTGGCAATATAAATCGAACGACAAACACCGCCACAAATATGCCAGCCGTCAGGAAGACTTTCTGCCAAACTTGACTCATTCCCGCCAAAACCTTGCTATTTATCACCGCGTTATCGAAGCTAAACGTAACTTCCAGAACCACCAAAATAGTAAATAGCCAAAGACCGCTAACGCCCATATGACTAGAAATCAAACTGCCCAAACCTAAGGTTAATAGGACTGAAAACCAGAAAATCCGAAACGGATGATGTGAATGTAAAAGATGTTTCATATTGATTTAGTATAGCATAAGCATGGAGTATAATTTTATATATGGCACAAAAATCGCCAGATGGTCGCATAAAAAAGTTTTTATCAGCCAACAGTGAATTGATCGGTTGGGTGGTTTTTGGCGTCCTTATAATTTCTATTTATCAATTCAGCTCACGATTCGGCGTCATGTTATTAAACGGAGAATTTGCAGAATGGTACAATAAATTACTTCCGTCATTACAAGATTTCATCACGCTGACGCTAAGCGTAATTGTCGAGGCGGTCCCATTCTTAATTTTAGGAATTATCATATCCGCGCTTATCAGATACTTTTTATCATCAAAAGATGTCTTCAAAATGTTGCCAAAAAACACCTTCCTTCGACGAATTACGCTCTCTATGATCGGGCTAATTTTACCTGTATGCGAATGTGGTAACGTGCCAATTGCACGCAGCTTAATAGCGAACAGACTGAAACCTGCCGACGTTATTAGCTTTCTTTTCGCCGCGCCAATCTTAAACCCGATAACCATAATTTCAACCATGACCGCCTTCAGCTTTGACGCCCGAATAGTTTGGTGGCGAATTATTTTTGCGCTAATTATCGTACAAATAACCGCTTTTATCGTCAGCTTTTTTAAGGAAGATTCCGTCATTAATCCAGAGTTTGAAAAACTTTGCCACCATCATAATCACGGTTCAAAATTGTCAAACCTATTCAGCTCATCACGTAATGAATTCTGGCAATTATTTACTATGTTGGTCTTAGGCGCTAGCATCGCAGCCGCCACACAAATCTTCGTTCCGCGATTCATCATAAACGCCGTCGGCGGCGACATTTTCTTATCAGTCATATCCATGATCACACTAAGTTTCATCATTTCGATATGTTCCAGCATCGACGCATTCTTCGCATTGGCTTACGTGCGAAATTTCACGACAGGCTCAATTTTATCTTTCTTGCTATTCGGACCGATGATAGACATTAAAATGATTACGTTGTTAAAAACAACTTTTCGCTGGAAATTTATTGCAACAATTACCTTAACTGTATTCATCTTGTCACTAATTGTTGGGCTGGGGGTCAACTTATATGTACGCTAATCTTACCAAATCAATTGGCGGAATTGTCGTTTGCGCATATATTTTGCTATTAGCTTGGCGCGACCAACTCGGCTTTTACGTTCATCCACGCTATCACACATTCGCGGTCATAATTAGCGTAATCGGCGTTATACTTTTGCTTATTGATATAATGTTGCAATTAAAAAATAAGTCCGCTAAAGACAAATCTAGAATTAGCTTGAAAAAAATTACCCCGATATCTTATTTTGCAGCAATTATACTCTCAGTCGGATATATATTGCCACCAAAACCACTCTCTCCAAGCAGTCTCGCGCAAAAAGAAAGTCCTGCGATTATTGAGCCCGAAAGTCGTTGCGAAACACCTCAACCAAAAGAAGGCTCTTCTACAATCTCAATAAATCGCTGGAAAACCGCCATAAATTCTTGCAAAGAAACCGCTTATTTTAACGGCAAAGACATCACCGTAACCGGTTTCGTTTCAAATGATCTGTTAAAAAACTATGGCTACAACTACTTCAATACTGCTAGATACGTTATAAGTTGCTGCACTGTTGACAGCGTGCCTATGAAAATCCTGGTCGAGAAAAACTTTTCGACAGACTACCCAGATGGAACATGGCTAATCGTCAAGGGTAAATTGTCGCAGAAAATCGTTAATGGCCAAGCTGAATACGTCATAACAAACGCGCACATCACAAAAATCAATCAACCCAAATATCCTTATGAACTACTCGGACTGTAGGTCTATTGCACACTTGTTGCAATAAGTTATAAACTATTGATAGCACTATGCTAAATGAGATATTTGAACGCCACAATCTTCGCCTGACAAAACCGCGCCAGCAAGTATTCGATATCCTACGAAATTCAGACGTACCTCTTACGGTCGGCGATATTGCGAAAAACTGCAAAAACATTAACCGTGCCAGCATTTACCGCACGCTACTAATGTTCGATACTCTGAACATTATAAACACTATAACTATTGGTTGGAAGAATTATTACGAGTTAGCAGAACCTTTTATACCACATCATCACCACCTATACTGCATTAATTGTCAAAATGCCGAACCTATACAATCACAAGAGCTAGAAAAACTCATAGATTTCATCGGTAAAAAACATAATTTCATAGTCACAAAACACCACTTTGAGTTGGAAGGTATTTGCGAAAAGTGCCGATATATTATAGAAAATAAATAATTTTTCCCAACAAAAAAGCGCCAGGTAAGGGTGGGCATCACCTGACGCTTTTTTACCCTTCAACCCACCCGAGCTACCGTATCAGCGAAGCGTCGCGACTAAAACTCCAAAAGTCCGCGCCTGACTATTATCAACACCAACTAGTGCTCGCCTTAACGGATGTCGCCTTTGAAAAAGGGCAGTTAAAGGGGTTAGTATGCGCGTAACGTTGAACCGCAAAAAGTGGAGGGTAAGAATACTTAATGCCATTGCGCGCAACCTAACATATAGTTAGAATAGGGGGTATAAGGTGCGTTTGGTTAATGATTACTTAACCAATCGTCCTTGATTATAGCAAACATTTGACAAAGTGTCAATACTTTTTACCACATTTTTTATGGAAATCAATAGAATTACACCAGATGAACATATTTTCTCCCAGAGATTAGCGCATATTGCCAATCCACCAAAAAGCTTATGTTATATGGGAAAGTTGCCGGAAGTAAGCGCGCCCGTCGTATCAATCGTCGGGTCCCGTAAGCCGTCTGCCTACGGAAAAGAAGTAACCGAGCGATTAGCAACAGATCTGGCAAAAGCCGGATGTGTAATCGTGAGCGGGCTGGCGCTAGGTGTGGACTGCATTGCCCAAAAAGCTGCCATTGAAGCTGGCGGAACGGTCGTGGCGGTCGTCCCAAACGAGCTTCCTGATATTTCACCGCGGACCAATTATCAATTAGCCATGAGCATCATAGAGCGGGGTGGCGCGGTCGTTTCAGAATGGATGAAGGGCGATAATAAAATAGTCAATCGTTGGAGTTTTTTGGAGCGCAATCGGCTGGTTAGTGGGCTAGCTGACGGAATTATTATCACCGAAGCCGCCGAGCGAAGCGGCACATTAAACACAGCCTCGCACGCACTGAATCAGGGAAGGGATTTGTTTGTAGTTCCCGGAAACATAACCAGTCCACTGTCGGCGGGTTGTAATACTTTATTAAAACAAGGGGCATATTTGGTGACAGACGCCGACGATGTTTTATCAATCATCGCGCCAGAAAAATTGCAAAAAGACAACGGTCAAGAATTAACAGCCAGCGCAACAATTGAAGAGGGCATCATCATAAAACTCATCTCAGAAGGGCTTCGTGACGGCGATGAAATCCAACAAAAATCAGGATTATCCGCGTCAGACTTCGCCACGGCGCTCACAATGCTAGAAATCAACGGAGTGATTAAGCCTCTCGGAGCGAATAACTGGACATTACGATAATATTGCTATTTTGACAAATTGATGTTAAGATACAGGTTATGAAGACAAGCCGAGAGTCAAGTAATCGCGCTAATAAGATAGCTAAAGATGTATTTACCATACCTAACGCCATAACGCTAACAGGTGGGATATTAGCATGGCGCGGAGCAGAAGAACTTAACAATCCTTGCGGCTTGTCAAAAGCCGCCCTAGGAAGATTACTTGATATAATTGATGGTCCAGTATCTCGCCTCACAGGACAGACGAGTGACGTTGGAGCAGCCTTAGATGCCATAACAGACAAAATAGTTATGGCAAAAATCCTCCATGAAATGAATAAAAAAGAGTTGGCTCCAGAGAAAGTTATTGACACTGTTGCGGTACTAAACTTGATAAACGCCCTAGCTACGGGAATCGCTAATTTACGTAGTGACGAGAAAGCCGAAACTCGACCAACTAAATCAGGAAAACTAGCCATGGCAGGAGAAACAGTTACTTTGATATCTTATATTGCCGCCCATATTGCCGAGCAGGACAAAAATCCAAAACTCGCCAAACTTCTACGCAAACTGGGAGCTGCAGCATTTGCCGCTTCACTTCCGTTCGCTGCGCACGCAACATGCACCTACATAAAGCGAGCAGTCAAAGGCAACGCGGAAAAAGAAAAGTCAGAAGAGCTACACCAAATAACAGATGTCAATCGCACCCTCGGGTCAATGGCAATGCTCGGTCGCCTCAGTGGTCGCCCGTAATAATAATTAACTTTGCGGTTGTAGCCAAATAGTGATTTGTTATAATATAAAGTTATGAAAAATCTCGTTATCGTCGAGTCACCAGCAAAAGCTAAAACCATCGAGAAATACCTTGGCAAGGATTTTCACGTCTTGTCCAGCGTGGGGCATATTCGCTCGATTGTTAAAAAGACGAAGGATGGAACGCCACCGATTGACGTGACTAACGATTTTTTTGCAATTTATGAAGTTGATCCTGAAAAAAAGAAAGTTATCACCGAACTAAAGAGAAATGTCAAGGCAGTCGGCAAGGAAAACGTCTGGCTCGCAACCGATGAAGACCGCGAAGGAGAGGCCATTGCTTGGCATTTGTGCAAAGTACTGGATCTTCCTATTGAAACGACTAAGCGAATTGTCTTCCATGAGATCACCAAAGACGCCATAACTAATGCCATTAAGAATCCGCGAACCGTGGATATGAATTTGGTTCAGGCGCAACAAGCCAGGCAAATCCTTGACCGACTAGTTGGTTTTGAGCTCAGTCCAGTCGTCTGGCAAAAAGTTCCTGGTGGAAAGTCAGCTGGTCGCGTTCAGAGTCCGGCGGTGCGATTGCTAGTCGAGCGCGAACGAGAAATTATGAAGTTTGAGGGCAATTCTCAGTTCAAAGTTACCGCCATTTTTATTCACGACAATCAAGAATTCAAGGCCGAGCTTAATCAAAAATTCGATACAGAAGAAGCGGCAAACGAGTTCTTAAATAGCCTGAAACCCGCCGAATTTATTGTTAGTGATATCTCAAAAACTCCCGGAACGCGCAATCCAGCGGCACCATTTACCACGTCAACCTTGCAGCAGGAAGCCAACTCTAAACTTGGCCTCAGCTCCAAAGCAACCATGGCTTCGGCGCAAAAATTGTACCAAGACGGAAAAATCACCTACATGCGTACCGACTCGGTGAATTTGAGCAGTCAAGCCATCGCGGCGGCTACCGATTTTATCAAGCGTCTTTACGGTCCAGATTACTCAACGGTTCGCAAATTTAAGACCAAATCCGCGTCCGCCCAAGAAGCCCACGAAGCCATTCGCCCGACAGACATCACTCTGGAAACCGCGTCTAATAATAGCTATGACCAGAAATTATACGACCTAATTCGACGCCGAACCTTAGCGTCGCAAATGTCGCCAGCGAAGCTAGAAAAGACAACTATTACAATTGATATCAAGGGTGAAAAATTGCCAAAAAGCAAAAAGCCCGCTCAGTTTGAAGCAAAGGGCGAAGTTATTACGTTTGACGGATTTTTGCGTGTTTACGGTAGCAATAAAGATGAGCTTCTGCCGAAGTTACAGTCTGGCGATGAAGTCAATTCTCACAACATTACGGCTCGTCAAACATTTACACGACCGCCAGCTCGCTACACTGAAGGCTCGCTAGTTAAGAAGCTGGAGGAGCTTGGAATCGGTCGTCCGTCAACTTACGCTACGATTATTGACACTATTCAAACTCGCGGCTACGTTGAAAAGGGTGACAGCGAAGGTCAGCCACGGGATGTGATTGTCCTGAATTATAACGGCGAGGAAGTTAGCCGAAGTATCGTCCAGGAAAAAACTGGCTCGACACGCGGCAAGCTTATCCCAACGCCGAGCGGCGAACTGATTGCCGATTTCCTGACGGACCACTTTACGCAAATTGTCGATTACGACTTTACCGCCAACGTTGAGACGGAATTTGACAAAATTGCCGGCGCTAATCTGGAAAAAAGCGCAATGCTACACGGATTTTACACACCTTTCCATAAATTAATCGAGCAATCTGGCGGGATCGACCGAAGTAAAGTCGGCGCCAATCGCGAAGTGGGAATTGACCCGAAGACAAATAAGCCGATTATCGCGCGATTTGGGCGATTTGGTCCGATGTTGCAGCTTGGCGAAACTGACGGCGACGAAAAGCCACGTTTTGCACCGCTGCCAAAGGGTGCGAAAATTGAGACAGTTACCCTGGAGCAAGCACTGGAGATGTTCAAATTGCCACGCGTCGTCGGACAAACAGAGGATGGGCAAGAGATTAAGGCGAATATTGGACGATTCGGTCCGTATATTCAAGTCGGTAAATTGTTCGTTTCCATTAAGCCAGAAGACCCGCACAGCATTACTTTAGAAAAGGCGCGTGAACTTTACGCCGCCAAATTAGAAGCCGAAGCTGCTAAGAATATTGCCGAGTTTTCAGATGGAGTTAAGGTTCTCAGTGGACGATTTGGTCCATACATAACCAACGGCACCAAAAATGTCAAAATTCCTAAAGACACGGATCCGAAAACTATTACTCACGAAAAAGCCCTGGAGCTACTAAACGCCACAACAGCAAAGCCAACTCGCAAACGCGTAGTTAAAAAAGCCACCAAAACATCCGCTAAAAAGAAATAGCGTTTTCCATACTATCCAATAATTCCGGATAATAAAAACTCTTCATATAATCTATTGCAAAAAACGTAAAATAAATGCTATAATTTATATCAGCAATTATGGCATTTATCTATTGACTTTTGTCAAATGCAATTGTATAATTAAAAACATATTTTCAATCAATATAACCTGTGGTGAGGCAGAGAGGATGTTTCTAGTAGCATGAGCGAGACAGCAAAAACCGAGCAAAGCGCCAAATTAAATTCTGTCGTCGATACTATTATTTCTAAGATTCCGCAAGAGCGCGAGAAGGAAATTATTTCTCGACGATTTGGTTTGTATGACCGAAAAGAAACGTTAGAGTTAATTGGCGATATGTTCGGCATTACTCGCGAGCGCGTTCGTCAGCTAGAAAAAGCAATTTTAACGCGTCTACGTGCAGCTGTCGCCGAGGGAGAACTTCCTTCGGTTATTGCTATGGAAAAAGAAATTACTTCGAGTTTGTCTGAGATGGGACGAGTTGCGCGCATGCAGGATTTGGCATCGCATTTCCTCGGTAAAGAAGCTACTGCAATTGACCGCGCTCGTGTGGCGTTCATTTCTGAGCTGGCAGAAAACATCACAATTGTTACAGAGAATGACGATTATTACCAAGCGGCAGCAATTGACACTCTCGGCAATGAAAAGCAGATTAGAGCACGAGTCGAAGAGGTTGTCAAAACGATCAAAAAACACGGCGAGCCTGTTACTGCGGAAGAATTGCACAAAAAATTGGACTATGAACATCCTTCAAACATTGCAGCCTTGGCTACCGTCAGTAAAAAATTGGCCAGCTTAAACGATCAGTGGGGACTAGCCAAATGGCCAGCCGTTAACCCAAAGAACATCCGCGATAAAATCTACGTTGTTCTGGACACCAACGGCTCACCGATGCATTTTTCCGACATTGCTAAGGGAATTCGGGACAGCGAATTTAACCGCCGAAGCGTCACGACGCAGGCAATTCACAATGAACTTATTAAAGACAAGCGCTTTGTTCTAATCGGCCGCGGGATTTATGCGCTTGCTAGCTGGGGCTACAGCCGCGGAACTGTAGCAGATATCATTACTGATATTTTGAAGAATTCCGAAACTCCGCTTCACCGCGATGAAATCGTTCGCCAAGTCCTCGACAAACGACAAGTCAAGGAAACTACTATTCTATTAAACCTTCAATCAAAGCCACAATTCAAACGCGTCGCTAAAGCCACATACGTTTTTGAAGAAGCCGCTTAAGCTAAGTTGCAAACTTCTTTCAGAGGTGAGATAATTTACACATAATGCAGATTATTTCTTGGATCATCGGTACGTTATTACAATGGTATATTTGGATGCCAATCGTGGCAGTCCTGATGTTTTTGACGTGGCGGAATTATCGGAAGATCGAAGATTTCACCCCAGCTGAGAGCGTACTTTTAGTCCTGGAAATCCCACGCACCAACGACAAGCAAGAGCTTGCCGCCGAGCAGTTATTCGCTTCACTGCACGGAATTCTTCGTGACAATAAAGAATTGCGATTATCTGGCGGACACCAAGAACATATCAGCTTTGAAATCGCCTCAGTCAATGGGCAAATTCGCTTTTACGTTTGGGTGCCAAAAACTCTGCAGAGCTTTGTCGAGGGACAGATTTATTCTCAATACCCAACCGTTCAAATTCACCAAGCCGACGAAGATTACACCGAGCACGAGCGCAACCACGAAGTTGCTTACTCGACAGAATTGACATTAACCACAGATGAATTTCTCCCGATTCGCACCTTCCAAAACTTCGAGGTTGACCCGCTGGCGGGCATTACGGGCACGTTGGCAAAATTAGAAACCACCGGTGAAGAATTATGGATTCAGGTGCTAGTCAGACCAATCCCCGACGACTGGCAAAACGCCGCAGATCGATATATCAATAGCATAAGAAACGGACGAATGTTCTCCTTGCCAGGATTCGGTGGCAGTATGCAGTGGCTAATCGGTGTACTTGGCGCGTTGTGGCAACCACCAGAGCAGGGAGTCGGGCAATCAGCCAAAATCGAGCTGTCAGACCGCGATAAAACTCGCATTTCTGAAGCAGAAAAAAAGGCGACCAAGCTCGGCTATGAAGTAAAAATTCGCTTGGTTTATATGGGCGAAAGTCAGACGAATGCTAAGCTTCGCATGCAGGCGCTCGTCGGTACGTTTAAGCAGTTTAACTCAACAAATCTCAACGGATTTCGCGCCGTCAAGGGCGTGTTTGGTAAAGAATTTATCGATAAATATCGCAAGCGTTCGTTCATCGGCGACGGATTCATCTTAAACATAGAAGAATTGGCGTCAGTTTTTCACTTGCCGCACACCAACGTTGAAACACCAAATATAGTTTGGGCGAGCTCCAAAACCGCAGAACCGCCGTCCAAATTGCCAGTCTTAACCGGCGAAGACGTCAACGATGACCAAATTTCTGCCTTTGGCGTCACCAACTTCCGCGGCATCAGCCACCAATTTGGTATGTTGCGCTATGACCGCTCACGCCACGTTTACATAATCGGGCAGACGGGCGCCGGAAAAAGTGGACTATTAGAACTCTTCGCCTTAAGCGACATTTTCCATAATCAAGGATATGCCATCATCGACCCGCACGGCGACTTCGCAATCAACAACATGAAATTTATCCCTGGCAGCCGATTGAACGACGTGATCTATTTCAACCCAGCCGACACCGCGTATCCTCTGGGATTCAACCCGCTGGAAGTCACGAACCCTAATCAAAAAACCAACATTTCATCAGAAATCATCGGCGTTTTGAAGCGCATTTTCGGCGATTCGTGGGGACCGCGACTTGAATATATTTTACGGTACACTATTTTAGCTTTGTTGGATCGACCAGAGGCGACGATGCTCGACATTACCCGCATGCTAACAGATAAGGAATTCCGAAAAGAAACGCTGGCTTATTGCCAAGACACCGTGGTTTTGCAATTCTGGAATGTCGAATTTGCCAGCTGGAATGACAAGTTTGTCGCCGAGGCAATTGCGCCAGTCTTAAATAAAGTCGGGGCTTTCACCGCCAATCCAATCATTCGCAATATTATCGGACAGCCAAAATCCACGTTCAATATTCGCCAGATTATGGATGAAGGAAAGATTCTAATTGTCAATCTGTCCAAAGGTCTTATCGGTGAAGATAATGCCGCCATCCTCGGTTCGTTTTTGGTCACAAAAATCCAGCTTGCCGCCATGTCTCGAAGCGACATTCCTGACGTCCGTGACCGCCGCCCATTCTATCTTTACGTCGACGAGTTCCAGAACTTCGCCACCGATTCGTTTGCAACTATTCTGTCTGAGGCTCGAAAATATGGCCTTAACTTGACCGTTGCCAATCAGTACATTTCCCAGATGAGCGACACGGTTCGCGATGCGGTTTTCGGAAACGTCGGCACCATGATTTCTTTCCGAGTTTCTGCTGACGATGCACCGATTCTTGCCAAGCAATTCGAGCCGAACTTCGAGGCGATCGACCTTCTGCAGATGCACAATCGTAATTTCGTTGTCAATATGGTCATCGGCGGCGAGAAAACTCCCGCGTTTTCTGCCCGCACATTGGAACTTCCGCCAAGCCAAGCCGACAACACTCCGCACATTATTGAACATTCGCGTCGCATGTATTCGCGAAATAGGGAAGATGTCGAGAAGGAAATTGATGCCGCAATAAAGCCTGTTCGCAACCAAAAAAAGCAACCAGCCAAACCTCAACCGCAGCCCGCAAACAACGCTCCAGCGGTCAATAGCCAACCGGAAAAGCAGCAACCCGCAACAAACGATGGCGAAGTTGTTTTGCAAATTCGCGGCAATGATAATGCGCCTACAGAGACCGCAATTAGCACAGTTACACCGCTAGATTCGGCAACGCCAAAAAGACGACGTCGACGTCGAAAAAAGAGCGCTACCACCGCCTAAAAACTATTCGTATCGCCACTGACGCATATCGGAATTGTAAACGTCGGTGATTCGCGGAGAAACCAACGTAGAAGTTGGCCCAGACGGCACAGACACGGCGTTTTGCTTAGTCAAAAAAGTAAGCAATTTTTGGTTTTGATATCGCAGGTTTTTCGGTAATGGCTGGCTAGCTACAACCTCAGCTTGCGGCGTAGACATCACAAAACCCCACTCACCAAATGACGGCACATTGGCCGAAAACGCCGTCACATATCGCTCTGGATGAGACGATTTGACGGTGTTTGCTACCATATAAAAAGCATGCGAAGAGAAAAACGAAGACGTCGCTTGCGTCACCATAACTCCGCGCTCCGTTAAAATATTGCCAATTTGACGATATAATTGCTCAGAATACAACTTGGCTAATTTTTCATTCGACGGATCCACCAGATCAATCAACACAACATCATATTTATCCTTGGTAGAGAAGGCGAATTGAAAAGCGTCTTGATTGACAATGGAAACGCGCGGATCATGCAGAGAGCGCTGATTTATATCAGTGAGAAGATGATTAGTTTTCGCCAGATTAGTCATCACCTCATCGATATCAACCAACGTAATATGCTCAACGCTAGGATATTTCAAAACATCCCGAGCCAACAAGCCGTCGCCACCGCCCATAATCAGCACGCGCTTCGGATTGGCGACTGAAGACAGAGCGGAAGTAGACAATGTTTCATGATAACGCGCTTCGTCAAGGCTGGAAAACTGCAGATTGCGATTCAAAAACAACCTCGTGTCATTCTTATATCTAGTCAGGACAATTTTCTGATATGGTGTCTGCTGCTGCCACATCACAGGATCTTTATACGTTCGCTTGTCAATCCCATGCTCAATTTCTGTTGCAAAAATGAAGAATCCCAAAAGCAACATTGTTGCAATAACGCTAATTGTCATCACAATTTTCGACGCTTTCATTTGCTTAAGAATCAGAACCGCAACGCCAATATTCAAAGCCGCCACCAGATACGCGCTACGCATTAAACCAAGATACGGAAGCATAACGAGCGGGAATAATAGCGACGCAATTAACGCCCCAAAATAATCGAGCGCTAAAATCTTACTAAATAATTTCACCGAAGATTTGCGCCCGAACTCCTGAAACATCTTCATTAAAAGCGGAATTTCCAGCCCGATACAAATACCAATTGCCAAACTTATGACGGCAAAAATCAGCCAATGCGAACGCGTAAAAACGAAGCCCAAATACATCAGCATCACCGAATTTCCGCCAATTAATCCCAGAATAATTTCGTTCGTTGCGAAGCTGGTTGCTGGATGAAGCTTGATGTAATTGACCAGCAATGAGCCAATTCCCATGCCAAACAGCGTCACGCCAGTTGCCAGACTAAAGCTCAAAATCGAATCGCCCACCAGATATGACGCAGCTGCGCCTAAAATCAGCTCGTAAATAATTCCGCCAATTGCTACTAAAATTGCAGCTGCAAATAAAGCAATTTGCTCCCGTTTTTTCGTACTTGATCGTGACATTATAACTCCTTTTATTTACCAAGCCCGCCGCTGCTGCCGCCATAAACACTGCGCGATCCGCCGTGACCTCCGCCATTACTGCCGTCGGAATTATTGTCGAAGACAAACGCAAACAAAATAATAGCGATAAATATGGCAATAACTATAATCGTCGTCCAGTCAATCGGTTTAATGGTTCTGCCGAACATTTCCTTTTGTTCTTTGTTGCTCAATTGAACCTTGCGGTAGGCGTCATATTCGCGATTGTTATACTTCTCAATCGTGATCAACTGGCGGTTTTTTGGCGCGCCAGTATCCCTCAAAGTAGCGTACGCCATCAGTTCTTTCGGGAAAACTTGGTATGTGTTTTTGCCCTTAATGTTCATAATTTCACCAATTCCAACCTCGTCAACCACCACAACGTGATCCTTGCCATCCTGCTCGGAAACGGTGAATGATTGACCCTTTTCCAATTGCGTTGGATCAATTGCCTGGGTGAAACGAATCGGCTCGTACAAAGAAACGGTTTGATCGCTGTGATCATATTCCACCCAGCTATCATAATCAGCCAACCCTGTAATCTCCCACTCTTCCCAGTAGTAAAATCGCTTATCTTTCTTATCCCATTCCCGAAAAAGCAAACAGCCAACAACTCGCAAATTCGTCTTCTTGCCGGTCAAAATCTGGTTAATTTTAAGTCGCGCCTTGGTTCGTTTCATCTTACAATGTCATTTCTTTCATAATTATGTTTTCCGCGTCCAGCATCCGTGCAACCAACTCTTTTATTTGTTGCAATTTATCATCATCCAGCATTTTACAAGTTGTCATCGCTATATACGCCACGCCGCTTTCTGGCCACGTATGAATCGCGATATGCGACTCCGACAAAAGCAGGGCGGCGCTGATTCCTTGCGGAGAAAATTGATGCGTTACCGACTCCAAAGAGTGCAAGCCCGCAGATTCCGTAACATTTCTTAACAATTTCTGCAACTCATCCGCGTCGTTAAGCAAAGCAGAATCAACTTCGCTCACTTTTATGGTTATAGATTGGACCGCAGACGCATGCATATTATAGTAATTATATCACCTCTAGGGCGTCAGGAGTAAAGGTGAAACGCGGCTCTTAGGAAGTGTATCGGTATTTAGATTGTTGGGGAATTATAACCAAATAATACAGAAAAAATCCCCGAATCCCATTACCGGGATTTAAGTGGGGATTCTTCTGGTTCTACTATAGCAAACAATCCTCAAAATGCCAACGATCAAATAGCCTGTAAATTTCTTAGAAGACAGACAATAGGGCGAAATACTCTTTATGAAGGTAATGTGCGAAGCCAAGAAAAAAGCCGCCCAGGTGACCTTAATGGTGCGCCCCGTGGACAAGCCGAACGGGGACTTGGTGACTTTTCTGGTGAAAATATAACACAAGAAGTCCAGAATGTCAATGATAAGAATGATCACGCCACGACAAGAAAATCCTCCATGGAGCCAGCAGGGACGAGCCCATCAACTGAGTTACACCATCTAGGGGATTCTGCTCGTAATATAGCACAAGAATCCCAGAATGTCGACGGCGGCGGTAACCGTGCCAGTGCTACTCAGTTGGCGAGATATGACCAAAATAATACTTGCACAATAATATTAAGTGGGGTACACTGTAGTTACAGTCCCTTAAGTAAGGATTGTATCAATATCTAAGTTGTTTTAGGTTTCTATAATAATTTAGTAGAAATACTAAAGCAAAGCTCTAATCCGTTCACTCGTTGAGCGGATTATCTTTTTTATGAGTAAAGTATTTACGCTTTCAAATATTCTATTTTGGTTGTATAATTGCATTAAATTATCTCACAAAAAGGACCATCATGACTCAAAAATATTCATATTCACCAAAAAAATATTCACTAGGTCTAGACATCGGGACATCTTCAATCGGCTGGGCAGTATTGGACTTAGATAAAGAGCGCATCCATGATTTAGGGGTGCGCATTTTTGAAAAACCAGAAGATCCACAAAACGGAGATTCGCTTGCCAAACCTCGCCGCGATGCACGGTCAGCTCGCCGTCGCTTAAAACGACGCCGTCAACGCTTGAATAACTTGAAGCAATTCTTTATTGACCAAAATATTCTCACCAGAGATCGAATCGAAGAAGTATTAAGTGATAAATCCGAATTTAACAAATTAGACGTATATGCTCTCCGCTCAAAAGCGCTCGCCGAAGAATTATCTCCAGAAGAGCTATTCAAGGTCATGTACCAAATCGCCAAACGACGTGGATTTAAGTCGAATCGTAAAGTCGAAGAAGAGTCGGAGAAAGAAGGTGGTCGCGTATCAAAAGCCTTGAAAACTAATGAAAAGTTCCTCGCCGAGAACGGATATAAAACCGTCGGCGAAGCTCTGAGTCACGATGAAAACTTTGCGTCACATAAACGCAATAAGCGTGACGATTACACTAATAGTTTTTCTCGCAGTGATTTTTTGCACGAATTAGAAAAGATTATTGAGGTCCAGAAAAGATATGCCTTAAAAAACGTTTCCGATACAGCGATCAATGAAATGCTTTACGGCTCGGACAATGACAAAAATGTCGTAAATATATCAGCAATTATGTACCAGCGCCCATTTATGACTGAAGAGCTGATTGAAAAAATGGTTGGGAATTGTACCTTTGAAGAAAATGAAAAACGAGCACCAAGAGCTGGCTACAGCTTCGAAATTTTTCGCTTGGCAAGCGACTTATCGCATCTAGTATTCATACCTCGTGACGCCAGCAAGCGCCAGGCAAAGCGAGAAAATCTAGAGATAAGATTATCTTCAGATCAGATAAATAGAGTTATCGAAGCCGCCAAAAATCAAAAAAGCCTAACATATAAAAAAGTGCGTAGCATTGCGGGAATTAGCGAAGATTATGTTCCAAAATATACACACGGAAAGAAAAAGGATGGCGATGAATTCGGAGAAGGAAATGTATTCGGTGGCTTAAAAGCGTATAGCGACATTAAAGCGGCGCTGAAAAATCTACCAGAAGATTGGGCGAAAATTGACAACGAATCAACAATCAATCAAATCGCTTATATTCTCACTACACAAAAATCTGACGAAGGAATTAAAGCCGAATTAAATGCATTGCCAATTTCTGATGACGCCAAAAACGCAATTATCAAAATTAAAGCTACTAATTTTAGGTCATTTTGTCATCTGTCAATAAAAGCTTTACAAAAAATCACACCGCACATTCTTAATGGTATGACTTACGATAAAGCCTGTGAAGCCGCTGGTTATGACTTCAAGAAACAATCAGCTAGCCTAGAGCAAATCACTAATCCTGTCGTAAAACGTGCTATATCGCAAACACTGAAGGTTGTTCGCGCCATTGAACATAAGTACGGTAAGCCATATTTCATTAAAGTTGAAACTGCTCGCGACTTGGCAAAAAACTTCAAAGAACGCAACGCAATTAAAAAAGAAAACGAAGAGAATCAAGGATATAACGAAGACATTAAATCTATAATCGCTGATGGATATGAAGCATCGCCAAAAACCAAGGGCGGCAAGCAACTTCTCAGCCACCTTAAAGAACTTAATGTGCCTCTTAATAAAAACGCCGATTTTAACGGTCAGCAAATTATTAAAGTTAAGCTCTATCGCGAACAAAACGGTATTTGTCCATATTCTGGAAAACCAATCGATTTTGACACGATGTTACAAGACGACAATGCATATCAGATAGACCACATCGTACCGTTTTCACGTTCCAATAATGATGGGATAACTAATAAAGTGCTAGTGCTGACAGAGGAAAACCAGAAAAAGAGCAATAAAACTCCATTTGAATATTTTGGTGCAGATGAAAACCGCTGGAAAGAATTCGTCGCCAGAGTAGAGTCGATATATAAGACACGCGATATTAAAACAGACGATAAGGCCACAAATGCCATCAATTACAAATATAATGGCTATGCAATGAAGAAGAAGCAAAATCTGCTTCTGCAGGATTATAAAAATGATATCTGGAATGTACGAGCCTTAAACGATACTAGATACATCACACGATTTATTCAGAACTATTTACGCCAAAATGTTGACTTTGCAGGAGATGAAGTAAGACAGTATGTAATAGCGCCAAATGGAACAACAACAGCATATCTGCGCAAGCGTTGGGGCCTGGCTAAAGATCGTAGTGAAGACGTTCTGCATCACGCCAAAGATGCGGCAGTTGTGGCAGCAATTGACCAGAAGATTATAATGCAAGCGAACTTGCACGCCAAACGCCACGAAATCAAAGAACTGCTTGCAGCCGTCAAAACGATGGAAGAAAAAACTGATAAGCTCACCGGAGAAATCATCGATGAAGATGAGTTTAATAAAGCTCAGCGTCGTAAAAATGCAATGCTTGTACTATCTTCGAAACATTTTCCTCAGCCGTGGGATGACTTCGGCAAAGAAGTTATGAAGCGAACCCTTAATGTCGATATTAAGACTCTGCAAAATGAGTTGCGAGGTCTTGATAACTATGACGAAGAGTTCCGATTGAGCGTAAAACCAATTTTCGTCTCACGTATGCCACGCCGTAAAGCGACTGGTTCGGCACATAAAGAAACAATTCGCTCACCAAAAGTTAAAGATGGTGACCAGAGAACCATACGAATGCCGCTCAAAAAAGTTAAACGCAAGGACGTCGAAAATTCTACGCTTAAAGAATCGGACAAGTGGCTATACAAAAAATTACTTGAAAGACTGGACGCTTGCGATGACAATCCTGAAAAAGCGTTCGCTGAACCCATATACAAAAACGACAAAAAGACTGATAAAAACGGCAACAAGCTGTCTTCAGTCTCAACTATCAAAGTATATTCGACACAACCAAGCGGATTTTATATCAACGACAATAAGGCATTTGTCAACAATGGATCTATGATGCGACTTGACGTATATCAAAAGCCAAACAAGAAAGGTAAAATTAAGCATTTCTTCGTGCCGGTTTACACCCATCAAGTTGGAAAAAATAAGCCCACACCAACAAAAATATTACCAGCACCAAAAGGCTTTACTGATGTAGATGAGACATTCACTAAAGTTTGCTCACTGTATCCGAATGATTATGTAAGGTGTTATTTCGAAAATAGCATCGAAGAGGGATATTACGCAGCTTACGACATTGATAGTGGGCGAATAACCGTCATAAACGCCAGCTCTCCAAGCAAAGAAGGAGCAAACCGCCGTCGCATCTCAGCCCGCTCCGCGAATCTCATTGAGCGCTACGACATCTCTATACTCGGCGATAACTATAGGTGGCTATAAATGGCCTGGCGCGTCGTAGCTATCGAAAATCCTGCGCGGCTTAGCGTGCGTGATAATCAACTAGTAATTACACAGGAGATGGAATCGACTCTTCCAATTGAAGATATTGACGCCTTAATTTTAGACAATTACGGATCAACTATCACGACAAATTTGCTGACAGCATTAGCTACAAAAGGAACAACCACTGTAATATGCGACGAAAAGCATTTACCTGCCGGTGTACTTTTGCCATATTCACAGCATTCGCGCCAAGCCAAAGTTTCGCGTCAACAATTGTCCATGAGCCAACCCTTAAAAAAGCAACTATGGCAACAAATTATTATCAGTAAAATCACAAATCAAGCAGACGTCTTGCGGTCTCACGGACTAGACGACTCCATCTTGCGGTCTTTAGCTAACGATGTTAAATCGGGCGACACCAGCAATCGCGAGTCAATTGCCGCCAGAATCTATTTTGACCAAATACTGGGCGACGCCACACGCCGCAAGCCAATCTGGCACAATGCCGCATTAAACTATGGCTACGCTATGGTGCGAAGTCACATTGCCAGACATATTGCTGCTCGCGGACTAGTTGCCTCACAGGGGCTATTTCACCACAATGAGCTCAATAGTTTTAATCTAGCCGACGACTTAATCGAACCTTATCGCGCTGTCGTTGATATGTACATTTTAGAGAATATAGCGCCACACCACACCGGAGACCCGGATTCCAGCCTTACCAAACACGATAGACAACTCGCTATTGACATATTAAATTATTATGTTATAATGGACGGTAAGAAGTTTACCGTGAGACATTCGGTTGAGCGAACAGTTGAGAGCTTTATTGAATGTATAGATACAAAGGAGGCAGATAAGCTTCTTCTACCAAAAATCGTCCTCCAGTAAAAGGGATGTCATACAAACTTATGAGGGTCGCAGTATTTTTTGATTTGCCGACCAATACCAAAACAGAGCGCAAGGCCGCCACACAGTTCCGTAAATTCTTATTGGACGACGGTTTTGACATGCTCCAATACAGCATATATACGCGGCTATGTCCAAATCGTGACGTTGCAGAAAAACATATGATGCGAATTAAGAGGCACGCTCCGGACAGCGGTTCAGTGCGATTGCTTTATTTAACAGAGCATCAATTTACGCACATGCATGTTATTGTTGGCGAAAAAACCACCCAAGAAAAGTCCGTTCCAGCTGGACAATTAGCATTTTTCTAACCAAAAATCCCCCTCGTAACAGAGGGGGATTTAAGGAAGTATTATATCAATATCTAAATTGTTAGGGAACTATAACCAATATACATTGCCAACAAAGCAATATTACATTATATCAATATCTAAATTGTTAGGGAACTATAACGGCTAATTGTTCGAATATTTAACAAGCTAAATTATATCAATATCTAAATTGTTAGGGAACTATAACTCGATTCGACATCGACGCTTGTAAATACAAATTATATCAATATCTAAATTGTTAGGGAACTATAACCAGATTCTTTGGTATTTATGTTGAAGATTAATTATATCAATATCTAAATTGTTAGGGAACTATAACGTTCGAATAAACGCTAACGCTACATCGCTTATTATATCAATATCTAAATTGTTAGGGAACTATAACGAAAGGCGATATTATTGATTTTTCAATGATGGTTGTAGTAATATGGCAGTGTAAGACAGCAGCGCCCCTCTTATGTTAGAGCACGCGGACTGTCTTATTTTATTTTGACTGATGCATTACCTCTAAACACCACCAAAACTGTATAAATGTTTAAATTATTAGGAAACTACTGACATCATAATAATATGTTGACCTACTCCGCCTCTTGAAGACGGTTGCATGAAGACATCTCAAAAAAGGGGTGTCTTTTTTGACGGCTTCGAAAAAAATAATAAATACACTCCAAATACAAACTTAATCGCTGAATCAATATATGCTATCACTTCTAAAGGTATAGCAATAAAAATATATCCTACAAAAACATTAATGGCGCAAATAAGACCTAGATATATCATTGATTTTCCATGCGCAAAATAATACGGGAAAAAATGCAGCGCGGTTGCCATCAGCGCTCCTAGCCAAATCAATCTCCAATTTTCAGTCGCAAAGAATGGTCCGCCCAGCAAAGCCATTAAGATAAATAATAAAATAACGGCATACAAAGATACTTTCTTTTGAAATTCGCTCGAAGGGCCATCAGACAGCCTATTCAATACCTTTTTATTCATGTTGATTGAGAAAAAACTAATAACATACCCAATGCTAAATACTTGCATATTTATTATTTGCTTTCCTCCTGTTAAAGTAGCTATTGAAATAATCGCTGCTATTACAACTAGCCACAATCCACACGCTCTCTTATAATTGAATTCTAACTTTTCATCTTTATTATAATTTAAAAAAGCCATAAATATCTCCGATAAAATTATCACTACTATTATATCACTGCAACGATAAAGCCTAAAAATCGTAAGCATTTATTATCAACATATGATAAACTAATCTCATGGAAACGCTTATATCTATAGTTATAGTAGCCGCCGCAATTATTTTTCTGGCAATCAAAGCAAGGCAGGGGACCGACGGCGACACAAGCCCAATTAAAACCCCAATAAAGAAAGAATATGTATACATCAAAAAATCTTGTGCAATGACGCCAAGTGAATTATCGTTTTATAAAACACTACACGAAGCGGTAAACGGATGTGTAATTATACCTCAGGCTCATTTAAGTATGTTTTTGGATCACGAGATAAAAGGGCAAAGTTGGAAAGCAGCTTTCGCGAAAATAAACGGCAAATCTGTAGATTTTCTAATTTGCACCAATGATATGAAACCTCTCATAGCTATTGAGCTTGATGATAGTACTCACAACCAGCCCGATCGAAAAACGCGCGACGATTTTGTCAATTCGATCATGGCCAATACTAACATGCCCCTACTGCGATTTAAGGCAGGTGAATGGAATAGTGAAATAATTAAGCACAGAATCACCCAAGCTCTTTCGCAAAATTAGCGATTAAAAAACAATAGAACAAAATACGAACTAATTATTAGT
>CALKRM010000016.1 GCA_937989565.1 uncultured Candidatus Saccharibacteria bacterium | reverse complement strand
AGGAAGAGCCGCATTGGTTTGCGGAACCTGCTGATAAGATTGTTGATTTTGTAACTCTGGTTGCATAAACCCCACCTAACGTAGTGAAATCACCACTTCCTCATCTGATAATTTATTTTCTTGCTGAATTCGATTTGCCTCACGCGCAATCGTTTCAATCGAGAGGTCGCGGTTATTTGCCAGTTCTATTATAGCAGGTGGCACCTCGTTTACGCTAGTTTGCGGCGTGGTTGTCGGTCGAGTTTGAGCTGGAGCGCTTGCGGCAGGCCGTTCGGACGCTGGATTTAATACAGATTGACGCATCGTTGGGTACGGATTCATTTGTAGCGGTGTGGCTGGAGTAGGATTATCTGGTTGAGATGATTGAGGTGGTTGCGCGGGAGGCGGCGTAGCAGATTGCCCTGTTTGCATCTTTTGGATAACTTCTTGTCGCCTACGAACATCTGACTGATTTATTAAGTGATTGATATTCTGCGCCGTAGTGCTATTTTCATCCAATATGTCGTTAGCCGCCTGTCCTTCGTTGAATAAATCGGCACGCATTGAACTATTCGGATTATTAACGCCACGAATTGACCAGCCTTGACTATCTACCAAATTCGCCAAATATGATAATCTTCGCTGAACTTCGGCTTGATCATAATTATTACCGTAAGTCTTTTCCTCGACTTTTGGCGCGATAACTTCGACCAATCTTTCAATTCCATCAGGCTGCCATAGCCGCTTTTTTGGTTTTAGCATAAAAGAAATAACCGCCGCCAAATAAACTTCCATTGGCTGGTCTTTTTTAAGAGGTAAAGCCAGCGCTCCAAAGAATAAAATTATCGGCACAGGAATTATTGCCAAGGGTAGAAAAATTGTACTCAAACCGTATGCAATAGCGATTCCGATAACAGCTATAATTAAGAACACAAACTGTCGGAAACTAAACGGCCCGAGCAGTTTGTCCTCCGCCTCGACATCTTGAGGGACTTTATATACCGACATACTGCTTATATTATATCAAAATATGGAGATTATAACATGTCGCGGAAAATCTTAAATTGTTCTTTAGCTGCGTCAGTTGCATTAGCTGACAACCTCTTATCAGTAAGAATAGTGTCGATGACTTCCTTAAGTTTTTGACGTCTCTTATCAGTAATCACAGATGTAGTATTTACAGCTTCGATTAACAATTTAACAGCGTCAGCATCTGTCGGTGCTAAAGTTTCTGGTTTATATTTACCACCCTCTAGCCAATTGGCAAAGTAATTCATGAGGTCACTTCTGTTATTAATATCACCTTTCAGCATATCATCGATAAGTTTACCGCCCATAAAGTTCGCTCTACTCTTTATGCCAGATTCTGCTAACGCTGAGGCTGCGGAAGCGCGGAATTCTGGCGGTAATTCACTAAGAAGTTCGGCAACTTCCGCTGCGGTACCGTATTTAACCTGCTCTTCAATTGTAGCTTCACGTACGAATATGCTATCCCTAGTCAATCTTACTCCGCCAGGAAGATTCATAGATATTCTGCCTAAGGCTAATCCCTGTCTCTCTTCTGAACTTAGCTTATAGTGCTTTATAATTTGGCGAGCCTCGTCGACCGACTTAGCATATTCGCTACGGCTGGTTGCTATGGCTGAAGCTAAGGCCGCATTTGCACCAATCAAATTGCCATTTGCATCTTTGAATACATTTCCGCCAGCCTTCTCTCGAAGTTCCTTGCTGTTTATCAATTGCTCTGCAAATTCACTATGCTGTTGACGTTGAGCATTATTCTTAATCAGACCTGCCATTGCAATCTCAGTTTCTAAGTCTTTAATGTCTGACATAAATTGGGCTTGTTGCTGGTAGGATTTAGCGTCTCGCCAAGTTGAGTATTTAGCTGACACGGCTCGTAGAGCGCGATCGTAATGTGGTCTTTTATCATATATGTCATCTGCCATATAACCTTGGGTTGCTTCAAGATAACGATTAGAATCTTGCTCAGATAACAGATCTGCACGCCTGGTGGCTTGTCTAGCTGACATATCCAGTCGTTTGTATCTTCCTGTAGATTTGTACGCATTCTCTGATTTTTTCTGTGAAGTGTCTAAGCGCTGCTTCCTTGCTCTATTTTTATGATCAAAGTATCGGCGTAATCTATTCGGATTAGCTCGTCCCATATTTTTTGCCAATCCTTCATTTTTCCTGATGTTACGCCAATCGCTCGCCCAGTTTTTAGTTCTGTCGTATAAGCCCTTGTTTTTATCATTAACAATTCCAGCAAATTTACCCAATACTCCGCCACTGAACTTCATAATTAGAGGGGTTATAGCCAAAGGTATCACCTGAACCATCATACCCAGAATTTGCATCATTCCTCCGTTTGGTCCAGTCGCATTCTGGATAATTATTATTCCAGCCAATTGAGCTCCACCAAACACTACAGCAAATGCTGGGAAAAATAATAGCATTGTTACGAAGGTGTCTCGCCATTTCTTAAACCACTTTTCTGTTCCGGGTAACAAGTAACAAACAAATGCTAGTGGTGAGATTATGATTAATATAATAATAAGTGCTTGACGTGCGGCAAAGATTAATAGGACTAACAATAATATTAGACCAAGCCCAACTAGGGCTGTTAATAACATTGGTAATAATTCTCCAGTAAGCGCTAATCCTGTGACAACGGCCGCTCCAGCTGGCACTCCTGCCAATACTGCTCCATTTGATAATACAGAAAAGGTTATTTCTTGCCAGGTTAATGGAGCGCTGATATTTTCTCCTACGGTGGATATAGTATTTTTAATTCCCATGAAGGCATCTTGGAAGGCATAGCCGGCTATGTTTGATAAATCCAGTAAAATAGCACAAATCGTAAATGATAAGTTGACCAGCACTGCTGCAATTACTAACCTAGGAATCATCTTTTTGACGCCGTAATTACTAATTCCTACAGAGGTCAATTGTGAGTAGATAATCACCAAAAACGCCACGATAAACGCCACGTTGCTGATGTTGCGCATAATGACCCATGCCAGATAAATCCCACTGTTTTGGTTGGTTGTTTCTAATGGCTGAACCTTTAGGAATGTTTGCAGCTGACCGTACATCCAGTCCATACTTTCAGCCAGCCAGTTGGAAACTGGACAGATAAACCATCCTATTCCCTGTACATCACAGGAAGTGCCCGTTGAATTCTCTGAGGGAGGATCAATTGAAATAGTTGAAGTATCGGTTTGATTATAAGTATCTGGCGGTGTAAAAGAATAAACCGCATAGGTTGCGGAACTTATCGAAGATATTTCGCCTGATGGGAAGTAAATAACTTTAACTTCTTTTTTATTCTTATCTTCATTAACATATACAAGCGAATTATCAGGTAAATTAAACTTCTTGACTTTGTTGTTATCTGTTAGCCTGGTATATTTTTTATTAGAATAGGTTAAATCATGACCATCCCATGTTGCATCTGCGGCATAAACAGAGGTTGAGTGTGTTAAGGTATTAAGAAAAATGCCCACCAGCATCCCTGCTATCAGCAA
>CALKRM010000015.1 GCA_937989565.1 uncultured Candidatus Saccharibacteria bacterium | reverse complement strand
AATTGACGGCAAATAAATCTGCGCCACCTCTCTTAAGCCAGGGCACAAATAGGGCATAATCGTAGCTATCACTTCGTAATTCCTTACATATTTCCCAATACGCAAGACCAACTCGATAATGGTCGTCGGTGATTGCGTGGTATGTGCTTGGTAGTGGTGATGGTGGAAAAATTTCTTTTTCTATTGAGTGAAGAGCTTTCCATTCTGTTTTCAGCCATTTTGGTATAGATTCAGTAGTTTGTGAATGCGCTGGTCGTTTCAGTAATGCACTACGTCCACGGCGTATTATAGCCAGGGGTCGGCGGATCAATCCTAACGGTATGCGCGATCTTATGATTAATTCTTTGATTGTGTTTTTTGTTTGACGGTGTTGCTCTGATTGAGGAACGTGGATTTTGTTGATGTCTATAGAGCGAAAATTGGACGGCTTAAATATTGAGTGGGCGTGCAGTAATGATCGACTAGCTTTTTGGCGTGCCCACTCTGATCCTGACGACTTGCGACGTACAAATATTGCTGTTTGTGGAATGAGAATGTTTTTTACACCATTTTCAATCAAGCAACAACTTAAGTACCAGTCCTCATATCCATATCCTGGGCTATTTGGTGCATACGGGAATTTTTTAAGAAGCGTAATCGGTGCGATGATAACGGAATTCCAACGTCCAGATAGAACGCTCAATAAGATATCTTGGTCCTTAGTAGTGCAGCCAGTTTTTTGGACAATAGAGTCCGCGCCCTCGAATTCTATAGTATAAGCGCTGTGGGCGACATATTTGCCGTAAGGTTTTTTTAATAGCAATTGAACGCTGTCGTGTAGCCAATTTTCGCTCATTAAATCATCGGCGTCGATAAAAGAAACAAATTGACCATGCGCTTTTTTTATGGCGCTATTTCGCGAACTTGAAAGATCTCCATGATCCCATTGATATATGTGTATAGGCAGGCCGGTATAGTTATTGAAATAATCAATAGTCTGATCATCACCTCTGTCTATGGAAACTATCACTTCATAAGATATAGACGCTTCCTCAATTTTTTTTACAGCACGCTCGACTGATTTCATAGTCTTATGCGCAACAAGACCCTCGCGGTGGGCAGTTATAATAATAGACAATACACAATCTTTCTTATTCATAATTCAGATTATAGACTAGGTAGCTTCTTTAGTCTATTTTGTGCTATTATGATACTTGTAATGAAAGAGTGGAGTAAGAATAAACCTGGGGTAGTTTTCTTTTTTGTAGTCTGGTTTATATTATCAATATCATTTATTGGTAATTTTTTTGGAACAGGACTATGGAACGGATGGTTTGACGGTTTTCAGAAAGATTCGTCTGCCATAGTAGAGAAAACTGCTTATTGCAAAAATAAATATGATTACAAAGGTCCGTTAATAGCAACTGACAGTAAAGATTACAATAAGATAATGATGAGCCAAGATTGTAATCCGTCTCAGGTAAAACCTTATGTATCTCAATACGGTTTACAGGCGAGGGTTATAGCTGGATTATCTCCGAATGATGCTTCCAAAATCCCAGCTTACATTAAAAAAGTGTCTATATTCCTGGCTGTGCTTACCGCCTTTTTATTAGCCTTAGTTGTTCAAAAAATAAGAGCGTTGTTCGGCGGAATTACCGCCTCTGTCTTTGTTGTAATGCTGTCATTTAGTCCATGGATTGCTGGGTATGCTCGTAATATATATTGGATAGAACCGCTGTTGATAGCTCCGTTTGTAATATCTTTCGTTGGCTATCAATATTTTAAGAAATCAAAGAAACTTTGGCTATTTTACATTATTGAATCTGTAGCTATGTTCCTCAAGCTGCTAAATGGATATGAATATGTATCGACAATCGCTATATCCGTATTAGCTCCTATAATATTCTTTGAATTAATTCATAAAAACGTGAAAATCATTAATCTTTGGAAGCAAGCAGTGTCCGTGTTTGCCGCTACGGTTGTTGCGTTTTTCGGTGCTTATTGGGTAAACTTTGTGTCGCTTACTGATTATTACGGATCATCCGATAAAGCCGCAAGTGCTATAAATGCCAGAGCGTCAGATAGGGGAATTTCTGGTATACGTTCTATGAGGGCATACGCTGTCGGTAACTTTAAAATCTTACGACCTGAATCCTATAACTTCATAAATCAATTAGTCAACCTGGACAATATGGCTAATAATAGCGGAAAAACGTATAAGTATATTATTGTAAACGTCGTCAATTATTTGCTACTTCCAGCAATTACTTTGCCTGTACATATTAATGGTATGTTTGGCGAGTTTGTGCAGTCTATTCTATTCTGGACTATCCTTGGGTATTTGATTATTCTTAGCTCCAGAAAAATTATTGGTAAGAAATATAGCAGACCTTTCCTTTGGTCTATGAATTTCTCTGTTATTGGAGCTTTTTGTTGGCTTGCTCTTATGCCGGGGCACGCATTGCCGCATGCTCACATAAACGGCATTATATTCTACATACCTCTACTATTGTTCGTATATATGTTGATTGGGCTATGGGCTGATTATGTAGTAAAAAGGACGGTGAAATATGAATAGTACAGTTATTATTGGCGGTGGATTTTATGGGCT
>CALKRM010000014.1 GCA_937989565.1 uncultured Candidatus Saccharibacteria bacterium | reverse complement strand
TAAATATCTTGCGTCCGCCGCTACCGCCTATCCAGCCAATTTTACGCAGCTCTGGCGGCGTGTGTTCTCTATCATTTGTCCCAGCTGTTCAATTTTGTCAAAACCAATCGCCAAGTAAACGAATAAGTTTTTTATCTCTATCAAATCCTTTGGTAAAAACACCACCAGCGTATGTGCCTCCAGCCATCGGCACTGTGCATTCGCCAGCGACACGGTTTTACATTGATAGGGATATTCCTGATTTCTGCTACCAATCATAGCCGCGCCTCGTAATCATACACTTTAGTTCGCATAGCTTCATATTCAGGACTATTGTTTAGTAGTTTGTCTCCCAGCGGTGCTTTATCAGTGCTCAGCATATCGATAATTACATAGATTTTACCATTATAGCCAGCGTCTGTCGGCTGCGGCAACATAGTCTCGCCAGCTACCAGTGTCTTGCCAATGCCGGCTCCAGCTACTACATTGGTATTGCTTTTAACCGCCGAATAATCCACCACGTCGACAACGGGCGCTTTCGTTGATAATAATATTCGGTAGGCTTGAGCAGTATTTGTGGTGATGCCAGAATTTGGATCGATGTAGCGGTCAAATAGTTCAAAGTTATCATTGACGATCTCCAGTTTGGTGTTTAATACTGCCAACTTGTGAGCTTCTACCGCCCACCATAAATATCTAAAAGGTGCGCCGCCTTTATTGCCGGCACTACCGCCCATACCAGGCGTGCCAGTTATATAAATATAATCCTTGCCTTTTATTTGCCCAGTTCGATAACCTTTTTCTTTTCTATCGCCAATCATACTAATATCTCCGTTCCCAGTAGCAAATTTAACCGCTCCAACCTAAAGCCCTGCGTCGGTGTGTCAAACGCTAACACCAACGCCATTAGCTCGCTCTCGCGCGTTCTCTCAGGAATGACTGGCTTCATATTAAGTCCAGCAACTCGAATCCTGCCGTTCTCCGCCTTAATTGAATCGCTCTTGCCATACAGCTTACGCCACATATCATCGATTTGACCGCTCGATAATTCCACCGGCGTTAAACCATCAACTGGCGCAAAAACCGCACGTACACCATTGTTACCAGCCACTACGCACCACAAATCCAAATAAGCCTCAACTATCTGCGCATAGTGAGGCATGAGTATGCGGATATACAGCACTGCCGACGATTGATTACCTGGTGCTACATACTTGGCAACGTCGCCAGATCGGAATCCCTCCGCCTTGTCTTCCGCGCCGACAGACAGGTCGCGCTCAGTCGCATCGTAGTAGCAGTGCCCGACGATTGAACCGCGAACTGGCACGACCTGCCTCAGCATTTTTATTTCTCCTTAAGCAGCTTTATGATCGCGCTAATCACAGGCATCAATCGGCTAATCCACGCAGCTATTGTTGCCGAGCTAGTAGAGAATATAAGTGAGCCTGTTAATGCATCTAAGCTCCTCATAAATTCCGTAAACTGAGGTGTGCTATACATAACCGTAAATGTTATCATTGCGCCTAAAAACCCTTGTAAAAGCGTCCTCATAGCTCGTCCATTTTTAGTTTCTGAGCTGAATAATAATTTAACCTTTTCCATATTTCCTCCTATTATTTATTAAAGTTTTTGAACAAATTGGTTAAAAATTCGATGATTTTATTGACGAGTACCTCTAGCGCCGAAACTCGCTTTTCTAGGCTATCAATTGGCTTATCGCTTAGATACAGCTTATCGATTGCCAGCGTACCGCCCTCTAACACCATCAAATCATCATCAACCAGTCTCGTAACATGAGTGACGCGAACCTTCGTTCCCATTGGCAATTTCTTTGCCAATTTACCAGTAGTTAGGTCAGTAACTTCGCACTCTGAACGCGTCCAGAAATCTTGGTCGGCAATATCCTTCAGATTCTTTTGCCATGCCGGCTTATCTTTATTCGGATCAGCTGGCGCTACTAGCTCTGTCGCCGCAATGCCGAACGGCTTGTTATTCTTAACGGCGTACTGCGATAGGTAGTATTTCTTGCCCTGCACTATCGTCTCCTTGGCAATATCGATAACCGTCCCTCTAGGAATCACATTACCAAACGCTTCCATGGTTACCATATTGACGGCACGTAGTCCTGCGACTGGTGCAACGACCAGTTTTATGTCTTCAATATCGTTCAGGTTACGCACCCACTCGCTTTGTTTCAATTCTTCCGCTTGGCGAGCCAGCTCTGCACGTCGTTGGTGCGCCTCCTGAGAGTTATTTACATCAGCACGAATTTGGTCGATTGACCATCCATTAGCAGCTTGCACCAAATAGTGCCGCAAACCCTCTGGGTCAACTTCACGCCCTAAAATTGAGCGGAACACTTCGCGAATCTGCGTCTCGTTGACTGTCGGACGCGAACCGCCGCCAGCGTGATAGCGATCAGCGATTGCACGAATACGGTTCTTGTCGAT
>CALKRM010000013.1 GCA_937989565.1 uncultured Candidatus Saccharibacteria bacterium | reverse complement strand
CTAGCTCCTGCCATCTGGAGTCAAGCTTTTTCAGGTTCTCACTCGGTTCATGCTTGTGTTTGTCACTCATCGTTCGCTGACCAGTCGACGTGCCTCCAGCCTCTTTTTCCTTGCCGGCATTGCTTTCGGTATTTTCAGACTGATCAGTACGCTGCTGCTTAATCTTCTCCACGTCAAAGCCTAGACGTGTCGCTGTTGCGTCCTCAATCTCGCTCGCCATTGCGTCAGACATGCGGTCTTTCTGAATCATTGTCGTAAAGGCGTTAAATATTGCACCAACCACTTCATTATCCATCTTCTCGAATGCGAAAACTGGATAGCGTGGTTCGCTAAAGTTAATATCAATCAAGTCAGCGATGAGGTATTGGTTAATATGAGCCGCCAGCTTATTCATGACAGATTCTAGGCTCATACGGAACATCTTTGCTTGCGTATCGCTCAATGCAAAGCTACCAGTCGAACTCGTCCCCTGCGAGCCTAACAGCATAAAGTTAGCCAGAAACACTCTTGCCATTTCAGAGTTCTGGCGCTCAATGGATTGGTGTGGATCGCGTCCCTCAGAGTTCAGCACTTCAAGTTCGTAATTTTGCTGCAAGGTAGCCGTTGAATTGACCTTGCCTAAACGACTTAATACGTTCAATACTTTCGACGTTACTTTGTCATCAGCTTTTGCAAGTGTGCTGCCGGTATTTTTCAATACCTTTGGTTTGATAGCGTCATTTTGCAAAGCAATGCTATCCAGGTATTCCAACTTCCATTTCTTGTCGTAGTTTCGCCAAAGTGCCGTAAATATTGAACGTCCATAATATTGATCGTATCGTTTGCCTGGTGTAAATAGGAACGTTTTGTAAGCTGGAATAACCACCGTCGAACCGTCTTCTTGCGTTTGCTTAATCCCTTGATAGCCGTCCTTCAAATCGCTTAGAATCTCTACACTCCTCGAATCCCGCAGCGCCAGCTTCTTCAACTCGTAGCGGTTATTATTTAGTCGATACACCTTCTCCCACACTTGAAAGCCGTCAACCAATGCCATCATTGATTGATCAAGGAATAGATTAAACGGCGTTTCAATGCCGCCTTTATAGCTCTCGCTCAGTAAGTTGTTTCGTACGAAATCTGCTTGCGTTTTCGCTTCAGTACTTTCGTCGGCAGGCTTAATGTCATACTCACTTGCCAAAATCGGCATGGTCAGGATATTGAATAATGCCTCGACAGTGCCATCGCGCAGCATATCGCGATAGTCAGTAATTTTTCTCGGGCGGTTTAGCTTCATCTTCTCGGCTTCGTAGTCCGTAAACACGCCAGTGCCAGCATTACCAATCTCACGTAGTCGGCTGCCTGCATTTTTATCGTTATTCTTACCGCTCAAGTTTACCAGCTTCATAATTTCTCCAAATAAAATACGACGCCTTTCGCGCGTCGTATATACTTACTCTGATTATATCATACTTATACTTAATCCAACCACTCATCGTCATCTAGCTCGTCATAATAATCACCAGCTGTCTGAAAATCTTTGCTTGACACCTGATTCATACCTTCCACCAACAGCAGTCGTATCGCATAAACTACCATGTCAACCATATCGTCGTGCGTCCCCCTCGGAAATTCAATCAGCTGCTCGCGTAACGCTTGCCCATTTTGAATATCCTTTACGATATATATCCTGCCCGCCTCAAAGAATCGGCTCACGGCTAAGAGTCGCCGCACCTTGTCTTTATCGGGCTCCAAGCCAATGACGGGCAGCCCTTCTAACAAATCCCGAAACACCAGCCCCAGCGCGCCCTTCTCTATACCAATCACCTGCGGTTTGTATATTTCATCAAGCTCTCTAACTGTATCAGCAGTGACACTCGGCGAGGTTCGTTGGTTGCGTATCTCACGTATGTAGACATTGCCGTCAGTATACAGGTCAGCGACGCCCATAGCAGTTGTGTCTGCCGTCTGGCGTTCACTGGCGGCAGGGTCGATTGTCAGCACTCGTGCTAGCCGTGCATGCTTATCTGGCACCTGGCTCGGCTCACACTCTTTAATCCAGTCAGGCTTGATAATAGCGTCCTCTTCACTGAACGGCTTGTGTTGATATTCCTGCGCAAAAGCGATACTTCCAACGAACTCTTGATCACTCGGGTCATCTCGCATAGCTCTCAGTTTTTCCAGGCTGCGGTGCTCCGGCCACAAAGCGTGCTCAGTGCCATCCTCCTCGGTAGTGATTGCATAAAACACCCGCGTTTGCCAGCTCTTAAAAACGTCTTGCTGTTTCATCACCTTGTTCACAAGGCTATCGAAATGAAGAATCGTTCCGATAACAAC
>CALKRM010000012.1 GCA_937989565.1 uncultured Candidatus Saccharibacteria bacterium | reverse complement strand
AAAAAATGCTAAAATAAGCATATGTATTTTGAGAGTCGTTCGCAGGCTGGGGCAATTCTGGCTGATCAAGTACTGGAAAAGTATCGCTATGAAAACTGCGCGGTGGTTGCAATTGGTGAAGGTGGCGTGTTGATTGGTGAGCAAATTGCAGTGAAGCTTCACTGTGTTCTTATGATGCTGCTTAGCGAGGGGATTGATATTCCTGGGGAAAGTTTAAGCATTGGGGCGATGTCGCAGTCTGGGCAATTTACGTATAATAGTCAATTTTCTGACGGTGAAATTAATGAATATACTAGTGAATTTCACGGTTATCTGGAAGAGAAAAAGCGCGAGGCTCATCAGAAAATGAATAGACTTTTAGGCGATGGCGGAATCATTGACAAGGATATGCTGAAAGATCGGGTGGTGATTTTGGCGAGTGATGGCTTTGGTGATGATTTATCGGTTTTGGATGTGGCTTTGAGTTTTCTGAAGTCGGTTCGGATTGAGAAATTGGTGATTGCGGTGCCGTTTTGCGGTGTGGCGGCGGTGGATAAATTGCATATGACAGTTGATGAAATGCATATCTTGGACGTGAAGGAGAATTTTATGGGATTAAATCATTATTATGAGGATAATACATTGCCGTCCAAAGAGGAAACGATAGCGAAAATTAATCAGGTTATTTTGAATTGGAAGTAAAAAAAACTTGTCGGGTGTTGTAAAATTGTGATAAACTTTAATTAAGAAAGATGCGTTAGGGAGGTTATGTTAGACGTTTTTATTACATCTAGGGTGCGGCGAAAAATTGTAGTAGTATACGCTAAGTATCCTGATTTTCACACACATGTTCGCGGATTAGCAAAGCTAATTAAGGAAGATCCTGGAAATATTCAACGAGAATTGAAGCGACTAGAAAAGGTTGGATTTTTGCAGAGTGAAAAGCAAGGTAACTCACGTACGTATTTCACTAATAAACAATTCCCAATTTTTAAGGAATTGCAAAGTATGGTGATTAAATCTCAGCAATATTCAGCGCGATCAAAGCGCGGCATGGCTGATAAAGACTAATGACATTATTTGAGAAAATTTTAGCAGCTCGAGGCTTAACTACGCGTGCGGCGCGTGAGGAATTTTTGCATCCGAATTACGCGTCAGTAAAGCATGATCCGTTTTTATTGCCAGATATGAGAAAAGCGGTGGACCGCTTGAAAAAGGCGCACACTGAGGGCGAGAAAATTGTTATTTATGGTGATTACGATATTGACGGGCTGAGCGCAACGGCAATTTTACTGGATACGTTTGGTAAGTTTGGCTTTAAGGAAGTTGGCGCGTTTATTCCAAATCGGTTTGTTGAGGGTTACGGAATGACGATGGGCGCCGTTGATAAGGTGCGAAATATGGGCGCGGATTTAATTGTCACGGTTGATACGGGAAGTTTGTGTCATGCGGAAATTGAATATGCGTCGAGTTTGGGGATTGATACGGTGGTGACTGATCACCATAATGTTGCTGAGACTCCGCCGCCGAGCGTTGCTGCAGTTAATCCGAAGTTTCCTGGTCATAAATATCCATTCCGCGATTTGTGTGGTGCGGGTGTGGCGTTTAAATTAGTTCAGGCTCTGCAAACTGAACTGGACGGGTTGCCAGATGGTTACGAGAAGTGGCTATTAGATCTGGTGGCGCTGGGAACGGTTTGCGACATAGTTACGTTGGCGGATGAAAATAGGGCGAATGCCTATTGGGGCTTGGAGGTTTTGAAAAAGCAGAGGCGTCCTGGTTTGAAGGCGTTGATGTCGGTGGCGGGAATTGATCCAGAGAAGGTTAATGCTAGACATCTGGGATTTGGTCTGGGTCCGCGAATGAACGCGGCGGGTAGGCTGGAAACGGCGCAATATGCTCTGGATATGCTGACGGCAAGTGACGGACTGGAGGCGTTGGAGGCTAGCGAAAAGCTGGAAGAATTGAACATTAAGCGTCGCAGTATTCAGGATGAGATTTTTGACGAAGCTTGTCAGCAGGCGGACAATATGACTGATGATCGAGTTTTAGTGGTGAATAGCGGCAATTGGAATCACGGAGTTATCGGCATCGTGGCGTCGAAGTTGGTTGAGAAATACAAGAAGCCAGTTTTTATAATTGGTGAGCGTGGTGACGAGGCTACGGGTTCGGCGCGAAGTTTTGGTGATTTTTCTGCGGCTGACGCGGTTCGCGCAGCTGACGACATCATTATTAAAGGTGGTGGTCACGGAGCGGCGGCGGGCGTGACGCTGGCGACCGAGAGAATTGACGATTTTCGTAGGCGGGTGAATGAATTTTACGATTCGCTGCAATTAAAAAATCAGGAATTATATTTGTTGCCGAGGGCTGATGTTGAGATTGACGATTTTTCGGAAATTAATGAGGAGCTGATTGATAATTTGGCGAAGATGGAACCGTTTGGCAATGGTAACGCGGAGCCTATATTGAAAATAACTGAAGCGACGGTTTTAAATGTGAGGAGAATGGGTGCGGATGGGCAACACGTGAAATTGACCTTACGTGATAAAAATGACGTTGCGCTGCAAATGCTGGCTTTTAATGCACCAGAAGAATTTTTCCGTGAAGTGGGCGACGAAGTATCTGCTTGGTTTCAGCCGACCGTAAATGAATGGCAAGGGATGAAGTCAGTTGAAGGGCGATTGCTGCATATTTCCGGGGTGTAGATATTGCGTCATTTTCTTTTTATGTTATATAATATTGCCACTTTATTAATTTATTTGGAGTGATATTTTTATGGGTTCAGAAAAACTTTGGACGCCGTCTGAGTCTACGGATTATTCTTTTGAGAATGGGTTGCGAATTGCTGAGATTTATCCTGACTTAAGACAGGGGAATACTATACAAATTGCCACACCTGAAGATATACGGCGTTTATCTAAAGATCCTTACAGTCCGGAGCATATGAATAAGATTGTCGAGCAAGTAAAAAATCCACGCTACATTCGCGGATTAGGCGGAGTCGGAATCGAGGTGGCGCTAATAGGTAATGTAGGTTCAGACAAGCTGAGAGTTGGTGCGTATGGGTGGGGAGGCAATTTTCGCCATCCAAACGCGTTAAGAGAAGCTATTACTATGACATATAATGATCCGAGTGCAGCTTACATGGTTATGAATATGCCGGGTGTGGGCAATTCTGGGATGTTGCCTAAATCAGCTCGTAAAGAGATAAGAAAAACAGGGAGTTATGATAGTCTAGGTGAATATATTGGTCCGGTGCTTGATTATATTGGTGAAGATTACGATTCTATTATGGTCGGTGGACATTCTCTGGGTGCGCGTGTGGCTACATCGTCTGTTAGTTATATGGATTCTAAGGTTGACGAGTTGCGTCTATTTGACCCGGCGGGGTCGCGCAATATGGGACTTGTTGCCTTGGCAGCAAATTTCATAGGAAAAGAAGGTTTGGAATTAATGCGCTATGATAAGGAATTGTTAGCTCAAAGCGCGAAAGAACTTGGTCTGCAATTTTTGTCTAGGGAAGATCCTAAGTATGTTGAAGTAATCGAAGATTTTTCGGAAAGATCGAATAGCGAGTTTGTCGTACCGAAGCAGGGGTGGCGCCAGCAATTCCTAACTGATACATTTGCATTAAGTAAAGATGGTTTTGCGGAAGATTTGCTAAGAGCCGCACCGAATGTTCAGCGAGAGATCAACATTTTTACGCCTGAAGGAAGTCACTTAACTAATATGCGTGATATTGCGTATATTGTTGGCATAGTCAATGGCGAGCCGAGGTCAACAGCTGCCGAGGCTAGACTATTTGGTATTTTGGATCGTCATACGCATAATGTTATGAATGTTCCAGCTGCCTTGGCGCTAATTTATAGTCTGAGCACTTCTAAGCTTTAATCGGAGTGGTGATAAAATAACAATCTAGTTGGCAAATACTTTCTTATCTGTTATAATGTTTGCAGTATGGTACAAGTAACACGTAAAGATCAGAAGGAAGCGAACGAAAATATCATTCGTCGTTTCAACCGCAGGGTTTTGCAAAGCGGTGTTTTGGCTCGCGCTAAGAGCGTTATGCGTTTTGAAAAACCAATTTCAAAGACCGAGCGTCGTAAAAAAGCTATTATTCGCCGCGAGCGACGAGCTGAAAAAACGGCAAAAATGCGCCTAGGGGTGCGTTAATGTCTGCGCTAAAAGAGCGCATTACTAGTGAAATGAAAGCCGCTCTATTGAGCGGCGATCGTTTTCGTGGTGATGTTTTGCGTAATCTAAAGGCAGCAATCTTAAACGAAGAAGTTTCTTTGGGCAAGCGAGAAAACGGCTTGGATGATGCTGAAATTGAAAAAGTCGTTGCTCGAGAAGTGAAAAAGCGCGTCGAAAGTGCGGATTTATATCGAAGGAATGACCGTGCGGAGTTGGCGGAACCTGAAGAAAAAGAAGCGGAAATTTTACGAGAATTTTTGCCAGAACAACTTGGCGAGGCGGAAATCTCGAAGATTGTAGAAGAAGTTATTACGGGTATGGACGATGTCTCAATTCAGAAAATGGGACAAGTTATTGGCGCGGTAAAAAGTAAGGTCGGCAATGCTGCGGATGGCGCGTTGGTGGCAAAAATTGTTAAAGAAAAACTCACAAAATAGGAGGAAAAATGATTGTATTTTTTGGGCCGGCGGGTGCTGGTAAGAGTGTGCAGGGTCAGATTTTAGCGGCACGACACGGTTGGCGTTGGCTTAGTGCCGGACAGTTGTTACGCGATACTCACGATGGCGAATTGATTCATCGTATGCAATCTGGCGAACTGGTGCCGATGGAAACTATCAACGGTTTGATGGGCGAGGCTCTTAATAAAGCTAAGGATATTAATGGCGTAATTCTGGACGGCTATCCAAGGCAATTAGAGCAGGCTAAATGGCTGATTGAGTCGCGTTCACATCACGGAAAAGACGTTAAGTTGGTGATTGTGCTGGAAGTTCCGCGTGATGAAATTCTGGAGCGTTTGAGGGTTCGCGGTCGAGTTGACGACACGCCTGAAGCAATCGACAAACGACTCAGTATTTATCGAGGTGAAATTTACCCGATGTTGAATTATTTGAATGACAATGGTGTTCCAATTGTGCATATGAGCGGCGTTGGGACTGTTGGTCAAGTTCATGATGAAATCGAGAGAGAGCTGGTCAGTCGCGGTATCGTTGAGGGCGTAAAATGAGTCAATTGATTACCGGAGAAAAAACGCCGCAACAGATGAAAGATATGCGCGAGTGTGGCAAAATGCTTGCGATAATTTACGATGAATTGAAAAAATCCGTAACGGCTGGAATGAGTGAACTGGACGCTAATGATTTTGTAGCCAAGAGAATTAAAGATTTTGGCGCAGAAGCGACTTATCTTACAGACGAAGTGAAGTTCCCGGGAGTGATCTGTATATCGACGAACGAGCAATTGGTGCACTCTTTTCCGACCGAATATGTTTTTGAAAAGGGCGATGTGGTCAGCTTCGATTTGGTGATTGGCTATCGTGGAATGAAGACGGATAGCGCTTTTACTATGGTTGTCGATGAAGAGCCTAAGGGTGCGAAGAAACATTTATTGCATGCAACAGAACAGAGTTTATATGCGGGAATTGACGCGATAACTGGCGATGGAACTCGAGTTGGTGATATTTCAGCAGGCGTGGAAGCTGTACTGAAGAAGGCTAAACTTGGTATAATCCGTGAACTAGTTGGTCATGGCGTGGGGCTGAGTATGCATATGGAGCCAGAAATTCCGAATTACGGCAGGCGAGGAACTGGTCCGATGTTGCACGCTGGCGACACAATTGCAATTGAACCGATGGCGAGCTTGGGTGGTGAGAAAATTATCACCGACAGCGACGGCTGGACGATTAGTATGAAAGATGGCAGTCTGGGCGCACATTTTGAACATACGGTATTGATTACCGAAACTGGCGCTGAAATTCTGACGAAACTTTAATTATTAATCTGAATCTAGTGATTCGTTATCGAAATCTATCTCGGCAACTATATATCGGGGTTGTACGGGAAGATCGCCGCCGCCCCATCCGCCAGCATAACGAGTTATGCCATGCTCGGCTTGCCAATCTAGATCTGTTTTTTCACTACATCTTAAATCGTCCATCTTTTTACGCATCTGTTTTTGCTCGATTCCGTCATTATATACTTCAATGTAGAAAAATACTTTATTTTTGCCACATTCTCTGTACCCAATATTGTTTTTTAGCGAAGTGTCCTTTGTTGGACCGTTTTTTAGGGTATTTAATAAGTTGTCTGGAAGGTAATTAGCCTGATGCATAGCGCGACCAATACCGCCGCCGTCAAACACTCTTACGCCTAAATCAGTATATCCTCCACCAGGACTATCATAGAATCCAAGCGGTTTATAATTTCTTAAAGGGACTTTATTTCCACCGGCTACGTATGATTTAAAAGCAGTTTCGACTTGATGTAATGTCTCTTTTGCAGCCGCGTCATACGCGTTCTCTCTGAACTTAGAATATGATATAGTGGCAATTCCCGTAAGAATACCGATAACGCAAATACCTATAATAAGCTCGACAAGAGTAAAACCGTTTATGTTTTTCATTGTGAGGATATTGTAGCAGAAATATTTTTTGGCAGCAACAAGGTAATTCGCTTGCCAAATTATAGACATAACCTGTATAATAGAGCTTATGCAGGAGCAATCTCGATATGTGGTAGGAATTGATATTGGCACGAAAAACGTGCGCTGTGTTGTTGGTTATATTGACGCAGAAAATGGTGCGCCAAAAATTGTTGGCGTCGGTGAAGCGCCGAATAGCGGAATGCGAAAGGGAACCGTAACGAATTTGAGTGGTCCAGCTGAAGCTATTGATAAGGCTTTGGAACCGGCCGAGCGAATGAGCGGTCATCAGATTAACGCAGCCACATTGAGTATTAACGGATCTCATTTATTAAGTACAAAAGCCGACGGAATGATTACCGTTGGAACCGTTAATAATGAAGTTACGCACGATGATATATTAAGGCTGGAGGAAGTTGCTACAACTGGAAAAGTGCCACAAAATAGAGAGATTTTAGATATTATTGCGCACGCGTATAGACTGGATGGTCAAGATAATATTAAAGATCCAATTGGTATGACTGGCGCGCGTCTGGAAATTAGAGCGAATGTCGTGTCTGGTTTGGTCCCTCACATTACTAATCTACAGAAGTCGGCGGAAATGGCTAAGGTTGAGGCTGTATCTGTTGTTCCGTCAGTTTTGGCGGCAGCTCAATCCGTTCTTACGGAAAGTCAGCGCGAAAACGGTGTTGCGGTGATTGATTTTGGTGCGGCAACTACAGGAATTGCTATTTATGAAGAGGGCGATTTGCAACATCTGGCGGTTATCCCAATGGGCGGTCAGAACGTAACGAACGATTTGGCTATTGGACTTAGGACGGATCCGGAAATTGCGGAAGTTGTGAAATTGGCGCATGCGAGATTTGGCGGTGAGACTTTGGGTGAAGTTGAAACGAAGGTTGAAAAGCAGACGTATAAGTTTAACCAAGAAGAAATTGACGAGATTGTTCAAGCGCGATATGAAGAGATTTTTGAAGCAATTGCTAAAGAACTGAAGCGAGCTGGACGATTAGGAAAACTGCCGAGCGGCGTTGTGCTGGTTGGTGGTGCGGCGAAAGTCAAGGGTATGGTAGAGTTTACGAAAGATCAATTGAGCGTGGCGGCACGCTTGGGCGTCCCGGCTGGCTATAGTGGAGTTAGTGATGAAGTGAAAGGTGCGGAATTTTCAGCTGCGGTTGGTCTGATGTTGATCGACTCTATGGGTATTTCGCAGCAGGTAAAACCTATAGTTGGCGCAAATGATGTCACTAAAAAAGCTGGCGGTTTACTTAAAAATATTTTCGCTAGATTTAAATAAATGATATACTTTATGTAAGGATTAAGAGAGGGAATATATGCCGCAAATACAACCAAGTGAAGTTCAAACATTTGCCAGCATAAAAGTCGTCGGTGTTGGCGGTGCTGGTGGTTCAGCTATTAACCGAATGAAAGATGCCGGTCTGACTGGCGTCCAATTTATTGCTATGAATACGGACGCTCAGGCGTTGCACAATTCGAAGGCTGACATAAAAATTCATCTTGGTCGTGACGCAACTAATGGTTTGGGTGCGGGCGCTGACCCTACTGTTGGCGAGGCTGCAGCTAATGAATCCCGTGACGAAATTAGAGAAGCCTTAGAAGGTGCAGACATGGTATTTGTGACAATTGGTGCTGGTGGCGGAACTGGTTCTGGTGCTGGTTATGTTGTAGCAGAAGTGGCACGCGAGCTTGGTATTTTGGTGGTTGGCGTGGCAACTCGACCGTTTAGCTTTGAGGGTGAAAAGCGCCGAGTTAACGCGGATTGGGCGATTTCTCACTTGGGACGCGAGGTTGATACCTTGATTACAATTCCAAATGACAGATTATTGCAAACTATTGATCGTCGAACTCCTCTGTTGGAAACTTTCAAAATTGCTGACGATGTTTTGAGGCAGGGCGTTCAAGGTATTTCTGAACTGATTACCGAGCATGGTTTGATTAACCTTGACTTTGCTGACGTTAAGGCGATTATGAGTAATGCCGGTTCAGCTTTGATGGGAATCGGGCGAGCGAGCGGTGATGACCGAGCGGTTCAAGCGGCGCAGCAAGCTATTGAAAGTCCTCTAATTGAGGTGTCGATTGATGGCGCCAAGGGTGTGCTATTCAATGTAACCGGTGGCTACGACATGAGTATGGCGGAAATTCAGGAAGCCGCAGAAATTATTACTAGCGCTGTTAGTCCGAACGCCAACATCATTTTTGGTGCGACTTTGAAGCCGGAAATGGAAGACGAGCTGGTTATTACGGTGATTGCGACAGGATTTGATAGCGATACATTCCGCCAGCAGGAAGTTAGCTTGACTGTAGGCGACGATACAAAACCTGCCGAAACAGAAGTTGATGACGAAATGGTTAAAAATATTGACCTAGAGTTGGACAAGGAAGAATCTGCCGAAAGTTTTTCGACTGAGCCAGAAACTAATATTTGGGAAAATCCAACCGTTGAAGCTGACGATGATGAGGATGATACGCCGGCATTTCTGAGGCGACGAAAGAAGAACAAGGAGTAGATAAAATGGTGTTTAATATCGGCAATAGTCGCGTTATTGAATCACGCGAAGTTTCTGAGGGTGCCGCAATTCGACGTCGCAGAGAAACTCCAGATGGCAAGCGATTTACTACGTATGAGCGAGTTGAAAAACCGAATCTAGCGGTGATAAAGAAAAATGGCGATCGTGAGCTGTTTGACCGAGTGAAATTGGCGAATTCTACGCGTCGTTCGGTCGGAAAATTCTTTAAGTCTGACGAGGAAGTCGATAATATTATTACGGCGGTTGAAGACTCTTTATACGCGCTGGGCGAATCGGAAGTTACGTCAAAACAGATTGGTGATCAAGTCTTGGACGAGTTAGAAAAGCGCAATGAAGTGGCGTATGTTCGTTTTGCTAGCGTTTTTTACGAGTTTAAGACGCTGGACGATTTTGTGGAGATTTTAGCGAAGCGACGCAGTAAGGGCGAGCGGGAATTGTAATGCGAGTAGTTGTGATTTATCGTTCGGAAAGCGATTATGCGCGCCAAGTTTCAGACTTTTTGCGCGATTTTAGCCGACAAACTGGTCAGGTTTTAGAGGAGATGAGTCCTGATTCTGTGGAAGGTAATAATTTTTGCGAAGTGTATGATATTGTGGAGTATCCAACAATTATCGCGCTGAGCGACAGCGGTCAATTACAAAACCTTTGGCGTGGCTTGCCACTACCAACAATTAGCGAAGTGAGTTTTTATGTTTAATAAAATCAAAAACTGGCTATTTCACGAAGATTTGAAAAAGCAAAATTTGGCGGCGCTTATAATGTTTATTGGTAGTGGGTTAGGGTTATTGGCATCATTCGTATTATCTATTGAATCTCTAGAATTAGCAAAAAACTCTCACGCTGTATTAAGTTGCGATTTTAGCTCGGCTCTGAGCTGTTCGGCGGTGGCGAATCATTGGTCGGCGGCTATTTTAGGATTCCCAAATAGTTTTATCGGCGTGATGGCTTTGCCTGTTATGGTAACAATTGCAGTAGCGTTGTTGGCGGGAACAAAGTTCCCGAAGTGGTTTATGCAGGCGGCGCAGGCTGGTGCTATCATCGGAATGATATTTGCTATTTGGATGTTTTATATGAGCTACGTCGAAATTGGCGTGCTTTGTCCGTGGTGTTTGACCTTAGATCTTGGAATGCTGATGATTATGTTTAGTTTGACGCGCTATAATGTTCTACAGAAAAATATCTCTTGTCGATATATGCAGAAGATTATTGGCGGCGGATATGATGTGCTTACTATAGCATCGTTGGTTGTCGCGGTAATTGTCGCGATAATCGCCAAATTCGGCAGCCAATTGTTCTAGTTTTGCTTGCTTCATGCAAAGTGCTTATGGTATATTTATGATGTATATTTATGCTCAATCTATACCACCACTATGGAACATAATAGAACGTTATCAATAATAAAAGACCGTAAAGCCAAGAAGTTTTTTATCCTTGGCGGTTTTATTGTCGTTAGCGCAGCTTTAGGATTTATGTTCTTGGGTTCTCAGCAAAGTCGTGCGACTATTCCTAGTGGTAGTAAGCAGATTGAAGTGGGGCAAGTTTCTTATCGATTGTACGAATCGTCCAATGGTATTAATCCAGGCAGTCCGCTTGCAAACACCAACACTACTGCCACATTACCAAAAGTAGGCGCTGATTTTCGATTGAGGGTTGGTCTGCAAAATAAGAGTGCATATTTTAAAAAATTAGCTGAATACGGAAGCGGGTATGAGCATAACTGCGCCATTATGTCGGATGATAGTGTTTATTGTTGGGGCAATGGTCAGTATGGAGTTCTTGGTACTAATTCAACCACCTCATCAACGGTCCCAGTACCCGTATATACACAAGACGTTCTCAATGGGAAAACTATCAAGCAAGTCACCACCGGTTTTTATCATACTTGTGTAATCGCTTCTGACAATAAAGATTATTGCTGGGGCTGGGGTACATATGGAAGACTAGGAAATAATGGTATAGTTCAGAAGAATGCTCCAGATTCAGTTAGAGAATTCGCAACCACAGTCGTCTCTCAAATTGCTGCGGGTAATGAGCATACTTGTTCGCTTAACTCGGAGGGAAAATTGTACTGTTGGGGTAAAGGTATAAACGGAGAATTAGGTCGTGATGTATTCTTAGGCTCGAACACGCCAACAGCGGTTAATATGAGTAACTTTGGGGCGGAATCGGTTAAACAGGTTGTTGCAGGAGATAAATTTACGTGCGCTTCGACGGTTGAAGGCACAGCATTCTGCTGGGGGTCTAATGCTACGGGAAGGACTGGAGTAGGACTTGCTACTGTTAGAACTCAGTATCCTACTGAAGTCAAAGGTTTTAATGGGAAAAAAGTTGAGTCAATATCTGCTGGTGATTCACATGCTTGTGCTGTTATTTCTGGTGGTCAAGAAGTGTATTGTTGGGGAAAAAATGACAAGGGTCAGTTGGGTGTTACAGCGATGGGTTATAGAAATATTGCTTCAAGAGTTCCTTTTGGCGGTAGTGTCCTTTCTGGAGGGAAGACTATTAAAAATGTTTATGCTGGCAGTGAGTTCACGTGTATGGTATTAAACACTGGCGAAATTTATTGTTGGGGTGATAATTCTAATGGTCAAATGGGTAGTGGGGCTGCTACAGGATTTTTGCCCTCTCCCGTAAAAGTGAATGTCCCATTTGCTAGTTCCGGTGAAACTTCCATGTATGTAGGTAAAGACTTTTTATGTGCTTTACGTACGGGTGAGATGTATTGTTGGGGCAATAATAACAAGGGTCAGGTAGGAAATGGTCAGTTAAGCAATAGTCCTGTTACGAGCCCTACATTAATCGCGCCTCCAGGGGGAACCATTGATTCTTCATCAATGAAGCTGCGTGTCGAATATGCAAAAAAGGGCAGCGCGGCAACTTGTTCGGCGGTAAGTAGTTCAGATTGGCAAGTCGTGACTGGAGTATCAAAACTTGCTTATTCTACGAGCGGTCCCGCTGATGGCACTAATATCAGTAGCAACTCGTCTGATCCAGAACTGCCGACAGGAGCTATCGCTTCTCGGCCTCAAAGTCTGGTGAGAAAAAGCGGAGTGGCTGGAACGTTTACGAATGCGCAAAAAATATCTGCTGGCGAAGTGGGCGTGTGGGATCTGGCGCTTGTTGATAAAGGGCTTGATAGGAATGAAAGTTATTGTGTCCGTGTAGCAACTGATACAGTTGCTGCTCCTGGGTCCAGTATTGATAGCTACATAATGTATCCAGAATTTAAGACTGCTCCTGGGTCGTTAGACATTCGTTTTAGGGATAATGCTGGCGCCACAATTACAGATACTGGTACGAAGTTTGACAACTCGATTATGAGTAATAGCAGTGTAGCCACCAGCGCTTTCTTGTCCAACTCGAGCTCGAAGCAAATTGAAGTGACGAATACGCAGACTGGCTCTGGGTGGAGCGTTGTGCTGTCGGCATCTGACGGCGCGACCGCCAAGTGGAAGCGAACTGGCGGCACAGAATCGTATATGTTCAACGGCACTAATGGCGATCAGGGATTTCTGTCTGTCAATTTTGGGGCGTCGTCCGTCTTAGCTTCGGGCAATTCATTGAGTGGGTCAACTTGCCAGACATCAGGAATATCAAAAGGTGTTGACTCTCAATTTAAGGTAGGGACTGCCACGGCTAACGGTGTTACATTGATGAGCAGCAGCGGGTCAACTGGTCAATTGGGGTGCGCATTTTTGCTACAGAACGTTCGATTAAACCAGACTATTCCAGCATATCAAAAACCAGGAACTTATGAATTGCCAATGACATTAACGGTAACAGCGCAGTAAGGTTGAGTATGAAAAATAGAGTAAAAAAATTATTCATCGTCATAACATTACTAGCTACTTTGAGCATCCCTTATTCGGCTTTTGCGGATTCGTCGGCTAATTCTAATTTGTCGCAAGTGATTACTGATTGCGCTCATGATTCTCTGGAAACTGGCAGTCAGATGAATGAGTCAATTTGTCCGATTTTTCCGCCAAAATTCTCTAAATTTGATTTGATAAATGGGAAAGACCTGTTGGTATATGGCGTTTATGACGCGGTGCATACGGTAGCTAATCCCGCGACGGGTCAGCACGATTTGAAGGTTGAGTTTGGTGGTAGGACTTTTGTTTTGGGACGGGATAGCGAGCTTAAAGTTAACGGAAATATATGGGTGTTGGATTTTTCAAATTGGCAGAATAATCATCCAGGTGATAATTTTATGCCGCCAGTTCCAGAACATACCTATGAAGGTCGTGTTACAGCTAAACTAAAGGCTAATGCGACATCTCCGGAAGTAGTGCGGTTTGCTGATTTTTCATTTACGACTCCGAAAAAGACCGTAGAAAAGACCATTGAAGATGTTATTGTTATTCCAAAGATTGTTAAAGAAGTAAGTAAGGCTTTGGCTAATACGGGAATTAATTTATGGATGATTATGGCTGCCGGCATTGGTGTAATTGTTGCGGCGTTCATTATGTTATTTATTGTTAAAAAACAGAAAAAGAGGGATGAATGAAAAAATAACCACAGTAATTATTAGCATAATAAATTAAATCAATTAAGTAAGGAGAAAAAATGAAAAAATTAGCATTATTAATCATTTCGAGCGTAGGCGTGATTGGTATATTGGGATTGTATAATATGACGAATTACTCTGTTGCCAATGCCGCAACTACCGCCAGCTCTAAACTCTCTCAGACAATTAATCCTGGAGTTTTGAGTACTGACATTCGTAATTCAAGTAATGTCGTGGTTAACAATCCAACATTTTCTATGGCAGCTAAAACCGTATCGTTTTCGCAACAGACTTCAACTGGAACATTTGGAGATAATCAGAATCGTATTTATGTTGAAAATCCGGGTGCCGCAAATAATGGCTGGACTCTGACTCTAAATGCTCTTCAGCCAGGGTCTGGTGAATGGCGTTCTGCTGGATCTGACACTTATAAATATAATGTTAATGCTACTACTGGACAATTAACAGTCAATCCTTCGGCGGGAACAATCACTCCAGTAATTGGCTCGGGTACTGGTGTATTAAAAAACGCTGCGACTGCGTTTAGTGGAAATAGTCCAGTTAGATTAATGACAGCCTCAGCTAGTGCAGATAAAGTTTGGGCTGGCTATATCACAGGCATTGGATTAACTCAGGCTATTCCGGCTTCTCAGCCAGCTGGCACATATACTCTCCCAATGGTTCAGACTGTCACGGCTATTTAATAAAAAAGGCTTAAATTATTGAGCAAGAATAGACATTCTGATGAGTGTCTATTCTTTTATGTGTGACATTGATATAATAAGCATAATAGGTTTTTAAGGAGGGATATGAAGAGTTTGTTGTGGAGTAAGGTTGTTGGAGCGGCGATGATTGTAGGGCTGATTTTGTCTGTGTCGGTGTCTGCTAATGGCATTGGCGGTCGACCAGCAAATCCTGATCCGAATAATCCCAGGACAAGCTCAATTTTCATCTATAATCTTTCTGGTGGCGCTTCGAAATCTGACCAATTGTATGTTCAAAACGGGTCTGATAAAGAAGAAACGATTGAAGTTTATTCGGTTGACGGTACAGTTACGACGACTGGTGATATGACTTGCAAGGAAAAGTCGGAGGATAAAGTTGGCGCGGGCAAATGGGTTTCTGTCTCTAAAAAAGAGGTGACTCTTGGCGCGAACGAGAACGCGCTTGTTGATTTTACGGTAAATGTTCCAAGTAAAGCAGATGTTGGCGAGCATAATGCATGTATGGTTGTTCAGCGGAAGGCTAATCAGGCGTCAAATAATGCTGGTGGCATTCAAGTTCAGACTCGTCAGGCTATCCGTATGGCGATAACCGTTCCTGGCGATATTCACCGCGACGTGACGATTGAGAAGTTTAATGTTAAGAATTCTAACAGTAGTCAATTGTATGAAATTGCCTTAAAAAATTCTGGCAATGTGTCGGCTGATGTTGACGTAAAGCTGGTCGTGAAAGACCCGATGGGAAATGTTGTTTATAAAAACGGTGGCGTGAACGCGATGATTGCGAATGAAACGCGTCAGTTTAATTTTGATAGCAATTTGGCGCCGTTTTGGGGCGGAAAATATAAGGTAGAGTTGTCGATCTCCTATAAAAAGAAGGCTGGCGAGTGGGGAATTAGTCAGGACAAAAATGAGCTAATCACAAAAACCGCCGAGCCAAAAGAATTGTTCTTCTGGCCATCAACTACAGCGCTAATGATGATTGGCGGTGGAATACTTTTGTTCATTATTTTGATAGTGATAATTGTCATAAAATCAAAGCGGAACAAAAAAACTGTTCAATTTAAAAAGCGTTGAGTTTATAAAAAAAGTGATAGAATAGTTATATGAAGAAAAGTTCTCTGATTAGAGCGTTTTTGAGCATTGTAGTCGTGGCGCTCGGCGGGGTTTTACTATTGAAAAACCTCGAAGTTATTAACATTAGCTGGGACATTTTCTGGGGTACGGTTTGGGCTGCAGGATTTGTATTATCTGGGCTGGTGAATATATTCAATTATCGAAATAAAACGGCGTGGATTTGGGGATTATTGCTGGTTGCGATTGGCGTTCTGATCGGCCTAAATTCCTACGGAATAGTTGACGTTAGTATTTGGAAGATATTTTGGCCTGTAGTTTTGATTGCTGCTGGTTTGGCAATGATGTTTAATACTAGCCCTAAGGGTGTTAAGCGTTCTAAAAAGTTGGATAAAGACGGTGGCATTGGTAATGAGAAAATTGCTTGTTTTTGGGGCGAAGAAGACTCTGTAAAAGGTGATTATACTGGCGGTTCGTTGGTTGCAATATTTGGCGGCGTGGATTTGGATTTGCGTCAAGCAAAGATTAAAGACGGTTCTGTGATTGAAGTTTTTACTTTTTGCGGTGGCATTAACATTACTTTGCCAGACGATGTAATTGTTAAGAACGAAGTGCGCGGATTTTTGGGTGGAACTGATGATAAAACTCTACCTAAAGATTCTGCCAAAAAGACTCTATATCTGAAGGGTGAGTGTATTTTAGGCGGTCTGGAAATTAAATAAAGTTCTTGGGATTTTGATGAAAACGCGCTACAATAACAGTAGGGCGTTTTCGCGTATGTTGAATTGGCGTGAAATGAGCGGTTATCAGCCGTGAAGTCTGCGGGAAGAAATTGGCATAAAGTCGAGATTAGAACCTGCCGTGAGCTTGCGTAAATAGCAAATAAAGAGCTGAAAGAATCACTTCTTTTGGAATCGAGATGGTACCGTCCGCATAAAACACCTGAGCGGATTCTCGAAGTCAAAAGAGGTGATTTTTAATTTATGAAAGGAGTGTGATGAAAGGTATTGTCTATATTATGAATACTGCAGTCTCTGGGCTGATTAAAATCGGTAAAACTGGATTACAAAACTACAACGAGAGAATGCGACACCTCGAGCGTAATGGATATTATAACGTTTCTGGGCTGAAGCAATTTTTTGCTATCGAACTCAACGATTATGATGATAAAGAGGCGTTGCTGCATGAAATTTTTAGTAAGCATCGAGTCGATGATAGTGAGTTGTTTGCTCTAGATTGCGAACTCGTTAAACAGCTGTTGCTGGCATTTGACGGTCAAGTAGTTTATCCAAAAAATATCAATAAGGAGCATGCGTTTGACGATGTAGTGCGGTTGCGAAAGCAGGGGTCGCTATTTAGTTTTTATCAAAAAGGGCTGAAAAACGGTGACGTGATTGTCTTTGCGCAAGATAAATCCATTAGCGCAACTGTTGCTGGCGAAAGGGAGGTTGAATATGACGGCGAAGTCTATAAATTGTCGCCGTTAACCCGTGAAATTTTCCAGAAAAAAGGCAGGCGCAACGCTAGCGGCTCATATCAGGGTGCGGCTTATTGGGTATTTAATGGTAAAAAATTAAAAGACTTAGAAGACAAGTAAACTATACAAAGCGGAAGGGATAAGTAATGAAATTCAAACACGGAACACGTCGTCGAGCTGCAGAATATGAGAAAGATTGGGTACAGCGATGGAAAGAAGATGACACATTTAACAAGTCGATCGCGCAGCGTCCTGCTGATAATTCTTGGGTTTTTTATGACGGTCCTCCGTTTTTAACGGGAACGCCGCACCACGGACATTTATTGGTTAGCACGGTGAAAGATACGATGGGACGATTTCACACGATGAAAGGTCAGCGAGTTGAGCGCCGTTGGGGCTGGGATTGTCACGGGCTGCCAGCGGAGGTTTACGTTGAAAAAACGCTAGGCATTTCTAATAAAAAAGAGATTGGCACGAAGATTAGCGTTTCAGATTATGTCAAGGAATGTCGAGCGGCTATGGTTCGAACTGGCACCGAGTGGGAAGACACGATTGAGCGAATTGGTCGTTGGGTCGAGTTTAAGGGCGCTTATAAAACCATGGATAATAATTACATGGAATCTGTTTGGTGGGCGTTCAAGAGACTTTACGAAGAAGGCAAAATCTATGAAGGCGAAAAGATTTTGGTCTATTGTACGAAGGACGCGACGCCAATTTCTAAGAGTGAAGTGGCTATGGAAAATAGCTATCAAATGGACACCGACCCGAGCTTATTCGTCTACTTTAAGCTGGAGGATGAGGATGAATATTTGCTTGCGTGGACGACGACGCCGTGGACTTTGCCGGCAAATATGGTCTTGGCGGTGAATCAGGATGTCGATTATTCTTTGGTGGCGTACGGCGATAAAAAGTTTTACGTTGCAAGTGATCGTGTTGAGAAAGTTATGACGGACGAAAAGCACCAGCCGCTGGAATATTCAATTGTTAAGACGATTAAAGGTTCTGAATTGGCAGGAAAGCGATTTGAGCCGCTATTCGAAAATCGTGGGCCGGCTGCGCATAAGATTCTTCACGCCGATTTCGTGACGACTGAGGACGGTACGGGAATTGTTCATATTGCGCCAGCTTACGGTGAGGATGACTATGAATTGTGCCGAAAAAATGACGTTCCAGTGCTATCGTTGGTTGACGGCGATGGAAATTACACAGAAGGTAGATGGCTGGGTCGCAACATTTGGGAGGTGAATAAGGAGATAGCGAAGACTTTACTGGAAGAAGGTCGGGCGCTGAAAATTGAATATATTCGCCACGAATATCCGCATTGTCATCGATGTGGCACGAAATTGATGTACCGTGCTCACCCAAGTTGGTTTATGGATATTCAGAGCCAGAAAAAGGAAATGTTGGAGGCGAACGAGCAGACAAGCTGGACGCCAGACAATCTGAGGACTGGACGATTTCACAATATCATCGAGCAGGCGCCGGATTGGAACTTGAGCCGTGATCGTTACTGGGCAACACCAATTCCAGTGTGGAAGGGTGTGAAAAATGACGGCACGGAAGTAGTGAAGGTGATTGGAAGTTTTGCGGAATTTGAAGAAGTTACGGGTCGCAAGTTGGACGATTATCATTTGCCACAAGTTATGGACGTTACGTTTGAGTGCGACGGCGCAGAAATGCATCACATTGGTAAGGTTTTGGACTGTTGGTTTGAATCTGGTTCGATGCCGTTTGCCCAATTCCATTATCCATTTGAGAACAAGGAAAAATTTGAAGCAAGTTTTCCGGCTGACTTTATTATTGAGGCGATTGACCAGACGCGTGGTTGGTTCTATAGCTTAACAGCGGTAAACGTGGCTTTGTTTGGTAAATCTCCGTGGAAGAATTTGATTTGTACTGGATTTATCAATGCTGCCGACGGTAAAAAAATGAGCAAGAAGCTAAAAAATTATACCGATCCGATGGAATTGATGAATAAGACTTCGGCCGACAGCTTCCGATTCTTGATGCTTTCAAGTCCGCTAACAAACGGCGAAAATTTTGCCTTGGCGGATAAGGATGTGATGGATGTAGCGCGTAAGCTTGGTATGATCTGGAATATGTACGATTTCTTCACGATGTATGCTGAAGTTGATGGCTGGGAGTTTAATGGCGATTTGTCAGATCCGCTTCACGATTTAACAAATCCGTTGGATATTTGGATTGTGTCGAGGTTGCATCAATTGATAACAGAGGTCGAGCGAGGTCTTAATAACTATAATTTGCAGGATGCGACCAAGCCAATTTTACCGTTCTTAGACGACGCAAGTAACTGGTACGTCCGACGCAGCCGTCGTCGCTTCTGGAAATCTGAAGATGATGGCGATAAAAATGACGCTTACCGCACGCTCCATTACGTTTTGGTGCGACTCAGTTATATGCTAGCGCCGTTTACGCCATTCTTAGCGGAAGAATTGTATCATAATTTGACGGGCGACAACGAGTCGATTCATCTTAAAGATTGGTTGCCGGCTGGTGAAATAGACAATTCAATGCTACGTGACATGAATGCGCTGCGTACTGCGGTGAATGACGGCTTGTCGAAGCGCGCATCGGAGGGAATTAAGGTGCGTCAGCCGTTGGCGTCTGTGAAGCTTATCAATACTATTTCTCAGGATACATCAGCGGAAGTTGTGCAGTTCTTGATTGATATTGCTAAAGATGAATTGAACGTGAAATCGGTTGAAATTGTTACAGATTCAGAATCTGAGTCGGCGCAACCGAGTGTTGTTTATTATCTGACAATCACCCCTGAGCTAAAGCGCGAAGGCTTGATGCGTGAAATCGTTCGCCACGTCCAAAGCGCGCGCAAGCAGGCTGGTCTGCAGATAGATGATCGAATTGTACTGAGTATCTCCAGTGACGATTCTGAAATATCTCAAGCTGTTGACGCTTTTGCTGATGTCATTAAAGCTGAGACTCTTGCTGTGGAGCTGAATTCTGTGGTCAATGAATCGGAAAAATATGACGTCAAAATCGAGGGTAAATTGGTAGAAATTTCCCTGAAAAAGGCGTAAAGGGCAGTAAGTGAAATGAGAATATCCTCCTCTTAGCAGGGAGGATATTCTATTGACTTTTAACCGTACTTATGCTAATATATCATTGTTAATTGATAAAAATAAAAAAGTTATGCAAAATTTATTCAACAAATTATTTGGTAGTAAAGTAGGATTTTTGCCAATTGATCCGCTGGCAGACGGACTTGCTGAAGAAATTATTAAAGAGCAGCGGGAGTCGCAGGCAATTCGGCTAGACGTTGACGAAATAGAAGATATTCGTAAGTTTTGGTCTCGTGCGGATGG
>CALKRM010000011.1 GCA_937989565.1 uncultured Candidatus Saccharibacteria bacterium | reverse complement strand
GACGTTACGATTACTCGACTATTAAAAGAAGGGTTGGAAGACGAGTCGTACGCGGTTGATGTGGTGAATGATGGCAGCGAAGGTTATCGAACTGCTGCGGCTGATGATTATGATGTTATTATTTTGGACATAATGTTGCCAGGAATGAATGGCTATGAAGTTTGTCGAGCTCTGAGGAATGACGGTAATAAAACGCCGATTTTAATGTTGACCGCACGCGATGCGGAACGTGATATTGTTGAAGGTTTGGATACAGGTGCGGATGATTATTTAGCTAAGCCGTTTAGCTTTGATGTACTATTGGCCCGCATAAGGGCGTTGCTTCGTAGGCCGAATGAGAAATTAGAGGAAATTCTTCAAGTGGGCGATTTGAAACTTGACCCAAGCTCGAAAAAAGTAACACGAGCTTCGCAGGAAATTAATTTGACCGCTAAGGAATACGGTGTTCTGGAGTATTTGATGCGGAACAAAGGTAAGGTTTTATCAAAAGAACAGATTATATCGCACGTTTGGGATTTTGATGCGGACGTATTGCCGAATAATGTCGAGCTATTTATTATGTTTTTGCGCCGAAAAATTGATAAGCCATTTAAGTCGAAATTAATTCACACGGTTTCTGGTTTTGGCTATAAATTAGAGGAAAAATCATGAAACAGCAACGCGTCAAGCGACTAGCGCTGAGCTATTTGGCTGTTATTATGACGTTGTCACTGGCGTTTAGCGTGATTATTTATGCCGTTACTTCGACGCAACTTAACCGAGAATTGCCACCTGATGATTATATTAAGCAATCTGCGGATATTGAAGATCAATTTCATCATCGGTTAGAGCGACGCGACAATGAAACGCGCGAAATGGTGGTGATATCTTTAATTGCTTTAAATGGTGCGATGTTGGTGTTTGGCTATTGGTTGAGTCTAGTGTTGGCGCGAAGAACGCTAGCGCCAATTGAACGGTCAATTGAACAACAAGCCCAATTTGTGTCTAATGCCAGCCACGAGCTAAGAACTCCGTTGGCAGCGTTGCTTTTGAGTAATGAAATAGCGATACGTAAGCGTGTGCTGACCGACGAAAAAGCTCGTCAGGTTTTGAGCCAAAACGTTGAGGAAATTAAAAAACTGGCTAATCTTAGTAATTCGCTGCTGGATTTGGCGAAGTCGGAAAATGCTTTGAATGATCCAGAGTCAATTGATATTTCTGAAATTATTAAAGAGGTTATAAGACAGTATTCTCAGGTTGCAAAAGCAAAGCAAGTTAAGATTTTTCATAATATTCCAGATGGTCAAAAAGTAACTTTGCAAGTAAATGTGGTTCGTCAGATTTTATCAATTTTGGTGGACAATGCTATCAAATACGCGCCGCAAAAAGTCGGCGAAGTGAAGATTCAGGTTGGTTTGAATAAAAATTCTGTGGAATTTATAGTTAAAGATAATGGACCAGGCATTTCGTCAAATGATCAAAAACGTATCTTCGAGAGATTTTATCGTGCAGACGCGGCGCGCACTCGGACCGACGCGTCAGGCTATGGCTTGGGGCTGTCAATTGCTAAAACTCTGGCGGATCGCTGTGTTTATACTATTCGCATCAAAAGCAAGCCGTCAGCTGGCGCGG
>CALKRM010000010.1 GCA_937989565.1 uncultured Candidatus Saccharibacteria bacterium | reverse complement strand
CGAATTATGGAAAATTCCGTACGACACAAGCATTAGAAATCTGCAAAATAACGTTTAATTGATTAAATTTAGGAGGTCTTATGTCGGTTGAAATTAAAAGATCCAAAAAAGACATATCGACTGTCTTTACGCGCGTGAAAAATAAATTAGCGCTAGTGCTTGCGGATAGTTTGCAAATTCATCATGTCGGCAGTACCGCGGTACTTGGTTTGGATGGTAAAAATATCCTAGATATCCTTATTTCTGCTAAAGATAGCGAACACATGAACGAGCTGCGGGACAAATTGGTAACAATTGGATATTTTCCTTCATTAAATCCAAGCTCCCGTCAAGGGTATATCTTCCTGGCGTCTCGACAAGAAGAAACTGGCGAGGGCGATATTCATATTCACCTCGCTGTCGCGAATACTGAAACGCACGATAACTTCTTAATTATCAGAGATTATCTAAGGTCTCACAATGACGAAGCTGATCGATATTCAAAGATAAAATATCAATATGCCAAGCAAGCAAATTACGACAGGTCAGCGTATAAAAAACTTAAAGCAGCTTATGTCGATAAGTTATTGCAACGTGCCAGGCAGTGGAAAAATGGCGGCTAATCTCCTCATTCATATTCCGTACGACACAAGCATTAGAAATCTGCAAAATAACGTTAGTTAGCGTATACTTATTAGTATGAAACAAGAGAATAGCCCAATTTATTTCATCACTTCCAATCACAGCAAATTCACCAGTCTTCAAGAGCTCCTTCAGCCGCTTGGTGTTGATTTAAGACAGCTTGATTATGATTTTGACGAAGGACGAGGGCTTGACATTCAGACGATTGCCAAAAGTAAATTATCTCAAGCCAAGAAAGCGTTTCCAGACAAGCGTCTGGTCGTTGACGATCGCGGTTTTTTCATTCCGGCGCTAAAAGGTTTTCCGGGGCCGTTTGTTAAATTGCTACTGAATAGCTTTAGCTATCCCGGCATTATCAAGTTAATGAAGGGCGAGACTGATCGTCGAGCTATTTTTTCTTTTGCGGTTGGCTATTTTGACGGCGAAAAAGACCACATTTTCGTAGCCAACGAAGAGGGATTTATCGTTGACGAGCCGCGTGGCGATAATCTTCATGGCTGGACGGAATTGTTATATATTTATGGACATCCGAGCTTTCTTGGTCGCAGTTTGGCAGAATTGAACGACGAAGAATGGCAAGAATATCTGACGATAATTGAGAAAGTTGACGGGCTCGCGATGCTGAGGGATTATTTAATAGATGCATGAAAGCTGATAATAACCGCGTACAACAGGCTATCATTGCTCGCGAAATCATTGATCTCTACCGAGATTCACAAGACAAAATCGGGACGGCTGTATCGCTTGATGTATTGTGTTTTGCAATGACGCGATTAACTAACTGTGATAAAGTCGACTATCCAGCAATTGACTGGGATGATTTAGCAAGTAACTTTGATGGCATAGCAACATCCCAAAGTGATGTATCAGCTATACGAAAGATAGAAAATGATATAGCGTCTACATATAAAAAATCTTTAAAGATTATAAAGCAACAACTAAGCTGAGCTAGGAAGAAAGATCGCCGCTCCTTAATGTCATTTTACTAATCGTAGCCTCTGTGTTCGGTATGGTAATCGGTTTCGCTGTTTGCCTGGCTGAATCGCTGCATATCTATACTAAAATCGGGTTCTTAGCAATGGTAGAATTTATCATTTCGCCGCCAACATGGACAATATTATGGAAAGCAAATCCGATGGCTATCCTATCGCTCTTATTTTCAATCGGTTTATCTATTTACATCATTTTATGGGTTTGGCACATATCCAAGTGAGCTGTTTTATAGAACGTTTGCGAATTTTAGCAATTAGCGTTATAATCACCCCATGACTATAAAACGGCAATTCATCAGCACCGCCTGGCAAAGCACGCGTTTTCGCCGCGGCTTGTTGAATTGTTCGTAAATTTCTTCTGAAAATACCAACCATGACTAGAGGCCGCGCGCGGTCTTTTTTATATAACCCAAAGGAGGAATTATGAAGCAAAGAATAATTATTATCGGCGGCATGGGGCCGCAGGCAAGCTTGGAGCTACACCAGCGGATGATTCAGCAGGCGCTGGCAGATGGCGCGAAGGATGGCACGGATTTTCCGCATATAGTTCATTTGTCGCTGCCGGTTCCTGATTTTATCGCCAATGAATCGCGGCGCAGCGAAGCCTTGGAAATTATCATAAACGAGCTGAAAAATATTGACGCGTCGATGGACGACGTTATCATAATTGCCTGCAATACTGCGCATTTGTTGCAGCCCGATATTGAACAGCGGCTGAATATTCACATAACTTCCATGGTGGATTCCGCAATTGATTATATTAGCCACCATTATAAAACAATTAGACTGCTAGCGTCGCCGACGACCATCCGCACTGGACTATATGACAAGCCGTTGAAAGCCGCCGGAGTAACCGTATTAACGCCGGATAAGGACGAAGAACAAGCGCTGGAAGTGATAATTCGCGCAGTAACTTCTGATCAGGCAATACCGCAGTCGGTACTGGATAAAATACCAACAACAACCCAGTACGAGCAGGCAAACGCAGTAAACTATATCAATAATTACCCCAGCAGTCCGCCAGTACTATTAGGCTGCACCGAATTATCCTGCGCCTTCGCCGAAAAACCAAACACCATTGACCCAATAAACATTTTGTTACGTTACTTAACAATCAAAGGAGTGTTATAATGAATACAATGAAACCATCCAAACCTGTAATTCTCACTGGCGTGCGCGCCAACAACAACATCCACATAGGTAATTACTTTGGGGCTATTTTGCCAATTATCAACATGGCGAAACGTCGCTCGGACGAATACGATATCAATCTATTCATCCCAGATCTTCACAGTTTTACGACGCCAATCGACCACAGTAAGTTATACGACAGCATCCTGAACAACGCGCGAATTTATACCGCCGCTGGATTACCGCTGGACAACCCTTCCATTCATCTTTACCGCCAAAGCCGCATTTCGGCGCACAGTGAACTGGCGTGGATTCTGGATTGTTTCACTGGATTTGGCGAGATGAGTCGAATGACGCAGTTTAAGGATAAGGGAAGTAAGGGCGACGCTTCTGTTGGACTATTTAACTATCCCGTCTTGATGGCTGCCGACATTCTACTTTACGGCGCGACTTACATGCCAGTTGGCGACGATCAGACCCAGCATTTGGAGTTCACGCGTGATATTGCTGAGCGAATGAATCGTAAGTTTGGTGATCTATTTATCATGCCAAAACCCGTAATTCAGCAGCATCAATTCTTCGGAAAAGACCAAGGATTGAGGATTACAGATCTCGTGAATCCAGCGAAGAAAATGAGCAAATCTGACGAGAGCGGCAAGGGAATTATCTTCCTTTCTGATGATCCAAAATCGGCACATAAGAAAATAATGAGCGCAACAACAGATTCAATTGGCAAAGTCCAATACGACAAGGAAAATCAACCGGGAATTTCTAATTTGCTGGAGATTTTGACTTTGGTTCGACAAGACGCTGGCAGGGAAGTTACTATGGAGCAGACTGCCAACGAGTACTTCGGTATGGATCGTTATGGCGATTTCAAGCGAATCGTGGCCGACGAAGTTGCGGAATTTTTGGAGAATTTCCAGAATCGGCTTGCGGCGGTTGATGAGCGAGCGATTGAAGAGAAGCTGGCTTCCAGTGAAAAAGATATGAATGTCGTCGCTAATGAAACTTTGTATCGCGTTCAAAAAGCTGTAGGGCTTCGAAAATAAGGAGCAAATCGCGTGAAAATATTACCTCGGACAGTGCTGAAAATAGCTAGATTATACAAACTGGCGGACGACAATACGCCCGTCAAAGCACTGCGTCGGCTGGAAATTCGAACGGACGAGTCGCACGTTTTTGCGGAATTTATTTTGAATAAGCAGCATTTTGCGCTACTTTACGGCTCGGTTGTTGACGAAGAATCTATTGACGAGCTATGGACAGAAAGACCAGATAATGCCGAGATTTTGCCGAATCCGCTAGATCCGGAATTTATCGAAACGCCGTTCCAAGGAAAGTATATCATAATGTTCAAAATTTCGCCGACCAAAGTGCGCTTGGATATTTATTTATCGACCAAATTTGATACGACAATTTCCCGAAGTCTTTGGCAAAAATACATAAAAGCTGGATACGTTTCGGTCAATAATAAAGTCGCGACGACACCGAAGTTTGAGGTTGATGAAACTGATGAGATTGCGCTTAATTTGCCAGAAAAAGAGCAGACGGATGTAGATTTGCCGATTTTATACGAGGATGACGATGTGATTGTCGTTAATAAACCAAGCGGACTATTGACGCACGCGAAGGGCGGACTTTCTGATGAACCGACGGTCGCGGAGATAATTCGCCCCAAAACCTCATTCGCAACGGACACCGATCGACCAGGAATTGTTCACAGGCTTGATCGTGACACCTCAGGACTACTGATTATCGCCAAAAACCCAGAATCTGCCGCGCATCTACAGAGGCAATTTGCCGAACGAACCGCCAAGAAAACCTACATAGCGATAACCGACGGCAAGCCAAAGTTGAATGCCGCAAAAATTGATCTGCCAATAGGTCGCAATCCTTCAGCGCCGAGCACTTTTCGTATAGATCCGAACGGGAAGTTAGCTCAGACGACTTACCATGTTTTGGCGGAAAATGACACTCAGTCGCTCGTGGAGCTGAAGCCAACCACTGGTCGGACTCATCAATTGCGCGTTCATTTGGCTCATTTAAATACGCCGATTCTTGGTGATCGAGTTTATGGAAAGTCTTCGGATTGTCGTATGATGTTGCATGCTCAAAAATTAGAAATAACTTTGCCGTCTGGTGAGAGAAAAGTTTTTGAAGCTGCAGTTCCTGACGAATTCAAGGAATTCTTCCCAGAGGATTTATAGATGTCTGAAGTGATTATATCCGCTCGAGATACTCAAAAAATCAGCCAGATCTCATCGCAATTGCCGCACGCGCTTTTAGTAATTGCGGATTATGGACTTGATGGACTAGGTGTGGCTCAAATTCTAGCAAAAAATAGCGATACTTTTCACCTGAAACCGCTTCCGGAAAAGCAGACCATATCTGTCGATCAAATCCGCGAGCTCATCTCTATGCTTCGAACTTACGCTATAAATCGTCGAGTTATTATCATTGACGAAGCCGATTCAATGACCGAGCCGTCGCAAAATGCATTCCTGAAAGCGCTGGAAGAGCCGAATAAAAATACCAATTTTATCCTTGTTGCGAAAAACCCGAAGTTAATGCTTGATACTGTTAGATCTCGTTGCCAGACGTTGACGATTCATAAAACGACATCCGCCCAAGATAAAAAACTGCTTGAAAAGTACAATTTAGACCCCGCCTCTAGCCAGCAAATTCTTTTTTTAGCTGCAGGGCGACCATTGTTGATTAAAGAGTTGGCGGAAAATCCAGAAAAATTCGCCGAATATCGACAATTAGCCACCGACGCAAAGCAAATTTTAGCCACAAATCGGGAATACGACGTGTTTAAGAATCTCGCCAAATACTTTCCTGACCGCCAAAAAGCGATATTATTGACGGATATTATAGTAAATATGATTCGCTTTCAATCTTTATCCCACGGAATAAATCCGTCACTTGAAGAGCAACTTGAAAAAACCACCTCTGTTGCGAGCGCATTAAAATCCAACGCCAACGTCAGGCTGGCGCTGACGCAACTTGTGATATAATAGTATAGATATGTTTGGATTATTCCTCATTCTAATTTTAATGATTTGGGCGATTTTTTATCATCCGTCAATTAAAGAAACTGGCGATCTGCCAACTAAGATTACTAATAAACTTGATCAGTTATGGGAAATTGCCCAAGAATCAATTCGTGAGAATAAATATTTACGAGCGGAAAAGGCTTTATTGACAATTTTGCGAGTCGACGAGAAAAACGCCACGGCGTACAACCGCTTAGGGATTTTATACGCCAAGCAACGCGCATACAAAGACGCCATCGAGTGTTTTGAGATTGCCCAGAGTTTGGAGCCAAGTGCCTCCAGCCTTCATAATGTCGGCTTAATTTATTATGAAACAGAGAATTATGAAAAGGCGTCGCTAGCATTCGAGCAAGCACTGGAAATGGAAGATGATTTGGCGGCGCGCTACATCGCTTACGCTAAGGTTCAGGAGAAGATAGGGAATACGAAGAAGGTTATTAACGCCCTGGAGAAGGCTGTCGAATTAGAGCCGATTCCTCAGACGTTGAAGATTTTAGCGGAAGCGTATGACAATGCCGGACAGGCTGAATTAGCTGAAGAATTGCGTAAGAAAGCTACAAAAATGCTAACTCCGACGACACCATCAAAGAAAGCCGACGCGCCACGTCCACGCCAACAGCGTAAAATACATCAACCACGAAAAATAGTTATGTAAACTCTTGTCACAGAGAGAAAAAATTGATAAAATAAATTCAGTTGCCGCTTTAGCTCAGTTGGCTAGAGCAACGGTTTTGTAAACCGTAGGTCCTCGGTTCGAGCCCGAGAAGCGGCTCCACATCACGCTGGAATCGTGTAGTGGCAATCACAGGAGACTGTAAATCTCCCGCCGTAAGGCTTCGTAGGTTCGAGTCCTACTTCCAGCACCAAGATTGAATTATCGCCTTTACGGGCGATTTTTTAGATGGGAAAAGCATACATTATTGACTTTTATAAGCATATGTGCTATTATATGAGCATGTTTGAATTTACAAAATCCATTCTGGCATTATGGAATAGCGAAAAAAACCAACGATTGAAATTACAATACGCCTATATTATGTTAGCTATAATCGGACTGGCTATAGCGGGATTATTGACATTATTTAACGCCTCGTCAGCACACTTGGCGGCATCAGCTTCAGGAATATTGTTCGTTACGTTCTTGGTCAATAGCATAGCGTGGGGAATAATAGAAGCATTTGTCACGCCAAAACTACCAAAAGAAGCCGGCACGCCAGCCAAAAAATCCACTCGTAAAAAATAGCCCGGTTGATTAAATACGGCTTAATATGCTAAAATTAAGCCTGTTACGCCGCGATAGCTCAGTTGGTAGAGCGCATCCATGGTAAGGATGAGGTCTCGGGTTCAAGCCCCGATCGTGGCTCCATAATAGCATTTCGAAACATCTGTTTTACTAGTCAATTGCGACTGTTTGAAGCGGGTGTTTTTTATTAGGAGCTAAACCAATTTCTCCAGTTCATATGTCTTCCTTGGGGCGTATACTTTTTAATTACGCCATCAACATCGCAGTAAATATTTAATATAATTACGTTGTTGTTCTTGTTATGTATAAATCAGAATCGTTTTCGGAAGATTCTATCTTTATCAAATTTGGATATTCCTTGTCTAGCCAGGTTCTCAACTCTTTTCTTTGGAACGCAGTTTCTTCTATATGTTTTTTGGCGGCTGTAAATGTAGATTCCAGCACCTTTATATTTCTCTCAATAAGTTCTGAATTTTCATCTTTTTTGGTCTCAATACTTTGCAACTTTTCTTTGAATTCTTTGAGTAAAACGATCTCATCTTCTTCATCTACACCAGTGCATGTAGCAAAATACACATCTACGATTCGCCTCTCTCCGAGAAGCTCTACTATTTTCTCGAAATTATCAACCGTCCTTTGCAGTATATGTTTCCCAATGCCTTTATAATGGACCGTTGAAAGCAACTTGATCCACATAATATCTCTAGTGTCGGAGAGTAACTCATCCTGCTCATCCAGGAGCGCATCTATAAGAAAATCAGCACGTCTTATCGTGGTGGGGAAATATAATCCAAGATCATTAAGATTATCCTCTATGTCCATTGGATGTGCCTTTTTCATGTATTCCCGAAGCTGTTTGAAAATGCTCTTATCTTCAAGATTAGCTACATTTAAGAGGAATTTTTTTCTACGTATATCAATGCTTGGTGACCAACCATCTTTCTTTAAGAAATTATATAGTTCTGGATTCAGTTCGTTTAGATTATCTAGAGCTAAAATAAAGCCGAGGGCCCGCTCGAAGATATAAGTACCGGCATCATTTTCTCCCTCACCCAATGTCCCTGTTAATTTATACTCGCCATAATGCTTTATTGGCCACACTCCATCTATTTGTGGCCAAATATTATTGTAGATTATATTTCCGAAACGAATACTATAATCATCTTCTCCCTCAGTAATAGCGCTCCATGCTCTGTCCACAAGCCAAGAGGCCGCGTAATACGTCTGGTCTGTGTTTGTGCAATTGAAGTCGTCTTTTGGCATTTTTCTCAGTACTTGTAATGCTGTTGGTAAGACTTTTTGCAGAGGAAGCTCGCCTAGTGTATAATGACAACTCGCCAGATAATAACCTATGGATCCTCTCGCTCTCAAGTCAGAAGAATTTATCTTTGCAATATCTTCACTTATCGTTTTATGAGCCTCATCCGAAAAATCTACGACTACTGGATACCTAAATAATTGTTCTATATTGCCGCTAAGTTCGTCCGTATTCGAGTTATTGGTTTTGATAACTTCGTACTTTGTAAATTTTTCAGAAATATCTTCATCTAACTTTTTGCTTATGCTGGCAAATAAATCGCCTGATTTTGCTTTTTTGATGTCAAAATTATAGAAAATACCCTCAGTATCGTTCTTACCTAGTTTTTCCAATAGATAGCGTAGTCGATACTTTGCAATCGCGTCTCTCCCGCTTGATATTTGCTCGAATGTTGCAAAGTTTGTGTCTAAATGATTGAGGTGTCGAATTTCATCAATTGCGTCAATGTAATTAGATAGTGTTATTTCGAGCCGGTCTTTTTTATAATATTCAGCGTAGTTATTTAGAAGCATTCTTTCATCTACTAACAGTGCAGAGTAATTATCAGGATTATTCCACGAATCCATTACTTCTTCGGTTATCTTCTTTTTTGCAAAAGCTCTTGCAACGTTATTGTATACACCAAGAACCGACGCCTCTATTAGATACTTATCATAAACAAATGAGCACTTATCATCGTTACGATCAAAAGTTATATCTTTCTTTTTAAAAGCTATGTTCCCAAATCCGCCATATGTTTTATCTAAGATATTTTTATCAGCAAGTCCAAACAGCAAATCCACAGCCATACTATATGCTTCTTCTTGGCTTTTTTCTTTTGAGGAGACACTCGCGTAGTAATAATGCAAGCCATCATCTTTGAGAGCATAAATTCTGCTTGACCCACAATTTCCCATCGCACCGCCACTAGAGTATTCGGCATAAATTATTTCATCTGGTTTTATGGTATCCACTATCTTCTTCGTAAGCTTTTCTTTGTCTAGATTCATATTAAGCACTCCTTTCTCAATTCTTACCAGATTCTGACCATCGCCCAAAGGTGTCGAGGCGAGTCTAGGAAAAACCGCAAATCAGTTTTTGTTATACTGCGCATAATTACACTTATGATTATATCATTTTGATATAAAAATCAGCCCGATTACTGCACGTAGCAGAACTATGCGGAGGGCCGACTTTATACTTTCAGCATATTACATCCTTTGGCTTTGTACTACGTCCGGTTAATCTTTTCCAAGAATCTAGCTCTCATGATGCTAAAATTGAGTTCAGATATTGACACGGTATGGTTTTTTAGTCCTTTCAAAAAGTCAGAGAAATATTTGTCTTCAAGAAAATTTGCCGCATTTTTTCTGAAAAAATCATAGATATCTTTATATGTGATTATTGTGTATGGTTTTGCTAAGTTGTATTTTGATGTATCAATATGATTGTAGTTTGGCGTAAAAATATAATAATGGCTAATTTTCTCGTATGCGTCGTCGGCAGGATTAGAAATTCGCTTTTCTGTATATTCCTGATACTTATTTAACTGGGAATATCCATCATCTTTTATACCATTTATCCCAGATTTAATTTTGTTTTCTATTACAAAAACATTGTTGTCATCTTCTATCCATAGGTCAATATTATTGTTGCTTTCTCGTATAATATCGAATCTCGGACGAAGGTCATCTACGCCAAGTATCTCGCGAACGAATTTCCTAAATATAGTCTTATTATATTGAAAATAATATGCCAATAAGTTCGAAAATGTTAATTCATCATTTTCTTTTCGTATTATCTCTAGGAATGTCAGACCAGTTCCGCGCATTGATTCATCAGTAATCAATTTCTCTGTAGTATCGTCATTTTCCCAATAATCGTCATTATTAAGTAAGTTTTGCAATTCGACATATGCGTTATAGTCGTCTTGTGCGGAATAGTATTTTCTACCAGATTGATTGCTTATGGCTTTACTATTTGAGTGAAGTCTAATTAAGCGTATAGTATCATCGTTCGGTTTAAACTCATCGTTGATAGTTAATAGTATTCTAGTATTTTTTCTAGGTAGCCTAATCTTATCAGTTCTGTATGTAAAAAATATGCTAGAATCAGACTTGCCATGGTATATGTTATCACTAAAGACATTGCTAATTGGCGTATCAGCATATTTTACATCATTCGGCGCAACATCAATGGGGCATAATTTTTCCGCTTTAGCAATGACTTCTACAGTAGTTTTTCCCTCAATATTACGCACAAAAATTACGCTTTTAACGGAATGACTACTATCAACCTTTCCACCTGGTGTAATGTATAGATAGTTTTGCCCATTATCATCTTTAAATAAATTAATTACTTCGTGACCGATATTTGCGCCTTCATTTAGATAAGATCCAGCAAAGAGTTGATTAATGAGTATTTCATCGTTTCTCATGTATATATTTTATCATTTTTATGCATCTCATGATATAGACCAAGGCATTATTATTGAGACACCGGCTGGATGGATATTAGGGTTGAATCGCACGCCTTTGATTTACCAGTTGTAATTCATATTTGACCCACGCACGGTTGGGTGACAGGACGAGTGGAGTGGAGGGCAATACTTATCTATTCCTATTTCTTGGTAAGCGATAAACTCGGTTTCATTCTCAAAATGATTGGTTTGCGTCCGGATCAGTCGTTCTGCATAGAGACTGCTCAATTTCAGAGTAAAGCAGCTATTGGTCTGCCTGATGGAATAAGTAAGAAAGCGGCGATTGAATTGGCGAAGTAGGCATAAAAATTAGCAAAATCTGATATGGTACTAGCATTTTCACTTCACCCATGCTATAATTAACCAAGACGTTTTATAAAATCTAACGAGTAAAGAGATGGCAAAGAAGAATACGAAACGAAAGCTGATTGGTTTGGTGAGTAACTTGAGCAACCACCGAACTTACTATACTACCGTTAACACCCAGAACCGCACTACAAAAGGTCAGGGTAAATTGACACTACGTAAGTACGACCCAATTGCAAAGCAACACGCTACTTACACCGAGACTAAGAAGAACCTTGGTCGTAACGAAGTTAAAGCTCGTAAAAGCTAATTTAACAGGATTATACAGAAACTCCCTCGCATTAAGAGGGAGTTTTTATTTGGCAAGAATGTCTGACTATTTCCTCAATCGAGATTTCATATCACGAATAGTATTCATATAGTAAAGAAAAGCGTCGTATGGCGAATCATACGGGCTGAAATAGGCGTGGACATCACCGTCGGTAAAATTCTTCGTTCCCATGTAATAGAAGTGGTCTGAGGTTTGCAATTTTCGCCAATCGCTAATTAGACCTTCGTCTTTACTATCCAAAACCTCATCTTCAAGCTTATAGACATATCGCAGAGCTTCTTTCTGCAGGCTGTTTCCGCTCCAAGCAGTCAAATCTCGCTCGGCGTCCGCCCACGTTACAGGCGACGGCATACTTATTTCACCGGCAGGCGCATTCGCGTCTAGTGCTTCGCTAACGGTATAGAAAGTATTGCTATCAGCACTCAGCCATTTATCAACAAACTTCTCAAAGAAGCCGAAAATCCCAGATTCCGCCCATTGATGTTCGCCGAAAGTTTCATAGTCCATAAACAAATTAAGTAGCGATGCGTAACGGACAGAATCTTCCACCCACGTATTAAACTTATCCGCAGTCAGCGGCCATTCATTCCATTTTCGATCGCTAAACCTAAACGCCAAATCATCGCTCAATCGATAATTCTTAAGCAGTAATCCAATTTTCTTCGTGCCTCTCGGGCGATATACATAATTCGGACTGCGCCAATTCAGAATCGGATCCCAGCCTTCAGCTAACACACCCTTAAAACCATCCTGCTCAGCCCATTTCGCCAAGTCATCACTATACGCCAATTCTGTATTTGCCAAAACTCGCGTTTCTACACCAAAAATCTCACGAATCTTCCAGCGGTGAAGCTCAACTTGACGCTCAAATTCCTTCCGCGAATAGAAAAATGCCAGACTGTGATGATACGGACTTGATAAGATTTCTACTTGACCAGTCTTTACCAGACGCTTAAAGCTCTCCAAAACTTCAGGATTAAATCTTTCAGCTTGTTCTAAAAACGTTCCACTAAAACTCAGCGAGATCTTAAAATCAGGATATTTTTTCAATAATTTTTCAAGCAAAGCATTCATCGGCAAATACGACTTTTCTGCAACTTTTTGGAATATTTTTTGATTGTCCTGATCTGGATTTTGACCGCCAGAGAAATAATTATGCTTCCAAGCCACGTCAAATATGCTATACTCGCGTATTCGCCACGGTTGGTGCACGTGTAGATATAGAACTATTCCTTTATTTTTATTCATGCCAGCGCTCCTTTGTATAGTTTCAGACATTTTCTAGCGGCGTCTTGCCAGGAAATTCTCGCGTATTCATTCTTAACGTTTTTCTTCAAAGATTTCTGTAAGGCAGGTGATTCAGCGATATTAACAATTTCATCCGCCAATTTATTCACATCCCAATAATCAAACCGCATAATATTATTCAGAACTTCGCCGACGCCGGATTGACGACTAATAAGTAACGCCGTGTCATGGTGTGCCGCCTCCAAAGCAGTTAAACCAAACGGCTCAGAAACCGAACTCATCACAAAAACATCAATCAAACAGTAAATATCTCGCCACTGTTTTCCGCGCACAAATCCCGTAAAAATCATCTTATCGCTAATTCCTAAATCTGCCGCCAGCTCAATCAGTTCATCTCTTTGCTCGCCATTTCCAGATAAAACAAAAACAATTTTCTCATATTTTTCAAGCGCCTTCGCTGCAGCTCGCACAAAATACGTCAAACCCTTCTGAACCGTGAGTCGCGTCAACGCGCCAACAACCGTATAGCCATCCTTTTTCAACTCCTCCAAATACCTGTAAGTACTGGCGTCATACTCATGCGGCGGCAAATCAGCCAAATCAATCGCGTTATAAACCACCTCAATTTTCTCTGGTGGAATGTGATAATTCTTAACAATTATTTCCTTCGTGATTTCACTAACGGCGATTATCCGATCAGCCATCAACAAGCCTTGTTGCTCAATTTCGTGAACCAGAGGATTTCCGGACTGCTCGCCAGAACGGTCAAATTCCGTCGCGTGAACGTGCACAATTAGCGGCGCGCCCGTCATCTCCTTAGCAATTATTCCAGCTTCCATCGTTAACCAATCATGCGCGTGAATCGCGTCAGGCTGATGATTTTTCACAAACTTCCGAACGTATTTACCGTAACGCCTCTGTACGGCACGCATCGGCGAAAGACCATACTCGTCCTTGGCGTTTTCACGGTCTTCCTCTGAACCGTTATTATACGCGCCCAAATCGTGATAATTCGGCGGCAAAGGAGTGGCTGAATAGATATTCATATAGTCAATTCCGGGATGCTCAGCGGTGTAGGGGATAATAAAGTCGATATCAACACCTTCTGAAGCAAGCGCCTTCGACATCTGATAGCAAGCAACGCCAAGTCCGCCACTATTGTGCGGAGGAAGTTCCCACCCAAGCATTAAAATTTTCATCTCTGAGTTAATTGTAGAACTACGCTTATGTTTTTTCAAGAGATTTTGGGATCTTTTTCACGAGTTTTTTATTTTTCACAATTTTAACATTTGCGACAAAGCTAATTCGTGATAAAATAGTTGCTATAGGAGTGTAGCTCAGGTGGCTAGAGCACTGGTCTCCAAAACCAGGTGTCGGGGGTTCGAGTCCCTCCACTCCTGCCAAGATTCTCGCTGGAAAGAGAATCTTTTTTATTAGTCAAAAATCTGCTATAATTTCTCAATATGAAACCTTTATCACCTTCACTTCCGCATATTATCGCCATGGTTGGTGCGCCAGGTTCAGGGAAGACGCAATTCGCTGTAGAATTTGCGAAGATTTTCAATTCTCCAGTGGTAAGTTCTCGACAATTTGAAGTTTTTACGGACAATACAAAAACCATTTCTGACGCAACATTGTCGCTTTTGGAAGAATTTTTGAAGACTAAACAAACTGTCATTTTGGACGGATCAACGGATCAGCGCACGAATCGCATGCGTATCAATCGCCTTGCTAGGGAATATGGATATAAAGTCCTATTTGTTTGGGTACAAACCGATCCCGCCACAGCCAAACATCGCTGGATAAAGACTTATGGCGGAAATGACGAATCTTTTGAACGACGATTGAAGCAGTTTTCAGCACCGCACAGCAGCGAATCTTACGTCGTGATCAGCGGTCGTCACACCTTAAGCAGTCAAGCTCGCACTGTTCTTAAGCAAATTGGCGCCAGTCGCCCAGAAGCTCCACGCCGCCCAATTGCCGGAAATCGCATTAACATAGGTTAACCATGACAATTATTACCGACGAAGAATTCGGAGAAATTGTCGTTAAAAAACGTAGCTTAGCGAAGACTGTTAGTTTGAAAATTGCGCCAGACGGACGAATACAAATTACAATGCCGCCATATGCGCCGCTGCTGGCTGCAAAGGCATTGATTAAAACCTCTCGAAAGCAAATACGCGAATTAGTTTCTCAATACAGAGAAAAGCTTTCTTACACAGAAAATCAGCAAATTGGCAAAAGTCATCATTTATTGATACAGACGACCACGAAACCTTCAAGCGTAAAAATTGTCGGAACGCAAATATTGGCAGAAATCAACGAGGCGGAATCCGTCGAATCGGCCGCAAACCAACAACTTATCCGCAGTAAAATTCTGGTCGCGCTTAGAAAAGAAGCCAAGTCATATTTACCAAGGCGATTGTCGTTTTTAGCGAAAGAACACGGCTTTTCTTTTGCTCGGAGTAAAATCACACACTCGTCAAGTCGCTGGGGAAGCTGCTCTTCATCTGGGACGATTAGCTTGAATATCGGGATGATGAACTTGCCATTTGAGCTGATTGATTACGTAATTATTCACGAATTGTGCCACACCAGGCACATGAATCACTCGACGAAATTCTGGGACGAAGTTGCCAAATTTGACCCGCATTATAAAATGCACCGAAATGAATTGAAAAAATATTCGCCATACATATAGAAACGCATATGCTTATGTTATACTTTAGCTATGTGGGCGCTAATTTTTCTATTGATCACTCTGAGCGTTGTTTTAGGTGTTATAGCTATTGTTTTACATAAAATATTATCGGAAATTAGCGATAAATCTGATTGTAAAAATGATAAAAAAAGCCTCAGCGAACACCAAAGAATGATCACACTTATCAATAATATAACCGACGCAATCCTCAGTACGGACGAGCATGGAATTATCAATACATACAATTCTGCGGCACTTAATTTGATTGACACGAACAGCGGAATTAACGGCGAACATATCAGTCAAGTACTGAACCTTGAAACGACAGATAAAAAGCCGATTGACATTTTTAAGGAACTCACCAAATCTTCCGCAATTCGCCAGCGCGACGACGTTCTGATGAAAATCGAAGATGACGATTACATTCGCCTGGAAGTTACACTTGCGCCAGTTCAAGGTGGCGATAAGATGACACCGGACGGATATGTGCTTATTTTGCGCGACATTACGAAGACGAAGAGCCTCGAAGAGGAGCGTGATGAATTTATTAGCGTAGTTAGTCACGAATTACGCACGCCAATTGCTATTGCTGAAGGTTCGCTAAGTAATGCCAAATTGCTGGTCGAGCGTAAAATGACCAGCAAAATTCCTGAAGCCATCGACGAATCTCATAAGCAAATTTTATTCTTGGCGCGAATGATCAACGACCTCAGTACATTATCGCGCGCCGAGCGAGGTGTGGCTGATGAAACAGAAATAATTGACGTGACGGAGTTGGCTGCTCAGATAAATTCTGAATATTCACCTCAGGCGAGTGAGAAGGGTTTAGCTTTCAATTTGGATATCGGCGGACGACTTGGCGTAGTTAAAGTTTCTCGTCTATATCTAGAAGAAATTCTACAAAACTTCATTACCAACGCCATTCGATATACGCAAAAAGGTTCCATAACTTTATCCATCAAGAAAAATAAGTCTGGCGAAATCACCTTCAAGGTTATTGACACGGGAATTGGCATTAGCAAAGCTGACATGGCAAAAATTTTCGACAAGTTTTACCGCGCAGAAGATTATAGAACCCGCGAGACAAAAGGCACGGGATTAGGTCTATATGTTTCCGCTAAGTTGGCGAAGAAATTGGGCTGTAAAATTGAGGTAGAAAGCCGATTAAACCACGGATCGACGTTCGGATTCAAGCTGAAAGAGTTCAAAAATAATGACAAATAATATTCGGTCAACTTGTTTTTTTGACTCGGATGAATTACAATGACTATTGACAGTCTGTGAAAAACAGACTTTTTAAATTGGGAGAAAATATGGCACAGAAAGGCAAGGCAAGCAGCAAAACTACGGTTCGTCGAATCAAGGCTACTGACGACGCACCAAAAAAAGAAAAAGCTGTGGCGAAAAAAATTAATAAACCAACCAAAATCATCGCAAAAGCGTCTAAAAAATCTGGCGAAAAAGGTGGATTGATTGGATATTTCAAGGGAGCTTGGGAAGAGTTGAAGCTAGTTCGCTGGCCAACCCGTTCAGCAACTTGGGCAATGACAGCGGCGGTACTTATCTTCACCTTTGTGTTTGTTGTTCTGATTTTATTACTTGACGCCGCATTCAACTGGGGCTTTAACCAAATTTTGAAGTAAAGGAGAGATTATGAGTTCAAAACGATATGACGACAGTAAGCAATGGTATGCAATTCATACCTATTCTGGCTACGAAGAAAAAGTTGCCGAATCAATCCGCCAACGAATCAACGGCGTTGATATGGCTGATAAGATTTTTGACGTTATCGTGCCAAAGGAGAAGCAAATTCAAATTCGCAACGGTAAGCGTAAAATTGTTGAGGCTAAAATTTTCCAGGGCTATGTCTTGGTTGAGATGAAATTGACCGATGAAACTTGGTACATTATCCGCAACACGCCGGGCGTTACGGGATTTGTGGGCGCCGATACTACACCAACCCCAGTTTCTGAAAAAGAAATTGCGAAGATTAAGAAGCGGATGGGCGTTGAAGAGCCAAAGCACCAGATTGATTTCTCAGAGGGCGAAGTTGTTTCAATTATTGATGGTCCGTTCAAGGGCTTTGATGGCGCCGTGAGCGAAATTGACGCATCTAAGGGAACTTTGAAGGTCATGGTCAGTATGTTTGGTCGTGACACTCCAGTCGAGTTGGACGCCCTGCAGGTTAAAAAAGTTTAGCTTGCAATTTTAAGCATTTTTCGATATAATATTCGAGTTACGCACTACAAACTATAAGGAAGAACTATGGCAAAGAAAATTATTGGTAATTTGAAATTACGCATTCCAGCCGGTCGAGCAACAGCAGGTCCTCCAGTGGGATCAACGCTTGGTCAGTGGGGACTAAACATGATGGATTTCATTAATCCATTCAATGACGCTACAAAAGACATGATGGGTAAGGACGTAATTGTTCACATCCAAGTTTACGAAGACCGAACATTTACTTGGAACTCACTTGGTCAACCAGTTGACGATATGATTCGTGAAAAAGCTGGAATCCAAAAAGGTAGCGGCAAGCCACACTCAGACAAGGTTGGTAAGATTACTCGCGCACAATTGCAAGAAATCGCTGAGGCGAAAAAAGATCAATTGAACGCAATCGACATCGAAGGCGCAATGAAAGTTATCGCCGGATCAGCACGCTCAATGGGCGTTGAAGTCGTCGACTAGTCTACAGAGCTTTTAGCAAATAGCCCCGGACTTCTCGGGGTTATTTTATGGGAAGATGTAATAAATGATTGTGAAGAATATTTTAGATGACAGTGTAATTTCCGCGCTTCAGAACGAGCAATTGATAATTGCCAAAACTGACACGATTTACGGAATATTAGCCGCTGCCAATTCAAAAAAAGCCGTCGAGAAATTATACGAAGTTAAGCGGCGCCCTTTGGATAATCCAGTCATTATTTTAGTTGCAAATATTGACGACATTCCTCATCTTGCGCCGTCGATCAAACGCAAATATCAAGAAATCTCCAAAAATAGACCAACAACAATCGTCACCAAAGTGAGTCCTAATTTTCTGCCACATCTTCCGAGGAACGGCGGAACATTGGCATTCAGAGTTGTGCCAGAATCTCCGTTGGCAGAGTTAATTCGAACCGTCGGTCTTTTGGTCGCGCCCAGTGCAAATCCGTCGGGAGAAGAACCAGCAAAAAACATCACTGAAGCGATAAATTACTTTCATGAATTAGTGTCGATTTATGTCGATTCTGGAGAAGTCGCCGACGCTCAACCGTCGCAAATTGTCCGAATCAATGAGGGTGGGGAGATTGAGTTTTTAAGAAGATAATCCTCGGAAAATTGCCAAAAATCGCCAAATAAAAAAGACTTCCTCTGAATTACGGGGAAGTCTTTTTGCGCGAGTTACTTCACAAACGGATGTGCAATCTCCAAATCTGGGCGCTTTTCCGCAATTCTCAGCAGCTCGTTATACTTAGCAATTCGCTCTGACCGCGACATCGAGCCAGTCTTAATTTGACCCGTACCCAAACCGACCGCCAAATGAGAAATCGTTACGTCCTCCGTCTCGCCAGATCGGTGGCTCATCACCGTATTCCAGCCAGCATTCTTCGCCATCAAAACAGCCTGAATTGTCTCGGTCAACGTACCAATTTGGTTCGGCTTGATTAAGATCGCATTGCCAGCCTTTTCTTCAATTCCGCGCTTCAATCGCTCGACATTCGTCACCAAAAGATCGTCGCCAACCAATTGCGCAAAATTGCCCAAATCAGCCGTCATTTTCTCCCAATCTTCCCAGGCTTCTTCGTTCAATCCATCCTCAATCGAGAGAACAGGGACGCGCTCCAACAGGGCTTTATACGTGCGAATCATTTCGTCAGCCGACAGAATTCGGTGTTCAGTCGCCAAGTTATATTTGCCGTCCTTATAAAGTTCGCTCGCCGCGACGTCCAGCGCAAAACCAAAGTCCACGCCTAATTTATAGCCAGCCTGCTCGATGGCGCGAGATAGCAACAAAATAGGCTCCATATTACCATTCCTGACATGAGGAGCGTAACCACCCTCATCGCCAACCGTTGTAGGATAGCCTTCGTCTTTCAGGATTTTTGCCAACGCGTGAAAAACTTCCGCACTCATTCGAACCGCGTCCGCAAAAGTTGCCGCGCTAGTTGGGATAATCATATATTCCTGAAAATCAGTCGCGCCCAATGCATGCTGACCGCCGTTCATCACGTTGATCATCGGCATCGGCAGGCACATTGTAGGATTTCCAGCCAAGCTATTGACATATTGATATAACTCCACGCCACGCGACTTAGCAGCAGCTTTCGCTACAGCCAGCGACACCGCCAAAATAGCATTCGCACCCAAGCGCGCCTTATTCGGCGTACCGTCCAGACTCTTCATTTTTTCATCAATTGCGGCCTGATCAAACGGATTAGACCCCTTCAAAGCCTGCGTAATCTCACCATTGACATTTTCGACCGCACGAAGCACGCCTTTACCGCCAAACGCCAACTCGCCGTCCCGAAGCTCAACAGCCTCGAAAGAGCCAGTGCTTGCGCCAGAGGGAACAGCCGCACGACCGAACGAACCATCGCTCAAAGTCACGTCCGCTTCAACCGTCGGATTTCCACGCGAATCTAAAATTTGCCTTGCTTGTATGTTTGTAATTGTTATATCCATAATTACTATTTTATCAAAAACAGCAATTATATGTTAATCTTTATTTTCCTCCTGGTAGCGCTGTACTCTCACTAGCTCATATTGCGGATTCAGACCTGTCTTAAACATTTCAGAACTACCACACGTAGTGACGCTCACAACCCGAGAACCATCATACCCCACAAGAACAAAAGGTCCTTCGCATTCATTAGTAAGCCTTACGATTTCTTCTTTTATTTTATCCAACTCGTTTAACTTTTCACCAGTTATTTCACAAACACGATCAGTAGCTCCTTCAGACAATCTTTCACCGGTAAGCATGTTAACTACTACGATTTCCTCCTCTTCCGCCGACGCCATTCTCAGGAGTTCGCCTACTGCTTTCTTATATTCATTAAATTTACGTAGCGCCGCCGTTGCTATCGGGCAATATTTACATTGTTCCGGGACGGATATATCGTCATCTTCCTTCTCCCAAGACGGAGTAACTCCACGTACCATTCCCTCAAATATTTTCTCAAAATTATCATCTGGTCTACTTAAAACTTCACTCATAGTACAAATATTATACAATTCTTCTCCATAAAATCAAACATTTGCCTCAATCTCTAAAAATATGGTATAATTTCAACATTATCAATCAATGTTGGGAGGCTGATTTGTTAAGATGACAAATTGCCGTTCGCACCACAGAAAGGATTATTATGGCAAAGAAAGCCGAGTTGCTAGAAAAAGCAGCAGAATTAAAACTATCAGTCAGCGAAAAAAACACAATCGCTGAAATTGAAGCAGCAATTGCAGAAGCTACAGACGCAAGCAAATCTCACGACAACAAAGACAAAGACGTTGTTGCTGAGCGCGAAGCTACTGTCGCTAAATCTGGCAAACGCAGCCAAAAAGCTCTTGACGAAGCCGCTGAAAAAGCAGAGAAGGAAGCTCGCAAGGAAGCTGGCGACACTACTCCACGATCAGACGACGCTGAAGCTCACGTAAAGAAAGGTCCAAAGCCAGTTACTCGTCCACGCTTGGAGCGCCGCGGTAAAAAATATCAAGACGCTGCAAAAAACGTTGAGAAGAACAAATTGTACAGCTTAGACGAAGCTTTGAAATTGGCTACTGAAACCAGCCTAGTCAAATTCGACGCTAGCGTTGAAATCCACATCCGCCTAGGCGTTGACCCACGTCAAGCTGACCAAAACATTCGCTCAACTGTAGCATTGCCACACGGTACGGGTAAGGATGTTCGCGTTGCTGTTTTTGCACCAGAATCAGAACACGCTGCCGCTAAAAAAGCTGGCGCTGACATCATCGGTGATGAAGAATTCCTAAGCCAATTAGATAAGGAAGAATTGAACTTCGACATTTTGGTCGCAACTCCACAGTACATGCCAAAGCTTGGTAAGTACGCACGTTTGCTTGGCCCACGCGGTTTGATGCCAAATCCAAAGTCTGGCACTGTCGCTACTGACGTCGCTAAAGCCGTTTCTGAAGCAAAAGCCGGAAAAGTTGAATACCGCGTTGATAAGCAAGCTATCGTTCACTTGTCAATCGGCAAGGTATCATTCGGCGCTGAAAAATTGTCAGAAAACGCACGCGCATTCTTAACCAGTTTGAACTCCCAAAAGCCATCCAGCTTAAAGGGTGTTTACGTTAAGAGCATCGCAATTGCCACAACTATGGGCCCTGGCATTAAAGTAGAGAACTCTCTGTAATCTTTACGTTTCAGCCAATTAAATCCCGTCGATTCTGGCGGGATTTTTGTGTTACTATTGCATTTTTCATTTTTTATGATAAAATAGTAAAGTCCGCCTAGATGCTGATGTTCAAGTGAGTTCTTGATTTCCAGCCAGGCTGGATAAAAGAACCTTAACATCTGTACATCTGTATCTAGATCATTCACAATAGAGAAAGGATGCGAGAGGTGCATAATCGCATCGGGACTCCGTTACGGGTCCCAATCGTGACGGCCATCGTCGCGGTTCTCATGGTACTCCTCTTTGGAGGAGTGTCCGGAGCCGTTCCGGCGGCTATCAGTGCCCAGCAGCCATCTGGTGTCGCAGTGGCGTCTAACGCCGCTGCCGGCAGCAACTGCCACTCTCGGCCGATTTCGGCTGAGGAAATCACGGACCAATACATCAGGACGACTGATGGTTCGCATGAATTCACCGCCTATGAGGCGGTCGAATTCGGATTCTCATTAGCCCTTGAAGAGGGTCACTGTGAAGGCGATAGCATCACCATTTCTGTGCCGACCGAGCTCGGTACGGATGGTGACTTTGCGCCAGTCCCGATGAAGACCCCGGAAGGGGTAATCGTCGGATACGCCACCTATAACTCCGACCACACGGTGAAGGTCGTACTGACCTCCGCGGTGGAAGACAGCTCCAAGCACCACTTCCAGGCCTCGGCCTGGTGGAAGGTGCATATGGAGAGCACCCTGGTTCCCGGAGAAACCCGGGAACTGGAATGGAACATCGGCGGCATCGTTCGCCGGACTCCCATTACAGTTGGGACGTGTCCCAACTGCAGTAAGTTGGGAGAGAGCCCTGCTAAGTGGGGGGCAGTCGATCCTCTTAAGCCGTGGTATATGACAGTTACTGTCGTTACCCCAACGGCGCAAGAAGACGGTCAGGAATTTGTCTTCACAGACAAATCCACATCACCTGGTCAGGACTTCGCCTGTCCGGATCCCACAGTGGGGTCGGCAGGAGTCTACTCATCGGCTGGCCCCTGGGGCCAGCCGATGTACGCGAGATTCATTGACGTTACGATTGAAAGCTGCGACAGCGAAAAAGCAGTTTTCAAGATCGTATTGAACAAAGGCGAGAAGGCCAGGGTCAATATTCTCATAAACATCGATCCCGCGGACAAGGGTCCGTGGACCGATGAGGTGACATTCAATTCCCAAGGAAAGACTTGGGTGACCAGCACGAAAGTGACGAGGAAGGAATCTGGAGGCGGTGCAGGGTTCGATCCCGCACCAAGTCCGACACCGACTCCAACGCCTGTGACGCCATCGGCATCACCGAGTCCGAGCCCGTCAGCATCTCCGGCTCCAACCCCGGAACCGACTCCGACGCCCAAGCCAACGACTCCGGCTCCAACCCCGAGTCCGACGCCGACACCATCGGCGACTCCGACTTCCGTCCCGAGTCCAACCGCGGCTCCAACTCCGACGCCAACGCCGACCCCGTCGGCGACTCGTATTCCAAAGCCGACACCGTCGGCGTCTACGATCCCGAGCCCGTCGGCAGCTAAGAGTTCTACGAGCTTAGTTCCTCTTCCGGAACCGAGCCCGCAGCCCAGCAGCGCAGACAACCCTGAGAAGCTGGCGAAGACCGGCACCGAAGGAGGCGCGATTGCACTAGCGATCGTGTTCCTGACTGTCGGAGGTCTCGTCCTCCGAGCGCGTCGCCGCCAGGCAGCGCACTCGGAGAGGTAACATATCTCGTTGAGGGGTGTTAGTTTAATCGACTAGCACCCCTCGACAGAGAACTCAGATACAGAAAGATACAGAGAGAAGGTTCGCCCGCCCGCTCCACCACGGAGCGGGTTTTCTCTTTGGCTAGACATAGACACCTATTGATTTTATTACGTTATTATTGTAAAATATCAGAATGCCAGAATCACATAATTCATATTTAGGCGACTATTGGCGAGGTGGCGCCGAATGCGCTAAACTACCCGCCAAGGAAGCTGATTACCTATTTTTTCAGGAAAACCCAAATAATCCAAAAAGAGGACTAAGAGCGGAGCCTACCCGCCTAGCTAAGGATATGTGTCAAAAATGTCCAGTCTTAAAGCAATGTTTGAAAGACGCCCTTAATCATCCAAAATTGGCAGAATATGGAGTACGAGGAGGAAAGTCTGCGCATGAGCGCCGAGAAATATTACGATTAGGTAAAAAAGCGATAGACAAGGCGATTGAATCGGCTGGAAAATAATCACCATAACTCTTGTTTTTCGTTGTCATTTCTGCTACAATGGTCTGGAACATTACCAAAGACAGTGGCGACTTGACGTAAAACAAGTATAAAAATGCCACCGAGGGATGAAACTAACAGTTTTATTTGACGTCTTTGGTAGTGCGAGAATCAAAGACGTTTTTTGATTCTCCATTACCGCACGTTAACAAATTGGCACATAACAAATTAACTCAATCAAAGAAAGGATTTTTATGGCAATTTCACGCGATAAAAAACAAACTTTGGTTGCTGAACTGACAGAGCTATTAAAAGACGCTAAGGGTACGGCTTTTGCTCGATATCAAACCCTTACCGTTGCCGACCTACAAGAACTACGCAAGGCAGCTCGCGAAGCGGGCGTTACCATCAAGGTTGTTAAAAACCGCTTGGTACGCGTAGCTCTTCAGGAAATCGATACTTACAAAGAAACCGACACCAGCTTATTGGTTGGTCAATTGGTTTACGCTGTAAGCACCGAAGATGAAGTTATGCCAGCAAAGGTATTGGACACGTTTGCAAAAACACATCCAGCATTACAACTTGCAGGTGGCTTCTCAGGCGAAGGCTTGGCAATTAGCGAAGCTGACGTTAAAGCATTGGCAGGCCTACCAAGCAAAGACCAGCTCGTTGCTCAAGTGGTATCACAATTGCTATCACCAGTACACGACACAGTCAACGCGCTTGGCGGCAATTTGCACGGACTTTTGGACGGCATCGAAGCCAAAGCTGCTGCTTAAGTTTAGCAATCAACACTAGTAACGTTGCAATCATCGCAACAATATAATAATAAAGGAGAATATCAATGGCTGATATTAAGAAATTGGCTGAAGAACTTGTAAAATTGACAGTTCTAGAAGTTAACGAATTGAAAAATCATCTTAAAGAAGAATACGGCATCGAGCCAGCTGCTGCAGCTGTCGCTGTTGCTGGTCCAGCTGCTGGTGGTGACGCTGCCGCTGCTGACGAAAAAACTGAGTTCACAGTTACTTTGAAAGACGCTGGCTCTCAGAAGGTTGCAGTCATCAAGGCTGTTAAAGAAATCACTGGCCTAGGTCTAGGTGAAGCAAAAGCTATCGTTGACGGCGCTCCAGCACCAGTCAAGGAAAAAGTTTCTAAGGACGAAGCTGAAGCTGCAAAGAAAACCTTGGAAGACGCTGGCGCTACCGTCGAGCTTTCATAATTTGTTATACAATGCCAATTTGTTTCGTTTAATCACCGTCCGCTCTGGGCGGTGATTTTTATGTCGCCAATCTTAATATCACGAACCACACATCAATTTCAAGAGTAAAATTTGCAACACTTTTTCGTCCATATCTTATAGCGCTGTGGAAAATCAGAGAAAATTAGATGACACGGCTTGATATAAATGTAAGGATATGCTATATATTAGTTAAGTATTATAAAAAATAGACAAAGGAATTGCGAGAACCATGTCTGAATTACCAGAAAAGCAAATTAAGCGTCTGAGGACACTTATTCAAGAGGCGGAAACCAATTTAGCTGCCGCAAAAGAATTATTGATTAGTATTATTGGCGATGATGGTCAAGTTGTTACGCCAAAAACTTCGTCAGATAACGTGACAGGAAAGATTATCGAAGGCGTATTTGACGGACAAATGATGCTCAGCCCTGATGGCAAAAATTACCCAATCCCAGCCAACTACGCTTCAAAGTCGAAGCTGGTTGAGGGCGACTTGATGAAATTGACAATCGCTGAAGACGGCAGCTTTATTTATAAGCAAATCGGTCCTGTGCCGCGAAAACAAGTCATCGGAACACTTGTCCAACACGACGGAATTTACTACGTCGAGGCTTCTGGCCGCGAATATCGTATTTTGCTTGCTAGCGTAACTTACTTCCGAATTAACGTCGGCGACCAAGTTACAATTATCATCCCTGAAGACAATCCTGACGCAACTTGGGCTGCAGTCGAAGCTGCATTGTAAGGAAATTTATGCTGCCGAGCGAATTTCTGCTCAGTTATGCCAGTTTTAACGCTGACAATAAACCTTTTATTGAATGTCAAGTTGGCGATAAAATTGAGCGCCATGAATTGTTCGAACAAAATTTATCTCTTGAGTTTGATTTTTCTGCCAAATATTGCACGGGTTGGGTGGACTTTGAAAATCGCTGTAGCCAAATTTGTCCAGATCACGCCACAGTTGATGAAAAGTATGAAAATTGCTTAAAATGTCGCGGTAAAACCGGCTTTAATCCAGCATTTTACAACGCCAGTTCGGTTTCCGCCCAACAAGAAAAAATCAATCAAAATCCGCACTTTGTTTACTTGGCGTACTTCGCGCCGAACGTCATAAAGGTTGGAATCTCGCAAGAAGAGCGCGGAATTCGGAGATTATTAGAGCAGGGGGCGCGATTAGCCATAAAATTAGAAACGTTTTCTTCGGCGTTGATCGCCAGACAATATGAGGCGAAATTTTCCAAGCTGGACGGGATAGTTGAAACTCTGCCAGTTTACAAAAAGCTGGAATTGATAAAACAACCTTTTGACCGTGCGATTGGCGAAAGGAAATTGCGACAAAAATTACTTGAAATTGAGCAGAAAATTGGTGTGTCGTTTCCGAAATCCGAGCTAATTCCTTGCGAAGATTATTTTCAAACCGCTGGTGTTGATTTGTCGCGTGTCGTTTTAATGAAGAATTACAGTCAGTTGGTCGGACATGTACGCAGCGCCATCGGCTCAATTGTCATTACTGATTACGACGGTCAGCTACTGGCTTACAATATCAAAAAGCTTATTGGTTATCGGGCGCAAAAAGTCGACGGAGAAATTGAGCTGGATTTACCAACCGAGCAATTAACGTTATTTTAAAAGACACAAAATCTCCTTTTTTAACAGAGATGACATTATTATTGTGATATATTCTTGACAAAATTGCTTGACATTTTATTCTACTATTGATATATATATTAGCTTTCACAACGTATGTTAGCTTGCGTCAAATCGACGCACCGATTTGCGGAGGATTTATTTTCTCCGCCCGACTCCAGAAGGAGTTATCATGGGAAAGAACTGGTGGAGCGAGCCGATGGGCGGCTGCGACTCTGAGGGCAACCCCATCACCATGTCGTTCGGTAGCGGTCCGAAGGAGGGACACACCCTCATCGGAGATGGCGACCGCAGCGGCGGTATGGGCGTCGGCGGTGGTCTCGCCGACGGTGTGACGCACTACTCGTTCCTCGAGAGCGACAACCACGACCACTACGGGTCTGGCAACGGATCCAACAACAACGGCACCAACCGCGGCCAGTACACCACCGGCCCTGGCCACTAGACCCATCGTCCTGGACATGACCTGAAAAATGTCTTATCCTGAGTATGATATAAAACTACTCACTTACCTAGAGGATTCACTATGTCAGAATGGACAGAAAAAGATTTTGAGTCGTACACCCAATCTGATTGGGAACTTATTAAAACAGTCAAGCAGCTTGCCGATGAAAATCTTGATAATGTTAAGATTTTAACACGTGCCAATGATATAGCATTGGCAATTTTTGGTATGTTGTGCGTACGGCTGCGCGATAATGGAGAAGAGGGTGCGGACGGCCTCGGTATGTCGTTACAAGAATATATAGGAACAGTCCTAGCCAACGCAAAGAGAAAGAAAGAAGATGACGGCTGGGCCGCCGAGTTTGCTAAACCTATTGATCAATTTATCGAATACGGTAAAAATAAATTTGGCGAATAAATTATCACCTATAGACATGAACAATTACTCAAATTTTATATTCCCATCGGTAGTTTTTGAAGCATTTCCAATTCTGAAAAAATTGGGTTATGTTCGACAATTCGCACCACTGATACCGCTTAGTCCAGATACGACTTTTCATCTATTCGGCGGTAAGGATGGATACTTTCTTATACTAGTTATGACCGACTATGCCGACCCAATAGATCAGAGTCGAGAACTAAAGAATATTTCTGGTGAATATGCGTTTGAATTTACTAAGCTTATCAAGCCGTACAGTAACAATGAGCATATTGAAATAAGAGAAAACGACGAGATACTTGAAGATCCAACCGTGTCAGACCCTAATAATTACTACCGTTTTTATGTCGCCGAAACAAAACACAAAATCGATCTGCGTTATCCATAAAAAATGCCGTTTTCTGCTATAATTATCTCATGAGGAGCATGAGGGGATGAGTCAGGCGCTATATCGTAAATATCGCAGTCGTAGTTTGGATGAAGTTTTAGGTCAAGATCACGTGACTAGTATTTTACGTCGAGCGTTAGAGCAGGGAAAAATTGCTCATGCGTACTTGTTGACTGGACCGCGTGGCGTAGGAAAAACATCGGTGGCGCGAATTTTGGCGCACGAAATTAACCACTTGCCATATGATGACGATTCTTCAAACTTGGATATTATTGAAATTGACGCAGCCAGCAATAACGGCGTTGATGACATTCGAGCCTTAAGAGAAAAAGCCCAAGTCGCGCCTGTTTCTGCACCAAAAAAAGTCTATATCATCGACGAAGTCCACATGCTGTCAAAATCAGCATTTAACGCGCTATTAAAAACCTTGGAAGAACCGCCAGAGCACGTGGTGTTTATCTTAGCTACAACCGACGCCGACAAACTTCCAGCCACCATTCTTAGCCGTGTCCAGCAATTTTTCTTCCGCCCAATTCCGACGGAAATTATGACGCGCCAGTTAATGAATATAGCGAAGAAAGAAGGATTCGCGATTGAAGAGGATGCCGCCAGGTTAATTGCTGAACGTTCCCGTGGCGGATTCCGTGACGGCATTAGTACGCTTGACCAATTGTCGATTTTAGCAACATCAGACTATCCGCTAACCGCGAATATGGTTACCGAATATTTGGGGCTTAGCGACGCGACGATGCTTGGCAATTTGTTGGATTCATATCCGTCCGACGACAACGAGAAAGTCTTAAACATCTTTCAGGAATTAGAAAATAGCGGCGCGAATTCAGTTGTTGTGTCGCATCAATTATTGTCAATCGCTCGCAATAGATTACGAAAAAATCCGAATCTTATTGGGTTGGTTCAGCAACTGATCGAGGTTGATCGGCACCCGCATCCAGACTTGAAATTATTGACGATATTTATGAATAGCAATTCTCAGCCGACAAAAAAGTCAGCCGCACCAAAGAAAAATATAGCTCAAGCCACGACCCAAAAACCCGCCGAAAAACCAACGCCAATCAAGCCCGCAGAGCCAGCAAAACCGACCGAAAAGCCGATTAAAAAAGAAGAAAAACCAGCCGAGCCGGCAAAAAAACTCGCCGCAAAACCAAAGAAAACCGACGCGACACTAGAGCTAAATTGGGAAAAAGTCATTGAAAGAGCGAAAGAAAAATCCCTCGGGCTGGCGTCATTATTGCAAAAAAGCCAGTGGTCGTTTGACGGTGAAAAATTGACAATTTACGCAGGTTCCGCGTTTTATAAGAAAAAGCTGGACGACGCGAAGAATAAACCATTGATCTCAGAAATTATCTCAGAAGAAACCACGATGGATCTGGAAATTGATATAATTGGAGAGAAGAAGCCGCCAGAGGACGAAAAATTGGCGGAAATTGCAGAATTAATGGGTGGCGGCGAAGAAGTAAAGCTGGAGGATATTTAATGGCAGACAAGAGCGAAGAAGTAAAAGGGAAGATACCGCCACAAAATTTGGACGCGGAAAAGAGTTTGCTTGGGGCGGTTTTAATTGACGAGGAAGTTTTGGCGGACGCTGCAGAAATTACTCACCCTAGCGATTTTTACGACAAGAATCACGGATTGATTTTTGCTGGAATGATGCGACTATTTGAAAAACATAAGCCTGTCGATCTATTGACCTTAACTGACGAATTGAAGCGGAAGGATGAGCTGGAATTAGTTGGCGGCTCGGCATACCTGACAGAATTAACAAACTACGTCCCAACGGCAGCACACGCATCGGCTTACGCGGAGATGATTGCGCAAGCAGCGGTTCGCAGGCGTCTGATAAAAGCGAGCGGTGACATTTCCGAGCTTGGATATGACGAATCGACGACCACGCAGGAATTATTAGAGAAGGCCGAAGCTGAACTTTTCAGCGTGTCAGACCAATCAACCAAGCAAGATTTGGTCAGCCTGGAAAGCATTCTGACGGATAGCTTTGATCGAATTGAAGAGCTCAGCAAGAATAAAGGTTCTCTCAGAGGAGTCCGCACTGGCTATCGCGATCTGGACAACATGACCGCTGGTTTGCAAAAATCAGACTTGATTATTCTGGCGGCGCGTCCAGCCATGGGTAAGACGACACTGGTGACAAACTTGGCTTATAACGTGGCAACGATTGAAAAAAATCCTGTCCTATTCTTCAGCCTAGAGATGAGCAAGGAACAGTTGGTCGACCGTATGCTGGCGGACGCGTCGGGAGTTGATAGCTGGAATATTCGCACCGGAAACCTGAGTGATGAAGATTTTGCGAAGTTGTCTGAGGCTATGGGAGAAATGGCTGAGGCGCCAATTTACATCGATGACACACCAGGGCTATCAGTTTTGGAAATGCGAACTAAAGCGCGTCGAATTGCTCATGAAAACCAATTAGGACTAATCATCGTCGACTATTTGCAGCTTATGCAGGCCAACGGAAACCACAACGGGAACCGCGTTCAGGAAGTGTCGGAAATTTCCCGTGGACTGAAGCTTATTGCTCGCGAGCTGAATGTGCCGCTAATCGCCCTAAGTCAGTTGAGCCGTTCTGTCGAATCTCGCACGCCGCCAATTCCACAACTAGCCGACCTGCGTGAATCCGGTTCCATTGAGCAGGACGCCGACATCGTGAGCTTTATTTATCGCCCTGGATATTACGAGCCAGATAACCCAGAAGTCCAGAATATTACAGACTTAATCATTGCTAAGCACCGTAATGGCCCAGTCGGTAAAGTCCAATTGTACTTCCACCCAGAGCGCCTACGCTTTATGAGTCTGGATCGCAAGCATGAATAGAATTGTGTTATAATCATACCAATGAAAAAGCAAAAAGTTACCGATATATTCCTTTACCGATGGCGCTACGTTTTCGGCTATACGTTGCTGGCGCTGCTATACATAGGAGCTATTATAATTTCCGCGCTGCACGTGCCGGGAGGTTTGTCGCAAGCAGAAATCGACATGGTCAATACGACGAATCACCTAAATTTTAGCGTCGAGGGAATCGCCGTCACAAATCTGCCATTTCACCTTCTTCAATTGCTATTCTTCAAGCTATTCGGCGTCAGCTTATTAACAATTAAAGCACCCGCCGTAATCCTTTCAATCGCCAGCTCCGTCGCTATTTTCTTCCTCTTAAAACGCTGGTTTAAGCCGTCCACAACGATTCTATCGCTATTAATTATGGCGACGACTGGTCAATTTTTATTCATCGGTCAAAGCGCAACTGTTGGTATTTTATACATCTTTTACACCGCGCTAACTTTACTTTTTGCCACGTTAATTCTCCAAAAAGCCCAGAACGCTTCCATTTGGCGAATCAGTTTGGCCATCACCACGGCGCTCAGCCTCTTCACTCCGTATTTTTGGTATATCAATCTGGGGCTTCTGATTATCGCCTTCCTGCATCCGCACCCACGCTATTTTCTCATCTCCCGAAAACATCGTAAATCTTGGATTGTGCCGTCCGCTATTTTATTCGCGATTGGTTGTGCGATTAGTTTTCTTTGCTATAAATCCCACGCGCTATTTTATAACCTCATCGGCATCAACGGCCTAAGTTTTGACATCATCGCAAACCTCAGGACTTTATATTACACATACATCCGCATTTTCCCATCAGTTGTAGGAAACCAAATCACGCCAATTATGGACATCAACGCAATGGTGTTAATCGGACTAGGACTATTCCGCAGCTTCCAAAAAATCTCCAGCGCCCGCTCGTTTATGATTTGGTCGTGGCTAATCTTAGCATTGGCGCTACTCATCTTCCAGCCAAGCCTCACCCCAATAATCATCATCCCGCTATTTATACTCTTGGCGGTCGGATTGGAATCCCTAATGAATATGTGGTACGGACTTTTCCCGCGCAATCCATACGCTCGCGGCACAGGACTGGTTCTCATATCAATGTTAATTATCGTTATGGTGGTGGGCGGCAGCTTCCGCTATATTGACGGTTATCGCTATTTCCCAGAAGCAGCTTCACGCTTTAATAAAGATTTATCTCTACTCCGTAAAAATACCGCGCCGACCGATTCATTCTCGTTACTGGTCAGTAAAGAAGAATCACCGATTTACGAAGCGCTTAAAAAACACAACTATCACAAGATATCAATTATCCACACAGCGTCAGCAAGCGTCGGACAGACTTTATACGTTAGCCACAGCGTAAAGTCTCAAATTCCGCAGACCTACTCTGGACACTTGTCGTCAGTAATCGTCAATGATCATAAAGATGGCGACCGCTTCTATGTCTACACATCCGACCGTAAATAGGGTATAATTATAAGTGTTAAATAAGGAGGAATATGGCGTTTGATCAGGTAAAAATGCTGCAACAATTACGCAAAGCACAGAAACAATTAGGCAAAGAAATCATCGAAGTTGAGGCTGGCGATGGCGCTGTGATCGTACAAATCACTGGCGAGTTAAAGATTAAGTCTGTAAAGATTGACCCAGAAATGGTTGACTTGGAGAATATCGAAGAGCTGGAGCACTGGATCGAAATCGCAGTTCGCGACGGTATGACAAAGGCTCAGGAAGTCGCTGCTGAAACTATGAAGCCATTGATGGGCGGCTTGGGCAACTTGCCATTCTAAAGCCATGTCAATCGACATTTTACCAAAAGCTCTAACTGCTTTAATTGATGATTTTGGTAATCTACCTGGAGTTGGACCGCGTACGGCTGAAAGATATGCCTACGCGGTTTTACGCCGTAATCCCAAATCCGCAAAGCAATTAGCGCATTCATTAGACCAATTGCACGACCGAGTAAAAACCTGTCCGAAGACGTTTGCATTGATCGACTCAGATGACGATGTGTCGCCTTTATACGCAGATTCGAACAGGAATAAAAAAATCGTTTGTGTGGTTGAGGAGCCGTTAGATATCGTTGCTATAGAAAGAACAGGGCAGTTCCTGGGTACATACCACGTGCTGGGCGGCGTTATCTCACCAATTGACAATATTGGACCGGAGCAATTGCATATCCCAGAACTAATTGAGCGCATAAAAACCGACGATGTTCAGGAGATTATTATTGCTACGAACGCTTCAGTTGAGGGTGAGTCTACTGCGCTATTCTTACAGCGTTACATCCAAGAAGCTGGATTGAATACGACTATCACACGCTTGGCTAGAGGCATTCCAGTCGGCGTTGACCTCGAATATGCAGACCAAATCACGCTGACTCACGCGCTGGAAGGTCGAAAACAGTTATAGATTCAAAGCTTCATAACCAATAAAAAAATACCCGCCATCTCGGCGGGTATTTCGTTGCTAGCTTAGCTTATTACATTTGGCGGCGGCTAGCGATGTAAGCGATAGTAGCTGTAGTTAGTCCACCTAGGCCTAGTGCTGACATGATCGCGTCACTTGCACCAGTCTTTGGCAATTCTGGGCTAGGTGTTGGTGTTGAAGGAGTGTTTGGTGTAGGAGTAGTAGGTGTAGTAGGAACTTCCTTACACTTGCTCAAGTCAGTTGTGTGCTTTGACTCGTTGTATTCTTCCTTCTTGATTTCACGAAGCTCTTTTTTATCGATTACACAGATTGTGATCTTGGCAGGTGCTTCTTTACAATCGTTTGGATTTGTTGAGTACTTACTTTTATCAAATTCTGACTTCTTAATCTCTACATATTTCTTAGTCTTAAGGTCACAAACTTGAAGTTTTGTTTCAGGTTCGATTACGATAGTCTTTTCACAGTTTGGACTTTGTTTCTTGACTTCGCCGTTTTCTTTACCATTTACGATTACAGTAACCTTGAAGCTGCCGTACTTTGTGTAAGTGTGCTCAATTGTAGATGAGTTGATAGTCTTAGTTGTACCGTCACCAAAGTTGTATGTGTAGCTGGTAATGCTTGCACCGTTCTTAGCAGTTGCGTTTACAACAAACTTGTAAGTGTTGTCTTCAATCTTTAGAACTTGCAATGCGTCACATGTTAATGCAGGTTTTGCAGGAGGTGTTGTTGGAGTACCCCAAACTGGGTTACCACAGTCTTTAATCACACCAGTGATGAACTTACCGTTGTTGTCAAACCATGCATACATACTGTAGCTCTTAGGACCGTCAACGAAGCTTTGACCAGTTGGATATTGGTAGTAAGTGTATCCGTTTGAAGTCTTGTAGCTACGTTGTGGCTGAGGCTGACGAGTACCAGCCTTAGACTGTACGGTTATAGAGTTTGTAGCCACGACACGACCGTCAACAGTAATGTTACCGTTTGCGTCAACTACACCTTCACGCATGTTTGATCCACCTTGGATCATAGTGCTGGTAATGTACCATTCTTTATATAGTTCTTTAATTTCTGTACGGCTGTATGCTGTTTGCAATTCTGACATAGAATGTGTACCACAGTATACAACGTTAAATTTGTTACAGCCGGCAGCCTGTGAAGGTGATGCCAACCAGATTCCACCGAGCATAGCGAATCCCAGAGAGATAGCGATGCCGATTTTCTTAAATTTGTTCATAAAAACTCCTCTTTCCAGCCCTATCTTCAGGCTTTATGTCCTCATACTAGCACAATCTTTATATTTTGTCAATAATAATTTATAAAAATGTTTATGTTTTTTTCGATTGCGCAGTATTTTTAATAGTCCATCACATATTATACCACTTATGTAATTAAAAACAATATATATTATATTAGAGTAAAAATCATTTGTTATAATAAATAATATGCTAGATACAGCTCAACAATTTATCCAATCCGCAAACAATATAGTTATTATTCAAGCCGAAAACCCCGACGGCGACAGCCTAGGCTCAAGCTTGGCGCTAGAAGAAGTATTAAATGACCTAGGGAAGACTGTCACTTTATATTGCCCTGTAGATATTCCAAAATACCTACATTATATTCGCGGCTGGGATAGGGTACAGAATGATTTTCCATTTCAAGCTGACGCTGCAATAATTGTTGACACAAGCGCGGACGTCCTTCTTAGCAAGGTATTAGAAACTCCCGGCGCACGACATTTCTTAGAAACGCACCCGACTCTGGTTATCGATCATCACACAGCCGAATCGACGCTCAGCTTTGACCATATTATGTTATCAAAAACCGTCGTGGCGACCGGGGAATTGCTATATAAACTATTCAAGCATTCTGACTGGAAGATAAATCCTCAGGCGGCCGAAGATTTATTGATAGCTATTATGAGCGATAGCCTGGGGCTTACTACGCAAAACACCACGGCTCAGACTTTCCATACGGCGGGAGAACTTACAGAACTGGGCGCTTCCAACGCAGAAATTGAAGAACGACGACGCGAATTTATGAAAAAATCGCCAGAAATTTTGACGTACAAGGGAAAATTGATCGAGCGAATCGAATATTTATTAGACGGACAATTGGCACTGGTGCATGTGCCATTTGAGGAAATCCAAGCCTACAGCGACGCTTATAATCCTGGTGCGTTGATTGGTGATGAATTGCGGCTGGTTGAAGGCGTGGCGCTTAGTTGTGTTATTAAAACTTACCCTGACGGCAAATTAACTGCGCGCTTACGAGGTAATTTACCAATCGCTGACACCGTAGCTGGATATTTTGGCGGCGGCGGCCATCCGTACGCGGCAGGATTCCGCGTATATGAAAACTATGACGAAATCGTAAGGGAATTAGTTACAGCGACGGATCAGGCTCTGCAAACAGAATATTGATCCACTACGCTATCAATATATACCTCTCAGGCCTGCTCTATCTAGTTGCTCTATCAAATCATCATTCACATCAAATGCGCCCTCAGACCGTAGAGGACCGTTAACTTTTCTTCGTATCTCTTCTACTCGATCTTGCACATCAGGGTGACTAAATTCTATTCCATCATTATATGCAAGATAATCCTGAATCACTTTACCCACGGCATAAGCTTGCAATTCAGAACGAAGTTTTATTTGATTGGATTCAGTAGGGTTTATTTCCGAAACTGGATTAACAATACGATCATACGCATGAGACGTTTCGTGACCCAACGTGGCAGTATCAACACATATCAGTCCACTCTGAGCCACACTAATAACAGGGCGAAGACGCACATAAGAGCTTGTCCAGGCGTCTTCCATTTTGCAAATACTAGTATAACAAAAACCGTCAACACCAGCATCTGTTCTTTCTATTTTTGTGGGCGGGTAATCCTCCTCTAAATAACGATACATATCATCTAAAAAAACACGCATGTCTCCGACAAGAGTTTTTTCTATTCTATCTTTCTGCACTGGCATAGGAGATATCTGCCTTCCAGAAACAACAAACTTATTACTACAGATAAGCGGTATTATATTTTTATCTGTCCAGTCTAAATCAGGATGACTATCGCCCAACTCTTCGCCTTCAACATATTCCATAGGCTCCAACATTTGAGCCGTATCACATAGCCTTAAGGCTAGAGCCCCCAGCGTATCAATTATCTCAGGCTCCTCTAAAGCACCTATCAATCTATCTTTCATACGCTCCAAATAGTCTAGCTCAATGGGCTTATCGTAGCTGAGTATTGGCTGAGGCGCCTGCATTATTTCTCTCATACTTCTTATTACATATTAAATATCTTATTTCGTCAAGTATGAGGTCTGATCTGGCGGCGAAGCAGAGGCTGGATTAGTAATTTATTTAGCGATTCTTACAAATAGTAGAAAAATCTTTTACAACCGTAACAGAGTTGAGAAAAAATATTATACCACATTTTTGACAAAATCTATTGACATTTTATTCTATTAGTGATATATATTAGCTTTTGTTGACGGAACAAATGTTTTGTCCGAAAGCGTACTTTGACAAGCAGCCAAAATACACGAGGTGAGGTTTTATTACTTTTTTAGAAAAATGGAAAGAGGAATGAAATCTCATCTCGTATATTAAAGAACAATATACTATCGCGCACCCGCGAGGATGAGAAGAGAGGGAGAACGATGGAACTCATCGATGCTCGAACGGGTAAGTGCAGAGGAGAACTCCTTATCTTTGACAGCCCACTCGAGGAGCCGATCGTTAAGCCTATTACGGTCCAAGTAAGTAAACTCGATTGGAAGCTATTTGAGGACATTTGTCTTGGCCGGGAGAAGTTAGTTAAAGATTTTAGGGACGCCTACGGTCAGACCGATAGTCTGCTAGAAATACTAAACCGCATCGAGAGATGCGTGTTCACTATTGCAGCCTATCGGCACTGTCCAGAGGTACAGAAGTGGGCTTCCCCAAGTAGCTTGTATGCAGCAACAGATAGGTTAGGTAAAGCCATCACTTTGAACCTTCCTTCGCTCATTACCGACGCTGAGATTAAGCTAGCGGAAAAGGAATGCCACCTAAGCATAACTCCTCTTCGTCTCATTGTGTACACTAACCCTATATTGCGCTATGCGCTCGATAGCATCAACTATGAGATGCTACTCACAGACAGCCTCCTAAGGATAGCAAAAAACGCCAACTGAGGGCTATCTACTAGCACACACAATAGCGACAAGTTGTTCTTTTTTATAAAGGCTGCTTGCGCTATTACTTGAAAATTATTAAGTCCCAACTGGGGCTGTTTTTTATGTCAATTTTGAAAAACTGACCAGAGTGCCGTACAATAGAACTAATGATAAAACTCTACAATACGCTTACCAGAAAAAAAGACGAACTGACGCCACTTGACGGAGAGACGATCAAATTTTACACCTGTGGTCTAACAGTTTATTCGCAACCGCACATCGGCAACTGGGTTGGCTATATTTACTGGGATGTGTTGGTACGATTGCTGCGCTGGCAAGATATTCCCGTTATTCGAACGCAAAACATCACTGATGTTGGACATTTGACCAGCGATGACGATAACGGCGAGGACAAAATGGAAAAAGGTGCGCGCCGTGAGGGGAAGACTGCCTGGGGTGTGGCGGAAAGATATATTTCCGTTGCAAATCATGAAGCTTACGACGTGCTGAAATTGATAAAACCAGATTACTTGGTGCGGGCGACGGATTATATTCAGCAACAGATTGACTTTGCAAAAGGGCTGGACGAAAAAGGATTTTTATATAAAATCGACGGCGACGGCATGTATTTTGATACGTCGCTTTTGAAGGATTACGGGAAATTAGCGCGGCTGGATGTGGCGGGCCTGGAAGCTGGCGCCAGAGTGAGCGTTGAAGGAAAGCGCAATATTACTGACTTCGCCGTCTGGAAATTTTCACCAAAAGACGCCAAGCGCGATATGGAATGGGATAGTCAGTGGGGGATTGGCTTTCCTGGCTGGCATCTGGAATGCTCGACAATTGCTCGTGAAACGCTCGGCGATTCCATTGATATTCACGCGGGCGGAATTGATCATATTCCAGTTCATCACACGAATGAAATCGCTCAGAGCGAAAGCCTGACTGGAAAACAATTTTCTCAAATTTGGCTACACAATAATCACATAAAAGTCGACGGTCGAAAAATGAGCAAATCACTGGGTAATATTATTACACTGGACGATATTATTTCGCGAGGGTTTAGTCCGATGGCGTTTAAGCTGGCAATTCTCAGCAAGCATTACCAGACCGAAGGGAATTTTACCTGGGAAATTCTGGAAGCAGCGCAGGCGCGATTGAATCATTGGCGGGATTACGCGGTTCTGAGACATCAGACTCACGACACACTGGAAGATGACGACGATAAAGACGAGCAGGACGATTCGGTTTCGTTATTAGCGGGACGTCAGGCATTGGTCGAGAAATTGAATGATAATTTGGACACTCCAGGCGCACTGGCGTTGATTGATGAAGTATTTTCAAAGTTGGATCATACGCCACTTGATAAGATTCATCGACAGAGTTTAGTGCAGTTTATTGATGAGATCGACGAGATTTTAGGGCTGGATTTGGCTGAGTCTACGCCTGATATTACTGACGATTTGAAGAGGCTGATTATTCAGCGACGTCAAGCACGCGCAGAGAAAAATTGGGAAGAATCCGACAGAATTCGCGATGAACTTCTTCAGGCTGGCGTTGCCGTTCGTGATACGCCAAGCGGCAGCATTTGGACATGGAAATAGCCCGCTGGATTCAACGGGCTATATTTTTTCTGTGTCAACTAATCTTCGTTTTTCAATTTCTTAACTAATTTATTAAGCGGTTTTTCGTTCTCAACGCGGTTAGACTTGGCTTGCTCTAAGTAATTGTCCAGCAAAACTTTCACAACGCCAGCGGCTGGAATAGCAACCAAACCACCCAATAGACCACCGACATATAAACCAATTGTCACCGCGACCAAGACAGTCAGAGCCGACAGCTCAACCTTCTTTGATTGGATGGACGGGGAAACAAAGTTATTCTCAATCTGCTGGTAAATCACGAAATAAATCGCGTAAATAACGCCCGCGGTCATATTATTAAAGAACAGTAGCAGCGATATCAACGCGCCAGCAATCGTTGCGCCAAACATCGGAATTAGCGTCAATACAAACGTCGCCATAACGGTGAGCATTGCCAAATTGGAATTTATGACAGGGAATGTCAAACTCAGCACAAACACCACGAAACCTGATAATATCGCATCGATTCCAGAAACCGTCAATTGTCCAGAAACATAACCTGTGACCACGTTATACATACGACCGACCAGCTTCTTATGACGCTCCATTTTTTCTTCGTCGTTGTATAATCCCCACAAACGCTTCACCCAAGTTGGACCCTCGAGTAGCATCAGGAATGACAGCACCAGCACCAAGAATAGCGAACCCAAGAATGACGCCAAAGAGCCAACGCTGGATAATAAATTCGTGCCGACGCTCGTCGCCCAAGACGAAGATTGCTGCTTAATGTTTTCCATCATCGAATCGACCTGTGGGCGCAAATTATTCTTATCAATAAAATCATTGACGCCACGCCACTGTGAGCTGGCTTGGTCAATTATGCTCGGAATGCTTTCAACGAATTTGGCGGATTGCTGGACAATTGGCGGAATAACAAACCAAACCACACAACCCAAAAGCAGAACCAGCGTCGTATACGCCAGCGCCGTGCCGCCCAATCGGCTTTTTCCAGGAAGCTTCTTAGCAATTGCCGCAACCGGACGATTCAACGCCAACGCCAAGAACAGGGAAATTCCCAGTAAAACCAGCGCGTCCTTTGCGGAATAAATTGCCAAACCAGCCAGACCAAAGCCCATCACGACCAGCCAAAATCGCACAAATGTTTTCGTGTCTATCTCTATACGTACTTTCATAATTAAACTTTACCAGCTTTTCGCCTTGTCCGCAACGCTGACAGAGATAATTTACTATCATATGACATCGCGCCGTAGCGGAAAACGCGCACCGATAGCCACATAACAAACACCGCTGTAGCGACCAAAATTGCCGTACCGAGCAAAGCTTCCCAAATCGGCAAATTGCCTATTGCGTTTCGTAATAACAATGGAATCGGCGCGGTGAATGGAAATAGCGACAAGAACTTAACGAAGAAATAATCAGGGAAGGAAACGAACGCCGTGATTCCGTAAAATGGACCAATGAATAACATAATCACAATTCCGAACCACTGACTAGCTTCTTTGGCGGTCGGCATCATCGCGCCCAAAGTCACCAACATTCCCGTAAATAGAGTGAAGCTGGCGGAGAAAATTATGATCGCCAGACCAATTCTCACAGGATCAAACACGAGCGTGCTCAAGTCCAGATTAGGCAATTGCAACTTCGAGCCAAACGCCAAATAGCCCGCCAAAACTGGCAAAACAATTACCAAAATTTGAATCAAAGCCAACACCATCAAAGACAAAATTTTACCCGTAATCAAAGTGTCGGTTTTAACGGTCGTAAGCAGCATTTCCACCGTGCGATTTTCTTTTTCCTCGGTGGTGCTAATGAGCATTTGATTGCCAAAAATACTGATGAGAATGAACAAAATAGCCAAAAACATTCCCGGCACAATCATCTCATTAATGCCGCCGTGCTCTTTTCCGTCCAGATATGTGGTTGATGACAATTGGACTTTGTCGCGTAAAATCGCAACTTGCGCTGGACTGATGTCGCTTGCTACTGATTGATTCAACAAACTCTGCGCCACCGCGCTGTATTTTCCGTTTTGGAATAGCCCAACATCTTTACCGTAAACTTCAACCTTTTGCTTACTCAAATCCTTTGGAAAATAAATATACGCATCAACCTTATTATTTTTTACGTCATCAATTCCAGATTCTTTCGATTTGGCAGTTTTGGCTTTAATTGCCGCCAGCAATTCTGGCTTCACCAACTTCGAATCGTCCGTGACTTCCAGCGAAAATTCTTGCTTTTCCAGATTTTTTGACGCTTCAATAGTCGTGCTTTGCGACCAAAACATAATGCCGTACAGTACGCCAATCAACAGAGGAAACCCTAAAGCCGTCAACCAAAACGTCGGCTTCTTCAGTGTTCTAAGCGTTTCAAATTTGAAAACCGTCCCCAAATTATGCATTTTACTCATCGCTCAACTCCTTCGCTTCGCCGCCGTAAACTTGGACAAAAATGTCGTCCATTGACGCGCCGCCAAATTGACTTTTTACTTCTTCCAATGTTCCATATGCCGCCGCTTGACCGTCCTTCAATAAAATCAAACGATCGCACAATCTTTCTACTTCCTCCATCTGGTGCGTAACGTAAATAATTGTCGCGCCAGCTTTTCGTTGCTCCTCAATTATATTCATCAACAAACGGCGATTTACCGGATCGAAACCTTTGGCTGGCTCGTCCATAATCAGCAGTTCTGGATCGCCCATAATTGTTACGCCAAGCTGAATCTTCTGCTGCTGTCCGCCAGATAATTTATCAAGTTGCGTATTAGCCTTGTCGCTCAAATTGACGCGCTCCAAAAACTTCATAGAAAAATCCTTAGCTTCTTTGCGGCTCAAACCTTTCAATTGACCAAAGTAAAGCATCACGTCTAAGACTTTTTCTTTTTTATACAAACCGCGCTCCTCAGGAAGATATCCGAGGCGAATCTGACTTTCCACCGAATATGGCTTGCCGTTTATCAATAAATCGCCCGCGGTCGGCTGATATAGCCCCAACAGTGCGCGCAACGTCGTAGTTTTTCCCGAGCCATTACTTCCCAAAAAACCAAAAACTTCGCCGCGAAAAACGTCGAAACTCAGATCTTTAATAACAGTTTTATCGCCGAAACTCATCTTAAAATGACGAATCTCAACCATTTTTTTATTATCTGGCATACGCCTCCTTTTCTTTAAATAAAATTATAACACTTAGCGCAGGAAAAAAGATATAATATAAATATGCGACTACTGGTTATTGAGGACGAACGAAAAATTGCGAGGGTCATAACCGAATCTCTGAAGCGTGAGAAATACGCGGTTGATGCGGCGTATGACGGGGAAGAGGGCTTTAATTTGGCGGACAGTCAGCCGTATGACTTGTTGATTGTTGATCGAATGTTGCCGGGATTAGAAGGCACGGAGATTGTTAAAAAATTGCGCGAGAACGGGAAAAATATGCCAATTCTGTTCCTAACGGCGCTGAGCACGACCGAAGATAAAACGCTCGGGCTGGACGTGGGAGCCGATGATTATTTGACTAAGCCTTTTGCAATTGACGAGCTGTTGGCGCGCGTGCGAGCTTTACTTCGTCGGCCGCCGATTAGTCAGCCAGACGTTCTGCAAATTGACGATTTGAAAATTGACAAGCAGCAGCAAACCGTAACGCGAGCCGGGAAGAATATTGACCTCACGAACAAAGAATATGCGCTGCTGGAATATTTGATGCAGCATCCGAATCAGGTTCTCAGTAAAGAAACGCTGATTGATCACGTTTGGGATTTTGACGCTGATATTTTGCCGAATAATGTCGAGGCATACATAAAAAATCTGCGCCAAAAAATCGACAAACCGTTCAAAAAACAATTGATAAAAACCGTGCGTGGATTCGGCTACAGGATTGAATCATGAAAATTTTTACCTCAGCAACAATTAAGTTGGCGGGCTGGTATTTGATGATTTTGATGATCGTCAGTTTGCTGTTTAGTAGCATTATTTTTCAGGTAGCGCGCTCGGAAGTTGATGCGCAAATTCATAAAATTATCGTTCAAAGGAAGGGCGATTTTCCTGCAATCAATTTGTCGGAAAGAATAGATAATTCAACTCGAAATCTTTTGATTAGTTTGGGCTATATAAATCTTATCGTTCTGCTCGCTGGCGGTTGGTGTTCGTATTTATTGGCAAAAATCACTTTGCGACCGATAGAAACCGCCCACAAAGCTCAATCGCGGTTTGTTGCTAATGCTAGCCATCAGCTCCGAACGCCTTTGGCAATTATGAAAGCAGAGACTGAATTTGCGCTAAAAAATCGGAAGGCGAACAAGGCGGAACTTACAGAAACTCTGGAAAGCAATTTGGAGGAAATAAATAAGTTGACTGAACTTACGGCGATGCTTCTGGAGTTATCACGGACAGAAAATAAGTTGGCGCTGGAAGATAAAAGTTTTAATCTGACGGAATTGATATCCGAACTCATCCGCGAACGAAAAGCCGAAGCGCGAGTTAAAATGAATTGCCCAGAACACATAAATATTCCGCTTCATCACACTGCGACGCGAGAATTGTGCGCGATTTTGCTCGACAATTCATTGAAACATAGTCCGAAAAATTCTGTGGTAAAAATTTGCATCATTCCATCGAAACAAAACATCACCGTCAACTTCATCAACGACGGCACGATTTCACAACAAACCTTACCGCACGTCTTTGAGCGATTTTTTCGCGGCAATCAAAGCACAAAAGGCTACGGATTAGGATTGCCATTAGCGGAACAATTGACAAGAGCGCTAGGCGGACAAATCTCTGTTAGCGCCTCGAAAAACTCAACCATTTTCACAATTTCCTTGCCGATTCTGTAAATTTTCAGCTATTTTTCAGAATTAGATGTTGTAATAGGATTGTTGATTGGCAAAATTGTCGATCCGAAAGGGGAAGTATGAGTACAACATTTTTAAGCAAAAAAGGATTTAAGGAACTGCAAAAGGAAATTTCTGGGCTAGAGATTTCAGAGAAGGCACTCACGTTGGAATTGAAGGAAATTGGACGCGCCAAATCGCGTGATGACAAATTACGCCGCAACGATGTAATTACGCAACTAGAAAACATTCAATCAAAAATCTTTATGAAGAAGGACATTTTGCGCCACGCCAAACCGCTGCCAAGGAAACGTGATCGATTGAAAATTGCTATCGGCTCAGTCGTGGATTTAGTGGATCAACAGGGAAAAATTTTCCGCTATACGCTGGTTCATAGCCTGGAAGCAAACCCTCTGGACGGGCGAATTTCCGTGGATAGTCCACTGGGAAAAAGTCTACTGAATCACAAAAAATCCGAAACTGTTTCCTGGAAAAATGGCTTGATGACCAGACAGCTACAAGTCGTTAAAATTAGCTAATCCAAATTGTCCACCACGACAGTTTAGCTCTCACTGGCGAGTGGGAGCTTTTTTATTTTTAATAGTATTTTATTCCGTTTCTGAAATTTAATATAAAAACAAAAATCGCCCAAAAGAGCGATAATTTGTGTCTGTTAAAATTTGGCTGGGACGGCAGGATCCGAACCTATTTCCAGACTATGGCACAGCATTGAAAGATAAATTAGGACAAAGCCCTGCTCGGCCGGTTGCTCGCACCCCGACCCGCCGAGCTGCTACGCGCAAAAACCGCTGTTTGGGTGGCGAGTTAGAGAAAAGATATGCTCGTTTATTATCTATTCCGTAAGGGTAGCTGCATGCATACGCAGCACATTATTTATGTCGAGAAGTGTAATTGCTTTGTTGCGGGCAAATTCCTTTGCGCCTTTCGTATAACCTGATGATGCTATAAAAATACCAGCATCAAGCCCCTCATGCGACATAGCCCCGTACAAATCGCGAATGGCAGCAGGTCCGATTGCCTTATGGTGATTCTTACATTGAACGCCATATCGACGACCTGCTTTTTCTAGAAATATATCGATTCCACCGTCGCCACTGCCTTTTGTAACTTGCACGTCATATCCGTGAGCTTCATACAGCTTTGCCACTTCTTTTTCAAACTGATAGCCGCTCAGATTAAGCCAATATTTGGCGTATTTTTTCTCCAGTTCTTTGAATTTGCTTAATTCACCATCAAGGTAAGCTTTCTTTTCTTTGATAGTCTGCTCTAGTTCTCTGAGGTCATGTCTTCTATTGATACTGGAGTCAAGTATTGCGTTAACTATGACATAGGCATACGTAAAAATCATAGATGCCGGAATTGAAAGCTCAATCAAGCCAGAGAAAATTTTATCTTGCCAAGAATGAGTCAACAAGTGGTAATAGAACATTCCAACCAAACTTAGCCCCACAGCAATAGAGACCATATTGCTCGTCTTTTCTGCCTCCGAACGGAGCTTGTTTTCTTCCTTTGCTAGTTGTTCGACTTCATTTACAACACTATTATGCTGTTTGATCTGCTCCTTGCTAATGTAGGGGCATTTTTTAGCCGAAACTAAATATTTATCTTTGAAAAAAAATATCATATTGTGTCAGATTATACCATTTTTAGTTGTTGTAGGGTAGAATAAAAGTACTGTGAGCGATATAGAGAATATAATCTTAACCGCATGTGCAACGCTTATTGGAGGAGTACTCCTTTTGATTGTGTCAGAGCTGTTTAAGGTTTTGGTCATAGTACCAACTCAAAAGACACGAGAACAAATACAGGTCGTGCTGAGTCAAGTTGATTTCTATTCTAATAGGCTTACTAACTTCTTTTCTGCAGAGCCAACTGAACACGAGATAGATATAATTAAATCAATTACCCAGGATCTCAGAAAAGCTGCGACCGACTTACAGTCAAAATATGAACTAGTTTATATGAAGAAACCGCTTGCATTATTGAAGATACTGCCAAGTCAAGAGCGAATTGAGGTTACGTATACTGGTCTAATATATTTACACAATTCAATCTTGTACAAAGGACGGCGTGATTATATAGTAAATCTTATAGAAATTAACGACAATGAGATAGAACGGGTTAAGACTGCTTTAACTGGTGAAGCTATTCCTGGTAAACTGAAGCCCGAGGAGCAACGAAGATTCGTTTGAGTAAAAGCAGTTAAAGGTGTATTTCTCTAACTCGCCATCCAAACAGCGGTTTTTGCGCGTAGCAGTTCGGCGGGTCGGGGTGCGAGCAACCAGCCGAAGGTCGCTGCTGAGATTTTAGTGATTTCCATTTAAATATTACACTTAATAAATAGCATTACCCCTATAGTGATACTTATGTTATTGCAATATAATAAAATCATGAGTAAACTCCACCTACACATCGCTAACGCCAACCAAACTTTCACCGATGCCGAAATTGCCATATTCAAAAATACAGCGCAACAAGCCGAGACTTTTGTTTCGAGCGAGTTCGCGCAGTTTGATTACGAAGTTGATGTAATTGTCACTACACCTTCGTTTATGCTGCCAACTATCGCCGAGGACGGAATCGCTGGCAAAACGCTTCATTCGCGCTTGATTATGATTTCTGTTGATAAAAGCCAGCACGGGGTTAGCGAGGATTTTATTTTCGAAACGATTTGCCACGAAATGTCGCATTCGCTGCGTTGGGAAAAATTGCCTGAATATGCCGAAACTATGTTTGATGGGATGATTTTGGAGGGTTTGGCAGTCGCACTAGAAGAGGAAGCGATGATTAAACTCGGACGGCGAAACCAACAATTTTTCTTGAGAGAAATGCAGAAAACTTCTCAAGCTGAAATTGATAAGATAATTGCCGCACTACAAGGCAATTTTGAAGACAAGGTTTACGATTATACCAAAATATTTTTCACCGGCGATGATGTTTTACCGCGCTGGGCGGGGTATAAACTTGGGTATTACTTTGTGAAGCAACACCTACATCAAACTAGTCATACTATTGCACAGGCGACTTTGGCAAGTTACAGGGATTTTATCCTATAAATTGAAGAGTCCCCGTCGCGATATGAAGCGACAGGAAAATGAAAAAGGGTTATCTAACGATCGACAAATTGACCTCCTTGGTAATAAATCTCTTTTAGAAAAACGAGTCAATATTCGCGCATCCGACTATAGATTCGAAGATAAAATTAAATATTACCAGGGTTTTGACAATAGTAGAGGACAGCGCATAGGCGGAACAGAAAATCTTGAGCTCAAGAATATAAGCAATGTTTATAAAAAATTCGGAGAAAAAGAAATTGTCGAGAGAACTAATTCGTTTATTGACGATTTTATGAATTTACTAGATAAAAATGGCTTGATTGCCTAAAAATAAAAAATCGCCCAAAAGAGCGATAATTTATGTCTGTCAAATTTGGCTGGGACGGCAGGATTCGAACCTGCGAATGCTGGGACCAAAACCCAGTGCCTTACCACTTGGCGACGTCCCACTATTGCCAGGACAATGACGATTATAGCACGCCAGCCAGAAAAAATCCACACATCCTGATATAATATAATCTAATGAGAAAACAAATTTTTGAGACTTTAAGATTGGAAAAAATCGTTGGCGGCGGGCAAGCCATCGGAACACTTGACGACGGTCGCAAAGCGTTCGTTTGGGGAGGGTTGCCGAAAGAACTTGTAACGATTCGCGTGACAAAGAAAAAATCGCACTTCGTCGAAGGAATAATGACGGAAATTATCGAGAAAAGTCCAGAACGAATTACGCCGAAAGATGAAAATAGTTATTTAAGCACCAGTCCTTGGCAAATAATGCCGATGTCCAGCGAGCAATCGTACAAAGCGTCGCTAATCGAAGAGGCTTTTTTACTTCATAACATCACATTGCCTGAAAAAATCGAGGTATTTTCTGACGGCGTAGAATTTAATTATCGCAATAAAGTCGAGTTCAGTTGGTTCGGCGACAAAACGGACGACGACGAAAAAGAAACTTTGGACTTGGCATTTTTCAAGCGTGGCGGCAAGGGAAAAGTTGTCGTCAATGGAACCAGCTTGGCACACCCGAGCATAAATAAATTGGCAATTGAAATCCGCGACCTCTTACGAGAAAAACCGATTGTCGCGCGCCAATTAAAAACGCTCCTGATTCGCTCAGATCAACATGGAAACGCCGTCTGGCAATTGTACATAAAAGATCGAATAGAAAATCTGATTTCCGACGATGAAGCCAAATTATTATCAGCCAAAGGTGGCGAAATAATCTATTCCGACCCCAAAAGCCCAGCCAGCCGAATCACAAAACGCTTAGAAAAATTCGGGGACACAACACTGAGTGACACGATTTTAGGCGTCGCCTTTAACTACGCCTGCGAAGGATTTTTCCAAGTTAACATTCCCGTTTACGAAAAAGCCCTGAGCGATATGAAAGCGTGGATTAATTGCAATGAAAAATTGCTGACACTCGACCTTTACTCTGGAGTCGGGACAATTGGTTTGACAATTGGCGGAGATGACGTGACGCTGGTGGAAATTAACGAACATGCCGTCGCGGAAATGCAGAGGAATATCACCAAATTGAATCGACCGAATGCCAAGGCGATTTTGGCGCCGAGTGAAAAATCTCTGGAATATATAACGGACGAGCAAATTGTTATCGTTGATCCGCCGCGCGCTGGACTTCACGCGGATGTCACCAATAGACTACTGGAAACAGCGCCACCTCGAATTATTTATCTGAGCTGTAATCCAGTCACGCAAGCGCGAGACGTCAGCCTACTTCAGGAAAAATACGAAATCGTGCATCATCAAGGCTACAATTTCTTCCCGAGGACGCCGCACATTGAGCACCTTGTGGTTTTGGACAAGAAAGCGTAATCTATAGCCATGAAGACTAGAATATTAAAACAAGCTACGTTTAGAGGAATTATTCCTTTTGTTATAATGTCGGCATTAACGCTCATAATGACATATCAAAAAATTGACCCGTCACAAACTAAGGGAACATTCTTAACTGGCGTCATCGTATCCATAGTTGCGGCTGCATCTGTAATATACGACATTGAAAAATGGTCATTACTTAAACAATCCGCTGTACATTTTATCGTCATGATATTTACAATTTTTCCTTGTTTATTAATAAGTGGCTGGTACGAGTTAAACTCGTTCGCAGACTATTTGAAAGTATTCGGAATATTTTTGCTATGCGGTTGCGTTTTCTGGACTATAGGATATTTCGTTTTTGGCAAATTACTGAATAGATAGACAAGTTCCTATCGAACAATTCGCCGACCAGCCCGGCGAGCAATGAATAACTGGGCTAACATTGCTATGACAATTGCGCCAGCAGCTGGCCACATTATGAACAAATTCGGCACGGTAAAGTCGAAGAAATCGCGCAGGAAACCAAAGCCAAAGCTTCCAGCTGCCACGATAATCACCGACAGAAGATAAAGCAAGCGAGCACGCTTGGCGGATTTATCGATGGTTACATCCAGCATAATTCCCACCAAGAACACCAGGTATACTCCGAACAAAGTCGCAGTAAGTACGGTCATCGTTGCGACTTCAGCGGCGTGACCAGGGAACATAACAGAGGTAATCCAATAGGTGAACGCGACAGTCATGCCAGTAATTAAAGCAATCGGTGTAACAGCTAGTAAAGTATCGTGCCAGAATCTCTTCGGATTTATTCGATGCTTCGGCACCGGCGGAAACAGCGTCCACATAAGAGTCGGCATAGTCACCAGAAAAATATTCATAAACGTAATGTGGCGCGGCGAATATGGATAATTCATATTGATGAGAATCGTCGCAAGAAGAAGTGTCACGCCGTAAATAATTTTATGGAAAAACAGAACAGCGATGACTTCGATTGCTTGCATGATTTGATTGCCCAATTTCATTCCCATCGGAAGGGAAGTGAACGAATTGTTGAGCAATATAATGTCGGAAACTCGACGAGAAGCCGGCGCACCAGCGTACATCGCCACGCCGAGGTCCGCCTTTTTCAGAGCCAGAGCGTCATTCACGCCGTCGCCTACCATACCAGTGAATTTTCCCGATTGCTGGAATCGATTAATCAATCGCTCTTTTTGGTCTGGCAGAACTCTGGCAAAAATCGTGTAAGTGTCGGCCGCTTTATTAAATTCATCTTCGCTAAGCGCCGCCAAATCTTCACCTAAAATCGCCTTTTCTGGATGTTTAATTCCAGCTTCTTTGGCGATGTATTGAACCGTGCGCGGATTATCGCCAGAAATCACGCGAATAGTTACGCCTTGGCGCTGCAAAAAATCCACCGTTTCAACAACGCCATGACGCAGGGAGTTGCGCAGAATAACCGCACCAATTGCCGTTCCAGAACCATTTTTCAAGTCTTTCAATTTGGTTTTATCATCCGAAAATTCAGCCAACATCAACACGCGCAAGCCATTGTCAGCCCAATCATTCAACTTCTTCTGAGTTTCCTTGTCTACTGGCGCCAACTTCGACACAAACTCTGGCGCGCCCATCATTAACGTCCGAATTTCGCCATCAATATTCGCACTCACGCCAGCCATTTTACGCGCCGACGAAAACGCCATCACTTCCAAAACTTTCGTATTTTTTGGCGACGTAGCTTCCGCCAAGATTGCACGACCAGTGATATTTCCGCCGCTGGTTTCATGAGCAATTAACGCCGCAAAACTGGCAACGTCAGAGTCTGAATAGTCATTTTCATCACCGAAAGCCTCGACCTGCTCCAGCGTAACTTCATCACTAGTCAAGGTGCCTGTTTTATCTACGGCCAGCAAATTCAAAAGCGCCATCGCTTCAATCGCTGACAATTTTTGTGGCAAGACTTTCGCCTGAGCTAATCGCAGTGAGCCGAACGCTAAAAGCAGCGAACTCGCCAACAACAGACCTTCAGGCACGACCGTAACCGCCGCCGAAGTGATGGTTTTTAAGATGACGACGACGTTATCGCCAGAGAAATAATAGACAATAGCAATAAGTAGCGACAGAACAATTGCGCCGTAAGTCAAGAAGTAAATTGCGCGCCAAATCGCCAATTGCAGAGGCGTGAGTTCTGGTTTGTAACGCTTCAGGACTTGGCTAATCGCGCCAGCTTTCGTGTCGTCGCCAATCGCAATTACTCGCGCTGTACCTTCGCCAGCCAGAACCGTCGTCGCCGCCAGCACGACATCGCCGTCCTTCTTCTCAATCGATGCGGACTCGCCAGTCAGCATACTTTCATTCAGCTCCAAGCCTTTTGACTCAATAACTTTCGCGTCCGCCGGCAATTCATCGCCAGCCTGAATAATAATCTCATCGCCAATTTTAAGTTCGTCATAACCGACCTCGACAACATTTCCATCTTTTAACAATCGAGCTTTCGGCGCGCTCATCAACTCCAATTGACGCAAAACTCGCTTAGCCCTTAGCTCCTGAATAATGCCAATCGTCGAATTCACGACAATCACCACCGAAATAAACCACGCGTCACGATATTCGCGAACATAAACCAGCGCGCCAGCCAGCAGAAAAATCACCACGACAATAGGTGAAAGCAGATTCCGCTTAATAATGTCCAAATAGTCGCGCATTAGCTTGTCCGAATCCTTCTGTAGCTAAACCTCGCGCCGACTCGCCAATTTCCGTACGCGTCAGAATCGAATTGATATATCTCGCCATTTTTCACTTCAGAAATCAAAACCAAGGCGGGATTATACGGCGCCAAAGTTTTATAAAAATGCAAATCTTCATCCGTAACGTGTTTCCTTCCAGGGAAAACTTCGCGGAATTTGCGCTTGCCAATGTCTTCAAAATATCGCGGCTGACCTTTTGGCGGAAGAAATAATTCTGCCCGCATACCCATTCGTGAGATTATCTTTTTAACGTCAGATAAAATCAACGGCGAAGTCGCCTCCAAATACATCATCAACTGCTTTTTATTCGTCAAAAACACCGACGCCTTAGCCGTGCGACTAACATCAGCGTGCCACAAAATTATTGATTGAACATCAATTGGAAAACCAAATTTTTCCTTAGCAATTCGCTCCAGCGCCAGCTCGTCATACGTCGCCTTATTCATAGATAATATTTTACCATTTTTTTATGAGGTGCGCGAGATGGCAAAGATGTGAAATCTAATAGCCAACCTGTCTGACCGATTCGACTGATTGACGGGAAATATCCAAGTGGCTTTTACCATTAAACGCGTCTTCTGGATGTTTTTCATTCCAAGCAGCGACATTTTCTTCAGTACAATCTTTAATGGCATGATTAACACAAAACTCAAGTCGCTTAATGCTTTGGGTATTAGCAATTTTGATATTGCGTTCTGAAGACTGCCAACATGGTAAAATAAAACTATGGATTTCAATGCTCGTTACGCTAAATTAAACGATAATCAACGACAAGCAGTCGACTACATTCACGGATCACTTTTGGTAATTGCTGGGCCAGGAACGGGGAAAACCGAGCTTCTAAGTATGCGCACCGCCCAAATCCTGAAACAGACCGACACTTTACCGAACAGTATTTTGTGTCTAACGTTTACTGAAAGCGGCGCCACAAATATGCGCCAACGACTCCGCCAGATTATTGGTGAAGATGCGTATAAAATTGCGATTCATACATTCCACAGCTTCGGCACAGAAATCATCAATCAGCACCGCGAGTATTTTTTCCGTGGCGCCGACGCTCAGCCAGTTGACGAATTGACGCAATATCAAATTATCTCTGGAATACTTGAAGGACTTGATTGGCGAAATCCGTTAAGCGCGAAAAACAACGGGGAATTTGTTTATATTAAAGACCTCATCCGCATTATTTCCGAGTTCAAGCAAAGCGGCTTAACGCCGTCAGAATTACGGGCAATTATTGAGGACAATCAAAGCACAATCGCCGAAATCGCGCCAGATATTCAGCAAGTATTTTCCGCCAAAATATCGAAAAAGACAATCGAGTTGTTCGCGCCGATAGCTGAGAAAATTGCCAATTTAGCCGCCAAAAATCCTGACGAGAAAAACTCAAAATTGCCAGCCTCAATCACGCCATACGCCAACGTTTTAGCGCTGAGCATCGTGCACGCCACCCAGGAAGCAATTGACGAAAACTCAACCAAGCCACTGACTGCTTGGAAAAATAAATGGTGCGAAAAAAATGCCAATGGCGAATTTGTCCTGAAAGATTTTACCGCCGCAGAAAAATTATTCGCCGCAATTGACGTTTACGAAAAATACGTAAATATTTTATCCGAGCGCTCGTTATTTGATTATGACGATATGATTTTATCCGTTATTCAAGCCTGCGAATCCCATCCAGAACTGCGCGCAAATCTCCAAGAGCAATTCCAATTCATCATGGTCGACGAGTTCCAGGACACGAACTTGGCGCAATTACGATTATTGTTCAATTTGACCAGCGAGAACGACGACAATCCAAACATCATGGCGGTCGGCGATGACGACCAAGCAATCTTCAGCTTCCAGGGCGCAGACGTGGGCAACATCCAGCGTTTCCGCCAACATTATAACGATCCAAAAATCATCGTTTTGACCGACAATTATCGTTCCGCCGAAAACATTTTATCGTCAGCACGGAACGTCATCACTCAAGGCGCGGATCGATTGGAAAACACAATTGATGGGCTATCAAAACAATTGACCGCACATGCAAATAGCGAAGGCTCAAAAGTCGAAATCCAAGAATTCTCATCTGTTAGCGAAGAGCGAGCGGGAATTGCCAAACAAATTGCCGAGCTGATAAAAAACGGCGAGAAACCAGAAAACATCACGATTATTGCGCGCCACCATAAAGAACTCATTGAAATTCTTCCGCATCTTTATAAAGAAAATCTTTTTGTCAATTACGAGCGTCACGACGATATTTTGGAGCAAGATATAATTCAGATTCTGGACAAATTAGCGCGAACTATCGTGGCGATTAGCCAGAATAATTTGGACGTTGCCAATAGTCTACTACCGGAAATTACGGCTCATCCAGCGTTTGGATTTTCTGCACTTGACATCTGGAAATTGAGCCTTCAAGCTTACAAAAATCGGCAATTGTGGCTGGAAAGTATGTTGGCGAACAGTGTATTTAAGGAGTTTGCGGAGTGGCTTTTGGAGCGCGCTAAGGATGTGCCGAATCTGCCATTAGAAGAGCAATTGGACAATTTGTTAGGCTTAACTAACGATGAAAGCGGCGACCTTCAAGTCAATTCTCTCGCCAATTTATATTTCTCGCCGGAAAAGCTAGATAAAAACCCAGGAGCATATCTGACAATTTTGGAAAGTTTGCGCACTTTGCGCCAAAAACTTCGCGATCGAATCACCGATAAAAACCCAACTCTGGAAGATTTTTTGGAGTTTATTGATCTGCATATTTCAACAAAAACTCGCTTAACACAAATTCGCACGCACGCAAGTTCACTCAGCGGCGCCATAAATTTGATGACCGCCCATAAATCCAAAGGCCTGGAATTTCCGCACGTTTTCGTGATTGGAGCAATTGACAGCGCTTGGGGTGAAAAAGTCCGCACACGCAGCCGAGCTATCCGATATCCCGCAAACCTCCAACTTCAGCCAGCGGGCGCTACTTACGACGAGCGACTTCGGCTGTTTTTTGTGGCGATGACTCGTGCCAAAACCACATTGACCATGACTTATTCTCAAACCAACGATTCTGGCAGCGATACGATAATCGCCAGTTTCTTGACGAATTGCACGCCAACCGTCATTCCGACCAGCGATGATCCGGCGGAACAAATTGAACTGGCTGAAACCGACTGGACGACGCGGCTAACTTCGCCGATTGTTCCAGAATTAAAGGATTTATTGGCGCCAGCGTTGGAAACATACAAGCTTTCCGCGACGCATTTGAATAATTTCCTCGACGTTTCACGCGGCGGACCGCAGAATTTCTTATTGAACAATTTGCTGCATTTTCCATCCGCCAAAAATTCCGCCGCAGCTTACGGAACTGCGATTCACAGCAGCCTTCAGCAAGCGCATTGCTCATTCAGCGTCGATCATCAATTGCCAAGCACCGAACAAATTCTCCAATTTTTCCAAAAATACCTCGAGAGCCAGCATTTGCCGGCGGACGATTTTCAATTGTACTTGGACAAAGGGAAGTCGGCTTTGACCGCGTTCTTAAACGCCAAATCTTCAGATTTTCACGACACGGACTTGGCGGAATTGGACTTTTCAAACCAAGGCGTAATTATAGATAACGCCAGATTGACTGGTAAACTTGACGTTGTCGACATCGACAAGCAAAATAAAACCATCTTCGTAACGGATTATAAAACTGGCAAGCCAGCGCATTCCTGGAAAGGTTCGGCTGATTACGAGAAAATCAAACTTCATAAATATCGTCAGCAATTGATGTTCTATCAACTACTGGTCGAGCATTCACGCGATTATGGCGATTTCACTTTCACCGGCGGGCGACTACAATTTGTCGAGCCAGACATGAAGACCGGCGATATCCTCAGCTTGGAGGACGCGTTCTCCAGAGAAGAATTATCCGAATTCGCAAAACTCGTAAACATCATTTGGCAGAAAATCACCACGTTAGATCTGCCGGATATTTCTGGCTATTCGGCGGATTATAAAGGAATGTTGCAATTCGAAAAAGACCTGCTGGCGGGCGAAATATAAAAATATTCTAGTATATTGTTGCATTTTTTTATAATTAGTGTTATGATAATAAACGCTTTATTGATAAAGCAGCTCTCGACTTGACGCTACAAATGGTGTCAAGTCCTGACCATGCTTCGCACAAAAGCATGGTCTGAAAGATGGTTAGAGATCCTTTTTTATAGCCGCAACTGCGGCAGGGAGGGGGTGATCATTTTGGCTGGAAACCAAACTGATGCGCGCCGACGCGCGCAGCAGGAATATGAGATGGCCAAGCGCACTGGAGTAAACAAGTGCGACCTGGACAAACTATTCATCGCGTATGCGGTGGCACAAGATGAGGAGAACAAAGCTTGTGGGACGAGCTATCAGGCTCGTCGATAGTTTTTTAGTTTAGACGGTCGGGGTTTGTGCGACTCCGAAACCGCTGACCTCGCGTCAGCAAGAGAGTGTCCGCCCACTCCTGGCATGATTCAGCCAGCCGGTATAATCCGGAAAAAAGAATCACGGGACATGTAAAATTGGAATCCCTTTGCTTCACATGAGGAGCAAAGATTCCCTCCATGTCCGCCGGGGAGAAAGCAAGACAAAGACGTCTTGCTTCCTCCCCCCCCAATTTTGGGTTCGCGAGATTCATTCGTCGCAGATTCTTCTCTCAAAGATGAGATTAGAAACTACTACGAACAGAACCGCTTGAGCCCGCCCACACCCTATCTCGATGATGAGATAGGGTTTTCTCCTTTTTGTGATAAAATAACAGAGATGACATCGTTTTGGAATGATTTACCACAGCCATTTTTTATATTGGCACCAATGGAAGCCGTCACCGACGTCGTGTTTCGCCATGTCGTGAAACAGGCTGGCGCGCCAGATATATTTTTCACTGAGTTCGCAAATGCTACCGGCTGGGTGCATGCTGGCGACAAAGCCATAGCTGGTCGATTAATCAAAACTGACGATGAGCAGCCGCTGATTGCGCAAATTTGGGGTGGCGAGCCAGGGGACATGGAAGCTTTCGCTAAGCACTGCGCGGAACTTGGCTTTAACGGAATTGATATCAATATGGGATGTCCCGCCAAGTCTGCCATTAAAAGCGGCGGTGCGGCTCTGATTCGTCGACCCGACATAGCGATAGCTGCAATTGACGCCGCCAAAAAATCTGGATTGCCAGTTAGCGTAAAAACTCGGCTGGGCTATACTTACGTCGACGAGTGGCGCGAGTGGCTTACGACAATTCTCAAACAAGACATCGTGAATTTGACGATTCATCTGCGCACAAAAAAAGAGATGAGTAAAGTCGCGGCGCATTATGAATTGATTGACGAGATTATTAAGCTGCGCGATGAAATTGCCCCACAAACGCTCCTGACTATCAACGGCGACATTCGCGACCGAGAACATGGCTTGGAAATTGTCAGAAAACATCCTGGCGTGAACGGAATTATGATCGGGCGAGGCGTTTTCAGTGATCCGTTTTGCTTCCGCGAGTCGAAGGTCAACACAGATAATCATAAAGAAGAACTGTTGGCGCTCCTTAATTATCACTTGGATTTGTTCGATTCTTACCAGCCGACTTTAGGACGACCTTTTGAGACTCTAAAACGTTTTTTCAAGATTTATATTCGCGATTTTGACGGCGCCAAAGAACTACGCGAACAGTTGATGCACACCACAACGACCGACGAAGTCCGCCAATTGCTTGAAAAAGTATAGTTATTATGATATAATTACGAAATGGAAAAGTTTTCGGTATCTACCATAAATCCAGACATCACAGAGTTATCTAGTATTATGTATCGTCTTAACAATTTACCGATGGGGCATATAGCTCTATGTTCGCACAAAACAGATTCAACGATAGCATCTCTTCCTACGACCGTGACCACAAAGGAAAATGACATATATAGAACAGGGCGTGAAGACAGTATGCATGACGTACGTTTTGCAGATATGTGTATCAGTGGCAATACCTTATTGTCACGCCTCCCAGTAGCCCTTAAGCCTTATCCTGAAAAATTTTCTATACTAGCAGGCAGAGATTATGCAACAGGCGTAAGGCTAAATAAATTGAGCAAGGATAGACAAATAACCTTTGCCCATGTTGGATTTATGCGAGACAAAAAAGGAACATTACACACAATCACTCGTTTTGAAGAAGGCGTTACAAGCTGCGACAACCTTATATTTAATCCTGAGAGAACAGAACAAGAGGTCTATCTAGCACTTGCAACAGCAGCAGAAAGTTTATTATTCTTACATGGTGAAGCAGGTGTGACTCATGGCGATTTCCTACCACGAAATACAGCCTATGATCCAAGTCTACAATTTAGGATAATCGACACGACAACAACAAGGGAGTCTACAGATCCTGACGATTATTTTGATGACATACAAAGATATATAGCAGGTCTACGTGATACAAATGTTCACGAAAAATTCTTCATACCAAATGAAGTTATAAATGGAATATTCCTCGATCCATATCAAAAAACAGCAAGAGAAACACTACCAACCGGAATACGAAATACTGTGCTTGGTAAAGTAAGTCGGCTAATGATGGCTCTCGATAAAGCTTAGCGTCGTCGCTTACGCCTATGAAGATCCGCAACCTTCAACCGCACCATATGACGATCGATAAGTTGCTTGGCTTTCTCACGTTCAACTTGATCGCCAGCCTCATCACGCGCCTTAATAGCACGCTCCAGAGCCTTCTGAGTTTCCGCCTCGATGATGTCATCGCCGTGATCAGCTTCATCAACCAAAATTTGCACCGACGAATAGTCAATTTTTACCACACCACCAGAGATTGCAAAATACTCCAACTGATTATCGGAATCTTCTTTATGTCGGCGCACGGTAATCACGCCGTCCCGCGCAATCGTCACTAGTGGCTCGTGGCTTGGGAAAACGGAAATTTCGCCGTCAGTAGTCGGAATTGACACCGAATAAACTTCTTCGTCAACCTTCGTACCGACAAGTGTGACTAATGACAATTTCATGACTATTTAGCTTTCTTTTCAGAATGTTTTTTAGCCTCGGCAGCTTCAGCTTCAGCGTCGCGAGCGACTTGATCGGCCAGCGTACCTTGGACCATATAGAACCAGTTTTCAGGCTTATCATCGTATTTACCAGCCAAAATGTCGGAAGCGTCGCGGATGGTGTCTTCCAATTTAACGTAAACACCTGGATTTCCAGTAAACTTCTCAGCCACGTGGAATGGCTGTGCCAAGAATCGCTGAATACGACGAGCACGAGCAACAATCTGCTTCTGATCGTCCGACAATTCTTCCATACCCAAAATAGCGATGATATCCTGAAGCTCTTTGTATTGCTGCAAAATTCGCTGAACCTCGCGCGCCACACGGTAATGCTCTTCGCCGACAATTTCTGGATCAAGCGAGTTTGAGCTCGAATCCAAAACGTCAACCGCTGGATAAATACCAATTTCCGTCAATGCACGGTTCATTACAATCGTAGCGTCAAGGTGAGCAAAGGTCGTGGCAGGAGCTGGGTCAGTCAAGTCGTCAGCTGGCACATAGACAGCCTGAACAGAGGTAATCGAGCCTTTCTTCGTTGAGGTAATTCGCTCTTGCAAAGCACCCATTTCCTGCTGGAGGTTTGGCTGATAACCAACCGCACTTGGCAAACGACCAAGCAATGCCGACACCTCAGCACCAGCCTGAGTGTAGCGATAAATATTGTCGATAAATAGCAAGACGTCTTTACCTTCATCACGGAAAGCTTCAGCCATCGCCAGACCCGACAATGCCACGCGCAAACGTGCTCCAGGCGGCTCGTTCATTTGCCCGAAGACTAGCGAAGTCTTGTCCAAAACGCCAGCTTCTTCCATTTCATAGTAAAGGTCGTTACCTTCACGAGTTCGCTCACCAACTCCAGCAAAAACAGAGTTTCCAGAGTGGAACTTAGCAATATTGTTAATCAACTCAGTGATAAGAACTGTCTTACCAACACCAGCACCAGCAAATAGACCAGCTTTTCCACCCTTAGCAAGTGGCGCAATCAAGTCGACGACCTTAATGCCAGTTTCCAAAATCTCAGTCTTATTTGACTGCTCAGAAAGCTCTGGAGCAGGGCGGTGAATTGGGGCGGTTTTACCTTTTGGTTGCGGCTTTTCGTCAATCGCTTCACCGACAACATTAAACATTCGTCCTTGAGTTTCCGCGCCGACTGGAACGGAAATTGGTGCTCCAGTCGCAACAACTTCTGCACCACGGCTCAATCCATCCGTCGAAGACAGGGCAATTGCTCGAACAGTGTGCTCGTCCAAGTGCTGAGCAACCTCCAGCACCAAATTCTCATTGCCGTTTTTAACGTGCAACGCGTCGTAAATCGCTGGAAGTTCAACGTCTCGCGGAAACTCCACGTCAACGACCACGCCAACGATTTGAATAATTTTACCTAGTGTTTTACTCATCAATTTTTCCTCCGCACTTGCTTTGTATTAATCTCACTTTTCATATCGCATCTACGCCTCCTGATAATCCATAATTATATCCAAAGAATAACTCTTATCCGACAATGCTCGACGAGCCGGCTCTATCATATCATCAGGGAAGCGTAAGTTCAGTTTCTCTAAAGCCTCTAACGTCACGAAGTCAACCTGCTGGATTCCTTCTTCGTGCGCGACAGGAGAATCATCGGCAACGCGCCCTAGAAAGAACACAACCAGCGACATACCAGAATCAGTATTTTTCAACAGCACCGACAACACACCATCAATTGCAACTGTGTAGCCAGACTCTTCCTTCGCTTCGCGTATCGCCGCATCCACCAAGCTTTCGCCAGGCTCAACATGACCAGCTGGAAAATTCCAGGTATCTAATTGACCATAATTATTTTTGCCTTCTTGAACGACTAACAACTTACCGTCCTTTGTGACAACAGTACTGACGAATAGGGTTGTGTTATTTATCATTGTTCCATCGCCTCCACGCCACCAGAAATTTCAGCAAGTTCCTGAGTAATCGCCCCTTGACGAGCTTTATTCATAGCTAGCGTCAAATCGTCAACCAAATCGCTGGCATTATCCGTAGCATTCTTCATCGCCATCATACGCATAGAATGTTCACTAGCGCGAGCATCAAGCAACACCTGCAACAGTCGCGCACCGACCAAACGATACGCTACCGCGTCCAAAACTTCTGGAATGCTCGGCTCATATTTGGCGTCAGAAATCGTGTTAGAAACTTCACTCGGATCAACCAAGATTTTCGTTCCTGCTGGCAACAATCTGTCTAATTCTGCAGTCTGAACCATGCTATTGACAAAACGCGTATAAACAAGCGTAACTGCATCAA
>CALKRM010000009.1 GCA_937989565.1 uncultured Candidatus Saccharibacteria bacterium | reverse complement strand
TTGAGTGTGTTAAGGTATTAAGAAAAATGCCCACCAGCATCCCTGCTATCAGCAACACAAACCACTGCAGCCACTTGTTAAGAAGCTGCTTACGGGAAATTAACCACTCCATCTGGGTTTATATTAGCATTTTTGATGGAAAAAGTCAAGAGATGACACTTTAATACTAAAAACTGTGGTTTTATTTCTGCAGAGAGTTGTTTATACGCTGCAAAGCTTCTCTTGTGTCTTGGCTCATTGTAGAGACAAGTCTGTTGTCTCCTAGTATTTCGATAGCTCGACTATCTGGAATGCCACCGCTCCTGATAGCGTCGGCATTTTGTTTAGCGATAGCTTCATTGGATAATTTACTTAGACCTTGGTGAGTTAAGCTATTGAATGAAACATTTGCTGAACCTTTTATGAATTCACCCGATTTATCTTTCTCTCCTAGTGAGAAGCTTGATTGACCACTCTGAAGGGCATTAAGAGCGCTAACTCCTGCTTGAGCAACTCCAGCATGAGACCCTTTCATTTCGGTTAATGCATTAGCCATACTTACACTATCCACTTCTCCGCCATTTCTCAGGTAATTAGCCACTACGTCCGCACCATGAGCGCCTTGTCCCTTAAGTTGGTTAACGGCTGCAATCCTAGTGTACTTGTCGGCATTTTTATCATTTAGAGCCTTTGCTGCATCTCCGCCGTATTTATATGTTAGCGCTCGTTCAGCCTTTTCCATAGCATTTTTATCATAAGCTTCTTGATAATTGATTGCGGCGTCCGAAAGTCCGAGTTTTCTTCCGAATCCCCATAAGCGTTCTGTATTATCTAAGGTTGTTCCGAAACTCATCACTTTACCGAAACCTCTTGCGAATTTATTATTGCTATTTTTAAGATTGTGAGCCCAGGAATTACCAGAACGCCTTTCTGCTAATTTTTTAGCTGAGTAACGATCAAAGGATTTCTTGGCGTCAGCAAACCTGGATTTATTCATCACGTTATCTTTAAGTTTGTTTGACGGTAAATTCATAAGACCGTTATTGCTAAGTTTTGCACCAAGACTACCTAACGAATTCAGAGAACTCTTAATTACAAAAGGTGTAGCAATTAGTGGTACTATAGGGGCGCACATAGCTACAAACTGCATAATTCCACCTGATGAATTGGACAATACAGCCCCCGCTAATTTTCCAGATCCATACATTAAGGACACTACAGGAAATACTACTAATAATCCCTTAAATGCAGATACCCATTTTTTAAACAAACTTTCTGTGTTTGGTAATAACCACGCTGCAAATGCTATCGGAGAGATGGCTATTAATAATATCACAGCTGCTTGTCTAAGTACTAATATAAGAAATGCTACAGCAAGCGACAAAAGTGTCCATATTAGCATAGGCACACTGACAGTAAGGAATGCAAATAAAGGTGCTCCCACTAAACCTATGGCTCCTGTAAGTAAGGCAACAAATCCGCCACCAACTCCTCCAACCCCTGGTGCTTCAGCCTTAAGCGATGCTCCTTCTAATACTCCCTTTAATGCATACCCAAGAATATTGGATAGATCAACTGCCAACTGACATATATAGAAGGATAAGTTTATAAGGACAGCACCCAGTATAAGTTTGGGAAGAATCTTTTTAATACCGTAATTGCTCACGCCTACGTTACTGATTTGCGAGAAGATTACCCATAAGAAAAGGAGAACAAATACGACGTTTGCTATATCACGAAAGAAATTCCACGCTTGTTTTGCTCCTCCGAGCTCTGGGTTATCGTTGAATATGTCGGGTGAAATATCTAAGAACATCGATACAGAACTATAGCCTGCGTCAGCCAATTTTCCTCCTAAAGACATGGATGGGCAAATAAGCCACCCTAAAGATCCTAAGTCTCCACTGCAGGAGCTTTCCGGTTCACCGTCTTCATCTTTCTTCTCTGAGATGTCTACATCTTTTTTTATGTCATCCCATGCGATTTCATCTTTTTCTTTATTTATACTCGCTGCATCCACGCCAGAGTTCTTCACCAGACAACTAGTAAACACAGCGTCCATCGCGCTGCTTCCAGTATCTCCGTTGGTACGTTTAGCAACATCTTTAACAGCACTAGCTACACATGTACCTATTAACATTCTAGCGAGTTTTTTCTTGGCGGCGTCATCACAGAACCACCCCTTCTCTGATGCTCGTGATGGTGCCCCTGGAAGCAATTGATACTTACATCCGGCGGCAACCTTATTTGCGTCTGAGAGTCCCAAATACCAGGGACTGGCCTCGATTTTAGGAGAGATTAGAGTTACTAGATTATACTGGCCTGCTTTATTAGCGAGTGCTTCGGCATTTTTTTCAACCACACTTTCCTTATCCTCTACGCACTGACCTAGTCTAAAAGTTACACGTTTAACACTTCTACCTAGCCCACTGCCTTGGAATTGATTTTCAGTTTTAATTTTAAAATCTGCTTTCCAGCCTGTGGCGCAAGTAAATACTGGATCTACATCACCTGTAAATTCTCCTCGCTCTCCAAGTATTGTCTTCCCGCTACAACCCCACCACATACTTTTGTCATTTTCTGGTTTTGGCAGATAGTTTTTAGGACACTTAACAGACCCCTTATTTATGTAGTGCGGATTAGAGTCCGGATTAGAGCCCGGATTATCTACCGCAAAGGCAGGTTTGGTTGTAAGAATAGTAGAAAATAATGCCATTAATATAAAGCTCATACATACATAAAAAGCTTTATATTTTAAATTATTCCCATAACTACGCCCACTAATAAACATAAACACCTTCATTTAATCATATATGAAGGTGTTTATGCAAGATTTTATGTAAAGTTTTTATTTAGCTTATTGGCTACTACGCACTTTTTTTATGTAGTTTTCTACTGCAGTAATTTTACGAGGTTGCTTTGGAGTTTGACCATCGTACATGGGCATACTATCGTGTACGTTATCCGGTACGTACCACCAGACCAATACGGGAGTTAGATAGAAATCAAGTCCTTCTTCTTCTGGCTTGTTTATATCCCATTGTTTACCGAGTTTATTTGGCTCTTCATTAAGCCATCTAATATCTGTACCTTGTACTCTTATAATATTCGTAGCCATTACATTAAGGACAGTGTGATTGTCTGTTGGATATACTGCCTCTACCGTACGGTGAATACCGCCATCTATCGGGGCTTTTTCGCCCGCTTGATTGAATACATTCTTACATTGATTAGGATTATTTTCACGATCACAATTTGCCAGTGGATCATCAGACTTCATCCTTAAGCCGTATGAAATATGCAAAGCCTTTGGTAATTCTCCATCGCCAAGAGTGCCTTTATATACGAGGGCTTCTACAGCTCCAGGATTTTCTTCGATTGTTTTACGGAATCTCTCAATCTGGTCTCTACCATATCCAGCAGTAAACACCTCTAAGTACATGCCCATCATGTCTTTAGCTGTTAAATCGGTCTCACTGGTTCTTGGTAAGATAGATTGATCCTCATGATAAGCTAACGTAAGATTTCCAAGCAAAACTAAACCGGCTGTAACGATACCCATCATTTCGTCTTGAGTTTTATTAAAGTCTTCCGCGCTAGTACGCCAAGCTCCAGCTTCAGTGTCAAATGAAGTTGATTTATATCCAGTAATAGACTCTATCGCTTCTACGAAAGCAGTTCTTATGGCACTACGTAAGTGTTTTTCTCGTCGCTCATATTCTGAGGCTTCGTCAAACTCTTTCTTTAGCGTATTTAATTTTTCATAGAGTTTCGCGACTACTTCTTTATTAATTTTTATTTCTTGAGTTTCTGGAGTTGGAGATTTTGTTAGTTCTTCAGGCTCTGTTCCTATTGATGATTGTTCTGCGTCTGGAACTTTTTTTCCTGGACTATCTTCTCCTGCACTACAACCGCCTACAGCAAGTGCTACTGTTGCAGCGACCGCACCGAGGTATTCCATAAAACCTCTCCTAGGTATTTCTTTTGATGAACCGCTTGGGTTAGGGTTTTCATGATTTTTATCCATAACGCTTGGGGTCCTTTCTCTGACATTGTCAGGTATTTTATTGTAAAACTCCTTAGACTTTTCAGTCCAATTGGCAACATCATAACATAAATTGTACATAAATGCAATAAATACGACATATTTTTTCCATAAAAAAACACCCTGTCGAGGGGTGAATTATCTGTGGCGCGCTCGACCGGATTCGAACCGGCGATCTCCTCCGTGACAGGGAGGCGTGATAGGCCAACTTCACTACGAGCGCATATCAATACTCCTTATATTATCAGATTACTTCTGTCTTTTCAAGGAAAATGTTTGCTTTTTTCGCTTGACTATTTTACAATTTAGGTATAAGAGAAAATTTTATGACAAAAAGAAATATTGTAATTAGTATATTTATCGCAACAGTAATCGTAGGAAGTGTTTTTATACCCAAAGTAGCTTTGGCTGCCAGCTGCGGCGGCGCGGAAACCTCTGTTATTTCTTGTAAAGGCGAAGGCAGCACGGCAATTATCAACATAATAAAGCAAGTCATTAAGATTTTAACCGCTGGTATTGGAGTTGCGGCGGTTGGTGCCGTTATATACGGGGCATTCTTATACACTACTTCCGAAGGAAGTCCTGATAAGATAAAAAAAGCACGTGAAGTCTGGACGAATACTGTTATTGGGATAATAATGTTTACGTTTATGGTGGCAATTACCAACTTTATTATTCCAGGAGGAGTTTTCGATTGATGAAGAAGATTATAATAGCTATGTCTTTAATGATTATGGGGTCGTTTGGGGCGAGCGTAACTTTCCCGAGCATTTCTTTTGCGGAAGGTGGTATATGCTCTAATAAGGGGAAGATTTTAACGTTAAAACCATGGTATTATGGATTGACGAAAGATGACTGTTCTATTAAAGATCCTGGTTCAGACGCTGATTCACAGGCAAATTTTATCTGGAAAATCGCGCTTAATATTGTTGATGATTTGCTGCAGCTTATTGGTTACACGACCGTTGGATATATTATGTACGGTGGTTTCTTGATGATGATCAGTAACGGTGCTCCAGACAAGGCCGCTCGTGGACGAAAAACTATCATGAGTGCCGCTATTGGCTTGGTTATCGCCCTAGCTTCTGTTGCGCTAGTCAACTTTATATCATCAAAGATAGGGGTATAAAATGAGATATATGGAATTTTTTGCTGGATTATTAGGAAAGGCAGATGATCTTGGCGTGCCACAGAATAACGATGTAGATATTATGAAGTTTGTTAATTTGGCGCTTTGGGTGGCTGGTATTATAGCTGTTATTGTGGTGATTATTGCTGGAATAAACTATTCCCTGTCCTCTGGCGATCCGTCCAAAACTGCCAGCGCAAAGAATGCCATTTTATATTCAGTCATTGGCTTGGTTATTACTGCTAGTGCGATTGCTATAACAAGTTATATTATAGGAAAGGTTTAAGATGAAGATTTTTACGAAAATTCTGACTGTTGGAATGTTAATGGTTGGGCTTCTTGGCGTGTTTACTCCAGCGGTATCCGCAGCTAATGGTATTAATATTTGCTCAAATGGAAATGAGGACTCTGTCTATTGTAAAAATAAAAACACTGGCGAGACTCAAGTGAACGGTATTATAAAAACTATCGTTGAAGTTCTACTTACGGCCGTTGGTGCTATTTCGATTATTATGATAGTTATTGGCGGTATTATGTTCGCACTTTCCAGTGGTGACGCTCAGAAAGCTGCAAAAGCCAGGAATACTGTTTTATATGCGGTAGTCGGTTTGGCCGTATCGTTATTCGCATCAGCAATTGTTAATTTTGTATTTAATAGGTTTAATTAGGAGAAAATATGAAAAAATCAATAATATCAATAGCAATTATGACATGTGCGGCGTTTGGAGTATCGGTTTTATCTACCGCTTCCCTGTCGGGCAGTGTTTCTGCTCAGGTATCTAAAGGAATTGATACGGCTACAACATCGGAAATGAAAGGTAAAAGTATTGACGGTGATAAAGGTCTAATAAAAACAGTAGTTAATGTTTTACTTTGGGCTGTGGGCGTTTTGTCTGTTATTATGATTATTTTTAGTGGTTTTCGTTACATCACCTCATCTGGTGATGCCTCAAAGACGAAATCTGCCCAGAATACGCTCATTTATTCAGTAGTTGGACTAATTGTGGCCATTATGGCATGGGCGATTGTCAATATGGTTATAAATCGACTATAATAAATCCATAATTAGTTTTGCAAATAGCAGATAAAAATGTATAATAATAATATCATTAAACAAGGAGAAAATAACAATGAATAAATTAAAATTAATCTTGGCGGGACTACTGGTAGTACCAACTGTTGCTTTGGCTGTAGCTCCAGCTGTAAGCGCTGATGGAGACTACACTCTAGGTAGCGGCGTTAAGAGCGCGCAAGGAACGGGAGTTGATCAGGTGTCTACAGACCCTGAATCTTTGGTTAAGCAGTTTGTGAACATATTCTTGTTTGCTGTTGGTGCATTGAGCGTTATTATGCTTATCTGGGGTGGTATCCGATACACTACTTCAGCTGGTGATAGTAATAAGGTTCAGGCGGCTAAGAATACAGTTTTGTACGCAATTGTCGGTTTGGTGGTTGCAATTTTGGCATACGCAATCGTCAATATGGTTATCGATAAGTTTAAGGGTTAATCTACCCTACCGGTAAAAAAGAGCCTCGCTGATGAGGTTCTTTTTTTGTGGCTAAAAAATACCGCCAACTTGTGACGGTATTTTCTGTGAAATAATTTTTTACAGAACTTGAATCTTCTTTGCTTTTTCTTGCTTTATCTTTTCGAAAGTAATTGTCAAAACGCCATCTTTTAATTCTGCCTTAACGCCTTCTTCATTTACAGCGGTTGGCAATGCTAATGTACGACTGAATTCGCCCCAGTAGCATTCTTGGATGTGCCATTGGCGAACATCTGCTTCGTCACCACTAGACAGTGTGCCGCTAATTGTTAAGATGCCGTCAGAAATGCTTACGTCTAGGTCGTTTCGATCTACGCCAGCAGTACGAGCTTTGATAACTAGGTTGTTTTCTGTCTCAAAAACGTCAACAGCCAATTGACCCATTGCATCATCAGCTTCATCTTCCCAGTTGTCATCAGATCGTGTTGCTGGTGTACTGTTGTTTCTACTATTGTCGTCGTTAAAACCAGGTAGCAGATCGTCGTTATCATCATCAATAAACGCCGCTGCCAATTCCTGTTCTGTTAGTAATGTATCATCTTGCTTTCGGGCCATAATTTCCTCCACTTTTATAATAGGCTCATTGACAAAGTCTTTATTAGTATAACTGTAATGTGCGTTATAATCAACAGAGAAAGGCTTAAAACGTAAAAATTACAATGTTTGACACGCTATTATCAATCATCGCTCCTCACCACTGTTATAAGTGTGGTAAAACGGGTGGTATTTTATGCTTAAATTGTAAAAAATACATCACGAGTCGGAAGTATGGTATGTGCGTATTGTGTGGCGATTTATTGGAGAATGGCAATTTATGTAAAAAGCATAATCTTACCTGTGATATGATATGGTGTTTTTCACGACGTACAGGTGTTGTTGCAAAGATTATTGATGATTATAAGTTTAACCGCGTTCAGGCGGCGGCTGGATTGCTAAGTGAGTTCTTAGACGAAGCTTTGCCTGAATTGCCGTCAGAGACAGTAATTGTTCCAATTCCTACAATTTCTAAGAATATTCGACGTCGTGGATTTGATCATATTCGAAAAATTGCTATTAAACTATCTCGACGTAGAAAAATAGAGTGTTGTTCCCTGCTCCGGCGCAGAAATAACGTCACTCAGCATTTTACGAAGTCTTCCGCCCAGAGAAAACGTCAAGCAAAGGAGTTTTTTGAAATTGCAGGTAAAATTGATAAAAATAAGCGGTATATCATTATTGATGATATATTTACGACTGGCTCAACTGTGTTGGCGGCGGCGGAATGTTTGAAGAAAAATGGTGCCAAACACGTGGAAATTGCGGTTATTGCCAGGCACGGGCGCCCGAAGCTATGAGTGATGATAATGGCTACCGCGATGGATTTCTTGGGCGCGGTACAATTGCTCAGCTAAAATAAGACGAACTAATTGGTGTGGAAACACTAAGTTTGACAGCGACCAGACGATGTTGGATTTTTGGCGCAAGTCGCTAGTAACTCCGTAAGCGCCACCGATGATGAAGACAATGTGCTTGTCGATATGTTCGGCTATTAGGTCAGATAATTCCGGCGATGATAGGTTTTTTCCGCGCTCATCGAGCAAAATAACGAAGTCGTCCGAATTGAGGCGTGAAAAAATACGCTCAGACTCTTCCTGACGCGCCCTGTCGCCTTCAAAGCTTGAATGCGGTAGAATAATCATTTCCGCAGCAAAAGGTGCTCGTAGACGCTCTAAAAAACGAAAAATGCCTGGCTGAACCCAGGCTTCATTCTTTTTTCCGATTGTTATAATGGTGATTTTCATAATATCTATGGCGGAGAGAGAGGGATTCGAACCCTCGATGAGTTGCTCCATACCGCTTTTCGAGAGCGGCCAGTTCAACCACTCCTGCACCTCTCCGTATCTAACTAATTCGGGAAATTATTTTTTATCAGTTTTCTTTGAGTCTTTGGCAATTGTGGTGCCGATAGCGATCCAAATGATACTCAATAGTAAACTAATGCCTGCTAGTTCAAAGAATGCAATAATCCATTTGCCGGCTTCATTCCAAGTTATCATTTCAATAATTACTGCTGCTAACAAGACTGAAATGGCGGTTACGAGAATCGTGGCAATTGTTAAAAGTGCATATTTTACGTACTTAATAAAATTCATACCCCTCCTTAGGTTAATTGGTACACCCGGCAAGATTCGAACTTACGACCTCTGGCTCCGCAAGCCAGCGCTCTATCCAGCTGAGCTACGGGTGCATACAGCCTTTCAAAAAGGCCGCAACAAAAAATGTAAAGTACTTTCATTGCTATAAAGCACTGAACTTTTGTATTCTACCACATAAAATATAGTCAATCAAGCTATAGCTTTATCAGCCGAATAAACTTCTCTAAGGCGTCTGGCTTAATTTCTTGCATTGGTAGACGCGCTCCGAGCATATCGACGATTCTCTCGCCTTCTGCTTCGGAAAAGTAAATAGTCAAACCTGGCGAGAATCGCTTTACTGGCAATAATAGAATCGAATGTTGGTTGTTTTCGTGAATTAATCCAAACGCGCGAAATTCGCTAAAATCGTGTAAAACATCGGCGATGTAAATGCCTTTGGGGCTAATTGCGTAGTTTATTACTTGTGGGGTTTTGTTTGACAATACAAACAAAGCTACAGCCATAATTGGCAATAAAACTGCGAAAGTCCAGTTCTTAAATACCAAAATCGCCAAAGCCATTAATCCTATCAGCACAATGACAAAAAACACATACCACAATTTACCGCGTTGAACTTGCACGCCTTCTGGCGCGTTCCAGGCTATTGGCTCGGTTAAATCAATCCTGTCAGGTGATGGCGTTTCAAAGTCTTGGTTTTCTGGACTATCGTTCATGACGCTAGTATATCACGATGAGAATTAGTGAACAATTAAACGTTAGTGGTTGATCCGCCACTCAAAGCTGCGCCAAGAATGAAGTTGATTATGGCGTAAGCAAAGACTGCGATTAGTAGACCGATGATTGCATATAAAATTGTGTTTTTGGCGTTTGTGACAGATTCTTTTTTACCGCCAGATATTACATAGCGGAAACCGCCGAAGATCAGCATAACGACGCTTAAGACGCCGACACCGAACAGCATAATGTTGATGGCGCGCCTTACGATTGATGAATCACCATTAGCCAAGTTGGACGGCGTATTGTCACCGCGTGCTGCGCTAATTCCAGCTGGCGCACCGCCCTCACCTAATGCAGAAACTGGAGCGGTTGCTAAAACTATACCGAACCCAATTGTAAGTAATCCTATTGTAATTTTAGAGACATATTCTTTTATCATAATTCTATTATACCCTATTTACGATAAAGCTATTAATAATTACACTTATATGGTACACTAAATAGTGAATTTGGAGGAGTACCCAAGTGGCTGAAGGGGACGGTTTGCTAAATCGTTAGTATGGAGAGATCTGTAGCGGGGGTTCGAATCCCCCCTCCTCCGCCAAAATTCAGAGATAGTACGGAAGGGTGACCGAGTGGTTGAAGGTACCGGTCTTGAAAACCGGCGTGCGGTAAAACGTACCGAGGGTTCGAATCCCTCCCCTTCCGCCAAAATAGTGCTATTGAAGTCGAAAAATAGGAGATTCATGCGGGTCTCCTATTTTTTATTGGTTACGATGGAGATTTCTATTTCTCTTGTTTGACTTGAATCGTACTTTCGTAACTTGCGCCAGATAGACGATCAAACATAAAACGTCGGTTAAATAACGCTACGGCAATTGTAATTAATACGAATAATATGAATGCCAAGAATGTAATTGCGAATAGACAGAGAAACAATAGCGAATTCACTTCCTTATTAAATTCATCCGCGAGGTAAAACAAGCCTGCGGGAATGATGCAAAAATATATCGCGAGTAAGATTCCTCTGAAAATTGTGCGAATCCATTTTTTATTTTCAAACGTTAGTCCAAACTTTAATAATGCGCTACCAAAAGTTTTACCATTCAGTAGAGGAATTAGGCTAAAATAGAGGGCTAAAAATAGCGAAAACGGAAGTTGGGTTTTTGATAAGGTGTAAGGAATACGGACGATAACAGCGTCGATTATTAGAGATAAACTAATACGAATTCCAGAAACTCGTGAACCCGCCTCAAGGGATTTTTCATCTATTTCTTCCCTGGACGGAAGTAGCCACGTCGCAAACCAGCCCAGAAAGTAACCGATGCATCCGCCTATTGTGTTCTGGATGATATCATCGACGTCGGCTAATCGGTAAGGTCCTAAATAGATGAAATAAAGTCCAGATAATTGAGTTAGCTCAAAGAATAAACTTAAAATAGTTGTCAATAACAACGTCTTTTTAAGGCTACATTTGAAATAGTAGCGCAGGTAAATTCCGAACGGGATAAGCATTAAAATATTGAAAGCAGGAACGTAAAAAGTGGGATGTTTTATCGCCGTGATCCAAGTTGAGCTATCTGTTAATATAAATGGACTATTCTTTATAAAATCTGCGACGAATGAAAACGGGATTAAATTCAGATTTTCTGCGTAAGTTGTGTGAATGGATTCTGGATTTGGTAACGGTAAAATAACTAAGAAATATATGGTTAATAAATACAGGATAAAGGAATATAAAATCAAAGTCCGCAACTTATTGACGGAGCCGTATTTTCGATAGTTAGCAATCATATACGGCAACGTGATAAGAAAAGCCAAGATTGGGAAAAGGATTAGTGCGACCTTAATGGAAATTAGATATCCCATAAACTCCATTATACTAAACATTTTCTCTGTAAAATTCAGGATGACTATTTCTATGCTGGGAAATATACTTGACAAAAAACAAAGCTTATGCTAACATTGTAATCAGTATTCTAAAAATAGATACAAAAAGAAAGAACAAAAATGAATTTAGTACAACAGTTTTTCACCGTTACAACTATGTTTGTCAGTTTGAATGTAGCGTTTGGTGTGCTGCTGCACGATACCAACGTCGATAAAGCGTTTTTGTCATCTTGGAAAACATATAGCGTTCAAAGTGACGTTGAGGGTGAAATAAAAATGCCAGAAACAAAGCCCCATACTCATCCAGAACACGCTCAATTGTCAAATGTGTTGAAAGAAGGTTCAGCGCGACCGCGAACTACGCCTCGTAACAACGATAAGAAGCGATTGCGCCAAAAATATGCTGCTCGTGGTCAACATACTTTTGACGGATATCACCTTGATTTTGAAGGTGCGAGTTAGGCTATTTTAAGCTAATCACTTCCAGTTCCGAAACAAGCCGAGTAATGATTTTTTCTTGCTTGGCTAATTGCTCGCGAGTTTCCTCGACAAGGTGGGCTGGCGCCTTCTCAACGTAAGTCGGATTTTCCAGGCGCTTCTTTAATCCTGCCAATTTCTGACGTGCTTCGGCTAAGCGCATTTCCAGATTTTCCTGATGTTGGTACAGAGTTTCACTATCAATATCTAGCCATGCTTCCCTGTTTGCTGCCGCTAATCTCAGTCCACGCGGCTGATCCGTGTGCTCAATTGCCTCAAGCCGCATAAGATGCTTAATTGTGTCTTGATTTTCAGCGATAAGACTATCGTTGCCGTATAACAATCGATATTTCTTATTCCCTGGCAGTTCAGCAATCACCCAGCGACCTTCGGCGACCAAGAGTTTAAGTTGCTCAAATTGTTCGGCGGCAATCGGATCGAACTTTTCTGGAGTTGGCCAAGCTTCACGCATCAAAATGCCGTCGGTGTAATTGAGTGTTTGCCAAATTGTTTCCGTAACGAACGGCGCAAATGGATGAGCGATTTTCAAAGAAGTCGCCAAAACCCAAGATAATAATGGACGATTGATCGCGGTTTTAGATGATTCAATGTACCAGTCAGCCACGTCGTCCCAAATAGTGTGGTAAACAGTTTCTGATGCCTCTGAGAAGCGATATTGTTCTATTCTAACGGCAATGTTGTTGGCGGCGTCGTTCAATTGGCGAATAATCCAGTGGTCAGCCGGAGTTTGTGGCTCTAAGTCGACAATTTGGTGATTATCGCCGATTTGCGCCTCGACAAACCTGGCAATATTCCATAATTTATTACAGAAGTTGCGAGCAGCGATAACAGAACCGCGGTTGAAGGCCTGGCTTTGGGCTGGCGCTCGCCCAGAAATAACGCCCATGCGCGTTGCGTCAGATCCGAATTCCGCAACCAATTCCATTGGATTGATAACGTTACCCTTAGACTTGGACATTTTTTGATTGTGCTCATCATTAACCATTCCGTGTAGATAAACTTCTTTGAACGGCAACTTCCCTGTTCGGTATAGGCTAAGCATGATCATTCGAGAAACCCATGCGCGCATAATATCCATACCAGTTTCCATCATGTCAGTTGGGAAATAATTAGCTAAATCGCCGCCGGTCAAATAATCCGTTACGATGTATGGCCATTGACCAGATGAGAACCAAGTATCAAAGGTATCCTCTTCCCTGATATATGTTGTGCCATTTACAACAATACTCTGCTCGTTGGTGCGAGTGTCGAATATCCAATCCTTAGGGTCGTTTTCATTTACAAACGCAGGAATTGGTATTCCCCATGGAATTTGTCGTGAAATATTCCAGTCTTTCAATTGCTCAAGATATGCGATGAGTTCTTTACGCTTGGATGCTGGATAAAAAGTAATTTCTTCTTTTTTAAGCGCGTCAATTGCTGGCTGTGCGAGTGATTGTGTTTTAATAAACCACTGCTCTTTAATCATTGGCTCAATCACGCTACCACACTTATAGCAATGTCCAACGGCGTGTTCAATTTCAGTTTCACCGCGGCGTAGCTCTAATGCCTCCAGTGCTTCCAAAACTCGAGCACGAGCTTCTACTGGCGTTAATCCTAAGAACTGCGCTGGCACGTTTATCATCTTCCCTTCTGGGCTGATAATTGACGCTATAGGTAAATCGTGGCGTTTTGCAATTTCAAAGTCGTTCGGATCGTGCGCCGGTGTAATCTTAACTGCACCGGTGCCGTAGCTCATGTCGACATATTCGTCCGCGATGATAGGAATTTCCTTATCGACAATCGGCAGTAAAATGCGAGTTCCAACTAATTTTTTATATCGCTCATCGTCTGGATGAACCGCCACGGCAACGTCGCCGAGCATAGTTTCTGGGCGCGTAGTAGCAATGATAATCTCGCCAATTTTATCTAATGTCGGGTAAGCTATTTTCCACAACTTCCCTTTCTCGTTCTTATGTTCTACTTCGATGTCGGCAAAGCTGGTTTGGTGTTTGGTGCAGTAATTGACAATTCGCTCACCTCTGTAAACCAAATTGTCATCCCACATTTTCTTGAATGTGTCGTATACGGTGTTGATAACTTTGTCGTCCAGAGTGAATGTCAAATGCTTCCATGACGCACTAACACCTAACGCGCGCAATTGCAGCTCCATATTGCCGCGTTTTTCTTGTACAAAATTCCAAACTTGACTATACAGTTGGTCGCGTGAAAAATCGAAGCGACTCTTCCCTTGCTTCGTCAATTCTCTTTCATACACAACCCAAGTTTCAAACCCAGCGTGGTCGGCGCCTGGAATAAATACGGCGTCGTCACCCTTCATTCGGTGATAGCGAATCAGAATATCCTTTAAATTCATATCGAGTGCGTGCCCAATGTGAAGATTACCGTTAGCGTTAGGTGGAGGCATAATAATTGAATATGGCTTACCTACCCCTGTTGGTTCTAATGCGCCGCTGGTTTCCCATAGGGCATAAATATTCGGTTCGTAATCGTTTGGTATGTATTGTTTAGCTAGCTGCATAAGTTATTCCATGGTTTTTTCATGTGAAAAAAGACAAAAGAAAACAAAGTAGCTTTTCACGTGCAAAAGCCCTTAAATATGTAATCCTCTAATTTCTCCACATGTTTATATTACATCTTAATTATACCACAAATTTATGTGGTGTGATGGATGAAATAAGGTTATTTTCTGATCGTTTGATACGCTCGATATAGCCAATATTGAAGTGGCTTTAAGGGAAGTTCCCAAGTTGACCCAGAATAAATATCTTCGCCGCCGAACGATCGCTTGAACTTCGTAAAGCCAGCCCATGGGTGATTTTTTGGTGCATTTTCAGGAGCAATTCCGTATAAATCGACTTTCTCCATTTGACGATGTTTTGCATCGATTATTGCTTCGGTGAGCAGGGCAGTTCCAGCGTTAAGCTTGCGATATTCTGGTGTAGAATTTGCTGCTGCATGTGCGTAAATTCGAGTTGTTTTTGAGTCGAAAAATAGGGCAGTAGCAATTACTTTATTATCATATGTTGCGTACCAGAAAGAAGCATCCTTTGATGGCAGCAGGGAACCAGCTTGCTTATGAAAATATGAATCTGGGTGCGGCGACATGCCGGTTCGTTTGGCGACTTCGTGTATCAATTCTAAGAAATATTTAATATCGTCTGGGTTTTGAGATTGATGAACCGTTACGCCTTTTTTGTGATAATTTCTATAGCAATTTCTTACGGGTTGCACCATGCTTGCTATAATTTCTTCCTCTGGTTGCTGGAGATTGATAACGTGCGTATGTTCTGGCTGCAAATGGACATAAGTGGCTTCCTTCCAATGCTCATCAGATAATACCTTAGAAAAGGTGGGTTTAATTGGTCCGACTCTAAGGAAAGTAACGCCAAGTTTTTTGCCGAGCTCTGCTAAGTCTTTTAGTGCCAATCGTAATGCTTCTTCGTTAATAGCAGTTGGACCGAAGGGGCAATATAAGCGGGAATTGCCCGTGCCGTGCTCTAATATTGCGAAATATTCCCATCCTTCACCTCTGTTGTGAAAGACTTTTCGACCGAGCGATTGTTGGAATTTTTCCCAGGCTGATGATTGTAGAAAATGTTGATTCATGTTGTAATCCTCACAACGTTATATTGCTGTCATTGATAAACTTGGCTGAACTTCTAAATCGTACGGATCTGTCGGTTCGTCAATTTGAGATCTGAAATAACCGAGAGTAGCAATCATCGCGGCGTTATCTGTACAGAGTTGAATAGGGGCGTATTCGATGTCAATTGGCAAAGCTTCGCGTAATTGACGGCGCAATTCTTGATTAGCTGCGACTCCGCCAGCGATTACAACGGAGGCTGGCTGGAAATTGTCAAACGCCTTCTTGGTTTTATTTACGAGAGTTTTTATGGCTGTATACTGGAAACTCGCTGCCATATTACGTCGTAATTCGTCATCTACGAGCGCTGGAAGCTCATGAGAGGGAAAAGTGAAGTCTTTACCGACTTCGTGCTGAACGGCTCTCAAAACGGCTGTCTTAAGCCCAGAGAAGGAGAAATCGTATTCGCCGGATAGTTTGGCGATAGGTAAGCGGAATGCGTGTGGGTCGCCAAGCTCAGCAACTTTAGCAATGGCTGGGCCGCCAGGATATGGCAAGCCGATGATTTTAGCAACTTTATCAAACGCTTCGCCAACCGCGTCGTCTTGAGTTTGTCCAATAAGCTGATAATCACCGTGATTTTTAAATAGGACAAGTTGTGAATGCCCGCCTGAAACGATCAACGAAAGCATAGGGAATGACGGCTGCTGTTTCGGCAATGTTAGAGATAAATTGTCAGATTGCTTGTTGATAAAATTGGCGTACACGTGAGCTTCTACGTGATGAATCTTAAAGAGCGGCTTATTATGGATGATAGCGAGAGTTCTGGCGGCGAGAGTGCCGATTAATAGCGAGCCAATAAGCCCCGGCGCGTAAGTAACAGCGATGGCATCAATATCATCCCAAGTGCAATTTGCGTCAGACAAAGCTTTTTTAATGACGGGATTTACAACTTCCAAGTGGCTACGAGCGGCAATTTCTGGAATAACTCCGCCGTATTCTGCGTGAATATCAATTTGTGAATTGACGACATTTGAAAGCAAGCGTTCGCCATCTTCAACTATTGACGCCGCTGTTTCGTCGCAACTGGATTCAATTCCCAAAATCCTCATTTGCTTTTATTATAGCAAATATAAGTGGTAAAATGGATACTATGAAAAACGAGTTGGTAAAAATTGCTAGAAAAACGCTACCTCAAGGAGCTTTGGAAAAAACCGAAAACGCCTATAGAGTTGCGCGCACGAAGATGATTAGCCTAAGATATGGCAATCCAGCTCGTGGCTTGAGAATTATTGCAGTAACAGGGACGAACGGGAAAACTACGACCGCTTGTTATATCAATGAGATTTTGAAAGAGGCTGGCTTTAAGACTGCATTATTTACGACGGCGGTGATTGAAATTGCTGGCAAGGAAAAGATAAATGATTTGAATGCGACAGTTCCGACTGTAGCGAGGTTATTTAGCTTTTTCCAGACAGCTCAGCGTGAAGGCGTGGAATATGTGATTTTAGAGGCAACAAGTCACGCTCTGTCGCAGCATAAATTTGACGGCGTGCCAATTGAGGCGGCGGTGATGACTAATTTGACTCAAGACCATTTGGATTATCACAAAACGATGGAAGCTTACGCGGCAGCTAAGGCTAAGTTGTTTGAGAAAAAGCCGAAATATATCGTGCTGAATCGTGATGATGAGTGGTTTGAATATTTTGACAAGTTTACGGCTTCTGGCGAGAAAATGACTTACGGGACGAATCCAGATGCTGAAGCTCACTTGACGCATGTTAAGTTATATAAAAAGGGAACAGAGGCGAGTTTATTGATTGACCATCAAACTCATTTAGAATTGGCGACTAATTTGCCTGGCGAATTTAACGTGATGAATATGTCTGCCGCGGTGTCGTTGGCGTATTTGCTGGGAATAAAGTTGGAAGATATTCAAGAAGGCGTAGCGAACTTGGAGGCGATTCCTGGACGATTCGAGCGAGTAGAAAATAAGCTTGGAATTGATATTATTGTGGATTATGCGCATACGCCAGACGCGCTGGAAAAATTGCTAAAAACCACTCATAAAATTACCAAGGGGCGATTAACTTTGGTGTTTGGTGCATGCGGCGATAGAGATAAGACAAAGCGTCCGATTATGGGTGAACTGGCGGCTAATTTGGCAGATAGGATTTTCCTAACTGACGAGGAAAGTTATAACGAAAATCCAGATGAAATTCGGGCAATGATTCGTCAGGGAATTGAGCGAACGAAAAAGGCTCATAAAATGACGGAAATTGCTGATCGAAAACAAGCGATTTATCAGGCTTTGAAGTCGGCTGTTCGTGGCGATACGATTCTGATTACTGGCATGGGTCATGAGCAGTACCGAATTGTAAATGGCAAGCGAATTCCGTGGAACGACAAGAAGGTCGTTCAGGAAATTATTTCTGAGATTGAGAAAAAGAGTCGTAAAATTTCGCTTTAATCTGTTTCCAGCTTTGTGATTGGCGAACTAATTTTTCTGCATCGCTTGGGTCAAGTAACAATTCTTTCACGGCGTCTTCAAGGTAAATGCCGCTCTGCGAGCCTTTGAATAGAATAGTCGTATCTTTAATGTCACTATTTTTCAGGAATTCTCCAGCTTCAAGCGCCGTGTCAAAAGAGATTACTTTACAGCCATTTTTTTCAGCGATTGGTGCGAGATATTTCCTAGCCATTTTACCGACAGTGACGAGTAATTCTAACTGTTTAGGGTCACAAATTTCACCGATTTTTTTATGCTCTGATTCGGATGTTTCGCCCAGCTCATTCATGTCGCCCAATACGGCAATTTTATGATTGGCAGAGATGGAATAGAGCGTTTTTAGCGAATTTTCCATGGCAATAGGACTGGCATTGTAAGTGTCGTCCAGCAACGTACAGCCGTGTATGCCGCGTAAAATATTCATTCTACCTGAAACCGGTTTGATTTTTGTTAAAGCCGCCGCAACTTCTTCAATGTTCATTCCGCAAGCTAACCCCGCCGCCGCCGCGCCAGTGATTGAGCGGATGTTGTGTTTGCCTAATACGGAAATATTTATGTCCTGAGAAGTTTCTTCGGAGCATTTCAGATTGACAATACAGCCAGTATCTGTAGTCTTTTTAATTTCCAGGAAAACATCAGCGGATTCGTCGCCGTAACTTATGCGATTTCCAACTATGAGATTATGATATTTTTCATCTATATCGTGAAGGTTGAAGATGGTTTTTTTAGCGACTTGGCTAATGGACAATTCCTCATGAGCTACCGTATCCATATTCTTGAAAAATTCCATATGCTCAGGAGCAACAGAGGTAATTATGGCAATGTCGGGTTGAATGTAGCACATAAAAGTAGCCATTTCACCAGGGCAATCAATACCGCATTCTTGAATAATTACATCTGGAGATTTGGGATTTTTTATGCTGGCGTGTGCTGCGGAGAAAACTTTTAGCCAGGCTAGGGGAGATTTGGCGTTTTTTGGTCCGTCTACGCCTAAGATTTCCAGCGGCGCGCTTAAGGTCGTGTTCAAATTGCCACGACTATGGCGCACGGTGAATTTTTCTGATAGAACAGTGGCGGTTGCTGATTTTACGCTAGTTTTACCAACACTGCCGACTACGGCAATTAGCTTGGTGCCAGGATGAGATTTAAGATATTTTTTTACATAAGAACCGAGAATTTTTTCTAAGAGATGTTTGAATAATTGCATGGAGTTATTATAACAGATTGAGAGATAATAGGGAGAAGGGCGTGAGGTTGCTTTTACGGGAAGAATCTATGCATCGGAAGAAGGTGATGATGGTGATGATAATTTCCCTGAGCTACTAATCGTATAATACTGAATAATATCTAGATAATTAGCACTCACACTTGACGAGTGCTAAATTGGTGCGTTACAATAGATACGTTGTTAACGAAATGGAGGATAACGTGAGTACACCTATTAAGCCTCTTGGCGACCGTGTTGTAGCGGTGCGTGAAGAAGCAAAGACTCAGACAGCGAGCGGAATTTACTTGCCTGATAACGCTAAAGAAAAGCCAGTGGTTGCGGAAGTTAAAGCAGTTGGTGACGATGTGAAGAATGTCAAAGTCGGTGATCGAATTGTCTATAAGGAATATTCGACTACGGATTTGAAAATTGACGGCACGGAATATTTGGTTGTTCGCGAAGAAGATATTTTAGCAACGGTTGTTGGATAAAAAGGGGAGTTTAATTATGGCAAAAAAAGTTTTTTATGATGACGATGCGCGAAATCGCGTGCTTGGCGGGGCTAAATCGCTATACGACGCAGTTAAGGTAACTTACGGTCCAAAGGGTCGCAATGTTGTGATCGCGAAGGGTTTTGGCGGTCCAACGGTTACTCATGACGGCGTAACTGTGGCTGAAGGAATTGAATTGCCAGAAAACGATGACGAAACGCTAGGTTATAAAGTTGGTGCAGATTTAATTAAGCAGGCCGCTAAGAATTTGAACAAGCAAGCAGGCGACGGCACGACGACTGTAACAGTGTTGACGTACTCGATTTTGAAAGAGGCAAATCGATTGATTGCGGCTGGACATAATCCGATGGAACTTAGGAAAGGCATCGAGCAAGCTGGCGCGGAAATTGTTAAAGAATTGAACAAATTGGCTGAACCGATTGAAGGCAAGTCTGACCGCGTGGCTGAAGTTGCTACTATTTCGGCGGGCGATGCGGAAATTGGTAAATTGATCGCTGGCGTGATTGAGAAAGTCGGTAAAGACGGCGTGGTTACTGTTGAGGCTGGTCAAGGTTTGGAGCTGGAAGCTGAAGTTGTCGAAGGTTTTAGCTTGGACAAGGGTTGGGTGAGTCCGTTCTTCGTTACTGACGCGGGTCGCCAGGAAGCTGTGTACGAAAAGCCAGCGATTCTAATCACCGACAAGAAAATTTCTAGCGTGCAAGAATTCTTGCCAATGTTGGAAAAATTGGCACAAAGCGGCAAGAAAGACGTTGTTCTGATTGCCGATGAAGTTGAAGGCGAGGCATTGAGTATTTTGGTCTTGAACAAATTGAAGGGCGTATTTAATACCGTAGCCGTTAAGGCGCCAAGTTTCGGTGATCGTCGTAAAGATGTACTTCGTGATATCGCTGTGCTGACTGGTGCAACTGTGATTTCTGAAGATCACGGATTGACATTCGAAAACGCTGGCTTGGAAGTTTTGGGCTCGGCGCGCAAGGTTATTGTCGGAAAAGACGAAACGACAATTATCGAAGGCGCGGGCAAGCCTTCAGGCGTGAAAGAACGAATTGCTGAAATTAAATCGCTTTCGGAAAATGCTTCTAGTGAATATGAAAAAGAGCAATTCGACAAGCGCGCTGCGGCATTGTCTGGCAAGGTTGCGGTTATTAAAGTTGGCGGCGCGACTGAGACGGAGATTGACGAGAAGAAATTCCGCGTTGATGATGCGGTAGCGGCTACTAAAGCGGCTTTGGCTGAGGGAATTGTTGCTGGTGGTGGCGTAACTTTGGTCAATTTGGCTGGCAATCTAAAAGTTAGCGGCGCGGATAGTTTGTCGGTTGGTCGACAAATCTTGAAGGATGCTTTGAAGCAACCATTCTTGCAGATTATGAAAAATGCTGGGTTGAATTCTGATGCGTTGCTTGCTCAAGTTGAATCTGGCAAACCTGGATTCGGTGTTAACGTTATGAAGCCAGAAGATGGTCTAATTGACGTGAAGAAGGCTGGTGTGATTGATCCGGCTCGTGTGACTAAAGAAGCTGTTCAAAATGCAGTGTCAATTGCGTCAACTGCGGCAACTATGGGCGCTTTGGTGGTTGATATTCTAGAGGCTGAAGTTGCAGCTGCTCCTGGCGGTATGCCGGGAATGGGTATGATGTAAATCTGCCCCGAGCAATAAAAATCCCGCCGAAAATGGCGGGTTTTTATTTTGGAGAAATGGCTTAACGAGGATTTGAGAAATAGTCGATTTCTTTAATGATGTCCAACAAGGCTTGAGCGCGGCGAGCTTCGTCAACAATAGCTACGGCAGCGTCGTGTGCTGGTGCGATCAGAGTTTTATCGTCTGTAGAACGAAGAAGTAATAGGTAAGTGTCAAACTTTTCTTCTGGAGAAACATCTAGCTTGTCGACTAATGGACGCAACTCGTTCAAGGCAGTTTGCTTAATCGTATCAAGCGCAGGATCTGCGGTTGCAGCTGGAGCTGGAGCGCTGACTGATGGAGTTGGCACAACTGGCTCTGGAGCAGTAGGTTTCGCTATATCATCAATAGCAGGCTCATCGTTCTGATCTGTAGTGACAGGATCCGGTGAGATGGTTGCAGGATTAATTACAGGTGAAGCTGTAGCATTTGTCTCTTCGAATTGTAAATTATTGTCTGTACCTTGTGACACGCCAGCTAATACCTTAGCCAGTTCTTGGTCGTCACTGAATGATTGATTAGCTTGAGAATCCATTATAACCCACCTTATATATTAAATTGTTTAAGCTTATATATGTTACACTATAACATGAGTTAATCAAGGAGCGCAAGATGTTAGATGATATGAATGTGATAAAACAATATGATCCAGGCGACGTTTTAAACGGCGTTTTGAATATTCCAGAACAAGCTCGATATGAAGTGCCGATTCATGAAGGGGTAAACCAGCGTCGAGATTTTAAGAATATTGTAATCGCGGGAATGGGCGGTTCGGCTTTAGCGGCCGATATGGTTCGAGTTTTGACCGCGGGATGGTTGCATATTCCACTTGAAGTGGTGAAGGGCTATGATTTGCCGGGATTTGTGAGCGAGGAAACGTTGGTTATCGCGGTTAGCCATTCGGGCAATACCGAGGAAACTCTGAGTTGTTATCAGCAAGCATTGGAGAAGAAGGCATGTTTGGCGGCTATGTCGACTGGTGGAGCGTTGATTGAGCGAGCGAAAAATGACAATGTAACTTATGCCCAAGTCCCAGCTGGCGCGCAGCCACGAATGTCGACGGTTTATCATCTGCGAGGATTATTGAAACTATTACAACATTTTTGGGTGATTGATAATGATTTGTATGATCAGGTGAAAAATAGTGCTGATTGGTTGGCGGGCGAGATATCTAATTGGACAGCCAAAACGCCAGAAGCTGATAATTTGGCGAAGCAGATTGCGAAATTAACAATTGGCAAGACGTTGGTTGTTTTTGGCGGTGAATTGACTTGGCCGCTGGCGTATAAGTGGAAAATTAGCTGGAATGAATCGGCGAAGAATTTGGCGTTCTCGAATCAATATCCAGAATTTAATCATAACGAGTTTATCGGCTGGTCGTCGCATCCAGTAGAGAAGCCGTTTACGGTTTTTGATATGCGTAGCAATTTGGAGCGGGACAGAATCCGCGAGCGAATGGAGCTTAGCGATCGTTTATTGAGCGGCAAGCGACCAAAGGCACACATACTGGAACTTCGAGGAAAGACTCTTATGGAGCAGTTACTGTGGGGCTTGGTGCTGGCTGACGCGGCTAGTATTTACACAGCTATTCTTAATGGAGTCAATCCTGGTCCAGTTCAGTTGGTTGAAAAATTGAAAGCGGAACTTAGTTAATTTAATATCGTAGAGATTCGATTGGGTCGCGTCTGGTGGCGCGGGCTGCTGGATATACGCCAGAAATTACGCCGATGATTATTGATAGTCCAATTGATAAGACGGCTGTTTGCCAATAAATATAAGGCGTGAGCGGTAAATATAAGCTGGCAATATAAGCTCCCGCCAAGCCTAACCCGTAGCCCAATATTCCGCCGAGGAATCCGATGATCGCTGCCTCAATTAAGAACTGATTGACGATATCCCATCCCGTGGCTCCAACAGCTCGCCTGACGCCGACTTCACGCTGACGCTCGGCAACATTGACAAGCATCACGTTCATAACGCCTATTCCACCAATTAACAGAGAAATAATGCCGATTACAGTTAAGATTATCGAAAGGAACTTCGCGACATTAGACTTCTTTTCGTTTATTTCTTCACCAGAAACGATTCGATAATTCTTATCACTATCATGATTCTTCTTCAGAATATCGTCAGCCGATTTTATGACTGAATTGAGATTTTTATGATCTTTGGTAGTTACGATGATTTGCTGAATTTGCGGCGTTCCTTGAGTGAATTTTTTAATCACGGACAATGGAATAATCGCGGCGTTATTAAAATTCACGTCCAAATAACTGGCTGGATTTTCAATATTCTTCAACACGCCAACAACGGTCAATGGTTGATTTCGGATGTAAATAACGTTTCCGATGGATTTTTCGGTGCCGAACAAATCGACCGACAATTGCTGACCGACAACAACTCCGCCGATGTCGTTAATAAATTGCCCAGTAGCAATTTGCAAATTGGCGACGTCTTTTAGCGATTCCGTACTACCGATTAATGCAGCGTTTTGGATATCGACTTTACCTTCGCGGGCGCGCAACTCGGCGTGCAGGAAGGCAATTGGTGCGGCTTTCGTATTGGCAATTTTTCCTATATCCCTGGCGTCCGTTTCAGTCAATGTGTTGACCGTCGTCGTGTTGTCGGATTCGGTCAGCAGATTCGGGACGGCTTTTTGATTGCCAGATTTAACAATGGCGACAGGAGCGTCTGATTGGTTGGAATTGTCGCCGAATAGATGATTAAATCCGCCAGTCAGAGATAAAACCATGGTGATGCTGGCGATGCCAATAGCTACGCCTACAATTGTCAAAAATGTTCGTCCACGATTAGCTCGTAGTGCCTGAGTAGCGTTCTCAAAATGATTTTTTACTAATATTTTCACGATTTTTTCGCCCTCGATTTCTTTGAAGATTTTTGCTTCTTAGGTTTTTCTTCTTTTTCATCGTCTACAATTAGCTTCTTAGTGAACTTGCGCTTTTCCTTATGCTCGTCAGTGTCGATTTTTCCGTCCAACATAGTGATGACGCGACTGGCGTAATGAGTCAATTCTGGGTTGTGAGTAACCATAATTATAGTGTTGCCGCGACGATGTAGGTCAGACAATTCTTCCATAATGAGATGACTTGATTTGCTATCTAAGTTTCCTGTTGGTTCGTCGGCTAAAATAATTGACGGACTGTTAACCAACGCTCTGGCAATTGCTACGCGCTGAACCTGACCGCCTGATAATTGATGTGGCATATAATATTCACGCTGTCCCAGATGAAAAGTTTTCAGAATGCGGCTAGCTTCCTGGAGTCGTTTAACTTTCCCGAGTCCTTTATACGTTAACGGCAACGCTACGTTTTCAATTACAGTCAGGCGAGGAATAAGATTGAAATTCTGGAAAACGAAGCCGATGTGTTTGGAGCGGATTTTAGCGCGTCGTCGCGAGCTGAGATTGTCGACAGCGACATCGTCCAGGTAATATTCGCCCTCTGATGGCTGGTCTAATAGTCCAAGGGTGTTTAATAAAGTAGTTTTTCCGCAACCGCTTGGTCCCATAATAGCAATAAACTCGCCCTTTTTAACGGTTAAATCGACGTTATCTAAGGCGCGAATCTCAGCATCACCAAAGCCAAATTTTTTGGTGACATTAACAAGCCTAATGCGTGGTGGAATAGTTTCTTTCATCTTTGACTTATTATAGAGAATGAACGTCAGTAAGTGCAACCATAAGGGGCAATAAAGTTGTGGTATAATTATCAACAAGGAAGGGTGCAGGAGTGGTTGAACTGGCACGCCTGGAACGCGTGTAACGGAGCAATCTGTTCGAGGGTTCGAATCCCTCTCCTTCCGCCAAGTGTGTTTTTGGAATTACACTAGTCGAGAATGGTATTAAAAACCTTACAAAGTCTAACCTTAATTGACTCTGAGATAAATTTAGTCTGTTCGTTAGATTATATTGGCAAGGACTTGGATTACTATTGTTTCAGGGATAATTCCGAATAAAAGTTGACTATAGTTATTGCGGCATCTACCGCCAGCCTTGCTTCGATAGCTGTCGGTTTTGGTATTTTGCTAGTATGGGAATGTCCACTGCCTTTATTATTTCGTAGTTCCGCGATTCCGTTCACGATTTGAGATAGACCGCTGATAATAGCTCTAATTTCTTTTAACTCTGACCTATTTAATTTGAAGTAGTCTCTAGCTTTTGACATCAATTGTATTATTGATAATTTGTTAACATCCTCTTCTATCTTGCTGTCTAGTATACCCTGAAGACAGGTCTCAATATATTCTTTTGCCATTCCGATGGCTTTTACTGCATCTGTTTTTATCATAGCTAGCATTAGTTCCGATTGGTCCTTCTGATATTGACTTGAAAAGGTTACTTCCGTATTTTTGAGTCGTTTTTCCGTAACTACATCTTTTATCAAGAGAACTGGCTCATATTTTTCTATTTCCGGTAGTTCAAGCTCTTCTGGAATATAGCTACCACCGCTATCCCGTAGAAATTCAAGACATCGAGACATCCAGTTTGCATAATCTTTTCTTATTTCTACGCCTACGCCCACTTCATCCAGATTCTTTTCCAAGGAAAAAACACTTTTAATAAGCAAAGATAATTCCCGACTTTGTGCGGCATTGAAATGACGATTTTTGCGTACTTTTTCATGCATAAAATCGAGTAGTTTGTTTAGTCGATCGTGAATACACGCAAAAATTACTTTGCAATCATTCGGTGTGTCTTCGTATATTTCGATTATTGTAGAGCTTGGTTGATATGGCTCTATATTAAAACCACTATTGCCTAGATACAGATTTTCAAAAATTTCTGCTCTTTCCACTAGGCAATTACTTTGGTAGTAGTCATTTAAAATAAGCTTTCTTTTATCGACCGCCATAGTTTGCCTTTTCAAAAACAAATAAATATTCGTGCGCCAACAGAAGAAAATTATATTTTATGCTATTCGTTTTCCAGTAACCGGTTGCTCGGCAGTTGTGTTGTTCTTTCATGACGATTTCTTTTAGTGTAAAGCCGGCTTCTTCGAATACTCGCATTGTTTTAAAACTTAGCGGAATCACGTGACCTTTTTGGCGCGTGTCGCCCATTAGAATTGCACAGAATTTACCAAACTTTAATACACGGTAGCTTTCTGATGCTACACTTTTCATTTGTTCTAGAAATTCATTAACTTTAAAGTTTGACAAATCTTGTGGAATATCTTGGTCTTTGCTGTAGTGGATGATATTTGCATATGGCGGATGTGTGCATATTAGGTCGATGCTTTCGTCAGGAAGTGGTTTTAAGTTTCGTGCATCACATTTCAACACCTTAACTATGCCGTCTGCGCCCTCATGTTTGAATTTAACTTTTTCACGACATCTTTGAAGTGCGACTGGATTAACGTCCATTCCAATAATGTTACGGTTTAATAATTTTGCCTCCACTAATGTGGTGCCGCCACCGGCGAATTGGTCTAATACCCAGTCATCCTCTTTTGAATAGCGAAGCAGAATATTTCTTGGAACGTACGGTGACCAATTTCCTCTCCATTTTGCATCGTGGGTAGCCCAGTTACCGCGATTAGGAAAACTCCAGACGCTGGTCATTTCTAGCTCAAAATCGTCTGGCTCCCATTTTTTTATCTCTTTCTTTTTGTCGGACATATAAACTAAAATCTCTCTATCACACCGCTTTCAAGGTCGTTGATATTATAAATGTCATCCAATATATCAAATGTTTCTTTTAGGTTGTTTCTAGCACTATTCCAGCCTTTTCCATCGGTAAACCATACGAATTTAAAGCCATCTATCATCTTAGCTTCAAGTGCAAGCGTTTTATAGCTACGAGCCGTCTCGTTAAGCTTGGAGCCACGACTACCATAAAAATTAGTCTCGATTCCATAGATGCTATTATTGGTTTTAATTACAAAATCAAAACGTTTTTCGGTACTGCCTTGGTTGGAAATGGCAGAAAGATCAATGCGCCACTTATTCTCAATTTTACTAAGGTTCATTTCCTTGAAATAGTCTTTGTCTTTGACGTAGCCAGCTTTCTGGATAAATCCTTCTACGAGATTTTCCATTAAATGACCGCCGCGGTTCTTGCGACCGTTGGAATCTAGTCCGGTTTCTATACCAGTAGCATAATCTACTAAGTTGTTGATAATATGATTCGTGATAAGGTCGAATAGACCAGTCTTTCGCATAAAGATTTTATATTGTTCGGCGGAATAATTCATTTTACTGAAGTTATAGTTATATTCACCGTCTTCATCTATAGCATAAATCTCGTTAGAACGAATCGCTAGCAAGATAGGAATACATTTTAATGTTTCTGGATATTTCGCGATAAGATTGTCGAACTCTTGCTCTATATTCTGTGAGCCGACAAGCGTGTTCAAGATATTTAGTTCTATCTTGATAGCATCTACGTTTTTATAAATCTTTGGAAAGTCGATATAGTAGCCATAGTCGGCAATGCTTTCTCGAAATCCCCCTAGCCATTCATTAAAATTCCTTTTCATTTTGTTCCTCTCTTTAAAAGTTTGATATTAATAATTCGTTAATTTTTCCGCGTTTGTCGCTATTTCGATTTATCATACGCGTTGCGGATACGCGCCTTATATTCTGTTTTGCGTAAGCTTTATCGAAGAAGTTGTCATCTTTGTTAGTGTTCTTCGGATCGGAATTACTTGCGACTATCTTGGCGCCTTTTTTGTCTAGTTCTTGAATGAATTTCGCAAGTTCTAATTGGTTTTTATCGTCAAACATACCTTCTGTGTAGGAAGTGAAGCTTGCGGTCGGAGTTAGTGGACGATATGGCGGATCGAAATAGACAAACGTTTTGTTATCTATGAAGTCGCCGGATTTCTTGTAATCACCGCATACTATATTTACGTTTTGTAGTTTTTTGGATACTATCTTTAAATTATGCTCGTTGCAAATAATCGGTTTTTTGTACGCACCCATCGGTACGTTATACTCACCCTTACGATTTACACGATATAAGCCGTTAAAGCAGGTTTTATTAAGGAATATCATTAAGGCAGCTAGCTCAATTCTGTTTTCTTTTTTGGACTTAAGTTCGTTAAAACGTGCGCGCTTGGCTAGATAGACTTCTTTGCGATCATCGTTGTCTAATGCTAAATAATTATTCTCAAAGTGTCTTAAGACTCCTAATAGTGCGTCAATGTCGTCACGGATGACAGTATATGTGTTTATTAGTTCGGCATTGATGTCGCTAATATAGACTTCCTGAAGTTTGAACTTATTCAAAATATCAAAAAGAACCGCGCCACCACCAACAAACGGTTCTGCGTATTTTGTAATAGTAGTGTCTTTGGAGAATGGGTAATATTGTTCGATCTCCTTGAGTAATTGTCCTTTACCTCCAGCCCATTTTAAGAAAGGTTTTGCTCTGGTGCTGGTTAATGACGCTTCTTTTGTCCGAGCGTCTAGTGGCTTAATGGCATTATGTGGAATTATCCATGTATTCCCGGCGAATACAGCACCAATAACTCGTCCTTCAGAACATAGAGCAGCTACTCTCCTTTGAGAAATAGCCCATTTTACAGCCGTTTCTTTTGCCGAAATATAATCCATTTTACCTCGCTTTATTCTACTTATTATTATATTCTAAAACTAGAATAACGCTAGATCTAAAATAGGCTATTTTATTTCGGTAGTTTTATAGATTGTTTTGTTGAAAAATCGTAGACAGGGGCGGCTCATCTGGTCGTGAAATAAATAGGTTGTAATTTTTACTAAATAGCTTGCAAAACACTAGATATAGCGGCTATAGTTATTATTGTACGCTATATATATAGCGAGCCCATAAATAAACAAAAAAACACAAGCTACGAAGACAGGCCACCAGATGAGGTGTTGGTGGTTTGTTTTTAAGAGGGGAAAATTAAGGAGGGTATGTGAAAGAAATTAACGTAGTCAAACGCGACGGAACAAAAGAACCGTTTGATGCTAATAAAATTAATACGGCTATTTTAAAAGCGTGTGAAGGTTTGCCGGACCAAATTTCTAAGGTTGTTCAGGTGGCGACTGAATTACAATTGACATTATTTGATGGAATTACAACCGAGCAATTGGACGAGGCGGTCATTCAAACGGTACTCCAAAACGTTAAAGACGATCCAGATTACGATAAAATCGCGGCACGATTATTACTGAAAACTGTCTATAAGCAGATTTTGGGCGATTATGAGACGGCGGAAGAATTGAAAAAGCTTCATGCGCGCGAATTTCCGAAGTTTGTTAAGGCAGCGGTAAAAGAAGGATTGTTGGATAAGCGCATGGCTGACGGTCGATTTGACTTGAAAAAACTGGCGGCGGAACTTGATCCAGCGCGTGATGATTTGAGTAAATATTTGGGCGTGGTGACCAATAAAAATCGTTATGCTCTTCGCAAGCAAAACGGCTCGCCAATTGAAACACCTCAGTTTACGCACATGCGTATCGCTATGGGACTTAGCTATAACGAATCTGACCCAACGACTGCAGCGATTGAGTTTTATAATCACATGAGCAATTTGGAGTACGTCCCAGGCGGCTCAACGCGAGTTAACGCTGGCGGTTCTTTTCCGCAGCTCAGTAACTGTTTCTTGCTTAATGTCGATGATGATATGGAGTCAATTGCTAAGGCTGTTCGCGACACAATGTGGATTGCTAAAGGTACGGGCGGAATTGGTATTGGCTTTACAAAGTTACGTGCGGCAGGTAGTCCAGTTAAAACCACCAACACTGAATCGACTGGTCCAATTCCATTCATGAAGATGATTGATACGGCGCTTTTTGCGGTTTCTCGTAAGGGTAAAAAGGCTGGTGCGGCTGCAATTTATATGGAAAACTGGCATCTGAATTTTGATCAATTTGTCGATCTTCGTCAAAACTCTGGCGATCCATATCTAAGAACTAGATTTGCAAATACCGCAGTATTTATCTCTGACGAATTTATGAAGCGAGTAGAAAAAGACCAAGATTGGTATTTGTTTGATCCAGCAGAAACTTCAGATTTGACGGAATTATATGGCGAGGCGTTTTCGGCGCGATATAAAGAATATATCAAGATGGCGGAGGCTGGGAAATTGCGTGCGTTTGATAAAGTTCCAGCTCGTCAGCAATTTAAGCGCATTTTGACCAGTTTGCAGGCGACATCACATCCGTGGCTGACTTGGAAAGACACGATTAACGTGCGAGCGTTAAATAACAATACGGGCACAATTCACCTCAGTAACTTGTGTACGGAAATTACATTACCGCAGGATAAAAATAATATTGCGACGTGTAACTTGGTGAGTATCAATTTGTCGGCATTCCTCGGTGAGGATAAGACTTGGGATTGGAATAGATTGAAAGAAGCGGCCCGTGCAGCGGTGCGACAATTGGACAATTTGTGCGACATTACTCAAACGCCAATTCCAGAAGCGATGCATTCAAATCAACAAACTCGAGCGATTGGCCTCGGGATTATGGGTCTTTCTGACGTGCTGGAAAAGTTGGGCTATTGTTACGAATCGAAAGAAGCGTATGATTTGGTTGATCAATTGACGGAGTTTATTAGCTACCACGCCATCGACCAGTCGGCTGACTTGGCGAAGAAATTGGGCAGCTATCCAACATTTGCGGGCAGCGGCTGGAGCAAGGGAATTCTTCCGATTGATACGGTTGATAAATTGTCGAAAGATCGCGGCGTGAAGGTGAAAATAGACCAAAAGACGCGACTGGACTGGGATGGTTTGCGAAAGAAGGTGAAGAAGGGAATGCGAAATGCGACTCTTATGGCAATTGCGCCGACGGCTAATATTGGTCACGTGGCGGGAACGACTCCTGGAATTGATCCGCAATTCGCACAGATCTTTAGTCGTTCAACTTTGAATGGTAAGTTTTTGGAAGTGAACCATAATTTAGTTCGCGATTTGAAGAAACTTAGATTGTGGGACAATTTGAAGGATGAGATTTTTGCAGCGCAAGGCGATATTCAAGATATTGATAGCATTCCGCAAAACATCAAGGATGTTTATAAAACAAGCTTCCAGCTCAGTCCGTATGCGTTTATTGAAGTGGCAGCTAGGGCTCAGAAGTGGGTCGATCAGGCGATTTCTCGAAATATGTATCTGGAGACGCGAGACATTGATGAATATGTGAAGATTTATTCGGAAGCGTGGAAACGTGGCTTGAAAACGACATATTATCTACACGTTAAGCCGCGTCATCAGTCGGAGCAGACGACAGTTTCAGTTGATAAAATTGCAGAACAAAAAGTCCGCACAAATAGTAAAGTGCGCGGATTTGGATTTGCGAAAATTAATAAATAAAGGAGGAAATTAAGATGGGAATTTTAGGTTCAGGATTACGTGATGGATTATCACTTCACCCAATTCGTTACCCTTGGGCGTATGATCTTTATAATCAAGCAGTGGCTAACACGTGGTTTCCAAATGAAGTTCAATTAGTGCAGGATTTGGCGGATTTTGAAAAATTGTCAGACGACGAAAAGCACGCATTGAAAACGGTTATTAGCTATTTGAATCCAAACGAGTTATTGATCAATAAATCATTGGCGTTCGGTATTTATCCATATGTGAATGCGGCGGAAGCTCAACTATATTTGTCAAAACAGATGTGGGAAGAAGCCAATCACTTCATGACATTTGAATACATTATTGAGACATTTCCGTTTGACCGCGAGGAAATTTACGCTGCGGGATTTGGTAAAAAGTCGTTGGCCGACAAGGCTGACTTCCAGAATAAGCATTTGGACGTGATGCTTGATCCGAATTTGGATATTTATTCACTGGAAGGCAAGAAGGACTTTGTTAGGTCTTTGGTGGCGTATAACATCGTGCTTGAGGGAATTTGGTTTTACTCAGGCTTTATGGTTGGCATGAGCTTCCGTCAGCGTAATTTGTTGCGCAATGTTGGCTCACTACTGGACTGGATTACTCGCGATGAAAATCTTCATTTGACGTTTGGTATCAATCTACTTTTGACAATTTTGGACGAGAACCCAGAATTGCAAACACAGGAATTCGCCGAGGAAATCCGTGGCTTGATTCTGCAGGCGGTAGAACTTGAGAAGGCTTACAATAAGGATATGTTGCCAAAGGGAATTTTGGGATTGAACGCTGATTATGTCAACCAGTATGTTATGCATATGACCGACCGACGCTTGCAAGAGCTAGGTTTTGAACCTGAATATAACGTTCCGAACCCAGCCAAATGGATGGCGGCTGCTAACGACACACTGGAATTGGTGAATTTCTTTGAAAGCACAAACACTAGTTACGAAGTTAATACCACGAAGTAATGGGAGTTGATGATATGAACGAATTAGCGAAAGAAATATTAGATACAGTTGAAGTTGGTGCGTTGGCGACGGTGAATGTTAATAGAACGCCTCTGGTAACGCCGCTGCATTTTGCGCGTTTTGGTAATTCTATAATTTGGATATCAGAGCCGACTGCGCGCCATTCAGAAAATGCGTTTCGAAACGGTAAGGCGGAATTTGTGGTTTGGGATGATAAAAAGCGAGCAGTTTTCTTAAAAACTAACGTGACCGAACTTCCAGAATCTGAGAAAGAGGCGGCAATGGCGGCTTATAAAGAGAAGTTGGCTGATTTTATGCCGCGTTGCCAAAATCCGCAAATATACGTTGCGCCAATTGGCGAACTTGATGAAAAAACTACAACGGGCAATTGGCTGCATTTTATTGCATAAGCACTATATCTAGCGTAAAATTAGTTAAGTAACTACTAAATATAGGGGAAAATGAAAATGAACGCGAGTCAAATTATTACTGATGACATGACTTTGGAAGAAAAATTGAGTGCCATTGATGCAGCTCTTAAGGCGGCGCAAGAAGCGGCTGATGACCAGGCGAAGTCGAACGGTACTGTTGCGGCACCAGTTGACCCAGCAAGTCTGACTATTTGTGACGGTTGCGAATAATATGTCGTCACCGCGCAAATATATATTTGTTACGGGTGGTGTATTGTCTGGTGTGGGCAAGGGGATTACTGCTGCTAGTATTGGTGCTGTCCTTCAAGCTAAGGGCGTTTCTGTTTCGGTTCAAAAATGTGATCCATATTTGAATGTTGATGCTGGACTATTGAACCCAAAAGAGCATGGCGAATGCTTTGTAACAAAAGATGGTGCTGAGACTGACTTAGATTTGGGTCATTATGAGCGTTTTTTGGATTTGGAATTAACGCAAAAAAATGCGACATTATCCGGCCGATTATTGCGTGATTTGATTGCGGATGAGAGAGCTGGTAAATTTGGCGGTCAAACAGTACAAATGGTCCCTCATTTAACTAATTCTATTAAGAAGGCTATTCATCTGGCTGCTGAAGGTGATGTTCATATCGTAGAGATCGGCGGCACGGTCGGTGACTACGAAGGACTCAGTTTTATTGAGGCTATTCGAGGATTCGCCTTAGACGTTGGTCGTGAAAATTGTCTATTTGTTCATGTCGTATATGTACCGTTCTTAGAGGCGTCGCATGAATATAAGACAAAACCTGCTCAAAACGCCTTGGCTGATTTGCGTGGTTTTGGAATTATGCCCGATGTTGTGGCGGTTCGTACGGAAGGTCACGATAAACCGCCGCGTAGTATTGGCGAGAAAATTTCTATTTCGTCTGGTATTCGCAACGAAGGAATCGTGATGATGCCAAATGTCGATACTGTATATGAAGTTCCATTAACGGTGTACCGCGACTTAGGCAAGCTACTTGGCGAATTTACTAATAATTCGGTTGAGCCAGATTTACGACGTTGGCAACATTTAGCCAAACGAGATACGTCAGAGTATGCTAAACGTGTTACGGTAGGTTTGGTTGCTAAATATATAGACAATTCCGACACATATTTATCTGTAACAGAGGCACTTAAGTCTGCGGCTTGGGCAAATAAAAGTGAGATATCTATAAAATGGATTAATGCTGAGACTGCAAATGAAGCAGATTTTGACGGTGTTGATGCTATTGTTGTTCCGGGGGGATTTGGATCTCGTGGTGTAGAAGGTAAGATTGCTGCTGCAAAGTATTGCTTAATGAAAGATAAACCATATTTGGGTATTTGTTTGGGAATGCAGGTTGCAGTTATTGCCGCGGCACGTTTGGGAGGCTTGGCAAACGCTAATAGCGAAGAATTCGGCGCTGATTCTGATAACAACGTAGTGTATATTATGGATGGGCAGCAAGGCAAAGAGTCTACAGGGGGGACTATGCGTCTTGGAGATTATGTAGCCAACCTAAAGCCGGGCTCCGTTATTTCCAAGACATACGATGCAGCTGAAGTAGTTGAACGTCATCGTCATCGATATGAAGTGAATCAAAAGTTTATTCAAGAAATTGAACGAGGAGGCTTGATTATCTCTGGGACTTCACCGGATGGTAAGTTAGTAGAGTTTGTTGAGGCGCCAAACCATCGATATTTTGTAGCAACGCAAGCACATCCAGAATTTAAGTCACGACCGTTTCGTTCACACCCGTTATTCTTTGGTCTAATTAGGTCTATATTGACAAAATAAAAATAATGTGATATCATTTCACTGTATAAAAAATTAAAACAAAAAGGAATAAAATGGCTGAAGAAAAAGATATTCACGGACTTACCGAAGGCGTATTGAGTCGAGACGATATGTCGGCATTGACTTATGTATTGCAACACGTGAAAGGATCTAGCCCAAGTTCGGCTACGAAATTAAGTCTGGAACTGGAAGAGCTTGACGAAACAGCGTAGGGATTTAGCTAGATAATAATTCACCTCTGTTGTATACTGGACAGTATGGAACAGATTATTTCTCAAGTAGTGAAGCAACTTTTTGATCAAGATATATCGGTACAATTGACACGTCCTGATCCGAAGTTTGGTGACTTTGCTATAAATGTGGCGTTACAATTGGCTAAGCCACTAGGGAAGAATCCGCGTGAAATTGCGGAGATGATTGCTGAGAATCTGCGTAAAGAAGAAGAGTTTAGCGAAGTAAGCGTGGCTGGTCCAGGTTTTATCAATGTAAAACTGAGCGATCAATCCGTTCTAAATTCTTTGAAAAAAGAGCCAACGACGAAGCGCGCTGGTCAGACGGTTGTAATTGAAACTAATTGCCCGAATCCATTTAAGGCTATGCACATCGGACACGCTTTGAATGCGATTTTGGCGGACACGATGGCTAATTTGTTGGCGGTTGATGGCGCAATTGTGCATCGAGTGAGTTATCACGGTGATGTTGGAACGCATGTCGGTAAAAGTATGTGGGCGATTTTGCGTGAGATTGACGGCGATGTGAATAAATTGAACGAAATCCCAGCTGATAAGCGAAATGAATTTATGAGTCGCATGTACGTTGAAGGTGCGCGTGCGGCGAAAGAATCTCCAGAGGCGAAGGCAGAAATTGATGAACTAGCCAAGCAATCATTCGTCCTGGATGATCCACTATATAAACAAGTTTACGAAATCTGTAAAAGTTGGAGTTTTGACGAAATTGACTCTAATGTTGGGCGACTTGGAAACGTGCCGATTGAACGACGTTACGTTGAGAGCGAAACTGAAGAATTGGGTAAATCTTTGATTAAAGAGAAAACGCCAGAGGTGTTTACCAAATCTGACGGCGCATACGTCTTTAAGGGTAGCAAATACGGCGCGTTCGATAACGTGTTTATTGGATCTCACGGCAATGGTCTTTATGGGGCACATGATATGGGATTGATTCAGTTGAAGTATAAGGATTATCCGAACTTGGACTTGTCAATTACAGTAAACGGCGAGGAACAAGCAGCGTACTTCCGCGGCGTGATTGCGGCTAGTGAATTGTCGATTCCAGCCTTGAAGGGAAAATTGTTCAATTATGCGACTGGCTTGGTTAAATTGACAACTGGAAAGATGAGTTCGCGAACGGGTGAGGTTGTTACAATTGGCTGGCTGTTTGACGAGTTTAAGAAAGCAATTGAAAAAGCTGGCGGCGAACCAACTGACGACGTGATTGCTGGCGCGCTCCGTTATCAATTCTTGAAAGTGAAGATCGGCGGCGACGTCATATTTGATATTAACGACGCGGTAAGTTTGACGGGAAATACGGGAAGCTATTTGCAGTATGCGCATGCTCGAGCGCGAGGTATTTTAGCTAAATCCGATAAAGAAATTGTCTTTCCGACAGAATTGTTTGACGAGGATAAAATGCTGGTTAGAAAATTGAGTGAGTACGTGGACGTGGTTGATCGCGCTAAGGAAAGTCTGGAGCCCCATCACATCTGTACATATTTGTTTGAATTGGCGCAGGAATTTAATCGTTACTATGAGAAAAATCAGGTTATTGGTAGCGACAAAGAGGCGCATCGCGTAGGAATCGTGGCAATTTATGCCGACATTCTTAAGGCTGGACTGGCTATTTTGGGAATCGTGGCGCCAGATCGCTTGTAAAATATACTGTATTAGTATATAATATAAATTCGTGAATGAACGACCGAGTAAACAATTAGACGAGCAACCATATACATCATTTTATGATCGATATTTATCTACTCAGCTATTAACTCCGAGAAGTGATATAGCAGAGAAAAGAGGCGTTAAGCGAGAACTCTTGTTAGAGTCAGAGAAGCTTTGTGACATAAAAAATGTGTACGAAAAGTCAGATAAGACGTTTGATGATATAGCAGAGGCCGCTAAATCTGTTGCAGAGCTTGTTCGTGAAACACTTTATTTTGGGTCGACAGGCAGTGGCTCACGAGAACTTAACGCAGATAATATCGCTAAAGATGAAGTTGCTAACTGTTATGGGCATACAATCGTTGCGTCTGAGTGTTTGGAAGAATTAAATATTGAGCACTTTATTAGTTATGCTAATCAACACACGTTCATTACTTTATTTGATCGTGAGAGTGATAGGTCGTTTATGATAGACGTCCTGACAAAGGAGTTATGTTGTGAGATGACTACGGCCGTTGGGTTTACGTCAAGCCATCCGCTTGATAAATTTTCCTGCGGCGAATTGAAATCTCAAGATAGTTTGAAAACTGATGAGTTATTAAAACAATTGCCGGCAACTGTCAACAGGGCTGAATTTATAGATAAGCGTCCATGGTTTACGTTTCCTGACAGAAGAGATTATAGAGATGGTTATGGAAAGTTTGCTCGTTTACAAATGTTAACGTTCCCATCTATTCCAGGTAGATTACTTTTACTGGATGATTATAGTGCCAGAATTAATCTATTAAATGGTCAATATGAGGTGGCTGCGGGAAAAATAGAAGATTTGTCAGGAATATATCTGGATATTGACCCTCGGAATAACTTGGAAGAAGTCGATAAATTATGTAGAGGATTAATAAATAAGGGGGGGTGGGATCAAGCTATCCGAGTAGCCAGTGCAGTAAATGATAGTTTGCCGTCGTCTGATAATTCAAAAAATAGACTGTTTCTGCCTGATGTTATGCGTAAAGTAGCCAAAAAAAATAAAGACCCAGATATCTTAAACGAGGCGATTAAATTATATGAAGAAATCATTAAGAGTAAGCCCTATAAGCGTGACAGGTTAGCTGAAGGAAAACTAGAGGCCGCGGAAAATTTGTTAAGAGAATTGAAGGTTTCTAAATCTCTCGGTGAAACGGCGTGTAGTGTGGCGTGTGATAAAATTAATTAATAACTATTAAATTAAAAGGAGTTTTATGGTAGCGAAATCTACTGAGTCAAAAAAATCAACAAATAAGGGCGTAAAAGCAGCTAAAGCATCAGCTAAAAAACTAGCCCCTAAGAGCATTAAAGCTGCTAAAAAAATTGCTGCCATCAAGGAGAAGAAAATTGTAAGTGCAGCTATAAAAGACACTCATATGGGTGGGTTTGTAAACTTTATCCGTGAACAGGGTGTTGTTGGCTTGGCTGTTGGTTTGGCAATCGGTACTGCAGCTGGCGATACGGTTAAAAAGTTGGTGACGGCGTTTATTGACCCGTTAGTGCAGTTGATCGTTGGTTCTCAACAAGGATTGCAATCAGCTTCATTTACGGTTGAAGTTGCTGGACGTAAAGGCGAGTTTTTATACGGCGCATTCGTTAGCTCGTTAATTACGTTGATAGCCGTTGCATTTGTTGTATATGCAATCGTTCACTTCTTTAAACTCGATAAATTAGACAAGAAAAAGGACTAAAATCTTAACTAATAAGCGTGCCTACTGATTCTCCGCGGGTTGCGCGGAGAATATTTCCGTCTGTTAGCAGGTCGCAAATGATGACTGGAATGTGCTCGTCCATTGCTAGTCCAATTGCCGCCTTATCCATAACGGCAATGTTAGGATTTGTCAGGGCTTCTTGGTAAGATAAATGATCAATTTTTACAGCGTCAGGGAATTTCATAGGATCTTTGTCGTAAACTCCGTCGACTTTCGTTGTTTTAACCACGGCGTCACATTGCATTTCCAGTGCCAGATTTAACGCTGCAGTATCAGTAGTCAGAAACGGTCTGCCAGTGCCGCACGCCACAATAACGATGCGGTTTTTCTTAATATGGCTAATTGCACGTCGGAAAGTATAGTGATCAATAAATTGATTCACTTCGACCGTGGACAATGCGCGAGTTGGCAATCCTGCGTCGTTCAATACGTCCGCCAGCGCAATGGCATTTATTAGCGTAGAAAGCATGCCGATATTATGAGCGGAAACAGGTTGAATTCCATGACCGATAATTTGATTGCCGCGAACGTAATTGCCGCCGCCAACCATAATTACAATTTCAGCCCCGTCGTCCAGCGCTGGTCGAATTTGTTCGGCAATCCAGCGAGCGCGTTTTGGGTCAAAGCCGCTGGCGAATTCGCCTTGAAGTTGTTCACCTGATAATTTGAGTAGGATGCGTTTTGTCATGATTTTAGTTTAGCACGCCTTATGGAAGTGGTAAAATAGAGATATGAAAGCAAGTTTTAAGCCAAAAAAGATTTTGTGGGTGGATTTGGAGATGACTGGATTAGATCCAGTGCGTGATGAGATTTTGGAAGTGGCGGCAATTGCGACGGATTGGAATTTTAAGGAAATTGCGACGTATGAAGGAATTGTGCGCCACGATTCGGAAGAGTTGGCTAAGTTGTTGGACCGAAATGCTGGTTTTTGGAATGAACATCCGGAAGCACGACGCGGGCTGGAGGAGCAGAATGAATCGGGCAAACCTTTGGCGGAAATAGAGCACGAATTGTTGGCGTTTTGCGATGAGCATTTTGCGGGCGAGACGAAGATTTTATTAGCAGGCAATTCAATCCATCAAGATCGTCGATTCATTGACCAATGGTGGCCAACGTTGTCAAAAAGACTACATTATCGCGTGTTGGATGTGAGCGCATGGAAGGTGGTGTTTGAAGGTAAATACAGTAAGAAATTTGCTAAGCCAGAAGATCACCGAGCGCTGGAAGACATCCGCGGCAGCATTATGGAGCTTGAATATTATTTGAAAAAGGTGAAAGTATGACACATAAACAATTTGAAGAATTTATTTTAAGTTTGCCAGGCGTATGGCTGGATTATCCGTTTGGCGAGGATATTGCGGTGTATAAATTTGGTCGAGATAATGACGGCGCGGGGAAAATGGTGGCGCTGGTGGCGGAAGGTTCAAAGCCTCTCAGAGTAAGCCTAAAATGCGATCCTTTGTTGGCGCAGAATTTACGAGAAAAATATGAAACGGTTTTACCAGGCTATCACTTGAACAAGAAGCATTGGAATACAATTATTTGTTCAGGTCAATTGACTGACGAAGAGGTCTTTGACTTGGCGAGGCTGAGTTATCGATTAGTCTCGGAAGCTTAATCTGCTTTAATGATTTGATTGATCTGCTTCTGAATATTCTCTAAATCGCCAGCAGTTTTCATTAGCCATTCGCGCATCTTTTTTGACTTGGTGGACTTGTATACCTTTTTCATCATGTTGATTGTATCTGTTATTTGCACATTCATCTCATGGGCATAGGTAATATCCAATTGCGCGTTCAGAAGAGCTTCATCCAATTTTTTCTCTAATTTTTCTGACGGATCTAGAGCGAGGATATCCTTTTGTTTTTCCTTATAATTGATGCCGGTTGCCTGAAGCGCTTCGCCCATTGAGGCGTCTGCGGTGGTTAGTACTGCAACCAGGGAACTATTGGTGGTTTGTAAACTGGTTGAGCGGAATTTATTATTGTATTTTTTGGAAATAGTGAGTAGCTTATTAACGCGCGCTGCAACTTGTGACGGGTTGGCGTTCGGCATAGAATCTTGTGAAAAAACGAATATCGCGATTAGGGTTATCAAGCCGATAAAACTCAAAATAGCGATGATGATTTTGGTTTTTTTATCAAAACCTTCCGCTGGCGGAGGTGTGGCAATTTGATTCAGATAATCGATACCTTGAGGTTGGTTATTCAAATTGTCAGGATACATATTTCTATTTAACCACAAACAATAACAGAGGTAAAGAGTGATATAATAAAAATATGAATGATGCCAAAGAAGAAGTGCGGGCGCGACTGAACATCGAGGATGTGATTGGTGAGTATGTTCAGTTGAAGCGAGCGGGGCGCAATTTGAAGGGTTTGAGTCCGTTTACCGACGAGCGAACCCCAAGCTTTATGGTTAGTCCAGAAAAGCAGATTTGGCACGATTTTTCTTCTGGAAAAGGTGGCGATATTTTTACGTTTGTGATGATGGTGGAAGGAATGGATTTTCGTCAATCGCTGGAGCATTTGGCTCGGAAGGCGGGCGTTGATCTGACTTTGTTTTCTAACGGCGACGGACGAACGGCCAAGCGTCGCGCCAGGGCCAGAGAAGCGTTGAAATTAGCCGCTAATTTTTATCAGCAGAATTTGGTAAAAAATTCGACAGCCTTAAATTATGTGGTAAAAAAACGGCGATTAAATCGTCAGACGATTGGTGATTTTTTGATTGGCTATGCGCCGGAGAATGGCGACACGTTGACGAAAGCATTGGAAAAAAGAGGATTCTCCAGGCAGGAATTGGCGGACGCTGGCTTGTCGAATCGGTTTGGTGGCGATTTGTTTCGTGGGCGAATGATGGTGGCTTTGAGTGATGGCAATGGTGAAGTTGTGGGATTTACGGGCAGAATTATTCGTGACGATCCGCGCGCGCCAAAATATCTGAACACGCCGCAAACGCTGTTATTCGATAAATCGCGACATATTTTTGGTTTGCATCAAGCCAAAGAAGCGATTCGAAAAAGCGATGTGGCGGTGATTGTTGAGGGCAATTTGGACGTAATTAGCAGTCATCAAGCGGGCGTCAAAAACGTGGTTGCAACTTCTGGAACGGCGATGACGACGCAACATTTGAAGTCGCTTAGTCGATTGGCGGGGCGGATTCGCTTGGCATTTGATGGTGATCGAGCGGGAGTTAATGCGACGGAGCGCGCTATCAATTTGGCGCAGGAAGTCGGCGTGGAGCTGGAAGTCGTGAGTTTGCCTGATGGCGTCAAAGATCCAGACGAATTGATCCAAAAAGATTCAGCGCTTTGGCAAGCGGCGATTGACCAATCTCAGCCAGCGGTGGATTGGGTGATTGCCAGATACGCGGAAATGGAGAATTTGAAGTCGGCGGAAGGCAAACGGCGATTTTCGACTATTGCGCTGAGGATTGTTCGAGGTTTGAAAGATCCGGTGGAGCAAGAGCATTATTTGTCGGTGATTTCTGAAAAAACTGGCGCGTCAATCACCGCACTGAAGGCAAAATTATCGAATGAAAAAGTAGCTGAACATCAATTGAAAAAGGCGAAAATTGAGAAAGAAAAACCGACTCCAGTTCAGGATGAAACTGAGGATATGCTGGCGGGGCTGGCGGCGAGTGAAAAATCCGTGCGGCGTTGGTTGGCGGCGGTTTCTGGCGAAATGTTGGACGATGACAATGCGCGGCAGCTGATTGGCTATTTGCGGAAGAACCCAGACGCGGATTTGGGCGAGGTTCCGCTGGACTTGCAAAAAATCGAACAGTATGTGAAAATAGTACAGTTGAAAAGTGAAAGTCGTTACGCCAATTGGGAGCAAAAAAGCTTGGACGAAGAGATGGCTCGGCTAGTCAGACAGATAACAATCAAACATCGCGAAAACAAAAAGAATCAATTATTAACGCAGCTTAGAGAGGCCGAGGCGGCGGGCGATGAGGTTTTGTCTCAGAATCTGCGCCAGAGCTTAAATAATCTGATTAAGGAGAAAATGTGAGCGACGATATCACGACGAAGCCAGTAAACTTAAATGAAGATGATGATTTTGATCCAACGCTTATAGACGAAGAAGAATCGGAAGATTTGGATTCGTTGACAACTGGGCAATATTTGGACGACGTGTCGGATGACTCGGTCAGGCTGTATCTGCGGGAAATTGGTAAAATTCCACTACTTAGCTCTGAAGAAGAAATGGACTTGGCGCGCCGAATTGTTGAAGGCGATAAGAAGGCTAAAGATAAGATGGCTGAGGCAAATATGCGTTTGGTGGTATCAATCGCTAAGCGTTATTCTGGTCGCGGTTTGGACTTTTTGGATCTGATTCAAGAGGGAAATACTGGACTTTTGCGTGCGGTTGAGAAGTTTGATCCAGATAAGGGATTTAAGTTTTCGACTTATGCAACTTGGTGGATTCGCCAGGCGATTACGCGTGCGATTGCTGATCAGGCGCGAACGATTCGTATTCCAGTTCACATGGTGGAAACGATCAATAAATTACTGCGTACTCAGCGACGAATGACTCAGGAATTGAACCGTGAGCCGACAATTGAAGAATTGTCTAAAGAGCTGGATATGGAACCAGAGAAAATTGAATATGTCATTAAGATCAAGCAAGACATTTCTTCTTTGGACGCTGGTGTTGGTCGTGACGGTGAAGATGATGATTCAGTTTTGCAAGATTTTATCGTTGACGAAGATACGGTTTCACCAGAAGATTCCGCTTCAAATCAATTATTAAAAGAGCAAGTTCAGGAAATTCTATCAAGTTTGAGTGATCGCGAGCAGAAAATTGTTCGAATGCGTTTTGGTTTGGATAATGGAAAAAACCATACTTTGGAAGAAGTTGGTCAGGAGTTTGCGGTTACGCGCGAGCGAATCCGTCAGATTGAAGCTAAGGCGCTAGCAAAACTTCGCAAGCACAAAGATGCGAAAAAACTTTACGAATATCTGGATTAATTAACACTGTTCGGGCGATTTACAAAAATGGGCGTCGTGAGTTGCGGCGTCTATTTTTTGGTGTAATTGCTCGAGGCTGCCGTCGTTAATGATGAAATAATCAGCAATAGCAATTGGTCCACCTTTTTCCAAATTCTCGATTTCTGACCAGTCGCGCTGATCAACTTCGTGCGGTTGCATTGGGCGTTCCGTACGCTTAGCCATTCGTTGATAACGGAGGTATTTCGGTGTAACAATAGCAATAACAACGACCTGGCCAGGGAATTCGTGTTTGAGGAGTTTATATTCACTCCAAGTATATAATCCGTCCAAAACGACTTTATTTTGCCCAGCGTTTATTAAGTCGTGGATGTTTTTTATGACGCGTTTGATTACGAAATCTTTGCCTTCGCGGCGACGAATTTCTTCGCGAAATTGCTGTTGATTGTCCCAAGTTTTTTCAATTCCAGCCTCGTCCATGGCTTTATAAATAACGCCACCGAAGTAAATTTTTGGAAATCCTTTTTCTGTCAAATATTCGACAGCCGAACTTTTGCCGCTGCCCGCCAATCCAACCAGGGCGATAATTTTTGCATATGGTTGTGTCATGTACTAATTTTAACAATTTGTTGATATTCTTCCAAATAGAGAGTATGTTTGTGATAAGTATTATGGAAACGCTTCATGGAGATACTGAAAAGCTACCTCAGAATCCACTTTCTGATTTTAGTATCTGGCGCCGTTCAATAGAATATCGCAAAAAAGTTCAATGGGACGATATATTAGCCCAAGTTAATGAGCTAGAATCGAATTTTGATTTTAATCCAGATGGTAGCGAAGTATGGAAAAGATTTGTTAAAGAACCTGTTGTTGATCAGTATGGTCAGGTATGGATGATTTGGGAGAATCCTGCCGCTTCGCTATCTAATCCGCTATCTAATCCGAAAAGTCGCTATCAGATATACACAATCCTACAAGATGATATGTTTGAGGATGAAGGCGATACGAAGAATCCGACTATAGAAGCATATAAAAAATTTGGACAAGCTGCTATATCCACTGTTTGGTCGGCGGTAAAATTATCTATGGATTTTAAATATGTTATCGTGAATGATGCGTCATATTTTGATTATTCCAGAATATTTAAGGAATACTCTACTAAAACTTACGAGTTTGAAGTTGGTCATGATAAACATGGTACGCCAATATTGCTTGATGTGATTTTGAATGACGACAGTCCTCCAATTTGTATTTATCACGATCAGGTAAGAGAATACGAGGAGAGTTTGATAGAAAAAGCTTCGTTAGGAATAAAACATCAGGGTAGAGAAGAGAGCTTGAAGAAGGTTTTTTCAGAAAAAGTGTGTCAAAAGCTAGGCGCTACGTCGATCAATTCTCTAACGACAGTCGCTTAAATGCTACAATAGAAGTATGAAGCGTCTAGTGGTTATTGATGGAAAGTCGGTGTTTTACCGAGGTTATTATGCCATGCCTGGATTGTCGATGGCTGACGGAACTCCGACTGGCGGAGTGTACGGATTTGTAAGTTTGGCAATTGAGTTAATTAAGAAATTAGAGCCGGATTATGTGGCGGTAGCTTGGGATAAACGAGGCACGAACATTCGCAAGCGACGGGAATTATATCCAGAATATAAAGCTGGTCGCAAGCCGGCGCCAGATGATTTTTATCAGCAAATCCCGATTTTGCATGAGTTGCTTGATGCGTTTGGCTGGCCGCTTTATGAAATTGATGATTACGAGGCAGACGATATTATGGGCGCGTTTGCCAGGCAAGCGGAATCTCGCGGAATTGAAACGTGCTTGATAACGTCGGATTTGGACGCATTGCAATTGATATCACCGATGACCAAGGTTTACGCCATGAAAAATGGTTTAAGGAATATCGAGGAATTTACGGCGGAACATTTTGAAGAAAAATATGGAATTCGGATAGAACAATTCTTAGATTTGAAGGCACTAAAGGGTGATTCTAGTGACAATTTACCGGGAGTGCCGGGAATTGGCGAGAAAACGGCAGTGAAATTATTGCAAGAATATGAAACGCTGGACGGAGTTTATGAACATCTGGACGAGCAAAAAGGCGCTTTGCGAACGAAGTTGGAAAATGGTCGAGAGTCGGCATATTTAACCAAGCAAGTGGCGGAAATTTGGACGGACGCGCCGATTGAGCTGGACTGGGATGTGGCGGATGTTAATGATTGCAATTTTGCGCGAGTAACGGAAATTCTGCAGAAGTTGGAGTTTAATTCGCTGATTGGACGATTGCCAAAAACAATGCAAATTGCGGAAAATGAGAAAAAAGAAGAACCGAAGTTGGATATTCCACGAATTGAAAAATTGCCCGATATGCCGATGTTTGAGGCGGAAAATATAATATATATCGATTCGTCGGAGCCTGATGTAATTTACATAAGCTCAAATCCTGAGTCAGCGTGGATGGCGAAAATTAGCGAAATTAGTCAATCTATGTGGCAATTACTGGCGCAGGGAATTGTGATCGCGGCGGATGTTAAGCAGTTATATCATACGCTGGATAATCATGGCGTAGCGGTGCGTTTTCATGAAGTTTGGGATGTTGGGCAGGCGGCGTTTTTAATTGATTCGCTGAAACGCGACCGTAGTCTGAATGCATTGTCTGGTGATTTTTCTGACGACAATTCCGCGCCTTATCAATTGGCTCGCTTGCATAAAATTTATCGTGAACAAAAAGTTTACATGTCGAACAATTCGCAAATTGCGCGTGTGGCTTACGAGTTTGATTTTCCAGTAATTTGGGCGCTATTCCAGATGGAAAAACGCGGGATGAAGTTGGATGATACGCTATTAAAACAGATGGGCGATGAGCTGGCGGCGGAAGTTGGTGAGCTTGAACAACAAATGTATTCCATGGCAGGATACGAGTTTAACGCGTCTAGTCCAGCGCAACTTTCTGAGGTTTTGTTTACCAAATTGCAATTACCGACTGCGGGCATAAAAAAGGGAAAAACTGGATATTCAACAGGTCAAAAAGAGTTGGACAAATTACGAGGGCAGCATCCGATTATTGAGTTGATTGAGCGATATAGAGAATTGACCAAATTGATCAGCACATACATTGAGGCGTTACCAAAATTGATGGCGACTGATGGGCGAATTCACACTACATTCAATCAGGACGTAACCAGCACGGGGCGACTGAGTAGTACAAATCCGAATTTACAGAATATTCCGGTGCGGACTGAACTGGGCAGGAAAATTCGCCAGGCGTTTGTTCCGAGTGACGGCAAAGTTTTTGTTGGTGCTGATTATTCACAATTTGAGCTGAGGCTGGCTGCCGTGCTGGCGGGCGACGAGAAGTTGATCGAAGACTTTAATAGCGATGTCGATATTCACGCAAAAACGGCGGCGGAAACATACGGAATATCAATTGATGAAGTGAACAAATCTCAGCGTCGAGCAGCAAAAGTGATCAATTTTGGTGTACTTTACGGAATGAGTCCGCACGGTTTAGCGGCGGCTACGGGAATGTCATTTACAGAGGCGAAAAAGTTTATTGATCATTATTTTGAGGTGCGAAAGCCGATTCGTCAGTACTTGGATAAAATTTTAACTCAAGCGCGAGAACAGGGATTTGTTGAAACGTATTTTGGCAGGCGACGACCAACGCCTGATATAAAATCGAGCAATTTTATGGTGCGATCTTCGGCGGAAAGGGCTGCGATGAATATGCCAATTCAAGGCACGGAAGCGGATTTGATGAAATTGGCAATGATTCGATTGGAGGATAAATTGTCGGGCTTGGCTGATGCGATTTTACAGGTTCATGATTCGATTTTGGTGGAATGCAAACCTGAAGACGTCCAGAAAGTCAGCGAGATTATGAAAGCGGAAATGGAAGGCGTTTGTCCAGAATTGCCGATTAAATTGAAAGTAGATGTCGGTACAGGCGTAAATTGGGGTGAAGTGTAGAAAATATGGTATAATTACGCCATGAAATATACTCAACGACGAAATTCATTTTCTCGATTTGTACCAATTTTGCTGGTTATTGTTATCACAGTTGTGGCGGTAGCAGCGGTTATTGCGATTGGTCGAGCATTATTTGGCAAAAACGATTCAGGTCAAACAACGGATCAGAATGTTAACGTAGGGCAAGTTGCTTTGTTGTCGACGGACGTGGGAAGCGCGGTTCGATTGACGGTACGCGGGCCAATTGTAGCGAATGAGAATTTCCGCTCATATAGCATCACTATTTCGCCAGAATCTCGTGAGATGACGACGTACGAGGGATATTTGGATAAGCCGATTGCAGAGAAAAAATTGGACAATAACAGCAGGGCTTATACGGAGCTGGTTTATGCGCTTGATAAGCGAAAAATGATGGAAGGTACGCCGCTAACTGAGCAGCAAAACGATTTGCGGGGAATTTGTGCTAGCGGTAAAATTTACAAATTCGAAACTTTGAAGGACAATTCCGTTGTGAAGAGTTTGTGGACGTCGGATTGTAGCGGCTCTAAAGGTTCGGCGCAAGCTAACGTAAACGAGATTTTGGATATGTTTTTGAAGCAAATTCCTGACGGCAAGAAAATGGCGGCTGGAATTGGCCTAAGTCAAGAAGAAGCTTTGTTTAAGCTGTAGGATTTGCCGAATGCCAGAACTACCCGAAGTTGAGACAGTTCGTCGCGGTTTGGCGGATTTACTGCCAGGTCAGGCTGTTGTGCGAGCGACGGTATTTGATTCACCAAAGAGTTTTCCTAATTCACCCACTGATGTTCAACAATTTTTATACGGTGCGCATGTAACGGCGGTGCGACGTCGTGCAAAAGTGTTGATGATTGATCTTGATACGCGTTATTCGCTGGTGATACATCTTAAGATGACTGGGCAATTGATTTTTCGTGGGGCTAATAGTTTTGCTGGTGGTCATCCGAATGATAGTTTGATTGGTGAATTGCCTGATAGATCGACACGAGTGCAAATTGATTTTACGGATGGTTCGCGTCTGTTTTTTAATGATCAGCGTAAGTTTGGCTGGATGAAATTGATGCCGACTGATGAGATAGAAAATTTGCCATTTATGCAGAAAGTTGGTCCGGAACCGCTCGATAAAAAAACCGAGGCGGATGACTTTATTAAGCGAATTCGTCGTCGGCAAAATTCGATGATAAAGCCGGCGTTTCTTGATCAGTCGGTGATCGCTGGGGTTGGTAATATTTATGCCGATGAAGCTCTGTGGGCTGCAAAAATCCACCCTCAGACGCGCGTCAAAAATGTTAGTGATGACCAATTGGAATATTTGTTTAACGAACTGCGCCAGATTTTGCAATTGAGTATTGATCAGGGCGGCTCAACGGATAAAAATTATGTTGACGCTGAAGGCAGGAAGGGCAATTATCTGTCGTTTGCGCATGTATTTCGTCGGGAAGGTCAGCTGTGTCATCGACATCCTGATCAAGAGATTGTAAAGATGAAGGTTTCTGGACGCGGTACGCATATTTGTCCAGTTTGCCAAGTGGAGGCGAAGTGATTTACCTTTTTTACGGCGAAAACGAATTCGAGAAACGGCAAGTAATTGCTAAGCTGATCGGCAATGAAAAAGTGGCGCGACATGATGGCGAAGATTTGACGCTGGCTGGAATGCAGGAAATAGCAATTGGGCAGACGCTGTTTATGAACTCGTCGGTGTATTTGATTTCAAAACTAGGCGAAAATTCTGAGGTCTGGTCGCAACTTCCAGATATGAAGTTTGATGATGACAGGACGATTATTCTGGCGGAAGACAAAATTGATAAGCGAACAAAAACGTATAAGTGGCTGCAGAAAAATGCCAAAGTTCAGGAATTTTCACCGATTAGTGATCGTCAAAAACCGCAGCTTTTAAAGTGGTGCGTGGCGGAGGCGAAGATTCGCGAGTGTGAATTAACGAATCGTCAAGCAGAGATAATTGTTGATCGCTTGGGATTTGATCAGTTGCGACTAAGCAACTTTTTGGATCAATTGGCGCTGGCGGAAAAAGTGACGGATGATTTAATTGACAACTTTATACCTCTGGGGAGGACGGAAAATGTGTTTGATTTATTTGTTTCGGCGCTGGTGGGTGATTGTGATAAGGTTCACGATATAATTAGTTATTTGGAGTCGGAAAGTGGCGTTGATGGCGCCTATCAGACAATGGGATTACTTGCCTCGCAGGCAACTAACTTGACGGCGTTGGTTTTGGCTGACGGCGATAGTAAGTTGGTGGCTTCAGATTTTTCGGCTAGTCCGTATGTTTTACGAAAATTGGCGTCTTCAGCAAAAGGTGTTGATAAGGAAAAACTGAATAGAATAAATGACGTGCTGCTTCGGGCGGACTTGCAAATGAAAACAACTTCTGTAAATCCGTGGCTGCTTGTGGAGGCGGCGCTGGTTGGCATTTTTAGCCTATAAATCTAATGTGTATCAAGTTAGAATGTACAGCGTATTTCTCTTTGGATATTTATCAGAACAAGATGATGTTTTAGCATTTATGCGAGATGAAGTTTCCAAAGATAATAATTGGAGAGTTCAAGAAGTGTTGGCAAAGGCATTTGATGAATTTTGCAAGAAAATAGGATATGAAAAAGCACTTCTAATAATTGATGAATGGTTAAAAAACAATAATCCTAATACAAGGAGAGCAGTTGCAGAGGGACTAAGAATATGGACGAGCAGACCATATTTCAAAGATAATCCGAATGAAGCTATCAGACGAATTGCTGCATTAAAAGAAGATACGAGTGAATATGTTAGAAAATCGGCAGGGAATGCTTTAAGAGATATTAGTAAAAAATTTCCACCAAAAGAGGAAGCATTGAACTCTATTTCGTGAGAAATGAGCTGGCGCTTGTATATAGATTCAATGACTGCGTCTAGCGGCTTTCGGGCATAGGTAGGAAAGAGCGAGGTTAGCCAGACGGCTACCTCGCTCTTTTGATTTCAAGAACAAAGAGAGACGCGTGCTGCTCCTTCGCTGCTATTGCAGCTCACTTTTGCGTATCAGCACTCAGGCTCTTGCTGCGGGTTTACGCCTTTGTTCGAAACTCGCAAATATTGTACAATAATACGTAATTACGTGAATACGTATTATTGCAGGAGAGTTTTATATGAATAAGAAAGACGAGAAGAAGCCCTCAGGAGACGTCAGGCGAACAAAGCTGACGCTCTCCGTGACGGCAGAGGATAAGAAGATATTGAAAATCATTGCAATCAAGAGGGAGAAATCTATCTCAGCGATGCTGCGTGAGTGGATTGAGAAAAATGCAAAGGAGGCTGAGAAGTAATGGCTAAGAATTTAACTGAGGATGAAGTACGTGATATTGCTCGTAATATCCTCGGGTTCAAAGATAAAGCAGGCGTGAAATCTGGCGTTGGTCAGTTGACGACATTTAATCAGCTTGGGTTTCCGGGAGTTCTTGATAAGCCTGATGGCTGGTATCTGCCGGACAATCATGCGGATGTTGCTGTGGTACTTGAGACGAAAGCTTCGAGTGTTGCCCTTGTTGATAAATGGGTTGAGGAAGTACTGAAGAACGTTCGTATCGTTGAGCAGCAATACGAGAAGGTAGTTGGCATTCTTTATAACGGCGACGCTGCTCGAGTATTCAAGGGCGAAGAAGAGTTTGATGGCGATGGAGCCAAGACTCTTCATAACGTTGAGTATTACACGGCTTTGTTTAATGCAGGCAACATCGACAAGGAGCATATTTACGAGCTGACTGCAAGCATCAACAACTGCTTGCATTTCGAGTTCGGTATTAAGAATTTGTATCATCGCATGATTTTCACAGCTTGCGCTCTGGTTGCAAAGCGTTATAACGCACTGATGGTTGAGGGTATGGACTATTCGGAATTTCATAATGCAATTCTGAACTGTCTTAACAAGGAGCTTTATCACGATAAGCAGCAGAATCAAAAACTGTCTCTTCTGACAGAAGTGTTCTCGGAAATTCGAATGAATTTGAACGTTGATAGCGAGGATGCGAAAGAGCAAAGTCGCGTCAAAACACTTATTACACAATTCATCGGGTGGGTCACAGAAATCAGCAATTGTCTGAATTCTGATGCTTGGCGCGGAGAAGATGTTATAGGTATCTTCTTCAACGAATTCAATCGCTACAAGAAGAAGTCGGAAGCTGGTCAGGTCTTTACTCCTGAGCATATCACTGACTTCATGTATAAGATTCTTGAGGTAAACAAGGACGACCGAGTTCTTGATGCATGCTGTGGCAGTGGCGGATTCCTTGTTAAAGCGATGGCGAACATGATTCGTGAGTCTGGCGGGATGCAAACCATCAAGGCAAAGGAAATCAAGAGGCAGCAGCTTTACGGTATCGAGTTTGACCGTGAGATTTATGCTCTTGCGTGTGCAAACATGCTGATTCACAAGGATGGTAAGACGAACCTTGAACAGATGGATGCACGAACTGAAACGGCAAGCGATTGGATTGCAAAGTAGGGAATCACGAAGGTTCTTATGAATCCACCGTATGAGAATAAGTACGGCTGCATGAAGATTGTTGAGAATGTTCTTGACAGTGTGCCTGCCCATACAGCTTGCGCGTTCATCCTTCCAGATAAGAAGCTTGAAAAGGCTTCAAAGGCTCAGATGAAGCGAATCCTTTCACATCATCGTCTGAAGAAGGTAATCAAACTCCCTGAAGACTTGTTCTTTGGCGTGGGCGTCACTACGAGCGTTTTTGTGTTTGAGACTGGCATTTCACAGGATGGCAAGGATATTTTTGCCTGCTATATGGAGACCGATGGGCTTGCGACAGTCAAGAATAAAGGTCGCCATGATGTGTACGGTAAATGGGCTGCTATCGAGGACCGTTGGGTCGATGTGGTAGAGAAGCAGTCGGGGGACGACACATGTCAGTGGGTCAAGTCTGACAAGCACCTGTCGTATCAGGTGCCGCAGAAGCCTTTTGAGATTTTTGAAGAAGACTTCAAGAAGACCGCTATGGACTATCTGATGTTCAAGGAAGGCATCGACGCAAAGGTATTTGGCGACAAGCTGCTTGAAACAGCAATGTATTCGAGCACAGTGAGCGCGGATGATGAGAGCGTGAACATTGCCTTGAAGAAGGGCGGTGAGAAGAATGAATAAGATCGATACGAGTAAGTGGAAGTCATTTGCCATTGGAGAATTGTTTGAGGTGAAACGACCTGTTGCTAGAAGTCAAGCAGCATACTCTGATGGTAATGTTCCATTTGTGGCATCTGGGAATTTCAATAACGGTGTAGTGAAATATTGTGAACCAAAAGATAATGAAGCATTGGATGCCAGAAACTGTATTACGGTTAGCCCATTAGATGGGTCTGCATTCTATCAAGCGAAAGATTTCCTTGGTAGAGGTGGTGCTGGGTCAGCAATTTTGCTTTTGTATAGTGATAAGCTGACTGAATTAACAGGATTGTTTATTGCGACAGCTATACGAGCCTCGCTGACAAGATATTCGTATATTGACCAGCTAAATTCGCAAACAATTGTTGAAGAACATATCAAATTGCCTGCGGATAAATCAGGTAACCCTGATTGGGCTTATATAGATTCGTTCATGCAGAATGTCATGAACGAATCTAAGGCTTGCCTTGGCAATCTAAGGCTTGCCAAGGCAGAGAAGGCGAAGGTTGATATCTCAAAATGGAAAGATTTCGAGATTGGCAAGTTGTTCAAGATTATTAAGCCGTCTGTTTTTCATACTAGGCAAGTTGTTGAGGATGATAAAGGTATCCCTTATGTTGTTCGAACGAAATTTGATAATGGTATTAAATTTCGTGTTGTAAAAACCGAAGACATGTCACCAAGCCCAAGTGGCGTAATTTCATTTGGCTCAGAAAATGCAACGTTCTTCTATCAGCCAGAGGAGTTTGTTTCAGGACGTGATATCTACTACCTCGATACACTAGGAATTTCAGAGCATGCGTGTCTGTTCATGGCCGCATGCCTGCAACCGATAGCACGCAAATATTCTTACAATTACGGATTGTTTCCTGACCTTTTGAAGCAAGAACATATCAAGTTGCCCGCTGATTCTGCTGGTAAACCTGATTGGGCATATATGGATTTGCACATGGAAGCTGTATTAACGCAAAGCAAGAAATCAATGAAAGAATTGAGGGAGGTGACTTTATAGGTGGCAAAGACTGAATTTGTCCAGAACGACAACAACCTAGCTATCGCCTACTACCGCTTTTCGTCTCACGCACAAAACGATGTCTCCATCGACCAGCAGCGCGAGCAAGCACTGTTCAATGGACACAAGGTATTCGGCTATAAGATTGCCGAGGACAAGCACAACGATTCGTGGGATAGCTGAGAATGAGACTCCGAGATACTGATTTACAGGAAAGCTCTTTTGTGGAGAGTGTGGGAGCTCTATGCAGAGCGTGCCTGGTACTCAGAAGACAATCGCGAGGTGTCTTACGAGGCGCTGAACGGAGACGACGACCCTTTTGCTGAAGGGGAGTCGTCGAGTTTGATTGCTTCCCCTTTGAGTCCAGAGCTAATTAAAGCTGAACTCTGCAACTGGAAGTTAGAAAGCAAAGAAATAAATCAAGTATACAAATTATCGAGTCGATTAGTCGACTGATGTTAAATAAAAATACCCCAGCTAATTCCGGGGTATTTTCTAGTAATCTTTACAGATTATTTTTCAGTTTTCTTAGCAGCTGGTTTCTTTGCTGGAGCTTTTTTAGCGGCAGTTTTCTTAGCTGCTGGCTTTGCGGCTGGTTTTTTAGCAGCAGCCTCTAATGTAACGCCTGCTTTTTTAGCAATTTTGCTCAATGCGCTCTTTCGGCGAGCAGCAGTGTTTTTCTTAATCAAGCCTTTTTTAACAGCGGTGTCGATTTCGCTTTGTGCTGCAGCAAGAGTTTTTGTGCTTGGTTCTGCAGAGAAAGCTTTAACAGCAGTCTTAATGTCTTTTTTAATGCTGATGTTTCGCTCGCGGCGCTTTAGGGTTTGTTTAGCACGCTTGATGGCGGATTTGATGATTGGCATGTTTCTCCTTTACCTCTATAGATTTGTATCGCTAATCAGGAAGAATTATACAGAAAATAGCATAAATTGTAAAGAGGTGGCTTAGATATTGACTTTATGGTACTGCTTATGGTATAGTGATGCCAAGCGTAATTACAAAAAACAAACATAGGAAAAATCATGTCAAACGGATCAGCAAAGCAAAAAGTAATCCAGAGTATAAAGGATGTAACTAATATTTTAGTGACGGTGAGTTCTAGTCCGTCAGTCGACGAATTGTCGGCAGCATTGGGATTGACGATTTTCCTCAATAAACTAGGGAAGCACGCTACGGCTGTGTTTAGTGGCGACATTCCGCCAGCAATTACGTTCTTGAATCCTGATAAGACGTTTGAGCAGACCGCAGATTCTTTACGTGATTTTATTATCGCCTTGGATAAAGAAAAGGCTGACCATTTGCGCTATAAAGTTGTTGATGACGCGGTGAAGATTTTTATTACGCCATATCGTACGACAATTACCGATAAAGACTTGGAATTTTCACAGGGTGATTATAACGTTGAGCTAGTTTTGGCGCTAAATGTTGAAAATAGTGAAAGTATTGATACGGCTTTGACTGCGCACGGTAAGATTTTGCACGATGCTACGGTTGTGGCTATAACAGCGGGCGACGTAAAGAGTGGTCTGGGCTCTGTTGATTGGCACGAATCTAATGCTAGTGGCGTGAGTGAAATGGTTGTTGAGCTTCTTGATGACCTGAAAACGCCGAAGGTAACTCTGGACGAACAGATGGCGACGGCTTTGCTTACGGGAATTGTGGCGGTAACTGAGAGGTTTAGTAATAGCAATACGTCATCAAAGGTTATGACTACAGCTGCAGAACTTATGGCGGCGGGCGCAAATCAGCAATTGGTGGTTTCAAAGATTGCAGAGAGCGAAGTAGAGGACGAGCCACAGAAGATTGAAAAGATCGAAGAAAAATCTCCAGAAAAAGAAGAAGCTTCAGAGGATAAAACTGAAGAAGTAGAGAAAGACGAGGAAACCGTACACGCGGACGGAACTTTGTCGATTAGCCATGAAAAGAAGGGCGATGTCGATGAAGTAGCTGAACAAACAGCGAAGGAAAAGCAAGAAGAGTCTGCTAGGATTGCTGAAGAAAAATTGGCTAAAATTGAGCCAATAAAAGAGGAGCCACAAGCCGAGGAAGAAAAGCCTAGTGAAAAAATAGTTTCAAAGGGTGAGCTTTCTTTTGAGGAAACTCCGCTGATGGGTGGCACTCTGAACGCAACGACTACACAAGCCGCTGAGGATAAGATTAGGGAATTGGCTAGCGACCAAAATAAAACCATTTTAACGCACGGTAAATATGTGGGTGATAACACGCCGTCGTTTGGCGATACTCCGTTAAATGCGGCTATGGGCGTGTCTGATGAACCACCAAAGATTGATCCGTTTGCGACAACTAACGCCGCTGAGCAAAAATTGTCGACGATACCTGTTGCGCCACAATCTGAAGAGTCGATTATTTCGGCAATTACCAATGACACAAATCAATTGAATAATCCAGTAGCGCCAGCTCCGAGTCAGCCGATTGCGCCAATTGAGCCAGTAATAACAAATCCTGAAAATAGCATTCCAGGCTTTGATTTACCAATGCCACCAGCAATGCCGGATTTCGGCGCTTTGCCGCCAATGCCGCCAGCGCCTACAGGTGTTGATGTAAGTGGATTGCCGCAGATTGCGCCGCTAGGGGTGGCTCCTGAGCCAGTAGCTGCTCCGCAAGCTCCAGCGCCTGCGCCGATCACTGCGATGCCAACTCAGCCAGCTCAAAACGCAGATTTCAATCCAGCGCAATTCCACATCCCAGGACAATAGTTGATGGACGAAGTGATTCTCATAGACAAACCTCAGGGAATGACTAGCTTTGGGGTGGTGGCGCGCTTGCGACGAGTTTTATCTAATCAGGCGGGAAAGAAGGTGAAGGTTGGCCATACGGGTACGCTTGATCCGTTCGCTACAGGGCTAATGATTATTGTGACTGGAAAGAAATGCCGCGAAGCTGAAACTTTCACTAAGTTAGATAAGTGGTACGAGGCGGAAATTATTCTGGGCAAGAATAGTTCGACGGGTGATCCAGAAGGCGAAATTACTGATGTGTCTGATTATGAGCCGAGTTTGGAAGAAGTTCAGCAGGTGGCTAGTCAATTTGTGGGAAAAATTGAGCAGACGCCGCCGATTTTTAGCGCAATAAAAATTAACGGTGAAAGAGCGTATAAATTGGCGCGTGAAGGTAAACAAGTTGAGATTCCTAAGCGTGTGATAGAAATTTACTCGTTGGAATTGTTGGCATACGAATATCCAAAATTAAAGATCAGAACTCATGTTTCAAGTGGAACTTATATCCGAACGTTAGCGGTGGATATTGGCGAGAAACTAGGGACGGGTGCGTATTGTGAGAATTTGCGTCGAACAAAAATTGCTGACTATTCTATTGATCAGGCAAAGACTCTGGCGGACTTCGGGATTACTAGCTAATTGCAAAAAACAGAGAAGCTTGGTATAATTACAGAGCTATGATTAGCAAAGAAAATAAAGCGAAAGCAATTGCTTTGACTCAGGTCAATAAAAACGACGTCGGTAGTCCACAAGCTCAGGTGTCAGTTTTGACGGCTCGTATCAAAGAAGTCACAGAGCATTTGAAGGCGAATAAGCACGATTTCATGGCTCGTCGCGGCTTGATCCAAATGGTCGGTAAGCGCAAGCGTTTGCTGAAATATTTGGAGCGAACTGATTTTGAGAGTTACAAAGCAGTTGTTGCCAAGTTAGGTTTGCGTAAATAATTTACGTTAAAAACTGCTTAAATCCCCTTTGACGAAAAGGGGATTTTTGTTGTTCTGGCTATTTTTTCAATTTGGCGATAATCACATCTCGTCCGTCGTTTGCGCCACCCAAAGTGCAGGAATAAAGAGTTAATTGCGGCTGATCTGTGCGCTGTTCGATTTCCACGGCATCTGGTTTAACGCTTTGTTTTTCGCTGATGACGTAATTGTAACGCACGCCGTTATAGTCAATGATAATTTCATCGCCGACAGTTAATTTATCAATATTATAAAAAGGCGATTTTCTGAGTGTCTGTTGAGGAGTTAATCCCATAATAAAACGGTGCGCAGATAAGACAAAATTGCCGCCATCTTTTGGGTTGCCGTTTTCTGGTTTACGCCACCACGCGCCACGCTCCATTGTTTCGGCGCCGCCAGTACTATAAGGCAAATTTATGTCGATTTTTGGTATGTAAAGTCGATTTTCGGTAATTTTATTCTCAGTTTTAACGATGAGCTGAGTGGTGTGGTTGTCTTTTGGATTGATGTTTTGTGACAAAATGAGGGGCGTGCTGATGAGAGCAAGCAAATAAACTCCGCCAAGAATCATTAAGATTGCGATTATAGTTAAGATATAGCTTTTCCAGCTTTTCTGGCGATTTTTTACTGAATTTAGCTGAAGTGACATGAATAAATTATAGCATACTCATCTGTTAATAAGGTTATGTTAAGCGCGCTCGCGGCTGGCGTTTGGGCTGAGGTTTTAGTATAATATAAGGAGCAATTTGTAACGCGGAAGTGATAGAGATGAGACGACTAAATTGCCAAGTAATTTCATCCCTGTTACTACCGCAAGAAAGGAGCTCTTTATGAGTATTATCAATCCAAGTGGCAAGGAGATTTTTAGTGTTACCACTGATTTTTGTGGTCGGCCGCTGACTTTAGAGGTGAATCGCGTCGGTTTTAGGACGACAGGTAGTGTTTTGGTGCGTTATGGCGACACTGTAGTTTTGGGTAGCGCTCAGGTTAGCCCACGTCCGGTACAATTGGATTATTTTCCATTGTCGATTGATTATGAAGAAAAATTTTATGCAGCGGGTAAGATTTCTGGCAGCCGATTTATTAAGCGCGAAGGTCGCCCGAGCGATGAAGCTGTGTTGATTGGTCGATTAATTGATCGTCCGATTCGTCCGCTTTTCCCGAAAGGTTATCGACAGGAAATTCAAGTCGTCGCGACTGTTTTGAGTATGGATCCGAGTTTCCGTCCAGATGTGATTGCGATGATCGCTGCGTCTAGCGCGTTGATGTTAACTGGTACACCGTTTGACGGTCCAGTGGCTGGTTTGCGCGCGGGTCGAGTGAACGGTGAATTTAAGGCGTTTTTGACTCCAGAAGAGCGCGAAAAGTCAGATCTTGATTTGGTTGTGGCTGGTATTGAAAGCGGTATAACAATGGTAGAGGCTGGCGCCAAAGAAGTTTCGGAGGACGTTATCGTTGATGCTATGGTGTGGGCTCACCAGATGATGCAGCCAGCAATTGCCTTGCAGCGCGAATTGGCAGAAAAAGTTGCGCCAACGCAGCAGGAATACGATTTAATTTTGCCAGACGAATCAATTCAGCAAACGGTTAACGCGTGGGCTGATGGAAAATTTGGTGAGAAAATTCGTCGCCCATATCCAGAGCGTAATGAAATGATTAGCGAAATTCGTGCTGAGTTCCATGAAGCGATGGCGGAAAAATTGGGACTGGACGAGGAAGAATATAGCGAAGTTCGTGGCGATTACGACGAAGCGTTTACTTTGGCTTTACATAAAGATGTTCGTCGGGGAATTGTCTCTGAACGAGTTCGTCCTGACGGTCGACAATTAACTGAGATTCGTCCGCTCAGCTCGGAAGTCGGATTCTTGCCGCGCGCTCACGGTTCCAGCTTGTTTACGCGTGGCGTGACTCAGGGAATGAATATTGTGACTTTGGCGCCGCTTAGTTATTCGCAATTGATTGACACTATGGAAATTACCGACGGTGAGCGACGTTATATGCATCATTACAATGCGCCGGGCTATACGGTTGGCGAGGTCAAGAGAATGGGCAGTCCAGGTCGACGTGAAATTGGTCACGGATACTTGGCGGAACGTGCTTTGCTCCCAGTTTTGCCAACTGAAGAGGATTTTCCATACGCTATTCGCTCGGTGACAGAAATTATGAGTCAGAACGGTTCAACTTCGATGGCGGCAACTTGTTCTAGCTGCTTGGCGTTGATGGACGCTGGCGTGCCAATTTCGGCTCCCGTGAGTGGAATTGCGATGGGATTGATGATGGATGGCGATACTCCGTATGTGTTGAGCGATATCGCTGATGCTGAGGACTTTGCTGGTGATATGGACTTTAAGGTTACGGGTACTTCAAAGGGTATTACAGCTCTTCAAATGGACATGAAGGTTCATGGACTACCGGTGGCGATTTTACGTCAAGCGATTGAACAGAGTAAGGCGGGGCGTGCGCACATTTTGGAGCATATGCTCAGCGTTCTTCCAGAGCCTCGTGAGTCGCTCAGTCCGTATGCGCCACGAATTGAGAAGATTAAGATTGACCCAGATAAGATTGGCGTGATTATCGGTAAGGGTGGCGAGACGATCAATAAGATTACTTCGGAAACTGGCGCTGAAATTGATATTAAGGAAGATGGTTTGATTACCGTGGCTAGTCCAGACGGCGCGTCAATTGAAAAGGCTATGAACTGGATTAAGGGTCTGGTTGAAGAGCCAGAAGTTGGCAAGATTTATGAAGGTAAAGTTGTTGGTATTAAAGATTTTGGCGCGTTTGTGAATATACTTCCTGGTGTTGACGGAATGGTTCATATATCGAAATTGGCAGAACATCGAGTTGAAAAAGTGACTGATGTCGTGAGAGAAGGGCAAACTGTTCGCGTGAAAATCACTGGAATTGATGAGCGCGGTAAGATTAATTTGACGATGATAGGTTTGTAAATATATAATAGCGAAAGCGTAATTTTAGGAGGAAAATTTATGGACAATAGTAACAACAATAAACCTCAAGTGCCACCTCAGCCACAATTCCAGCAGGCTCCACAACAGTCTCAGGCTCAGCAACCTCAACCACAACAAC
>CALKRM010000008.1 GCA_937989565.1 uncultured Candidatus Saccharibacteria bacterium | reverse complement strand
AGTTGCCCTGTTCTGCAAATTGCTCCAGTTAGAGCTAATCGACTGAGACCAGTTCTGTGGCGTTCCACCACAACCAACATTCACGCGCCAGCGCTTTCCCTGGGTGTTGTAGGAGTAGTAGTTAGTGTTACCACTCCCACTGCGATATGCCCAGCCATCCGTTCCGCCATCGACATCTACCCAGACGCCAACAACATTGCTAGTGGCGCACGTCACGTAGCCGCTCGCAGCGTGAGCTGGAGTGGCTGCCACAACCGCGCCAACAGTAGCAAGGATAGCCACTGCGAGAGCTGAGAACAGCTTCTTGATAATAGGCATGATTACCCTTTCTGTAGCTGCCTGTAACCACGAAACGAGATTTGTCTCGTAGCCAATAATAGTTTACCACGTAAAATAAACCAGGTCCAGTATTTGAGGTAAAATTATAAAAAGAGCTACTAAAACTCTCGTATGTCTCGAATTGGACTGCGACGCACGTTGCGTATTAATGGCAATATAGCACTAAACAATCCAGTGAGAATACACGTACTTACAATAAAGATTATCTGTCGCATATCCACGGCTATAAGTCGTATTACTCTATTTGAATTAATAGAACCAAAGCTATATTGCGCCTGTGCCGTAAGCTGTGGTGCAAATTGCTTATCCAGGAGATACGCACCGATAAAGCCGATAGCAAGAGCGAACACAGCTACTAATATAGCTATAATTATCGTATATAGTATATATATCGACACGATATCAATACGATTAAAGCCAATAGCACGAAATACCGCCGTCTCATGTCTATCATCTACAATTGTACGACTGATAGTGATCCACATAATAAGCGCAGCCAATACTATAACCACCAGCATAGCATAGATCGACCACTGCTTAAATATATTCTGCATATCATCCAAAGCAACGCTATTACTAAATGCCAAATTAGATTGATATAAACGACCAATCGGCTTACAAGAATTATCATACTGGACAGTACAGCCCTGCTCATCTATAAACTTTTGCGCATCACTGGCATTTGCAAACTCAACAAAACGATGTTTATTATCCTCATTGCCCATAATATAAAGTGGCTCATATGTAAATAAATCAGCATAATCGGCTTTATTAGGTAGCTTATCGTATAGTGAGCGCGGTATAACCTGCCCAACGCCTTCCGTGCGTAATACTCCAGAAATCATATCGTTAGTAGTGCGAGCCTTCTCGCGCTGCTGTTTCTGTTCTGGATTTAGTACTTCACTATCGCCAGGAGACATGCCAACCACTTTAAAAGTAATAAATTTGCTTACAGCGGTTGTTTCTTTACCAAATCTTGTATCAAACAGCTTTTGGTTTGCCGCTTGCTTCTTCTCCTCTGCCGTACGTTTGTCACTTATTACAGGAGCATTTTCACATGTTGTAGGATTGGGTAGTCCATACAAAAGGCTTGGCTTTTTATAATCCTTGTTATTTTGATTTGCTGTGATCTCTTTATTTTGCTGCAAGACCTGCTGTATCAGCTCCAGTGAGACACTATTTCGGTAACACATTTTAAAACTCAAGTTAGTTATATTGTCACGAATATTTTTTAGGCGTTCAAATTTAGCCTCAGCACTCGCACTTGCTGGCAACTTTTCCAACTTCAGTAAACGCTCAATAACATTTTGCGGCAAGATTATAGGTAAACTCAACCCGTCAGGCTTCCAGCCAGCATTGTCAGGAAGCATAGTATTATCTGTAATTTCAGGTGGTGCGATAACAATACTTGAGCTATTTACAGGAGGATTTTCATAATTAGCATTCACCTCCGCTTCATCCGAAGTGTCAAAGAACAACTCTTTGCCGTCAATAAGAGGTACTAGTGCCGAGCCTTTTTTGACACTATAAAATTCTTCAGTAAAAAATTTAATAGCACCATATCCCTTAGCTAAACGAGAGAGTTTTGCATCGTCAAAAGCCGGCATGGCGCTATATTTCTCTTTTAGTAATTGAGCGGTAATACCGTTTTGGTCATTAATAGATAGCTGGACAGTACCGTCAGCAGACTGTGAATACGGCGGTCGATCATTGATATAGGAATATCCCAGATTAAGTCGCTTTGACTCGGTAGCTTTTTGTGAAACGAGTAGTTCATAGCGTTTTTTCGCCTCGGCAATAAGATTAGGATCACGAATAGTCTTATAAAACCCATCGACATTTGATGGTGCGTTAGTGACACTTACGATATAGCGACTAGTCAACCCCTCTTTACGAAACGAATCAATACCACGAAAGAGACCATTAGCAATCAGGGAAGCTGAAATAAGGACACCGAACAACATACTCGCCAACAATACCGTAATAAATGTACGTATTTTACGAGCACGTAATTTTGTATAAGTCAACAGTACTATATCGGCTAGCCTAATCACACAATCTCCCATCTTTTAGGGCAATGACACGATCAGCCTGGGCGGCAATTTCATTATCGTGCGTAGCAATAATAATCGTTGCATGATATTGCTCTCGAATTT
>CALKRM010000007.1 GCA_937989565.1 uncultured Candidatus Saccharibacteria bacterium | reverse complement strand
GATAGTTATACTCTTAGAATATGTATAAGCGTATTATTAAGCCGATATTATTTTTGTTAACACCAGACTAAAAATGAATAGGATTTGTGATTTACCCTCTTTTATAGTTACAGGAGCTTCGGCGTCTGGTAAAACTACGTTTATAGAACAGGCTGTTGCCGACGGGGCTATTCGTATATACCCACACATACGACAAGATTACCTCGGTCAGGTGAGGTGCCGGGTGTTCACAGTGTTTTTCTCAGAGAAGAGCAGTTTGAGAGTAACTTTCGTGAAGGATTATATATAGAGGACTCTTTGGAATTTGCCTATATGCCAGGAATTGGTATATACTATGGCTATCCGCGTGAACAAATGGATTTATTGAAGAAGAACGGTTTTTGCTCTTCTCCGGTATTAACCCAAATTGCAAGAAGAGTATTTTATATGTGCGGTTGCGATGTAAATTGGGTTCATCTAGAATGTGACGATAAAGATAGCTGTAGCAAGCTTGTATCATAAAGTAAAACAACTAAGGAGAGGGTGATGAGCGAAGTTTATGAAAACCAAAAAAACATTAAGACAATTGAGATCTCAGATTGAAGATCTGAAGCCAGTTGATGGTGAAAAATTTTATTTTATAAATAGTTATCCACACTCTGATATGGGAAAGGGTACTCTGATAGCTCAGTTGCTAAATATTGTTGAAGGTTCTGACGCTATGAAATTTGACGGACTCCTCAATACTGACGACTATGGTATTCATGCTCGGTCGGACATAGATGATTTTGCGGTTTATTCACAGTTCAATCCTGGTAAGAAATGGTCAACAGAGCATTATCTCATTGGAGGTGATTTATGGCGTGACTTCTTAAACGAGTTTGGGGCTGCCGAGAACCATCTTCAAATAAATCCTCACCTCTCTGTGTATCTTGAGCTGCGTATTCTTCGTATCTGGAATCAAATAGGTCGACCGAAACATTTCTTTATAGAAATGGGAGGTACATTGTTAGATCCAGAGGTTTGCCCTATTTTTGTCCCGTTGTTGCAAAGATGGAGTGAACTCACGCCGAATAACGTTAGGATAGTGCTGCTGTCCGAGCTGGCTTATAATGGCATCCATATAAAAACGAAAACTATTCAGGATGCAGTAAAAATGCTGCGAAGCCAGCAACTTAATCCGTGGCTAGTTGTAGCTAGGGATGTAAAGGATATTGAAGCCGTTAAATTTGACGATAGATTGGAATTTGAAAGGATTATTTCGAACAAGATCTTTGATTCAACTGGGGTACGTCTCCTGAGGGTGATTTCTGTACCATTCTTTAATGATTTGACAAAGTATACAAAATATATGAAAGAGCGCTTTTTACCTTTGATTGTGCCGGTTGATAATAAAGATATACTTATTGCTACGGGAAATACCTCAAAATTTGATGATTTTAGGATATATATAGGCGATAAATATAGTATTCGTATGCCGCAGACTTCTGAGAAGATTCAAATACCAGAAGGAGTCACATCAATAGAGGATAATGCAATAGCAAAGGCAAGAGCCTATTCGGTTAAAACTGGCCAAATAGCCATAGGGGACGATACGGGCTTTTTTATCAAAGAGTTGTATGGTGAACCTGGTGTTGCTCTGCGCAGATGGGGTGGTGAATTGCCAGAGGAGGTATCTCAAGAGGAGTTCTGGAGATTTTTTCAGAAGAAGACAGAAAACCTCAAGAACTACGATGCGTACTTTGATCAGTGCATAGCCATCGTTACCCCATCAGGTGATTACAAAGTTATTCACAATAAGACAGAAGGGTATCTGAACAGGGAGAAATTGAAACTTCCGTACAACGGTAGCGCTTACCCAATTGGGGCTGCTTTTGAAGCCTCGGTGAGGGCAAAAACCTGGGATGAAATGACTGATAAAGAAAAGCGTGAATTTGACTCATGGATAATTGTAGAGTTGAAGAAATTTATAGACCGTGAATTGTCAAAATAATAACTATCGCGTAATAGTTGATCTTAACGCTATAGTTCATAATGTTAAGAACATCGAAAAATCATATCAGTAGGGAGTTTCTTTACCTTAGATAGAATTGTATCTATAGCTAACGGGCGTGATAAGTCGGTGCGAATTCAGGTTAAATTAGAAGTTCAGAGCGGAAGAGATGGGTTTTGTCTTGGTGACAAAAAGCAGACTTAGATCGGTAAGAGCTATGAAAAACGTACGGAGTTTGTTTTAGAGGTCTACATTTAAGGTATAATAGTATAGTAGAGATGTATAAAAACATTATCAAGCCAATATTATTTCTATTAACACCAGACTTTACTCATAAGTTAACTATTTTTTGCGGTCGTTTGGCGCAAGCATTCCCTCCTGTTAGGTGGGCTATTCGTAAATTATGGAACTTTCAGGATGAGTCGCTGCGGCAGGAAATTGATGGAGTTGTATTTAATAATCCAATAGGCTTGTCAGCGGGATTTGATAAAAACGTACAACTGTCACCTTTAATGGAGGATGTTGGATTTGGCTTTGCTTCTGGCGGATCTGTAACTATGGAGCCGAGAAGGGGTAATCTGCGACCATGGTTTCATCGATTACCGAACACCAAATCTGTAGTTGTGTACGCTGGTATGCCAAATTATGGACTAGAGAAGATTAGCGACTATATTGAGCTGAATAGATCCAAAGTTAAATCAATGCCGACAGTTGTGTCTGTGGCTGTTATTGCTGATAAATCCACGAAAGACGAATTTGGACCAGTCGTTCCGGAAGAATATATAATTCGGGACGTAAAAAAAGCGGTTAGTTATATCGTAGAAAATAGCCTGGCTAGTGTTATAGAGATCAATATCTCTTGTCCGAATGCTGGCAAGGAGCCGTTTATCTATGCCGATACGCTGGAATCTTTGCTGAGTGAATTAGATTCTGTAGAGAGAAATGTTCCTTTCTGGGTTAAAATGCCACATTTGTATGATTTGAAGCAATTCGACTCGCTATTAAAGGTTATTGTTGAGCATAATATTCAGGGTGTAACGGTCGCTAATTTAATAAAGGATCGTGAGAAGGTAGATCTTAAAGATCCTTTGACTGATGATATTAGGGGAGGATTAAGCGGCGAACCTACTCGCGCACATAGCTTAGAATTGATTAAGCATACATATAAAAACTATGGAGATAAACTGACTATTATTGGTGTTGGCGGAGTTTTTTCGGCCGAAGATGCATACGCTAAGATTAAGGCAGGGGCTAGTCTAGTTGGGCTTATCACTGGGCTGTTTTTCGAAGGTCCGCAGCTAATTGGACGAATAAATCGCGAGCTGTCTCAGTTGCTAAAAAATGACGGTTTTTCTAGTATTTCTGAGGCAATTGGCGCTGATTTTAATAAAAAGCAAAAAAAGTCGAAAAAACTTTGAAAAAACCCTTGCAAAAGAATCTCAGCTGCTGTATAGTTAATTACTAGTTAAGCGAATGTTCAAACGAACCTCTGGCAATACACTGCAAAACGTGCGAGGGCAGTGAGAAAACATCTGAGTGTAGATAGATTTGTCAATTTATTGATTTGTCAATTGTGCACTCAAATGTGTGAGGCACTGATCATTAACAATTTGAGAGTAAAAGAAATTGAGTTTTTAATTGACGGTAGTAGTAATTGCAAAGTAGCAACTACTAGTTAAGTCAATGCATAAAAAGGTACTCAAGGGCGCTAAATGGATGCCTAGACGTATATTACCGATGAAGGACGTGGAAGACTGCGATAAGCTTCGGGAAGCTGTCAACAAGCTTTGATCCGGAGATCTCCGAATGGGGAAACCCAGCATGAGTCATGTCATGTTGCCACTTGCTGAACACATAGGCAAGCGAGCGGGAACCATCTGAACTGAAACATCTTAGTAGGATGAGGAAGAGAAAGTAAATAACGATTGCGAAAGTAGTGGCGAGCGAAATCGCAACAGCCCAAACCTTTTAAGTTTTTGCCTATTAATTTAGGCAAATAAGTTGATAGACGAATACTTATAAGGGGTTGTGATATTACATATGACCAAGTCAGAGAATTTGATTCATTCAAATAATCTGATTTGCGATAACTGGCTATCAACAGTTAGTAAGGTAAGAAATCGGCGTGGTTAGTAGAATAGTTTGAATGACTAGCCAAAGAACGTGAAAGCCGTGTATATGAAAACGACGCTGACCTTATGTATGTTTTATCGAGTAGGACGGGGCACGAGAAACCCTGTTTGAATCTGGCTGGACCACCAGCCAAGGCTAAATATAATATACGATCGATAGTGAACTAGTACAGTGATGGAAAGGTGAAAAGAACCCCGGGAGGGGAGTGAAATAGATCCTGAAATTTAGTGCCTACAAGGAGTCGGAGCCGGCTTGTCCGGTGACGGCGTGCTTTTTGTAGAACGATCCAGCGAGTTAATTTTTACAGCGAGGTTAAGTCAATTGACGGAGCCACAGTGAAAGCGAGCCTGAATAGGGCGATTAAGTTGTAAGGATTAGACCCGAAACCGGGTGACCTAACCATGAGCAGGTTGAAGCCACTGTAACAGGTGGTGGAGGACCGAACCAGGATACGCAGCAAAGTGTTTGGATGACTTGTGGTTAGCGGTGAAATGCCAATCGAACTCGGAGATAGCTGGTTCTCCTCGAAATAGCTTTAGGGCTAGCGTCGTGTTAGTAGCACATGGGGGTAGAGCTCTGTAAAGGACTGGGGCGGGCAACTGTACCCACCCTTAACAAACTACGAATACCATGTGTGTAATCACGGCAGTTAGAACATCGGTGCTAAGATCGGTGCTCAAAAGGGAAACAGCCCAGACCATCATCTAAGGTCCCTAAATTAACGTTCAGTGGGAAACAAGGTGAGATTTCTTAAACAGCTAGGATGTTGGCTTAGAAGCAGCCATTCATTTAAAGAGTGCGTAACAGCTCACTAGTCAAGAGATCTTGCGTGGAAAATGTAACGGGGCTAAAACGTTATACCGAAGATATGGATTACACGCTAAGTACAAAGTTAAAGTTGTGTTACAATCAATTTATGGAAAATGAGATTTACGTAGGTAGCGTCTATAAACACTATAAAGGCAATAAGTATGTTGTTGTAAGTATAGCTGTTCATACTGAGACGCTTGAAGAGCTTGTAGTTTATCGAGCCATTTATGGCGACGGAGAATTATGGGCTAGACCTAAGAAAATGTTTTTAGATAATATTGAAAAGAACGGAAAGATCATTCCAAGGTTTAAATTGATTAAAAAACTTTGATTTTGTTCTTAGTGTGTAGTGGTAGAGGAGCGTTCCTATCAGCGGTGAAGTCGAATCGGAAGGTTCGGTGGAGCGGTAGGAAGTGAGAATGCTGGAATGAGTAACCATAAGAGAGGTGAGAATCCTCTCGGCCGTAAGAGCAAGGTTTCCTGAGCCATGGTAATCATCTCAGGGTTAGTCGGGCCTAAGCCGAGGCGCAGAGCGTAGGCGATGGACATCAGGTTAATATTCCTGAACCGGTTAAGTTTTGTACACTGTTCACGGGGAAGTAATCGAAGCGGATTCATGGTTTATCCGTCCAACCGAGCGGGAACGCAAAGGGAGTGAAAGTGATTCTTCGGAGTCGCGATTTTGGTGAAAGCCCTGGCTAGAAAAGCAGGTGTACGCGTGGACTTAGCCGCCCGTACCGCAAACCAACACAGGTGCTCGAGTCGAGTAGACTCAGGCTTACGAGCGAACCTTCGCTAAGGAACTCGGCAATACAGCGACCGTAACTTCGGGATAAGGTCTGCCCCCACTTCGGTGGATATCAGCCGCGTTCACTCAGTGAATATTAGGTTAAAGAGTACATTTTTAATCACAAAACGAATTTTCTGAGATAGAGCAAACGAATTGTTCTTTTGAACGCGAACCTCTGACGTCTAACGATGTGGGGGCCGCAGCAAAAGAGCCCACGGAACTGTTTATCAAAAACACAGGTCTCTGCTAACACGAAAGTGGATGTATAGGGGCTGACTCCTGCCCAATGCTGGAAGGTTAAGGGGAGCGCTTCACGGTGCGAACTGAAGCCCTAGTCAATGGCGGCGGTAACTATAACCGTCCTAAGGTAGCGAAATTCCTTGTCAGGTAAGTTCTGACCCGCACGAATGGAGTAATCATGTGGGCACTGTCTCAGCGAAGGACTCGGTGAAAGTGCATTGGCGGTAAAGATGCCGTCTGTCCGTACCAGGACGAAAAGACCCCATGGAGCTTTACTACAGCTTTACATTGAATATGGTTTCAACATGTGTAGCATAGGTGGGAGACTTTGAAGCAGATACGCCAGTATTTGTGGAGTCACCAAGTGAAATACCACCCTTGTTGTGATTGTGTTCTCACGCTGACCGTTATCCGGTTAGCGGACCGTGTATGGTGGGTAGTTTAACTGGGGCGGTTGCCTCCTAAAGAGTAGCGGAGGCGTTCAAAGGTTGGCTAACTTCGGATGGAAATCGAAGTGATAGTGTATGCGCATAAGCCAGCTTGACTGTGAGGAGTACATTCCAATCAGAGACGAAAGTCGGAGCAAGTGATCCGCTGTACGTACATTTGTACATGAATGTGGGATCGACAGCGCAAACGGATAAAAGTTACCCTGGGGATAACAGGCTTATAGCGCCCAATAGTTCACATAGACGGCGCTGTTTGGCACCTCGATGTCGGCTCATCACATCCTGGAGGGGGAGCACCTTCCAAGGGTTCGGCTGTTCGCCGATTAAAGTGGTACGCGAGCTGGGTTCAGAACGTCGTGAGACAGTTCGGTTTATATCCGGTATGGACGATAGGAAACTTGAGAGGATCTACCCCTAGTACGAGAGGACCGGGGCGGACGCACCTCTGGTGTATCGATTGTGGCCACCTGCTGCATTGTCGAGTAGCTATGTGCGGACTAGATAAGCGCTGAAAGCATATTAAGCGCGAAACTAACCTCAAGATAAGGTTTCCCTATGAGGACACAGAAAGACTATCTGTTTGATAGGCGCAAGGTGGAAGTACAGTAATGTATGGAGCTAAAGCGTACTAATAGTCCCATTGCCTTTTTATGTCCTTGTCCGTGGAGTTTATGCTTGCATAAACATTGCGGATAAGGTAGACTTAACTAGTAATTGGTACTTTTCAAAAGTACCGGTCAATTAAAAATCAATTCCGTGCTGATGTTGGACATCGAAGAAAGGGGTTTGGCCCACCGTGGAGTATATACGGAACCAAGCGTCGTAACCCCCTCCTTCGGTGCCCATAGCGAGGAGGAAACACCTGTTCTCATTCCGAACACAGAAGTTAAGCTCCCCAGCGGCGATTATACTGCGAAAGTGGGAAACTAGCACGGTGCCGAATTATAAGAAAGCCATCCTAATAGGGTGGCTTTCTTCTTTGTCTTAAAACGTTTGTGGTATGTTTTGGCGGGTGATAGAATATATGTATGTGTATAGTGTGTAGGGTGGCTACTGGCGGTATGGCGATTGCTATTGCTCTAACGCCAACGGTTAATATAACGGCACCCAATGAGACTAAGAGTGATGCGAAGAAGGCGATTAGTGCTAAAATTTTCTCTGAAATAAAATCTCCGTCGTCGCTATCCAGCTTTAAGGTGTCAGATATCCAGACTCCAGATTGGCATTCTATATCTCAATCGTCAAAAAAATCAAATTCTGGGGTGAAAAAAGAAGTCACATACACAATATCAACAAAGGGTAATGTCCGATCAAACTTGTCTGAATTCTCGAAACAGGTAAACGAAACCTTAAACGACAATCGAGGCTGGGCGCGTATGGGAATTGTTTTTAAAGAGGTGAAAGAGAGTGGGAGCTTTAACCTAGTTCTGTCGCAAGCTGAATTGATGTCCTCATTCTCGTCAGGCTGTGACGCGGATTGGAGCTGTCGAGTCGGGTCTTCTGTTATTATCAATGATAATCGATGGTCTGGCGCAACTACAGCGTGGAATAAGGCGGGTGGTGATATTCGTAATTATCGACATATGGTAATCAATCATGAAGTTGGGCACTGGTTGGGACATGGGCATTTGAATTGTTCTGGGGTTAATAATCCAGCGGCTGTTATGCAGCAGCAATCAATTGATTTACAGGGGTGTGCTTTTAATCCTTGGCCGCTTGATAGTGAATTGTGGTCAACCACGCTGGGGATAGAACTATGAAATTGATAAAAAATTATCGCACACTTAAATTGGCTATTGTCATGAGTTTTATAACACTGATAATGATATTGGCGTATGGATTCATGAGTTGGAAATCTTGGGAAAACATTCAAAGCGTAACAAAAAACGCTAATGAAATGGAGAGCTCGCTGTTTATTAATTTGCAAAAAGACAAATTATCCGCTGAAAAATTGAACGAATATTTGGCTGATTTAAAAAATAAACGCCAAAGCTGCGATGTGGTATTTTTTATATCTTGGCAGAAGAACGTTAATGCTAGATTTAAAAAGTATTCAGAAGAATGCAATAAATCAGTAGAGAAGATGAACCGAACTATACAGAGTATGGAGAAGATTGTTAGCTTTATGGAGTTTGATAAGGAATTGAGCGGTGAAATACGTACGGTGTCGGATAGTCTATCGAAGACCAAGCAAAATGACTTTATTGCTATGGAGAAAATATGGACTGATGCGAAGAAGAGGTTGGAATCCAGAGAGGGCGAGGCTGGCTTACGTAAGTTAGCGATGAAGAGAATAGATACTATTTTATTGGCTGTGCGCGATTTGGAGTCGGCTGACGAAAAGAAAGACAGCGACCAGTTTACTATAGCTAGGGATAAATTTACTGTGGCTATTAACGCTTGGATTGGTTTACAAAATGAGTTGACACAAGAATCTCAGCTTAGAATAGACAACCTACTAAGAGAGTTTTAGGATAAATCTACAATAAAAATAGCCCCTGTATGATGGGCTATTTTTCTTCTCGAATCTCGCAGAAAACGAGAATTTTTTGTGGTGGAACTCATAATCTCTAAAGCTCCAACAGGTGCCGTCAACAGCTGACTTTATTAGTATAGCTAACACCTCGGCAAAATGCAATATTTTATTCACAATAAAAACTACTTATGTAAATATTGACAAAGTATTAGTAATATGCTAGCATATAAACATAACACATATCATGTGTGATATATAAAGGTGAGGGTTTCCATTTAAATTTATGTGGAAATCTTTTTTAAAAATGGAGGAAAACCTTCCTATGGCAGGAACAAAGGCTGGCGGCTTAAAGGCTGCTCAAAAAAATCTAGCTCGTGATCCAGATTTTTACGCAAAAATCGGACGTAAGGGCGGTAAAAACGGTCGGACTGGTGGCTTTGCTGCAAATCCAGCTTTGGCTCGTATCGCTGGTGCTAAGGGCGGACGCATTTCACGCCGTACTAAGAAAACAGTACAAAAAATTGCAGAATAAGACCGCTCCAATCTCTTAAAATTAGCCTCCGTATGAGAGGCTTATTTTATTTGATATCTTTTAAGCTGGCAGGATTTCGCCTGATTTACGCGCCATTCTGAGTGGCAATTAATACACCTGTAAGATAAGGAGGTTTCTTGCAATCCAACTGCGCCACACTGAGGACAAAGACTGCGTTTATGTAGCCAATCCCTGTAACTATCCAAAGAATCTTGAATATTATCGTCGTCCATACTGAGTGTTAAATCGTATTTTGGCGCCAAAGTATCAACGGCATACTCCCAGGCGGATCTCTCCATTTCGATTAGCTGAATGTCGTGTTGATAATTTTTATGACCAAGTTTAGCGTGGGCGATTTCGTGTAAAAGTTGCACTAAGTTTTCTTGCGAATCTAATTTTTCGTAATAGACTGTTTGCGAATTAGGGTTCCAGGAAAATACTTCGCCCTCCTTGAATTGCAGTTCTGGAAAATCGTGTTCAATTTGAGGCAAGTTGACTAATGGCATTGTCGTAGCATCCGTATAATACAATTTCTTCTGGGTTGGGGGCGCTGATTATTTTTGGTACTGATATGGCGGCGGGTAAGTTTTCTGCCAGAAGACCGCTTAAAATATCTGAAAAATAAGATGTGAACACTCCCACGCTTCCGCCAATAACAACGACGTCTGGTTGTGTAAAGGCGATGAGGGGTTGCAATCCAGCTTTTATCCTATTAGCGACCTCTTCCCAGACTTCCAGGGGTGTGTCTGATGATAATTCGCCAAAAATTCTCTGTAAAACTCTACCCGCAGCAATCTCTTCCCAAGTGGTAATCTTGCCATTGTAATTCAAAGACATATGTCCGCCCTCGCAGTCGCTAAGCTCTTTATGTAGATTTCCATTCAGGATTAGGGAAGTGCCAACGCCGGTCCCTAAGGTGATGTATAGGCCGCATCTGGGAGTTTTGGGCAATCTGAGCATACTTGCCAGTCCTGCCATATTGGCATCATTTGCAATGAATATTGGTATATTAGGAAAATATCGGGAAAGTAGCTCACGGATAGGTTGATTTTTCCAGCCGAGGTTTTGGCACCACACTGCCATGCCGTCTTTGACTACTCCTGGCAGAGCCACAGAAATTGCGTCAATTGGTTTATCATTCGTAATCAGGTGAATTTGATCGGCGACGCGTTGAATATATTGGTCTACGTTTTTAGAGGTGGGGAATTTAATGATATGCTTAGGATTTTTTTCCTCGTCAAAGCTGGCTACTAATGTTTTGGTCCCACCTGTGTCAACCGTAATAATCATATATTTATTATATCACCAGCTTTACTTATAAGAGGTCATTATGATATAATAAAGAAAATTTGAGTGGAGATATAATATGAAGCGAGTAAATCAGACTGGATCAATTGGAGTTTTTGTAGTAGTAGGCGCTATTTTAGTGGCTATATCTTTGGCTGTTCTTTACGGAATTAGGCAAAATAATTTATCACAAGATGGATCACCGATCTCTAGTGATTTGGTAGCATCAGAGAATAGCAATAAGAATTCGCAAAACAACAGCACATCTCAGCAGTCCGCAGATCAAAAAACGAATGGTCAGTCGAGTGGAAGAGGTGAGGCGCGAACCGACGTGAAGACTGAAGAGTCGAAAAAGACAACTCCTACACCTGAATCCTCTCAGCCTCAACAATCGCCATCATCTACAACGCCAGCTCCCTCTACTCCTTCTAAGCAATCTGATAAAGGATTGCCAAAAACTGGACCAGAAGATGTAGCTATTTCTGCAGTAGCTTTTGGCATCTTAACATTTTTGGCAGTAGCTTATCAGCGATCTCGCTATCTTATCTAGCTTTGACTTCTATCTATCTGTTGTGATATAATTGTGATAATCTGTGGGGATATTTTTATTATGTCCCTGAAGAATAATATCAATTTTAAGGAAGGGGTCTTTAGAAGACTTATGGCAGATGCCAAAATTACAATGGATGACCTGCTGGCTCAAGCAGGTGATAGCGTTAAACAACTTACTGTCGGCGAAACAGTTGACGGTACTGTTTTATCAGTAAAGAAGCACGAAATTTTAATCGATTTAGGACCTTTGGGTGTTGGCTTGGTTCCACGCCGCGAAGTTAGCCTTTCAAAGAACTACAATGTTGGCGATTCAGTAATTGCTAGCGTAATTGATACCGAATTGGAAGATGGTTATTCGCTACTTTCATTGCGCAAGGCTGCGAAAGATCGTGGCTGGGATGAGGTTATGGCTAAATTGGAATCTGGTGAAATCATCACCGTTGTACCATACGACGCTAACCGCGGTGGACTACTAGTTGAATACGAAGGTATTCGCGGATTCTTACCAGTATCGCAATTGTCAGCTGAACACTATCCTCGTGTAGGTTCTAGCGACAAGGACGAAATCTTGCAACGATTGAACAGCTTGGTAAAGAAGGACATTAAGGCGCGAATCTTGGATGCTGACCGAAAAGCTAATAAATTGATCTTCTCTGAAAAAGAGGCGGTTAAAGAAGGTTTGGCGGAGCGATTCCAGAAGTTAGCAATCGGTGATACAGTTACAGGCGTTGTTACAGGTGTTGTTGACTTTGGCGTATTCGTTAATGTTGAAGGTATTGAAGGTTTGATTCACATCTCAGAAATTAGCTGGGAGCGTGTTAATAACCCATCTGACTACGTAAAGGTTGGTCAAACTATCGAAGCTAAAATTATCGCAATCGACAAAGAGCGCTTGAGCTTGAGTATGAAGCAATTGACCAAAGATCCATGGTTGGATGAAGTTGAGCAATTTAAGCCTGGCGAAAAGGTTGAAGGAACTGTAACTCGAATTACTCCATTTGGTGCATTCGTACAGTTGAGCCCAGCGGTTGAAGCTTTGGTTCACGTGTCGGAGCTTGGCGGTGACGGTACTGATCCTGAAAAGGTATTTACGTTGAACGAGCGTAAAGAATTTACAGTTTTGGATATCGATAAGGAAAATCGTAAGATTTCTCTTTCACTCGGCAAATCATCAAAGAAAAAATAATACAAATCCCCTGAAGCGTAGTTACGCCCAGAGGTGAGAGGAGCTTATTATGGCAGAAAAAATCGTCAATATTGCGGATTCGGTAACGGTTGGCGAGTTGGCCGAAACTCTGGGATTGTCAGTAACTACGCTGATTGGTGAATTGTTTAAGAATGGAATTGCTGCGACAATTAATCAGCGACTAGATTTTGAGACTGCGCAGATTATTGTTGAAGAATTGGGACTGGATGTGCAACTGAAGCGAAAGACGGTTTCTGCGGAAATTTATCACCATGCGCACAAATTATCAGACAAGGCAGTTCCTCGTCCGCCAATTGTGGCTGTGATGGGGCATGTGGACCACGGTAAAACGAGTTTACTAGACGCGATTCTTGATAAGAAAACAGCAGCTAGTGAAGCCGGAGGAATTACTCAGCATATTAGCGCTTATCAAGCTCAGCGCAACGGACGAACTATCACGTTATTGGACACTCCTGGTCACGAGGCTTTTGCGGCGCTAAGGCAGCACGGAGCTACGCTGACTGATGTGGTGATTATCGTGGTGGCGGCGGATGATGGAGTTAAACCTCAGACTGTTGAAGCTATTCGATTTGCTAGGTCGGCTAACGCTAAAATTGTGGTGGCGATTAATAAGATTGATAAAGAAGCAGCTAATCCGCAACTAGTAAAAACTCAATTGGCATCTGAACATGGTTTGAACCCTGAAGAATGGGGTGGCGACACTGTGATGGTTGAAGTTAGTGCAAAAACTGGTCAGAACTTAGACAAGCTTTTGGATATGGTTTTATTGGTGGCGGATATGGAAGATTTACGTGCAGATGAAGACGTTCCGGCTGAAGGTTTGGTTATTGAGGCGCACATGGAAACTGGTCGTGGCGCCGTAGTTGGCTTGTTGGTGGAGAATGGCCATCTGAGACCTGGTCATTATCTGGTTGCTGGGACGGCTTACGGGCGAGTCCGAACACTTCAAGATTTTCGCGGTAAAGCCGTTAAAGATGCTGGTCCAAGTATGCCAGTGAACATGACTGGATTTAAGGAATTGCCACAATTTGGTGATGGATTTGAGATTGCGAAGAGCGAAAAAGAAGCTCGCAATTTGGCGCAAAAGGCTAAAATTGAGCAGGAGAAAATGGCAGCCACAACTAATGTTACTGGCGCAGATATTCTTAAGATGATGAATCGGAAGCTTGATGCGGAAGAATTTAACGTAATCGTTAAGGCCGACGTTCAGGGTTCGGTAACGTCTGTGGTTGATAGTTTGAAGCTGATTGACACGAATGGCGAAGTTGAGCTTCATGTTGTTGGAACTGGTGTTGGCAATATTTCTGAGAACGATATTCATTTGGCGGTCGGTGAAAATACGGTGATTTATGGCTTTAATGTCGATTTGCCACCAGCAGTTAAGCGACTAGCGGCGCGTGAACATGTGGAAGTGCGAATTTTTAAGGTGATTTATGAACTGTTGGATGACGCTAAGGCTTCAATGGAGGCTTTGCTAGCGCCAGAAATCGTTGAAACTGAAATTGGTGAGTTGGAAATTAAGGGTGTATTTAGGACGATGCGCGAAGAAGTGATTGCTGGTGGCGAAGTGAAGCGCGGTAAAGTCGCTAAGGACTTGCTGGCGCGCGTAAAACGTGGCGGAGAGCAAATTGCTGAAGTGGAAGTTTCTTCCGTGCAACGTCAGCAACAAGAGGCAAAAGAGGTCTTTGAAGGCGAAATGTGTGGGCTGAGTCTTAGGACAAAGAAAAAAATTACCTTAGAAATTGGTGACAAGCTGGAGTTCTTTACTAGGGAATTAGTGAAGAAAACTCTGGGGTAGACAATTTTCTGAATAGTAATCACGTGATATTATTGATATAATTTAGATGTATAGAAAAAGAAAAGGAGGACTATGTTCCAACTGAATGAAGAATTTCTTAAAGAATTGGGGCTGGACCAGCTGCCGGAAGATCAGCAAAAATCGTTGTTGCAGCATATTTATAGTGAATTGGAGCTTCGAGTTGGCGAACGATTAAGCCAGGGAATGAGCAATGCTCAGTTGGAGGAGTTTGCGGGAATTATCGATAAAACTCCTGGTGCTGTGGATGATTTTCTGACAAAACATGCGCCTAATTATCAGCAGGAACCAATGTTGCAGAAAATGTCGCAAGCTTCAGGTTTGCCAGTTAACGATCCGCGTCTGAAGGATGAATTTGCAGCTACTAAGTGGCTAGAGATCAATCGACCAGATTATCGTGACGTTGTGGCTGCGGTTATGGCTGACTTGAAAAAGGAAATTATTGCCAACCGCAATGCTATTTTAGGTGGCATGAGTGCATCTTCAGCACCGCAGCAGACTCAAAGCGACTTTGATTTGGCTGCTTAGTCAGTGAATTTAGACTTGATGACCGCGGATAAATTCTTCTGCGGTCATTGTTTTTCCGCTGGGTGCGATGAGCTCGTCGATGATTAAATAGTTGCCATCAGCGAATTTTTTATCAAGATGAGAATTCGGAGTTTTGTCGCAATGAGATTTCGTGATGATAATATCTCGATCGTCAATTGTCATTCGGCTACGTGGAAAACCGAGATGTGCGCGGACGTGAGCTTCAGCTTCGGCGGCGGTCATACGCTCCATATCGAGCCACGAATCGTCCTTGTTTAATAATTGGCAATATGAAGCCCGAGAATTGTCCTGTGGTGTTGGTTGAAGATTTCCATTGATGATGTTTGGCAGGTTTTTTATTAGCAGAGAAGTGCCGTCGTGAAATAATTTGTCGTATAATTCGAACTTTGTTTCTTTTCCAGTGAGGGGTTGTCGAGTTTGGGCGTATATGGGACCGGCATCCATTTTACTATCAAGTTGCATTATCGATACGCCAGTTTCGGTATCTCTGTTGGCTATAGCTGATTCGATAGGCGAGGGTCCTCGATATTTTGGTAGTAGAGAAGGGTGAACATTGATAATTCCCGGTGTAAATAAGTCGATAATTGACTGGGGAATGATTTTTCCGTATGCAACCAAAACGCCCGTTACTGGCTGAAGTTGTTTTATGTAGTCGGTAATTTCACTGACTTTGCTTGGCTGCAAAACTGGAATATTGTGAGACTTAGCGAATGTTTTTACTGGAGGTTCAGTAAGTTTGTGTCCGCGACCGCGCTTGGTGTCGGGTTTGGTGATAACGCAAACAACGTTAAATCCCTCTTCAATGAGAGCTTCTAAAGTAATTAGACTGTAATTTTCAGTTCCAAAGAATACTATTTTCGGCGATATCTTTGTCATAATCTAACGGTCGCAACTCGCCTTTCTTATCGAGCGTATAAAAAGCGTCTTTTTTATCCTTAATGTGGTCTATAAAAACTAATCCGTTGCAGTGGTCTATCTCATGCTGTAATACGCGCGCCAAAAATCCTTCGGCTTTAATTCTCACTTCTTCGCCATCTAAATTCATGGCTTTTACGCGAATTTTACTATAGCGGGGAACTTTTCCGTAAATGCTTTTAACACTTAAGCATCCCTCGAAGTCTTCAACAATTTCACCTTCATATTTCACGATTTCTGGATTGATAAGAGTGATGAATTCGCGAGTTGATTTTCTTTCAAAGTCAGCTCGAACAATCACGACACGCTCTAATTTGTCGACTTGCACGGCAGCCAGGGCAGCGCTAATCTCGTGAGGTCTGGAATCTTCCCAGTCCAGCGCGGCTGCGGTCATTTCGTCTGCCAGTTCTATAACATCATTAGTAACAACGTGGATTTTCGATGATTTTTGGCGAAGATGTGGATTTGGTAATGTGATAATATCGTCTTTTGTCATTGCTATAATTATACCAGAAATTACAGTAAACTTACAGGGTCGAGCTCGTACTGCCAGTGTGATGACGGCAGGAAATTTAAGGCGTCAAGAAGCTCTTGTCGTTTGGGGCTTTTTATTACGATTTGCCAGCGATATGTATCGCGGACGCGCTCATAAAAAGCGGGCGTTGGTCCAAAAACTTCAATGTTATCAAAATTGGATTTTAATAGTTCGGACAATTTTTTAGCGTTCCTTATGGCGGCGGCTTCGGTTTTATAAACGCAGGTTAATTTTAATAAGTAAGTAAAAGGTGGAAAGTTGGTTTTTTGTCGTTGAGATATAGTTCTTTGATAAAATTCTGTGTAGTTTTGAGATAGTCCGTTTGTGATGGATGGGTGACTTGGCTGGTATGATTGGACGACAACTTCTGTTGGTGTGCTTGACCTACCGACGCGGCCGACGACTTGGGCGAGCAATTGAAATGTTCGTTCGGGCGATGAATAGTCAGGGAGAGAAAGTCCGGTGTCAGCTTGAACGACCCCGACAACTGTTAAATGTGGCAAATCTAGTCCTTTGGCGATAACTTGCGTGCCGATAATTATATCTATTTCGCCATTTTTCAGTTCATCATAACGCTCGTCCACGGTAGCTTTCAAATCGGTGTCTTTATCAAATCGAGCAATTTTTTTGTTCGGGAATAACCTCTGTAATTCGTCTTCAATTCGCTTGGTCCCGATACCTTTGTGGATGATGTCGGCGTTTTTACATTCAGGGCAACTAGTAGGAACTTTGGTTGAAAAACCGCAAATGTGGCATGACAATTTATGACTATCCGCATGTAGAGTGAGCGGAATAAAACAGCGTGGACAGCCAGCCTGCCAGCCGCAGTTGTCGCATAATGTGATTGATGCTGTGCCGCGTCGATTGTGAAAAATAAGGACTTGCTCATTTTTTGATAACGCTGTGTTTATGGATTTCAAGAGTGGGTCAGAGAGAAATTGATGTTGAGTAAAATTGTTGCGCTTTGTCATGTCGATCAGCGTCACGTTGGGGCGAACGGTGTCTGGTCTTGCTGGTTTTGTCATTGTAATGATTGGCGTGTTTGATTTTTTTGCAACGTAATAGTCGGCGACTGCTGGGGTGGCGCTACCTAGAATTAGTTTGCCGCGATGTTGATTTGTAAGGACTGAGGCGACGCGAAGAGCTGAATATCGAGGAGATTGCTCCTGCTTGAAGCTCGGTTCATGACACTCGTCAATTACCACGAGTCCGAGCTGTTGTACAGGCATGAAAAGGGCAGACCGCGGACCAATGATTACTACTGGATCGTTTGAGCTAATAACTCTTTTCCAAATTGCATATCGTTGAGCTTCGGTTTGTTTGGAATGGGTAACTATGACATTTGGCAGATACGCGGAAAACTCAGCAACCAGTTGCGAAGTTAGAGTAATTTCGGGAACTAAGATTATCGCCGATCGCTCTTCTTTTAAGGCTTGTTTTACGGCTTCTATATACACTAGGGTTTTTCCTGAGCCAGTTACGCCGTGTAAAAGTGCCGTTCCGAAATGGAGATTTTCGATGGTCTGGAGGGCTGCTTTTTGCTCATCAGTGAATACATTTTTTGTTCGATTTTCTGCTGGATTGACTGGGGTAGACTGGTTAATTGAGCGACGTTTTTTGGATAATCCGCTAGGTAAAATTGTTTGCCAGACGGTCGCTTGGTGCGTGGCGTAATATCTACTCATCCATATAGCAGTCTGAACGAGTTCGATTGGCAAGGGATATTCTTCAACGATTTTACTAATTGGTTTGACCTCGAAATCGGGCTGCCGAACTTCTTGTAGAACTACGCCAATAGCGTTGATTTTGCCGATTTCTATGGCAACAATCATTCCGGTCGGCAGTCTTTCCTCTGAAGAATACGTAAATGAACTTGCGTCGGCACGAACGATTCTTGTTGGCGAAACCAAATAGTAATGCATGTTCATATTATATCGCGAAAAAAATGCTAAAATAAGCATATGTATTTTGAGAGTCGTTCGCAGGCTGGGGCAA
>CALKRM010000006.1 GCA_937989565.1 uncultured Candidatus Saccharibacteria bacterium | reverse complement strand
TTGCTAATCCAACACCAATTAAGCCACCAAGAAGTCCAACCCACGCCGCTTCATATCTAAACATTTTACCGATATCACGACCTCGCATTCCCAGAGCTTTCATTAGCCCAATCTGGCTAGTTCGCTCCAGAACAGAAATGTACATCGTATTAACAATTCCAAACACGCTCGCAAGCAGCGCCAAACCGCCAAACCCAATCAGCGCCATTTGAGCCATATTCACAAAAGTCAGCATAGCCTTACGCACATCCTGAACCGAAGACGCCATGTAGTCCTTGCCAAGCTCACTCTTCACCGCCTCAACATTTTTCTCATCATCAACAAACGCAATTACGTAAGAATAATCATTAGGCAAATTTTTAGCGTGACTGAAGGCGTAAATCTCCTTAGCGTCATCCACAGAAACGCGCACAGCTGGCTGATAAAACAGAATCGTGTCCGAAGGTTTATCGACTGCTGCAACTTTCAGAGATATTTCTTTGTCAGCGTTTTTGCTCGACGAATCTCCTTTTTTCAATCCTAGCGTAATCGTTTGTCCAATTGCCGATTTTGCATCACTAAATCCCATTTCTTTTACGTAAGATTCCGGAATAACAACTTCACCTTTTTTCGGCATAAAATTGTCCAAATTACCAGCCGCAAACTTCATTCGAGTTTTATCGAACTTCACGGTTACACTCGGCACGAATTTTTTGTCACTTGCCGAACTTTTGGCGTATAAGACTCCATACATAGAATAAGCTGGCGTAACTTTTTCTACGTGCGGGGTTTGCTGTATTTTTTTCACGTCGTTATCAGTCATCGAATATTTTTCTATCGCCTTAGACTGATCCTTTTCCGTATCTTCCGAGTCGCTATATTCTGGAAGATTGCTATCAGGTCCCGACGAGGTCACTTTTTTATAGACCGAAACAGATTTTTTATCGCCAGCCGCGTCGACCATGCTGTTTGTATACAGCCGACCGCCTTCTCCAGCCATCAGCGCCAAACCAATCGTAAACGCCCCAACTGAAATTGCCAGCGCGGTTAAAATCGTGCGACCTTTTGATTGCCCCAAATTTCGACCGGCGCGTTTAATAGTGTCAATTCTTCTCACATTAAGCTCCTTGTTGATTTACTATACATAGTACTATGTTATACAAGGTACTTTAAATAGTCAAGGTATTTTTGAAAAAATATCCAAAATTTTCTATTTCCGATGATCCTTAATCCACTTATGTAAGCCACCAACTGCATATTCACAAGTCTTAGATAAAGAAGACATAGCCTTTTTAGCTTTATCTTGAAGTTCGGATTTTCTTAAAGCCGCGTCAGATTTCGACACCCGCTCATCACTCTCTTCGCATTTCGAATACTTATCGCTAACTAACTTAGTCATATACACAGCGGCATCAAAAAACGCTGAATCGCCCCATATCTTAACTTGTCCATCTTCTACATCAATCACGGCAGAAATTACTAACTTATTTGCTTGATCGTCAAGTGTTTCCCACATCTCTTCCTGATCTGTAAAATCAATTTCCTTTCCACTATCGACACCAAATGATCCTTTATAAAATCGGCAGTCCGCGATAACACCGCAACGGAGATTGTCACCATCTTGTACATATGCTTTCATTAGAATTACTGAATTAAAATCAGCTGGATCAATTTTATCGAGAGCTTTCACAGCGCACCTCTTATCTATAGCCAGTCTACCCAGACCTCCTGCCTGAGTTTTGTCTATATATATAGCATCGTTATTAAACTCCACTTCGTCGTCCAGATCAGAAAGCTCCGAATCATCCATTACAGTATCGAGGGTATATAGCTTTTCTATCAGCATACCTTCGACTGATATATAAATCGTTCTCTATTCCTCATCATGCTCATCTTCAATCTCTTGGTCCAGAATCTCTTCAATCACATCTTCTAACGTAATAATTCCCAGTTCCGTCTCATCGTCCATCACCACAAACAAATGATTCCGCGTTTGAATAAATCGACTTAAGACCGTATCCAGGCGCGACCTCTTGTCAATATCGTAAATTTTATCGCGGTACAATTGACTAATTGGCAACGGCAAATCTCGTCCGACGACATCCTTCACGTATAAAACTCCGACCAATTCCCCGTCAGATTGAACTGGAATTCGCGAATGTCCAGCGTGCTTAATCTGAGCTAGTAGAGTCGCGTCCAGCTCGTCATCCAAATCCACAACAAAAACCTCGCTCATCGGCGTAACCAAATCGCCAGCCGTCTTTTTGCTAAACTGCAACGCACCCGCCGCAATTCGGCTTTCGTCATAATCAACCGGACTATCCGACCTAACGGCGTGCTCGTGAATAATCTCCTCCAGCTCCTGATGAGAATATAATTGCGGCGTTTCCTTACCCAACCAACGATTCAACAATTTCGACATCGGCTTAGCAAGCGGCCAAAATAGCACGTAAATCACATCAAGCAACCAAAAGAAATATCGCACAAATCGATATCCACGCTGCGAAAAAATCGCCTGTGGCAAAATCTCGCCAAACATCGTGATAAGGAGCGTCGCAATCAAGCCACCAACTACGCCATTCGTCATATTGCCAAGCAAAATCGACATCGCGGTATTCACACCGACATTGCCAAGCAAAATACAGAAAATCAAATAATAACCGTCCTTTCGGTATCGATACACTCGCGCCGCAATTTTGTCACCCTGCCTGGCTTTTCGCTTCAGATCGTCTGGTCGCGCCATCATTAAACCAATATTCAGACCGGAAAATAGCCCAGAAAGTGCCAATAGCACAGCCGCCGCCAGCCATAATAAAATATCAGACATAATTACAACTTTTCACCCTTAACCGCAGCTAAAAATAGCCTGCCAGAAAATAACTCCAATAAAAAATCCATATCTTTAATTATACCAAATTCTACCAGCCGCCGCCTCCGCCGCCGCCTCCGCCGCCGCCAGCGAATCCACCGCCAGACGAACCGCCAGAAGTTGAAGAATAATCACTAGCATGACCAGCCGCCGTTGACAGACCACTCAATCCAGACGAAAACGCCACAGCATTGAATGCGCCTTGCCCAACGTACCAATCTGGCGCCTCGACAACTTGCTCGTAATATTTGCCCATTTGCTTGCTCCAATTTTTCTCTTGCCCAAACAACACAGCGTAAGGCAAAACTCTTTCGTATAATTTAACGAGTTGTTTTCCGTCATTCACGTCAACAACTACTTTTTCCGCGCCACTAGGACTTTGTAGAATATTCAAGCGCTCAGCTTCAGCCACGCCGATATACATTTTCAATCCCTTCAAATATCGCCTCAAGCTCAAACCTTTATCTGTCAATGACCAACCTCTGGACGCGAAAGCAAGTATAATTGACATAACAAGGAGCATCGGCGACAAAAGCAAAACAGCCAACACAAGAACTCGCTTAAACCACCCTCTCATTATTCGCTTCACCTCTGGATTTTGCTCGCATAAACCATATTTCTCTCTGGCTAGCGTCTCCAGATTTTTATCATCGTCACGCGTTCGCGTCATGTATTTTATATTATTTTGAAGATTTTTCAGATTTAGGCGTTGACCTGGCTTTGGAATAGATGAACTGTCGAACATATCCTGGACAATTTCAATTTCCTCGGCTTTAAGTTCTTGCAAATCTTTAATAATTTCAATCTCATATTGCGCACCGCTAAACAGCGAAGATTTTTTCACTTCATAAATTTTAATATAATGCCGAACCGCCAGATCCAATAATTGCGCGACCTTCGGCAGACCTTTGACCTTGAATGGATCATCGTATTTTTTCAAAACATATGTCGATATCAAAACACTAATATCCTCTGGCGGCAAATATTCCGGTGGAATCGGTTTTAATTCCTTATCTCTGCCAACCAACCGCCTATATCGAATTATTAGAAAAATCACCAAAGGTGTCGCGATTGTATAAGCTAAAATCTGCATCAAATGCCAAATTCCAATCAACTTTTCCATCAGCGTTTCTTGATATTCAGAAAAAGTTCCACTCTTAAATCCAACCGCCACAGTTACGCCTTGTTGACGACTCAATTTATCTATTTTCGCAGTAATCTGGCTCTCATCTTCGCTCAAGTCGCATTGCGTCGTCGAACCTCGACTGCCGACATAACAAAAAGTCTTCCCTTGCCTTGCCGCAGCCAAAGATTCATCAAACTTCACAGAAATTTGCACATTTTCCATCGGAACACGCCATTCGTCACCGATCACATCCCAATAGAATTCATCACGTCCCGTATTACTGTAATTCTTAGTTACGTCACGCTGTGTAAACTTAATAATGTAAGTTTTCTCGCCTTTCACGTAAGTGTTTTTATTGCCAATCCTCAGCTCATCGTCATTCCAGGAATATTCAAGCGGCGTACCGTTTTCATCAGTTACAGATTGCAATGAAAAATTCGTCGAGTGATCATCGTACCTCTTAACAAAAACTGGCGCGATTCCCCGATTTTGGTTCGGCGGAAAATTAGCAGTAATTCGCCAAGTAGTTTCCAATTTTGATCGATTATCAGAGTCGCGGCTCAGCGAATATTCAGCATCAAATTTTGTAACAGTAAAATTATCCGTCGAGCGTGCCGCAAACGCCATTTTGCCAGACCCGGCCAACAATAGCCCGACAGTTAGTAGACCCAAAAGAAAACGTTTCATGCTTTAATTATAGCAAAATTACAAGTTGACTTGCGGATAAATTGCCCGAGTTGTCTCGTCAATTTCACTCTTAAGCTGCGGGAACGGCACACCTTCACGCGCTGTAACGCCCTCGAAAATCCAAAATACCCTTTCAGAATATCCCCAACCACAAGCCGGCGGCATTCCATATTCCAACATCTCGACGTAATCAATATCAAGCATCATCGCCTCTTCATCACCAGAGTCACGCATTTGCTGCTGCTCAAGAAAACGATTTAACTGATCAATCGGATCATTCAATTCAGAAAATCCATTGCCCAATTCCGAACCAGCAATTACCGGCTGAAAACGCTCCACCGTCTCTGGATTTTCCGGATTAGTCTTTGATAACGGACTAATAAACTTCGGCGTGTTCACCAACCAAACCGGACCAGCAACATCTTTACGAATATTCTTCCATAATTTATCAATGCTGCGTGGGATAGAGTCGGTTTTTTCAACTTCCAAATTATGTTCTTTCAGCTTAGCGGCAACTTCTTCAATCGTCGTGTCATAAACATCGATTCCGTAATGCTTGCGAATAACTTCAGCATAATCCCAAACTTCCCACTCGCCGCTCATATCGACGTTGAATTTGCCCAATTGGAATTGCAGAGTACCAAAAGTCTTCTGAAGCACATCTTTATACATCGACTCCATGAAACGTATTCCCTGCTTCCAGTCCCAGTAAGCCGCGTACCATTCCATAGCAATATGCTCCGGCAAATGCTCGTCCGAGTAATTTTCATTACGAAAACGCGGACCGAGGTCATAAACTTTCTCAAATCCAGCACCAATCAATCGCTTTAATGGCAATTCATGACTAATTCGCAAATAAAACTGCTGATCTCCCAGTGCATCCATATGCGTCACAAATGGGTTTGCGTCCGCACCGCCAGTGGTGTGCTCCAAAACAGGAACATTAATCTCAATGAAATCATGACTATTCAAATAATCTCGTGTTGCCTGCCAAAACTTACTTCGGCGAATGAATCGCTCGCGAACTTCAGGATTGACATTCATATCAACATAGCGTCGACGCAAGCGCTCTTCCTTATTCTCTAATTTTTCTGGCATTGGCCTTAACGATTTAGTCAACAACCTAAGTTCGCGTACACCAACGGATTTTTCACCCGTTTGCGTCGTGGTCATCACGCCCTTCGCCTCAATGAAATCACCCGTGTCTAGCAATTTAAGCTGCTTCATACCAAGCACGCCGCGCGCAGCATCTAATTCCGCCACGTCATCACGCTGCAGATAAAGCTGGACGTCGCCAGATTGATCGCGTAATTTAATAAACGCCAATTTACCAAAACTGCGAATAGACGCCACACGACCCGCAACAACAACTTCCTTACCAGCTAGCTCATCGTACTTAGACAAAACCTCAGCACAAGTGTGAGTTCGTTCTGATTTTGCTGGATATGGTTCAACGCCTAATTGACGTAATGTTTCCAGTTTTCGTAGTCGTTCGTTTCGATAATCTTGTAATGTGGCCATAACAGAGATAATTATAGCACATTATACGTGGTAAATCCCGCCGGACTTAAGATATCGACTTAATAATGTAGGTAATTTCGGCTTTTGGCGTTTTAATCGTCACTTCATCACCGATTTTCTTACCAATCAATTCTTTACCAATTGGCGACTGATCTGAGATTCGTCCAGCCAACGGATCGGCTTCAACTGGACCGACAACCGTATAAGTCACAGTTTTCTCTGGGCACTGCAATTCAACTGTACTGCCCAAGCCAACACTTGAACTGCCGCTGGATTTAATAATTTCGGCGTTCTGCAGAATATCTTCAATTTCCAAAATTCGCGTTTCCACCAAGCCCTGCTCTTCGCGTGCGGCGTCATATTCTGCGTTTTCGCTCAAGTCGCCAAAATCTCGTGCTGCCGCAATTTTTTCAGCAATTTCGCCACGTCGGCCTTTCAATTCTGCCAATTCTTTTTCTAAATCAGCTTTACCAGATTCTGTAATTTGATAAGTTTTTTTCATAAAAATCTCCTCCTCTACTGTATGTAGTGGTATTAGCCCTACGATCTACACTAAATATAGTGTTTTTAGTTAGTCTTGATTAAGTCTATCTGAGTATATCAATCGCTATTTATTATGTCAATATAATCAGCTTTACCGACTCAAGCAAAAATCCATCAACTGCTGATAATCCATTTTTCGCGTTTCGCCAGTTGCTCGTTCCGTCAATTCAAACAAACCATCACCGTCAATCGCTCGATCGCCAATCGTTATCCGCCACGGCAATCCCATTAGTTCAGCATCAGCAAATTTCACGCCTGGACGCTCATCGCGATCATCAAGCAGCGCATCGACGCCACTATTATCCAGCTCGTCATAAAACTTGCCCGCCAATTCCTGTCCTTTTTCGCCAATTGCCACAATATGAACCTTAAACGGCGCAATATTTTCCGGCCAAACCAAACCTTTATCGTCAGCGAACTTCTCAACAATCACGCCCATAACTCGCGTAATTCCAATGCCATAACTTCCCATATAAGCGTATTGTTCTTTACCTTCGGCGTCAGTAAATACCAACTTCATTTCTTCGGATTTCTGCGTGCCGAAATTAAAGATATTGCCAACTTCAGCAGTTTTCACTTTTTCTAATTCGCTACGATCAACGCCAAGCTCCTTGACTGCCTCGTCCAAAACTTCTTCATTAACAGCGATATTTTTACCACGATGAAGATAAATATAATCCTCGCCAGCATCGCAAATCGTCTGAAACTCATGGCTAAACTTCGTAAAAGCGCCGCCAGAAGCAAACGTCACATACGTTTCATCGCCAATTCCAAATCGGTCATAACAACGCTTATACGCCTCAATGACTGAATTGTAATAACTGTCCAAGCTCTCTTTACTATCGTGAATCGAATACATATCCTTCATCACAAATTCACGACCACGCATAATCCCACTCTTAGCGCGAAGCTCGTTTCGCAATTTATTCTGGAATTGATAAACGCTAATTGGCAAATCTTTGTAGCTCTTTAAGTAATTGCGAAGAAGATCAACAATCGGCTCCTCGTGCGTCCAGCCAAAACCAATGTCTGTGCCGTCTTGCAGCTTAGACTTAAACCAAACGTCGACCAATTCATCGCTCCAGCGACCAGTTTCTTGCCACAATTCCTTTCGCTGCAAAGTACTCATCACCAATTCCTGGCTATTAACCTTGTCCATTTCCTCGCGAACAATTTGCTTAATATTCTCAAGAACTCTCAAACCCAACGGCAAAAACGAATAAACGCCTGCCATCGTTTTATGTACATAGCCAGCACGAATCAAAAGCTGGGCGTTTCGCGCAACCTCGCCAGCTGGCGCCTGTTTCAAAGTTCTAGTAAAAAGTTGTGTCATTCGCATATTTTTCTCCTTTACATAAATATAAATGGCAATAACGATTCTGTCTGATTAATTGCGCCCGTATCGACAAACAAGAAATAAAAAGCTATTCCGTTTTTCGCCATATGCATCATAATCGGCACCCAAATTGCGCCAGTGTATTCCCTGGTAGCGCACATCACCAGGCTTAAAGTAAATGTATCAATTGCCACCGCCCATTGCAATGGTGAATCTGGACCAACCCAAAGATGAGCCGCGCCAAATGCTATGCTCGTTATGATAATTGATAGCCAAATCGAGAAAGAATTGCGCAACTTGCCGTAAAGATATCCGCGATATAAAAGTTCCTCAACAATCGGCGCCAACACCACCAACACAACAAACGCCATGATAAATTGCCAATGAGTCGCCAGCATACTCTGACTGAACGGTATAGCTTGCTTTTGTTGCATATCCACCGAGAAAACAACTCTGGCGATGCTCATTGTGACCATCGTTAGTAAAAAGTACGCCACGAAAGCAAACGGAGAAATGAATATTTCCAAAAACGTTGGCCAATCATTCACGCCCAAATTGCTCAAAGTTGTTCGGCGCTTCTTAACCAAAAACGGTACGGAAATCACAACAATTAGTGACAAAATATATACGACAACTGAAAGCACCGTATGAAAAATAACTGGATTCACAGAATTGAGAGGTATGCCGATTTTTATTAAAGCACCGACCGCCAATGAAACAACAACTTCCACCGCCAAAAATACGCCATAAACCCAAGCTGGAAGCGCCAAAATCAGCCACCATTTGCGGTTTTTTATTTTCTTAGAAGAGTTTTCCAACATCACTGATCGTCACCAAAATTGTTAAGATTAATAGAATTAGCATACCAGTTGCCTGAATATTTTCTTCACGCTCTTTCGTCAGATCTTTCTTAAATAAGCGGAAAATTGTCATCGTGAACCAGCGACCGCCGTCAAGCGCTGGGATTGGTAAAATGTTCATCACTGCCAGCGTCAGCGAGATTAACGCCGCCACGAAAATGATGTACTCAATCCCAGAACTGACAACTGACGGGAATAATACGCCCAGTATGCCAATTGGTCCTGCTACGCTCCCGCTGACAGAAGCCAAATCAGCTCGTGCAGATTCTTTTGATTCTGCGGAACCGAATATTTGTCCAATTGATCCGTGTACGGTTTTCACCAATAACACGCCAACGCCTTTAATCGTTTCGTATGACAATTGCCCAGTAGCCACCACACCCACAATAGGCGCCGACCATGTGCTATACATTTTCTCCGTCTGCCCCGGAACAACACCCAAATATCCGCCATTTTTCACGGACTTTTCATCATTCAGCTGGATATCAAGCGACGATTCTTTGCCGTCACGCTTGTACTTGACGTTGATTTTTTTGCCAGCATTTTCCTTCGTTACAATTGGCAACTTTCCCGCCTCTGTAAGTGGTTGATTATTTATTTGCACCAATTGATCATTAACCTTAAGTCCAGCTTTATCAGCAGGCGAACCTGGCGTAACTTTCGCTATCGCCACCGGCGAACGCCTAACCTCTGTATCAAATGACAATTGAACTTGGTTCGACAGGATTTTCGGCATGCCAATTACCGCAAGAATCGTGAACAAAACAATCGCAGTTATCCAGTTCATCATGACGCCAGCCAGCAGAATCTTCGTCTTCACCCAAAATGTCGATCCGCCATATGTGCCCTCGCCTTTTGCGGAATCGTATTCGCCTTTCAATCTGACAAACCCACCAAGCGGCAGCCAGTTCAAGCTAAACGTTACGTTCTCACCTAAGAAACTTCGCTTTACTTTCCATTTTTTTGCAGCAGGCGGAAATCCGATTCCGAATTCCTCAACCTTGACGCCGTTTCTCTTGGCGACAATAGCATGACCTAATTCATGCAAAACCACCAATAAAATGAGAACAAATAGCCCTACAAACACTCCCCAAACAATCATTTTCCAAACCGCCTATTTCGATTAGCATATTCCTCTAAAATCACCGACACGTCGTCCACCGTCATGTCTGGCCAATTTTTCTCAATAAACATCAACTCACTGTACGCTGATCGCCACAACATAAAGTTGCTGAGCCGTTGCTCGCTAGAAGTTCTAACAATCAAATCACATGGCGGCACCTCTGGTGCGTATATATTTTCAGCAATCAACTCAGGCGTAATTTCCTCAACAGAAATTCCAGATTGAATAATTTTTTTAACCGCATCGGCAATCTCCAAATGTCCGCCATAATTTAAGCATAAAACCAGTTCTCCATTTTTCAGGTCGGCAGTTTTCTCCTCAGCTTCGTCAATCGCTTTGATCAATTGATCTGACAGACCTTCCCTAGACCCAACAACCCTCAAGCGAACCTCGTTTTCAATAAATATCGGCAGGTCAGCCTTCAGTATGTTCAATAACAATTTCATCAAATGTCGGACTTCTTCCTCTGACCGTTTCCAGTTCTCCGTACTAAAAACGTAAGCGCTCGCGTATTTCACGCCTCGATGAAGAACCTCTAGCGCCACGTCTTTTAGTGCGTTATATCCCGCAAGATGTCCTTCGTATGTCGGCAGACCGTGCTGCTTTGCCCACCGCCGATTTCCATCAACAATAAACCCGATGTGCCGCGGCAAATTCGCATCTTCACTCATTATTTGCCCTCCATTCATCAATTAATTTCACATCTTGAACATCTTTTTCGCGACTGCGCCAGCTCTTCCATTTGCGCAGAAATTCCAAATCAACGAACCTCACGCCATCATATTTCACCGCATAATCAAGCAAATCATCATAGCTAACAGCCCGCCCATCAAACTCCCAGCCATCCCAAACTTCAGCTGAACCGTCATCTTTTACAAAATAAAAACGCTGATTGTCGTCGAACTTTTTAATCCAATCGCCACTCTCCTCAGAGAGATTTTTCATCAAATCAGGACTCGCCGCAAGATCAATATCACTAGCTGGACGAATCCCCAATTGATCCAAAATCCCGCTACCAATAACAATAATTTGATCCAACGGCAAATTCAACGCCTTCACTTTGTCGGCAAAAGTTTCACTCATTAAACGGTTAAGACGTCCTTTTCCTTCGCCTTAAACGCCTCGTCAATTTGCGTCTGCATCTTACTCATTAAGCCGTCAATTTCTTTCTCTACACGCTTCAAATCGTCTTCGCTCAGCTCTTTATTATCCTTCATTCGCTTAGCGTCTTTAAGAGCGTCTTGGCGAATATTACGCATCGCAATTCGAGCTTCCTCGACCTTCTCGCTGACCTGTTTCACCAGTTGGTGGCGGCGCTCTTCCGTCAAAGCTGGAACTGGAACGCGAACCACTCGCCCATCGTCAGACGGATTAAAACCTAGACTTTGATTGTCGCGAATTGCAGAGGAAATTGCCGTAATGTTACTCGGGTCAAATGGCGTAACTAACAACATTTGCGCCTCTGGAGCGGTTACGTTTGCAACCTGATTAAGCGGCATTTTTGTGCCGTAAGCTTCAACCATAACACCGTCAAGCATTCCAGCGTGTGCCCTACCCGTTCGCACCTTCTTCAATTCATCTTGAAAAAAGCTAAACGCTGCATTCATTTTTTCTTCATAAGGGTTTGTGTCGAACATATTTCCTCCAATTTATCTATCCGTTATTATATCAAACTTCAAGCGTCTTGTCTGCTAATTTTGTCTTACGCCCCGTGCTATAATAACAGAGTGATTTCTAAGATTAAGCTATACAATTTCCGGTCTTATCATCTGCACGAAGCGACTTTTAGCAATTCTGGTACGGTAATCGTTGGACCAAATGGCACCGGCAAGACGAATCTGCTCGAGGCGGTTTATGTAGCGCTGCGCGGCAGTAGTTTTCGTGGCAGCCTTAGCGATTGTATGACGCTGAACGCTCCGCAAACAATTGTTCATCTGGAGGGCGATTTTGGCGAGAGACGTATTAAGCTTGATTCAATTTCCGGAAAAATCAACAAAGAATTCATCATCAATGACAATAAATCAAAGACCTTAACCAGAAAAAACCGCTTGCCCGTCGTTTTGTTTGAACCAAGCGAACTAAGATTAATTTCCTCCTCACCATCCCGACGACGCGATTTTCTGGATGGCTTAATTGCCCGACTTGACCCCAAATACGACACAGATTTAAGGGCTTTCAATCGCACTCTTTTACAGCGCAACGAACTCTTAAAATCCCACCAAGAAGACTCATCGATTTGGCGCGACAACCTGTTTGCCTGGGACATAAAATTTGTCCAATACGCAACCAACATTGCCCAAAAACGAGCCAAATTCCTCCAGACAAACGAGCCCCGCATAAAAAATTTATACGAATCTTTGGCGGGAAAAGATACACAATTATCCATTGAATATGGCGCTATTGTACCTCTAGAAAATTACGACCAAGCCCTACTAAATCGCTTAGGAAAATCTCGCGAATATGAAATAGTCACAGGATTTACTTCTGCTGGCCCACACCGTGAAGATTTCACAATTTTCCTCCATGATCAGCCCGCTATTAAAGTTGCTTCACGTGGCGAAATGCGAACAATTATGCTGGCGTTCAAATTATTAGAGCTAGAACTTCAGACAGAAGTCAGCCAATCTCGACCGCTAATTCTACTGGATGACGTTTTTTCTGAATTAGACGCCACTCGCGAAAAGCTCCTCCAAGAAACCATCCAAAATCACCAATTCATCGTCACTACGACAGATGCACGCCACCAAAAAGACGGCTGCTCAATAATTTCCACACAATAAAAATCCGCCCTCTCACGTGAAGGCGGATTTACTTTTCCTAGGCTTATTTATGCTTGAATCGCATCAGAATTATTAGCTAATTCGCCCAGAACAATTGCCACGTTATCTTCAATGATCTCATCATATTCTGGAATTCGCTCACGAATCCATGCGTCAATTTCTTCAGCTGGCACGTCATTGTCCTGCATCTGCACCAACTCCTTCAATTGATCATCGTCCAGAGATTCAACGATTTCTTCGCCAATTTGGCTATTGATCGTATCTTCTACGTGCTGAATCAGCGCCTGCATCTGATCTTCTGGTAGATTGATACCGATTGAATTCAGCTGCGCCTTGGTGACTATTGTTACTCGAATGTTTAATTGGGTTTGGTCGTTATTCATGATTTTATAATATCCTTTTTATGTTTTATTATCAATTATGCTTATTTACCGTTGCTTGATTCGCTATTTGTCTCAACTGGGTCAAGTTTGTTGGCGACCGCCCTAGCAGCCCTACCGACAACCCTACCAGCTCCCGCAACAGCCCTTCTGCCAAGATTCATCATCCAGTCAGCGCCCTTGCCAGCAACCCGCGCCAGTTTATCTTTGGCAGATTCCCATTTGTCGCCGAGAGCCTCTCTGCGAGCTTGTCGTCGTGCGTTTTTACGTTCCCGGGCTTTTTCTGCACGCTCCTTCATGGCTTCCTTAGCTTTATCTATTTCACTCTTAGCCTTATCAATTTCTTCCTCGGCAGAATCAATCTTACTCTTCTGCTCACTAACATTAAATTCAGCAAGCTTCAACTCCGCTGCGGCAGCCTCAGCCAGACCACGCTTTTTAGCAGCCTCCAGGCGCAACTTCTCATTCGTTTGATCAGCTTCGAATGCCTTCTTTGCGGCGTCATACTCAGCGGCAGCTTTCTTAGCCTTCTCTTCCGCCTCTCGTCGTATCTTTTCTGCTTCTTCCAGCTTGGCGGCAGCCTCTTTTTGCTCTTGCTTAGAGTTTTTTACAGTCTCTTTATTGCTATCGATTGTCGACTTGTCAGCCTCATTGTCTGTCTTATCCTGCTCTCGCGCTTCGTTATATTTCTGCCTATCCAACTCGCGCTGTTCTTTAGCCTTAGCCCGAGCTTCCTTGCGTTCTTGACGAGCTTTTTGCCTTTCTTCTTTTCGCGTACGGGCTTCTGAGGCTTTCTGAAGAATAAACTCTCGACCGCCCGCAAACAATTCCGCAGCCTTATTCTTTGCTTCAGATAAAGTATTGCCTATATTTTCCTTAGCGCGTCCAGCTCCTTCAGCAATCTGTCCAGGTAATTCAGAACCCCGACTCACGCCAATATAAAAACTATCTTTCAAACCCTTCCATACGCGACCAAGACCTTCTTTAGCCTTATTCTTCAGCGCAGCAACTATCTCCTGACCGTCAGCAATACGCTCATCACGCGTTTTCTTCTGTAACTCCGTAGTCGGATATTGTTTCGTCTTCCCGTAAGCGTCGCCCCTGTAATTAACCTTCACCACCTTGGGTTTGTCTGGATTTTGCTCCGCAGGTGTATTTTCGTCTTGATTTTGCTCCGCAGTCGCTTCTGCTTCACGCCCAAGAGCCTCTCCAGCATCTGCTACTACGTCCCATGTAACTTCTTTCGAAGAAGAACCTTGTGCGGAATCTCCTTCCGGAGAATTATCTGTATTATTATTTGGATTTTGGTCGAACTTTTCGTTCATATCTTTCCTTTTTTGTTTTTACTATCATTTTTGATATGTAACCATACTAGCACATATTTGCGATATTGTCAATATGCTTGTGGTAAATATTGACAAAATAAAAAATCGGCCGCATTACTACAGCCGACTTCTTCTCTGTGTGAAAATCTATTCGCTTACGCCCAGCTCGATTCGCTTAAACTGACGAATAACGATGTTCTCGCCTAATTTCGCAATTGCTTCCTTAACGTGCTGCTCAACAGTCTTAGAGTCGTCCAAAATGTACGCCTGGCTCATAAGAACCTGTTCAGCAAAATGCTTCTTCAATTGACCTTCAACGATCTTTTCGCGCATTTCTTCAGGCTTGCTTGCCAAAGATTCGCTCGCCATAAGCTCAGCCTTAACGCGCTCCATTTCCTCTGCTGGAATGTCAGCTTCAGAAACATACTTTGGGCTCATCGCTGCAATCTGCATAGCAACTTCGTGCGCCAACGTCTTAAAGTCGTCAAGTCGAGCCACAAAGTCGGTTTCGCAGTTTACCTCAACGATAACGCCGATTCGACCAGAGTGAACATAACCTTCGATCAAGCCTTCACGAGCTTCGCGGTCGCCCTTCTTTTCAGCTTTCGTCAAGCCTTTTTTGCGCATAGCTTCCAAAGCTTTATCGAAATCGCCTTCAGCCTCAACCAAAGCTTTTTTAGCGTCAGTCAAGCCTACGCCAGTCAATTCACGCAATTTTTTGATATCGTCAACAGAAACGCCCATCCTATTTCTCCTCTTTTTTAGCTGGTTTTTCTTCAGCCTTTACGCTACCTGCGCCTTCAGCAACAGCTGCAGTGAAGTAGTCTAATAGCAATTGAATACCCTTAACAGCATCGTCATTACCTGGAATTACGTAATCAATTCCTGTTGGGTTAACGTTGGTGTCAACAATCGCAAATACTGGCACGCCCAAAGTTTGAGCCTCACGAACTGCATTTGCGTCGGTCAATGCGTCAACTACAACAACAGCGCCTGGTTTGCCCATCAAGTCCTTGATGCCGCCATATTTCATATTCAAGCTGTCGATTTCCTCCTGGAAACGCTGCACTTCAAGCTTGTTATAACGCTTTTCCAAGTCACCTGAAGCCATTCGCTTTTCAAGATTCTTCAGTTTCTTAATTTGCTGAGCAATAGTTGAACCGTTAGTCAACATACCGCCAATCCAGCGCTCAACTACGTATGGCTGGTTAATCTTTTCAGCTGCTTCACGAACAACGTCTTTAGCTTGTTTTTTAGTACCAACAAACAGAACCTTACGGCCTGATGCAGCGATTTTTGTCAATTCTGGCAAAGCCTTGTCCAAAGCTTCAACGGTCTTAGTCAAGTCAATAATGTGACTATCCTGACGCTTACTGTGAATATATGGCGCCATCTTTGGGTGCCAGCGGCTGGTTTTGTGTCCAAAATGAACACCCGACTCCAGCAAAGCCTTAATGTCTACCTTTACAGACATTCTCTTCTCCTTTTGCCTCATCCGCTCACGATTTGGAGTGTGAAACGGATTGTGTCATTAAAATTAGTTACCTGGCAATTATACCAAATAATCAATAAATCTGCAAATATTACCCTTTATCTAGCAATTGTCTAAATCGCGATAAACCATCAAAATCTTCACCATTTCGATACGGTCGTACTATATTTACCAACGCAGGTAAAATTAACCTATCAATTCTCTCCCCCTTGAGAATCCCCCCTTCGATAGCACGATAAGCTATATCATCAACCTCACAGCCAAATGCGCTATCAGTCGAAGAGTGTATACCTGTTACTCTACTTACACCCCAATCATTATGGTCATTTTTGAGTCTATAGTAAGCCTCTACAGGATATGTCGCCTCCCCCCACAGAGAGTCCGCACTTATACCATTATCAATGTAGTTACTACTAGCTGCCATAACCAAAACACTTGCCTCATGGCTCTCAGGATCATTATCTACTGCAAATCCTGCAATTCGTTTCTTTACTTGATCACCGCTAATAATCCAATCATCAAGAAATAAAACCTTAGAGCTCTTGTCAATCTCACCTCTACCGCCATACACTTTCAGTCTACCTTCATATTCTTCGAATTCATCGTCTGGAAATTTAGATAAGACCAAACTTAAAATATACTGACTACTTTTCATCTCGTTTTTAACACGACACTGACTTAGCGAATTTCCTACGTCAATATAGACCGGCTTATTATCAACCTCCAAATGATATCTCAGCCTTTTCGCTAACGCGTTTGCTGCGAAATTTAGTTCCGGCATGCCCAAAAACGCCAATTCATCTATTAATTCTTTAGCACAATACTCCATGTAATCAGGTAAATAATGCTTTGTCATCTCTATAAATTGCACAAAATCATTTATCGCTTCGTATTCAGTCGTTTTATATCGACTTTTCATGAACGGAGGGTCGCTCGTTTCCGTGCCCAGATAATTATCCGCTTTTACATAGACCATAAGATTACCTCGACTAGCGTCTTGAGCCTGAGATAATAACTTTGGCGGCGCCACTGGACTTAACTCACTCAAAATATCAGGACTAACTGGCAACTCAATCATACTTTTATTTTATATAATAATTTTATCAAAATAGCAAAGTTAAGGCTACGGACTTTTGACATTTTTCGATAAATTATGTACAATTGAACAGTTATGAAAAGCAGTATTCACCCACAAAACTATCGCCCTGTCGTATTTAGCGACGAACAAGCGGGCTTCGCGTTCTTGACTCAGTCAACAGCGCAAACAACCGAAACTATCAAATGGGAAGACGGCAACGAATATCCATTAGTTAAGGTTCACATTTCATCAGCTTCACACCCATTCTTTACTGGTGAAGAAAAGATTATCGACACCGAGGGTCGTGTTGATCGCTTTAAGGCTCGTCAAGCTGCCGCTGAAGCTCGCCGAGCAGCTTTGGCAAACAAAGCAAAGAAAGCTAACGCTAAAAAAGCAGCTAAAACTGATTCTCCAAAATCAGACAAAAAGACTAAATAATCTGACAAATTAGTCCGACAATCCAAAAACCGCTCAATCACTGGGCGGTTTTATTTTACATTAGTTCAATCTGACAATATTTACCTCACGACATAATATTTCACGGTCTCCCCGCATCTTTGCGGCACATAAGCGGTGAGCGCCGTCCCCTTGTAGAGCCAAAAACACTTCGCCATCAGAATCCACAACAACGTCTACACTGCGTATTGAAGGACTAGTTTTCGGGTCCATTCCTGCGTATTGCCTAATAATATCACGACTACTTTTCCCACCTTTCGACTCCGACATTCGCCCTTCTCGCCAATCTTTAATCATCGGTGCAGCCACAAATAATTCAACCGGCAATGGAATATCAGATTCCGGAATCGCTCTCATGTCAGGCCACTCACCCTCATATATAGATATTTTTGTTTCACTGGCAATATTACCTTTAATTGATTCATTCAAATCGCGTAATGAAACCGGCTTCTCTATTGGATTGGTATCAATCTCAAACAAACTCTTCACGATCAAATCAATCCTCGGATCGTTTGCTGGTATATCCTCTGGAAGATCTTCAATACACTGCACCAGTTCAGGCGACTTTCCAACATCACAAAGCGCCAACTTATCAGTATTTTCGTAAACCAAATCACGCGAATCGCCCTCATATTCTCTCATTATTACTATATAATACAATACTGAGAAACATTTGTCAATGTATGATATAATTTTATAGATATGGCAAAGATTTCTTTAGATATGGATTCTCTAAAAAATGAACGAGCTGATTTAAGCAGTTTTTTAGCGCAACCTGACGCTTACAGCTCGCCAGATTTTACGGTAAAAAACAAACGATTTTCAGAATTAGAAACGCTTATCTCCAAAGGCGAAGAGCGAGAAAACCTGGAAAAAAACTTAGTAGAAGCCAAAAAGTTAGCCAACGAAGGCGGCGAATTGGCTGCACTGGCGAAACTTGAGATTGCTGAAACCGAAGCTCGATTGACCGAATTAGAAGAAGAATTATTCATCCTACTTACCCCGAAAGACCCCAACGATGAGAAAAATATTATCATGGAAATCCGCGCTGGTGCGGGTGGCGATGAGGCGTCATTGTTTGCGGCAGAACTATACCGCATGTATTTACGTTGGTGCGAATCTAACGGCTATAAAGTAGAATTAATTAGCGAATCAGTCAATGATTCTGGCGGCTATAAAGAAGTTATTTTCATGATCAAGGGCGATGCGCCATACTCTAAATTGAAGTTCGAAGGTGGCGTACATCGAGTTCAGCGAGTTCCAGTCACCGAAAGCCAAGGTCGCGTTCACACTTCAACCGTAACAGTAGCAGTTTTACCAGAAGCAGAAGAAGCCGACATCGAGATAAACCCGAACGATTTGCGAGTTGATATTTACCGCTCCAGCGGACACGGCGGACAGAGCGTGAACACCACAGACTCAGCGGTGCGAATCACCCACTTGCCGACTGGAATGATCGTCACAAACCAAGACGAAAAATCGCAAATTAAAAACCGCGAAAAAGCCATGAGCGTGCTTCGTTCGCGATTGTTACAGATGAAAATTGACGAGGAAAACGCCAAATTAAGTGCCGAGCGACGCTCGTTGGTTGGAACTGGCGACCGCTCGGAAAAAATCCGAACATACAACTTCCCTCAAGACCGAATCACCGACCACCGCATTCACTACAACCGCAGCAATATCCCCGCTGCAATGAACGGGGATATCGACGATTTGATTGAAAATCTACAGAGATATGAGCGCGAGCTGAAAGCTCAGAATGCTAGTAATTAGTACAGCTTATGCGGCTCAGCAGACTCCAATAGTTTTGCCAGCTTATTTATTTCTTCCACACCGACCGGTTGACTATTCAACCCCATTTGCTGCTCTAATTTACGATTCTCTACTTCATTTCTACACATATCGAGCGCACGCTTTATGCCCTCAATACTGATACTTTCTTCGGGGCGCAGCGCTCCCCTTAACTCTCGCGAGCGCTCAGCAAGATTGTCATCGTACCTCAAAACCTGATCATCTTCTATATAATAATGATGTCTCTCTTTATCTCCCCCATCCGACTCAATAATTCGTACGGATCGTTCTTCACCTCCCCCATCAAACGTAGCGGACTCCACTTCGACCAATACACAAGATCCGTCTTCTTGAGGAATTTCTAAAAGAATACTCGACTTTATCCCATCTTCTAGTACAGTATGGTCATAAGTTTTCGCATCTCCCGCGAATCTAAGAAACGTCGATAGAACCAGACCCTCAAATTCTGCTGCCGCCCGTATTTTTTCTTCAGTAGTCAGTTCAGGATTAAATCCTTCTGCTACAGACTTCATTTGCTTTGCGGCTTCGCTACTGTGCGTATTATTTGGCAATTCCATTATATATTCATTCCTTTCGCTAATGATATGAAGCCTATAATACTCTCTCTCTTGATTTGTCAATACTTTTTACCATTTTTCTCAGTTTTTGCAAGCATTTTACTTTTTACATTCCATAGATATATGTTATAATTAGCCATATGATTATCTCTGAATGGCTAAAAATTGCCACAAAATCCTTAAAAATAGCAAACATCCCGTCCGCCAGATTAGACGCTGAATTGATATTAGCCAACACTTTACGAAAAAACCGCACTTACCTACACGCCCACCTGGACGAAGAAATTGACCCCAGAAGATTTGATATCGCAAATGCCAGACTAGACCTAAGATTAGACCGCGTGCCAATCGCCTACATTCTGGGCTATAAAGAATTTTACGGGCGTAAATTCACCGTATCTCCCTCTGTTTTAATTCCCCGCCCTGAATCCGAAGATCTAATTTCATTGTTCTTAGAACTGACCGCCGGCGAAATTGCCGAAAAAGTTTTAATTGACGTTGGCACAGGGTCTGGCTGCCTGGGAATTACTGCCAAATTAGAGAGGAGTAACTTGTCAGTAATCTTATCCGACATCAGCAAACCAGCCTTAAACATTGCAGAAAAAAATGCGAATTCCTTAAATGCGGACGTCCATATTCAACAGCAATCATTACTTAATGGTCAGCTCAAACCAGTCGACTACATTTTTGCTAATTTGCCCTACGTCGATAAGAATTGGGATGTGTCGCCAGAACTTCAATACGAGCCAGATATTGCGCTTTTCGCCGAAGACGAAGGATTGAAGTTGATATTGCAATTGATCTCGCAAGCACCACGATGTCTCACTCCAGAAGGATTGTTATTTATCGAGGCAGATCCTCAGCAACACAATAGAATAATTGACGAAGCCGTGAAAAATGGTTTTATAAAAGAGAGAGTTCTCAATTACATCCTAGTCCTGCGGCTTACTAGCGCTAAAGATTAAATCACTACAGAATTTAAGAATACTAACATCACTAAAATAATTCCGATTGTAAGAATCACCGGAGCGGATATGTCTGAAAATCGAATAGCTTTGTGTTTGTTGTAAGATTGGTAGGCTTTACTGGCGACGAGCGAGAATAGCAATAAGATTATCGTAACCTGTGAAACGCCGCCAAATAATGACTTTCCATAGCTATAAGTCCAATAATACGACAGCCAACCCAGCTCAGCAAAAACAAGTCCCCAGATTGCCGAAAGTAAAACCGTTTGTTCTTCGTCATAGCTGTGTAGGAAATGGCGCGCAGAACTATAACCAATCAAGAACATCAGAATAACAACTACAGAAACTGGCCACTCGTACGACACCACCATCAGCGCAGTTACACCGACGAAAATAGCGATCAACGACTGCATGGCGACCTGCCAGCGCTTAGACATCGGCTTAATCACGACCAGCCAAATTGCATATAATATCGCCAACGCTACACGGAAATAAAACACTGACGTAGGTAGATACATCAGACCAACAACACCAATTCCGACCGTCAGGTCAACCAAGTTAGCCTGAATGTTCGCCCACCAAAAACGCGGACGAACAGCAATTATGCGCCATTTACTCAACACAACAAGCGCTAACGCTGGAAATGGGGTCTGAAATGCTTGAGCAATAACAAGCAATGCAGCCGCCAAGCCAATATTTAAGACATAGTAAACTAATTCGCTCCAAAACGTTCTTCGCTTAACAGTTTTCAGTAACTCCATAACTTACTCTATTATACCAAATTATGAGCCAGTTCCCACAACAACGATAAATTGTGCGTCGACATTCAAATTATACTTCGAGGAATCTGATGAAACCGAGCCGTACAACTCCTTAAATTTATCTTTTGTAGCGGTTTTTTCTTTACCAGCTGGCAATTGATAAACTTGGGTTTTTGCTATTTTCTCACCACCTGGAACATTGCCGACATGAACAACTTTCATTCCTAATTCTGTCAATTTGTCCGCTTCTTTCTGCGCTGCGCCAGCCACGCCAGAACCATTCAATACGGCAACCGTAGCTTTTTCCTTAGATAATGGCGTTGCGTAAATCTCAGACTTTATATAAGCGCGGATGTCGTCATAATCATATAATCCCGCAGCCGGCTGGACTATACTTGCGCCACCCGCCGTGCCAGTAGTCATAAGTACGTTGCCTTCCTCCACAAAACTCAATCTGTGAATATCAGACTCTTTTATCTCTGAGCCAAGGTTCATAATTGTGCGTATTTCCTTAGTGTCAATGTTTGTGCGCAAGTTTTTTCCCATGGCATCCATCAGAGACGTCACCTTACCAAAGTCAGTCAGCGTTCCCGTGGAAGTAGCTTTGCTTTTCAGCGCCATAAGTACCAATTGCTGGTTTTTCTCTCGGTCAAAGTTGGATTGTTCCAATCCGTAAGTTGGCGCCACCAAGCCACGCGCTCGAGAGAACCACATCGCCTTTTCGCCGTCCATTTCGTGCTTGCCGTTAGTTAATTGCATATAGTGACCCGTTGGGCATCGTTCGCGACGTTGCTGATAATTCAACTCCTTCGCTCGGCACATCCAGTCCATACTTGGATCAAGGATTCCCCGCGGATCACGACTCTGTACGTCAACAGTAACTCCGCCGACCGCATTGACAGCATCACGAATCACCGCAGTATTAATATGCGCCACGTATTGAATATCCATACCGAATATATCGCCGATGAATTTCTTAGTCTTATCCATTCGTTCGGCTTCTGCCTGCGCACTATCTCCGTTATTCACGCAGCCAAAATATTCATTGATTTTACCAGCGTAGCCAGAATTACACGCCATACCAAATTTTACATACAAGTCACGCGGAATGCTAAACATATATGCATCCTTCTTTGTCTGATTGACGCTAAGAATCATCATTGAGTCGGTCAATGTCGCACCTGGATGGTCTGGATCGTCATCTGTTGTACCTAAAATCAGCACATTGCTTCGGCCATAAGCATCCTCTTTCAGTTTCTGTTGCGAAAACAACCCTAAGATTCCGCCGTTATGGAACACCGAGTTCATCGTCTGCCATAATTTTAATAGCAGCCAGCCCGCCACAATTGCAATAATAATTCCGATAATCGCAAGAATAATCCTGGTAATTAACTTTTTCTTACGCTTCTGCTTACGCTCCTGCCGATGAGAAGGCTTGGTGTTTTCATCAATCGCCGCCAACGATTCGCTAATATTCTGCTTTAATTTATTAGCAGAAGTTGGTTGCTGAATATTCCTTGTCGCATTATTCGACACTTGCGGACTATCTTCGTTACTACGAGGATGCCCGAGCGTAGTCGTTTTTTTGCTAGTAATCTCCCCCAACGAAGTTCGCTGTGGTCGTTTGGCGACAAATCCGTCCATCGACTGTTTGCGTGGTTTCATATCTATTGATTATAACACACAAAACGCTTATAATTGAAACAATGGACGCTACTTTTATGGATCGTCATCCGAAATTACAAGATGGCCTGGGAATGGTCATTTTCGTTGTTGGCGTAGTGATCGGCACACTTTTATTGAACACTTTTGTATTTCAAACTTTCAATGTTGAGGGTGCCAGTATGGAAACAACAATGTACACCGGTGATCGTCTGATCGTCAATCGATTGCCTGTCACTGGTTCAAAATTGCAGAATAAAAATTATATTCCAAAGCGCGGACAAGTAATTGTGTTTAAGAATCCAAATTTCAACGCCTCGACAGGTAAAGATGAATACATCGTTAAGCGCGTAATTGCCTTTGCTGGTGAGCGAGTTACTGTGAAAAACGGCACCGTAACTGTTTACAACACAGAGAATCCCGACGGATTCAACCCTGATACTTCAGTCAATAAAAATGAGCCAGGACAGCCTACTTCTGGAGATGTCGATACGACCGTACCAGAAGGCACAATATTCGTTATGGGCGATCACCGCCAAGGAAGCTATTCTTGCGACTCTCGAAACTGCATGGGACCGATCCCTCTTTATGACATCGTTGGGCCAGTTAGCCTACGAATATTTCCTTTCAATAAAATTCGCTCGTTCTAACAAAAATTATTTTTCGAGTAATTCTCTTATTCGCTCGAATTCAAGATTGTCCTTAAACTTGATACTGATTTGACCAGCGCCACGACCATTCGTCCGGATCTTTACTCCCGTACCAAACCTTTTAGAAAGACTCTCAATAGCGTCTGCATGCGGCATATCCGCTGGACGCCGTTTATTCTCAATAGGATTATCCTTCGCTTGCTTCCACAAAGTAACAACCTGCTCGATCCGTCGCGCCGACCACTCCTCGCGAATAGCTCGCTCCATAATATCTTCCGCGGCGTCATCAGGCAAACCGATTAGAGGCCTTGCCTGCCCTTCATTTAATCGCCCCTCAAACAACGCCTGCTGCACAGACTTCGGCAATTTCAGTAGCCTCAACGTATTGCTAACCGCACTTATAGATTTGCCACCCAAACGCTTGCCAATTTCCTCCAGCGTCATATTGAATTGGTCGCGCAATTTTTGATAAGCGGTTGCAGTTTCAAGTGCATTCAAATCATGTCGTTGCAAGTTTTCAATCAAAGAAATCTCCAGGCGATTTTGGTCGCTCATACTCCTGACGATACATGGCACCTCTGTTAAATTCGCCCTATTCGCCGCACGCCAACGTCGCTCGCCCGCCACGATCAGATATTTATCACCCTTTGGTGTCACAACAATCGGCTGAACTACGCCATGCTCGCGCACCGATTCCGTCAACTCATTCAAAGCATTCTCATCAAAAAAGCGACGCGGCTGATCAGGATCTGGGACGACTTGATCAATAGCAATATCTCTCAAATGAGAAACTTTCACATCCTGTTGTGCTGTCGGATCGAACGTTTCATCGATCAAATTGGTTGGAATCAATGATCCAAAACCCCTGCCTAAACCTTTTTTCATCGTTCCACCCTCTCTATAATTTCTTTCGTTAGCGCCTTATAAGCCCGAGAACCTTTTGAAAAACGATCATACGCTCCAACTGGCGCGCCGTGACTAGGAGCTTCAGCCAAGCGAATATTTCGCGGAATGCTATTCTTAAAAATCTTATCTGGGAAATATTTTTTAACCTCAGCATGAACTTGACCAGATAACGTAGTTCTGGAATCCATCATCGTCAGCAAAACACCCAATAATTCCAGGGGTGGATTAAGCCCCTTCTTTATCAGTTTCATACTTTCCAAAAGCTGTCCCAACCCTTCCAGAGCGTAAAATTCCGCCTGGACTGGAAGCAATACATAATTAGCGGCAATCATACCGTTGACCGTCAACAAACTCAGGCTCGGCGGACTATCAATAATAATATAATCGTAATCCGTCGCCTTTTGTAAAGCTTCTCGCAAGCGAACAAACCTTCCCTGCGCCTGCGCCAACTCCACTTCCGTATTCGCCAAATGAGGTGTAGCTGGAGCGATTGATAAGTTTTTATATTCCGTTGGCAATATGATATTCGCCAGGTCAATTTGTCGCATAATCACCTCTGATATTGTTGCGCCCAAATTTTGCTTATCTATCCCAAGTCCACTGGTAGCATTACCCTGCGGATCAAAATCCACCAACAATGTTTTCTTGCCAGCTTTTGCCAAAAAATATGCTACGTTAATTGACGTCGTTGTTTTGCCGACGCCACCTTTTTGATTTGTCACCGCAATGATTTTTGTCATTCGTTCCCCTTTTTACCTGCCTTAATTATAGCATGAGCAGAACATAAATAACAGACATCAAAAAACCGCTTCCTTTACGAAAGCGGCTCTTTAGATTATTTGATTGACGTAATTTCAATCTTCGTGTACTTCTGGCGATGACCAGTTTCTTTGTGTACGCGCTTCTTACTCTTGTAGCGGATAACGCGAAGCTTATCGCCTTTAACTTCCGCTTCTACGACCTTAGCCTTAACGCTAGAGCCTTTTACAGTTGGCGTACCAACCTTGATTTTATCACCATCAATCACTAAAAGTGCGTCGAGAGTGAGTTCTTTTGTGCCTTCAGGGAGGAGATCCACCAAGAGGGACTCTTTTTCGCTGACAAGATATTGTTTGCCAGAGATTTTTACGACTGCTTTCATTTCGTTCCTTAATTATTATGAATTAACTCTAATAATTCTATCAAAAACTAGCGATAAAATCAAGTACACATCAGTAGCAATTACTTATAAAGTGGCGCCTGACCAAAAGGTCCAGTATACAACCTATCGTCTTTATGTTCAGACGACAGCAGACTTCCTAAATACGCAATGACATCTTCTGGATTTGACTGAGATTTACCTTCGGGCAGATATGGAATATAGCCATTAATTATAAAGCCGCCACGCTCCCTTGCGATATCTCGAGATTCAGAAACTATACCGTAATTATTCTCCCATCCATCATCATATTCCTCGTGGAATATGGAACCTACAATTCGAGCCGTCCTGCCATTTCCATCCTGAAATGGATGAAGCAGCACAATACCAAGTGCAGCCACATCACCAAGCCGCTCTGGATTAACATCATCAGAAGATTCTTTTATTAATCTCATCAATTCGCTCATCACTTCGTAGCGATACTCAACAGGTATAGTTTCCTTGTCGCCTATTTTCATAACGCCATCTTCTAAAATCAATGAATCAGCAGACCCCTGAACTCCCCTATTAATCTCATCAATAAGCCCAGCAAAATTCTCAAGACTAACATTCTTAAACTGATCCGCCCGCTCCTTTGGAGTAGAGCCATCAATACCAGCCTCAGCTACAAGATTCTTAAGACCCTCCGCAGACAACACCTCGCCAGGATTCTTAATTTCGGCTCCGTTCATAGTTGTTTGTTTTGGATGTTTTTCCATGTATAGACTATATAATAGCACAAAAAATCGATATAGTCAAGTTAGCAGATAGCGTTTTTCGCCATAGCGTTATTCGCCTTCAGCCAACCGCTCGGCGATCCACATTCCATATATTCGCCCTTAGCTTCGCCGACAACAATCACGCCGCCGCCGTTGATATACGCATTAATCGCGTCCGTTAGCTCAAACTCGCCTCTCTTAGGGTTCGCCGGCAAAGTTCGCGCCAACTCAAAAATCTCTTTGTTCAAGACGTAAAAACTTGAATTACTGAGGTTACTTGGAGCTTCTTCCAATTTCGGCTTTTCAATTATTCGCACAAAATTGCCCCGATCATCAGTTTCAATAATTCCTGTTTGCGGAATAAATTCCTCCTCGACAGGATTTCCTAATAGCCCAGCCGACAATCCACACGATTCCACCAACTCCGCCAAATCAGCCGCGTTCGAACCGCCGTCGTCACGCCAAAAGAATTGATCACCCATAATCACAAAAGCCGACTCGCCCTGTTCGATAAATTCGCTCGCCAGACCAACTGGAATACTTGTGCCATAACCACCAGTTCCCGGCTGAGTTAAAAAATGTATTCGGACGTCGCGAAGTGGCGCCACCAGAGGTAATTTATCTTCTTTTCCCGCACGGCGCAGATAATCGTTCAATTGAATATTCGATCGATAATAGCTCTGCACTTGAGTGCTTTGTTCACCAACCACAAAGTAAATATCCTTCACGCCAGCGCGCACAACATCTTGCACGATATAATCAATCACTGGCCTCGTACCGACCGGCAACATACACTTTTCAATAGATTTGGTAATCGGCAACATTCGCGTGCCCCA
>CALKRM010000005.1 GCA_937989565.1 uncultured Candidatus Saccharibacteria bacterium | reverse complement strand
TTCGCAAAATTAGCGATTAAAAAACAATAGAACAAAATACGAACTAATTATTAGTTGATTTTTAAGCGTGCATAAAGCCGAACCGGCTGAGTATTTATATTAATAAATTTTGCACAATACAAGCATAAATTATAAATCCGAGCTAATGCAGATAAACCAATATACAACATAAAACACACCAAGCCGACAAATAGGGCGGTTTATAAAACAATAAACTACAAGTAGGTTAAATTTGGTAAAAATGAGATAAATTTATCGCGAAGAAAGACGATGGAATAATCGTGTTTTAGATATAGTTTTAATGTCGCACAATGTACCTTTTACGAAATAATAAATACCACATAAAGATGAATATACATATGTCTACATATATTCGCTAACACCTTATAAAACGATTTTTTTCTGATAATTCGGCTAGGGGATTCTCTATTATATACAACTTCATAAAACATACTGTCTTTTATAAAAATATACACCAACAAAATACGAACTTAAAAAATATTTTTAATTCCAGCACTACACATACTGGAGTGCTACATTGATATTTTTACATCAATATAAACTCTGAGTATGCGCGCCATAAGCTCGTTAAGTTTTCCACAACGTATTTTATATTATTTGACATTTTTATATTTTTATTACCCTACTCCCCTAGCTTATCATTTTGCGATTATTTGACTTTTGTATATTTTTATATTGTTATATATATTTTCTACGCTATACAGAAATAGAACAAAAAGAGAACTTACTCTATTCAGAAGAGAAGTTGACCGCCCTACTTATAGAACGATCTCTGATCTACCCTAACGTCTATATACCCTGGCTTTGCGCCATTGTTGTCCAAATAACTCAAAGTGGCTATCGCCTGTTTAACCTGAGCTTGAGCAGACCTATCCACCGTCATACGAATCTGAGCCTCCCTGCCCTCAACCTTAAACCAGACTTGGCGTACAGTATTAGCCGGCAGAATAACCTCTGAAACATTCATTTTATGTTGCGAAAATTCAGACACGGCTTGACCAAGGAAGCTCAGGAATTGACGATTGATAACTTCTTGGCCACCCCTAGTCGGTAGACCGCTTTCATCACGAACAGCAACCGTAGGCGCGGCAAAATAGTTCTGCTCAAAAGTAACGCCGCTATCATCAACAAAATAAATCTTATCTCCGGAAGACCACTGGGCCACCGGCTGCCGAAACGTCAGCTTAACGGCTGATCGCGCTAGAAAATCTCCCTCCACGCGAATGTTTTTTACCTCAGGAGCTTTCTGTAAAAAGAATTGCTTTAGGTCATTATTATTGAGGAAGAACCGGAACCTCTCCGCTGGATGGGCGCTGTAATATTCATTAAGAACGCTCACGTATTTATTAGCGTTGCTGGAACTTTTTGCGTCGGGAGTTTGGATTGAAATATTGATTGTCAATTGGAACAAAAGAAATATCACAACAAGCAAACTCACCGCAGTCGCAAGCATTTTCCGCATTACACGGCGACGTTTTTTCACCAATTCGTGAGTCTCGAGCCTCTCAGAAGTCTCCAAAGGAGAGGACGTTTGGCGGCTATTAAGCGTCCTGTTCCGACGATACGATTGGGCGGGCAAATCATCGTAACTCTCAGTTCGACGACGCGCCGCGATTTCTCGACGACTTAGATTCTCGTCCGATTTTTTCTTAGAGAAGGGGAATTTCACTTTCGCCTACCCTGCCTTCGCACCGTAGTAAGAATAATCTTCGCCATATCTTTAGCCGCGTTTGGCTTGGCAAATTTACCAAAGTTATCACCCAGACCTTTAAGAATTTTCTGAGATTTTAACACGCCAATTATTTTTCGTGCCAAAATTTGATTGTCCTTATCCAACTCATCTTCGGAAACTATCAACGCCGCCAATGCGTCCTGGTAAACTTTAGCGTTTTTCAATTGATGCCCGCCTGTCAAATGGCCGTTAGGGATGATGATTGTCGGTTTATGTAGCGCCGCCAATTCCAAAAGAGTAGTCGCCCCTGCCCTGGTCACGACTATATCCGCCGCCGCCAAAACTCCCGCCATTCCGTTGTGAACAAATGCCTGCAACCTCCAGCCTTCTCGCTCGTCGGTTTGCTCGAGAATTTCTTCATATTGCTGATTTCCCGATATCAAAAACACCGAAGCCTCAGAAAGCAGGTTTTCCCTAATTGCTACAATCGCGGAATTAATTCGACCTGCACCAAGTCCACCGCCAGTAATAACAACCAACGGTTTATTGGCATTAAAGCCTAATTTTTCCTTCAATTCTTTCCTCTCAGCCTCAGAATATGGATGGAATTCTGGCGCAACTGGAATGCCAACATATGAAGCTTTTTCTGGTGGATAATTGTAATATTCAAGCGGCGCGCCCGTGCCAATAGCTTTCGCGAAAGGACTCAGTAAGCGATTTGTCAAACCTGGATGCGCGTCAGAATCATGCAAAACCAACGGAATTCTTAATAGCCGAGCCGCATAGCCAACCGGCAAACAAACATATCCGCCCTTAATGAAAATAACGTCTGGACGCCACTTCATGAGCTTAAACAAGCTCTGGAAAAATCCAATCATCACCTTAAAACCGTCGCGCAAATTCGGGAATAGAATTGACGGATGTAGATGAAGCGAGATGCTTTTTCCGTGATATCGGCGTAATTTTCCAGCAATAATCAAATCGACCGGAATATTCTCATCGAACTTAGCAAAAATCCCGCGTGCGCTGGCGCCAAATTTTTTATCACACCAAAAACGAAGCTCGTGATCACCAGTTTTCTGTAATTCTCTAAATACGGCTACCACTGGCGTAACGTGTCCGCCTGAGCCGCCGCCGACCGCTAAGATCTTGGCCACTTTCACCCTCCTCTAATGCTTTATGTGACGTATATTTGGAAATTTGGAAAACTAAACCGAGCGCTGCCGCGATAAACAACATGCTTGTACCGCCATAACTTAATAATGGCAATGGAATTCCAGTAAGCGGCGCCAGCCCTGTCATTGCGGCAATATTCAGTATCACGTGAGAAGCAATCCAGCCAAAAATTCCCGCCACAATTAGCCGCAACGTCACGTTTGGAAGCCTCGCGGCTACGTGCAAAATCGACATTAATAATGCTGTAAATAGCGTCAATATAGCCATTAAACCGACGAAGCCAAACGTTTCTCCCATGACAGCAAAAATTGAGTCGTTAGTCGCCTCTGGAAGATATCCTGTCGCCTGAACACTCTTGCCAATTCCAAGCCCCAGGAGCCCGCCAGAACCAATCGCAATTCTGGCCTGCTGAATGTGATAATTCTTGTTCTCCTGACTGCTCGTCCCTTTGTGACTATCGCCCTGCACAAAAGTCATCACGCGCTCGATTCGGTGTGGCGACGTAAAAATCATCACCAAACCACAAAGTGCAACAATCGCCAGAATCTTCTTGAAAATCTTCCAGTCAATTCCAGCCACCAAAATCATTGATAAAATAATCGCTATCAACGAAATTCCCGTTCCCAAGTCTTTTTGTAAAAACACAATCATCAGCAGCGACAAGCCGGAAATAATGCCCAGCGGAATGATAGTTTCTTGGATGTCGTTCAATTTTCCCTGTTGCGAGCGACGCCCTAAAAATCCCGCCAAAAACAATAGCACGCCATATTTGAGCAATTCTGACGGCTGGAAACTTCCCAGTACGCCCAATTGAAACCATCGATACGCACCGTTAGTTTCTTGCGCAAACGACAAATGAAGAACCGCACCCGAGAGGAATAGTAAAATACATAGCGCAAATCCAGCGTAGAGAATGTATTTTGATCTCTCGCCGGTAATCCATTTGTACGGCGTAAAGTAAAACGCAGAAAAAGCCACGACGGCAATAAATACGCTCGTCAGCTGCTTGCCAAAGAAATACGTATCGCTATAATTCGTGCCGTAAGCATAATTCATCACGTTGGCGCGTTGCGGCCCCAGCGCATACATAACAATCAGCCCAAGTAGCAACAAAAGCCCCATATAAAGCACAATCTGATACATCGGTCGATGGCTTCGAACCGGCTGAGCGATAGATTGACGATTTTTGGCGACCGAATTACGCAATATGACCTCCAGCAAGCGCCAGCATCACGCCGATAAACGCCATCACGCAGCCAATAACCCAAAAACGCATCGTCACCTTAGTTTCTGGCCAACCAATCGCCTCCAAGTGATGATGAATCGGTGCGGATAAGAAAATCTTTCTCTTAAACAGTTTCTTGCTGACGATTTGGGTCAAGCTTGATCCCGCCTCAATTACAAATAGCAAGCCAATCACAGGAAGTAGAAGCAAAGAGTCGGTCAGCATTGCCACAACGCCCAAACACGCGCCGTAAGCAAAACTTCCAACGTCACCCATGAAGAATCGAGCTGGGTAAATATTGAACCACAAATAGCTCAAGAGTACTCCGACAACCGTAAAGCAGAATCCCGCCAATATAACATGTTGTTGCAATAAGGCAATCACGCCAAACGCCCCAAAGCTAATACCAAGCAGCCCGCCCGCCAGTCCATCCATTCCGTCAGAAATATTAACAGCGTTACCGGTAGCCACCACCGCAAATGCGAACAAAGGAACTATCAACCAGCCAATATTCACCTCGCCCACAAACGGCACATGGAAACTCGCCACGCCCAGTTTGGCAAAGAAAAACCAACCAAGCACCACGCCAATCAACGTAATCAGCGCAAACTTCACTGGACTGCGAAGCCCAGCCGCGCCGCCACCCAAACCGCGCAGATTGATAATATCGTCAATTAGCCCAACAATTCCACCACCAACCAACGCTGCCAGAGGAAGCCACGTCTGCGCTCGGTCTAAATTGAAGAAAATCGTCACCACAAAGATTGAAATTACGCCAATCACTCCAGCCATCGTCGGGATGTTTCGCCGCAATTTTGCCGCTTGGAATTTGGCGAAAATCTTCAGCTTTTTCCCGTCAGTACTCTCCGACCTTTGGCGCTTCCAGAAGCGATATCGATAAGCGAAAAACGTATAAATTGGCGTTAAAAACATCGCTAGCAAAAACGCGCCGACGCTCAGTAAAAACACGTGCGTCAATTCATTGGTCATTGTTTGTAAAGCTATTCCCATATTTATTCCTTTGGTGCTATTTTCATATAATCAATCATCCAGTTGGATATATCTGTAAAAATTGGTCCAGCGTGGAGATTTCCCTGTAAGTTAATCCCTCTTCCTGGAGCCGCTACACGTACCATTATGACATATTCGGCGCCATTTTTTCCACCGCCATAACCAATATATGTAGCAATCGTTTCTTTTTGAGTGTAAGCGCCATTGACCACCGCTTCAGAAGTACCCGTTTTTCCGCCAATTTCATAGCCAGATTTGTCACTCTTTGACAAAAATGAAGATCGGCGCGCCGTCGTTAACATCGTTCGCATCTGCGATGACGTGCCGCCGCTTACGGTTTGGCGAATAACTTTATTTTCCGACGATTTCAAATTGCCAGATTCGTCAATTGTACCAACGAGAATGGTTGGCTTGTAATATTGACCGCCGTTAACTAGCGATGAAAATCCAGCCGCGACTTGAACCATAGTCAAGTTCATACTCTGCCCGTAAGTCATAGCCGAATAACGAACCTCATTTCCTTCGGCGCTATCTGGCGGATAAATATAGCCCGAAGCCTCGCCCAGCTCAATTCCAGTTTTAGCGCCAAAGCCAAATTTATCGTGATAATATTCATATAAAGTCTGGCGAGCCGGCAAATTAATCTGCGAGCCATTTCCTAATTTTCGAATCGCGGTAATCGTGCCGACGTTGAGTGAATTGTTAAACGCACCTTGAATCGTCATCGTGCCGCCCAAACCTCTCAAGGCATTACACATCGTGCGGTCAGCGACTTTAATACAATCGGTATTATTATACGTGCTGGACGGAGTAATAACGCCCTTATCAATTGCCGTAGCGAAGCTAAAAGATTTGATAATCGATCCCGGCTCAAATGGTACCATCGACGCGCTATCCACAAACACCGACCCATTTTTCTGTTTGGCAAAATCCGCCGGATTATAAGTCGGATAATTCGCCATTGCCAAAACCTGACCGTTTTTCGGATTCATAACAATCACGCTTCCCTCGGTGGCGCCAGCCGCTTCAATTCCTTTTTTCAACGCCAATTCAGTCTGATTCTGAATATTCCTGTCCACCGTCAGCGCCAAATTGTCACCAGATTTCGCCTCGATTCGCATATTATTTTTCCCGACCGTCAAAGGTATATTCCTCACGTCAGTTACAGATTGCAATAGTCCGTCCCGACCCTTAAGCTGCTTATTCAAAGAGCCTTCGACGCCATATTGACCTTCGCCAGCCGCATTCACAAATCCAAGTACGTGCGCACCCAGTTCGCCCTCAGGATAATTTCGAATAGAACTTTGCTGATACAACACGCCCGCAAAGTTTTTCTTTTTCAATTTTTCCGCTTGAGTTCTGGTAATATTTTTCGCTAAAACTTCATAGCGCGACTTTTTATTATTGAGCCGTTCAGATACATTTTCCGTCATTTCGCCGCCAGCAATTTCCCTCAAACTATCAACAAGCTGGCTCCGCTCTTTATCGTCAATCGACTGCGGATCCGCAATCACCGTATAGACCGCCTGATTAAGCACCACGGGAACTGGCGTTTTCCCGTCCATCATATAAATTTTCCCGCGCTCCGCAGGAATGATAAATTGACGCTGCTGGCTTGCCCGCGCTAACTCCGTATATTTGCCATATTGCAAAATCTGCAATTGAAATAATCGCAACACAAAAGCCGCCATCACTACTAGTAAAGCGATGGCCAACCAACCAGTTCTTGAACGAATAAGCCGCTGCATATTGCTTATTTTATTATATCACTATTGAGCGTAATGCGTTTCGGTTGTCGTCATAGCTGAAGCGACATTGCTATTCTTCACCTTCTCTAGCGCCGTCAAGCGTGCATTCTGAACTTCCAATTCTGATTTTTTTGCGCTTAGTTCGGTGATTTTTGTATCCAAACTCTGAGCTTCATAGCCGTAAGCTGTAAGTCTGGTTGCCTGAGTAAGATAAATCAAGCCCAGTACTGTAATCATCAATGCAACTAGCACTGTATGAGCAACAGGACCAAGTTTGACCTGAGACTGAAAACGTGTAGAATTCTGATTTCGGCGCAATTGACCGTGTGAACGTCGTGAAGTAAATGTGGTGGTGTTTGTCATTTGTCTCTATCTTTTATGTTTATATTTGTGTTTAGCATAACAAACCAGCCCGCCCGTTAAAGACAGGCTGGTCTTTCTAAGGTATATTCCGGAATACGCTTTAGTCTAGCCGCGGCGTACTGAAACAGTCTCTGCCTTGTCTGTATTCTGGAATTCTACTTTGATGTGGATTGGCATATTGTGCCTCCTTCTTTTTTGTTTTATTTTTTCACGGCGTATCGAAATTTTGCACTTCGACTACGCGGATTGTGAACATCTTCAGTTCCAGACACTGGTTTTTTCTCTGGAACAATCAGCTCAGCCTCATAACCAGCCGTTGCTTGTTCCGAAAAGTAACGCTTAATCAACCTATCTTCCAAGCTATGAAAACTAATTATTCCTACTCGCCCACCCTTATTAAGTAAGCGTGGCAAAAGTGGCAATAGTTCTTCAATCAGCTTAAGTTCGCGATTGACTTCAATGCGTAGCGCCTGAAAGGTACGAGTCGCAGGATGATGCTTCATGCTACCGCGACCAACGGTTTGCTTGATCAGATCAGCCAGCTCAGTCGTTCCCTGAATTGGTCGAGCTTTTACAATTGCCTGCGCAATTCGCCTGGCCCGCCCCAGGTTCTCCTCGCCGTAACGAGTAATCAGCTGCGTCAGCTCGTCAACCGAATACGAATTGACAATATCTGCCGCTGTAATTTCCGTCCGATTGTCCATCCGCATGTCTAGCGGACCGTCAAATCTGAACGAAAAACCTCTCTCTGCTCTGTCAAGCTGCGGTGACGACACCCCCAAATCAGCCAAAATCACGTCAAACTTACGCCCCTGCTTGACCAAATCTTGCGCTGCGCTCACAAAATCTTTGTGAATTAAAGTTACGCCTTTTTCAGCCAAATCGCCCAATGTTTTAATCGCGTTTTCGTCGCGATCTACTAACACTGAGTCCAAGTAATTATCCGTCCTATTTAAGAATGCCCTGGCATGGCCGCCATAGCCAGCCGTCAAGTCGAGATACGACTCGCCTTCGACTGGCTGCAGCTTGCTAAGGGTTATCTCCAAAAGTACGGGAACATGCATCGGTTCGCCCGTCTGAGACTCTTCCGACTGTGGTGGATGTTCTTTAATACTCATCATTATTCCATTATACAGAAATAATGCTCGAGATCACCTAACTGGATATTTAATTCTGGCTTTTTTGTATTTGTGTTTTGTTTGTTTTTGTTGTCTTAGAGTGGAAATTTGTTGATTGTCAGTAACAACCATGTTTTCCAAAGAGACTTATGTGTGAGGTGGAGTTTTTTTGGGAGGTGTTTGAGGAAGGTGCGTTGCCGTTTTTAATGTGGAGCAAATTGCCACATGCCATTTTCAAATACCCAGATAGTTGATCTCGAGAGGTTTTAATTGTTAAGGTGCTTAGCTAATCTACTATTCCGCATTCTCGGCCGCTATTAGCCGAAAATATTCCCCTGCTCGCACAGCAACGACTTCTCTGTCAATTCCAGCGTAGTCGAGCAAATGCTGCTCAATCGTCACTCGTCCTTGTTTTTGGTCGAGCGCCGATGCGGTTTTACCTCGTCGGAACTTAACATTCAGGTCAGCAACCCGCTCGTCCAGAATACTTCCCGTCAGAGCGCTTTCCACTTCCCGATCCCAGATTTGCTGTGGATATAAGTGGAGATATTTGCCAAAACCGCGAGTTAGCACGACGCCTGATGCAAATTCTGCCCTGAGTTCAGCCGGAATCGTCAAGCGTCGCTTGTCGTCCAACTTACGCTCAAAGTAATCTGTCTGCACGTCGTCCTTCCTTCGTGGTAGATTAGTTGTTTTTTGTAGTGGATGTTTGTTTTTGTTGGTGATTTTCCATCAACTTTCGTTCCACTGACTCCACTATACTACCCACAGCTACCCACTTGCAAGCCCTTTTTATGACTTTTTACCCATTTTTGCATCAAATAAAAACTTTTCCACATTTTTGTGGAAAAGCCTAGTGTTGAGTTGATATAAGCCGACGCTATTAATATCTCTCAGCAGACTCCCTACTTGCCTGCCTCAAAACCTCATCGATTGCCAGCGCGTCATGAGAAACTTCAAGCGCCCTACGGTTAATTCCATATAAATACAAATTGTCCAAATCTCGCACGCGACTCAAAGCCACATAGCCCATACCTTCGACAAACGCCTTTCTCAGGTCAATCTTAGCCGCATCAAGCGTCATTCCCTGACTTTTGTGAACTGTTATAGCCCACGCCAAACGCAGCGGAACCTGAGAAATACTCGCTCGTTTGCGCTCTCCGTCGCGTAATTCCCAAACATCCGGCACCATCGTCACCCGACGGCCGTCTCGAAACTCAACAACCGGATATTCCGTCAGCGGCTCGAAATCAACTACCGTGCCGATACTTCCATTGGCATATAATTTTTGCGGCGAATTTTTAACCGCCATCACCAACGCGCCCAGCTTAATCACCAAATTTTCTGGAGCCAAAACTGACCTTTGTAGATTCTCTACATAAATTTTCGAGCCCGTCGTCGTTTGTTGATACGAACGTTCTTCTCCTGGCAATTCCGCCAATTTTTGAATATTGATATCATCAACATCAACGTTTACGGTGTGTAGTTCCGTAATATCACCATCTGGCGGCTCAATTTCCGTACGCGCCAACAACGCCTCGACGTGACGTCGCCTAACATCGCCAGTTCTTAAAGCGGTCAAAATCTCCAAAAGCTGCTCATCATTCTGACGATATTGTCGCTCCAAATATAAAACCGCCGGCTGAAGTTCTTGCCAAGCATCAGAATAAACCACAAATCCGCCGCCCTGCTCGTTCGGACGATTCACTGGCGGCAATTGGAAAAAATCGCCACTCATCACCAGCTGAATACCACCAAACGGCTGATCATTTTCCCTGACGGTTCGTAAAACTTTATCAATCATATCCAGCCGAAAATCGTGAAGCATTGAAATCTCGTCAATGATCAACACGTCAGTTTTGGAAATCACATCACGCCGCGTTTTTGACAATCGTTCAAAAAAATTGTTCGGCAAATGATCACTTACGCCAATACCACTCCAGCTGTGGATCGTATTACCCCCAAGATGCGTCGCCGCCAGACCAGTTGTCGCTGTTACCGACACCTTTTTACCCCGTTTTCGCGCCTGCGCAATAAAAGTATTCAACAGGTGAGTTTTGCCAGTTCCAGCCGCGCCAGTCAGCAACGCTGACCGACCGCTCAGTAAAATAGCCAGCGCTAATTCTTGATCCATTTTAGCCTCGTGGCGGTTCGCCTTCTGGCTCGCTGAGCAGCTTCTTCGATTTAATTTCGTAACGCTTACCCGTGATTTTGCTCTCGATATAATCCTCGTTGATGAGATTTACGAACATATCCAAATCATTGCCGTCCATGATAATAATCGCGCCATTATCATCGCTCATCAATTCCAATTGCATCTCATCAGCATAGTCCAAAACATCTTCCTGTTTAACTGCGCCGATCTCCAATTTCTGCAATTTATTAATCGTCTTTTTGCGCTCCTTCACTAGCGCATTAAGATCCATTCCCTCTGGAAAACTTAGCTTATATTCCTTCTCAATTTCCGCTACTTTTTTATCAGCAATCACCTGCTTTTTATACTCATAGCCAAACATTCGCTCAAATTTTCCAGGATTAAACGCAAAAATATCTTTACCGACAATCAAAACTTGATTATCATCCGGAACCTTAAAACCAACTTCCGCACTAAACGAACCAAACTTTCCATCAGAAAACTCCCAAGCCAACACACTCTTTAGCGTCTGACCTTGCTGGATTAGCTTAACCGTATAGAATGTCGCGTCAGGATTATTCGGATCGGTAAATCGCGCCACAATTCCCTTCATACGCTTAAACTCGTGCTCAGTTTCCGAAAACTCCACGATGTCGTGACGTTCATGCTCAATCAAATGAATCAGCGTTTCAGCTCGCCCAACCTTTTCCAGATCAGTCCTCAACAGAACATTATCTTCTGATTCGCTCAATTCATAATCACGAACGCTCAGTCCAGTACCTGCGCCCAAATTGACCTGATTGATATAATCAAACAAAAACAACGGTCTGAGCTGCTGCTCAACATCGCCTTTTATCGGCATAAAATACGGCGTGTAATTTTTGCTAAATAAGAACAGTTCTATCTGTAAATCATTCTTTTTTGCGTCATTTTGATTTGCCCACAAAAAAATATCAGTCGTTTCCCTCACTTCTTCCATTTTTCTAGTATAGCAATTTTTACCAGATGTCGCTAGCAGTTATTTAGCTAATCTCTCGCCTTCACGCGCCCGATTAGCCCATTCGTCAGCCAATTCGTTTCCTTCGTCGCCCTCATGACCGCGCACCCAACGCAAATCCGCCTGAGAATTCGAATATAGTTCGTATAATTCGCGCACAATATCCAAATTTTTAATATCGCCACCCTTTTTCATCCAGCCGCGCTTTTCCCAGCCCGGCGCCCATTTGGTAACCACGTTAATCCAAAATTCACTATCAGAATAAATCACGCACGGCGCACCATTAGCATCTTTCAACGCTGCAATTAAAGCTTTGCCCTCCATGCGAATATTAGTGGTATCACCATCTTCCGACCCCAAAATATAAGGCTGAAGATCACGAATAACCGCAAACCCACCTGGACCGGGATTCGGTGAAGCGGAGCCGTCAGTATAGTAAGTTGTCATTAGTATGATTATACACTAATCATAGCTCGCCTGGCTATCTTGCGATACGCGCTGTTCATTCTCTTAAATTTACGAACGCGCTCACGACTTTGTTTTGTTAAATGAGATTCCTTCTCTTCATCAGCACAGTTTGTAAAGAAGTCTTGCTTACGCTGCCAAATATCAATTACCTTCTCTGCTGTTTCATCACTCATATTGACCAAATCGCCGTAAATTTTCTGCAGCTTAAAGAAAAAGTGTGCCGCCTTTTTATCAGTACGAGCCACCAGACGAGCATCTGGCGTAGAAAATTGCATCTCAAACGGCGCATACGGGATTCTTCCATCGTCAGTTTCATAGAATCCCGTAATCTTCGCATCAGTAAATCCGCTGCTACTATCTTTAAAACTGAACATTTTCATGTCAACGCCTGGTATCTTATCGATAATTTTCTGGCGGATCTTCTCCTGAAAATCCGAAGAACCCTTAACAACAAAACATTCGCTTTTCCGTCCTGGAGCTGGATATGGAGTAATCTTACCGCTGTTAATAGCCTTAATCACGGCATAAGCATAGACATCAGCTAGCTGTTCGTTGTCTTGACAAATTACCGTCATACCATATAAGTCGATCGGATGGAATTCTCCTGAATCTTTCAGAGGCTGAGAACGTTTATCGTAATAACCTATGGTCTGTAGCAATTTTTTACAATACGAGCCGCGACCCTTACCTCGAGCCCTTACTTCCAACTCTGCCCCATTCGAGGTTTTTACAGTACCAGATCCAAAAAATGTACTATGCGAAGAATTGGTATTTACGGCAGGTTTCAGATCTGACTCCCCTAGCAATTCAGAGAACACGCCATTAAAGTTACCCATAGCAAAATCAAATCGTGTAGGATCGGTCGAATACCTGCTACCAAAATGCAACGACACAACCCTGTCCACCTCATTCATGATCGAATCGATATCATTGCTCAAGGCATCTTTGCGATATAAAGCATCGCCAATATTACGCCCCGTCATAACACCAATTTCATCTTTTAACTCAGATTCCAAGTTATCCAGCCCAATAATACTACATACTGGAATTAAGAAATTTTCAGCAAATACTGCACATTTATACGCGAACGCGCTATGATAAGGGGCGATTTTTAAGTTAGACAAGGTTATAGCTCCAGCAATCATCGCAGTCTCCAAGCCTATACCTTTATCTCTTTCGCCTTTTGTTGAGACTACATTTATCAAGTTATCAAGATGCGGTACTGGAATTGACGGATTTTCAGCCCACGGACTCTTACCACAATCATCACCGTCCATGTCTAAATCGTCAGGAATTGTTTGATTATCCTTAAGCTTTAGCGCTTTTCCTGCTAGCGAACCCTCATCAATATCTTCCATGTACGACAAAAAAGCCTCTTGTAAGACCTTATAGTCCTCAACTATACCTATAACAGTATCCTCGCTAATCTCTTCAGAGGCGCCATCTAGCGACCTCATAATATATTCAATACGTCGCCTATCGCTCAGACCCTCCGGCATCCCGATAATAATCTCTGCAGCCAGTTTACGCGACGGAGTTAAGTGGTCTCCGCTAAATGTTTCCACCAACCCCATAGCCAGTTCTTTCCTTTCAAGAGAAAAGTCAACTTCACCTTGATTTTGAAGGTTGGCAATATTGTCTAATGGTTCTTTACTTTTCATAATATAGCTTGTAAATTATATCACAAACTATAAATTTTTGCAATAGCTAGACGATAGCGGCTATCTATGCAAAATAAATCCGCATCAATTCGCGCGCTACTCTGTCGGCATCGTGACGAATCAAGCTGCGCTGAGCCGCCAACGGATCGCTGCTGGAGTTCGTATTGACCCACACATCATCAGCAATCAAACGCTTGCCCGACGCATAATAATGCTTTTTCTTCAGCAATTCCTTATCCCACTCGACCAAATATTCGCCGTCGTGAGCATATTTCTTTATCAATTCCTCTGGCGGGCGATGGTTATTGTAAAGCACATAATCCATATTCACCCCTGAAAATCGCTCAATTTCATCCGCAAAATCCGCCACGGTAAATCCATCGGTCTGCGTTGGCTTTGTGACCAAATTGCAAACATAGACTTTCTTCGCCTTCGTTTCAGCAAGCGCACGAGTGACGCCTCGGACCAACAACGCCGGCGCCAAACTACCATACAAAAGCCCCGGCGCAATCACCACCAAATCGGCATCCAAAATCGCTTGACGGGCTCGCGGGTTAATCGTAGCTGGCGGTTTAAGCTCTAGCCACGGACGCTCGCCGCGTGGAATCTTTAGCGACTCAGCCGCGTGTTGACCATCAACAACCGTGCCGTCTTTCAGCTTAATCGACATTGTCGTGTCGTCCAGAGTAATCGGATAAACTCGACCATTGACACCCAAAACTTCGCTAGCCAATTCCACCGCATCAGCAAAACTTCCTGTCATCTTCTCAAGTGCCGCCATAAACAAATTGCCAAACGCATGACCTTTCATACTACCCTCACCGAACCGGTAATTGAACAAATCGCGAACTTTCGGCGAAGTACTTAACGCCACCAGGCATTGCCTGACGTCGCCCGCCGGCAACACGCCCAATTCATCACGCAACACGCCAGTTGAGCCGCCATCGTCAACCATATTGACCAACGCTGTAATACTGTGTGTATATTTTTTCAATCCAGAAAGCAGCGTGAAACTTCCCGTTCCGCCGCCGATAACTACAACTTTTACTCCAAAATAATCATTATTCGAACCATTTGTCATGCCTGAATTATAGCACCTTAGAAAGTCTAAACCAACGTGCCTTTTGGCAACGCCCATTCCAAAAAGGGCTGCTGCTGACAATCAATCGCGTTAATAATATGCGTGGCAATTTTCGCAGGATCGTTGAAAAACATATAGTCAGCCGGAAGATCACGCCCATTCCAAAACGGAGTTTTCATAGCACCAGGCAAAAATAGTGCGACTCTGACTGGAAGTTTTTGCTCATCTGCCTGCATCCCCAAACTTCGCGCCAAACCCGCTTGAGCGTGCTTCGTCGCAACATACACAGCTTCATCTGAGCGCGCTTTAACACTACTTGTCGACCCGATAATCGTCAGTACAGACTTACGATTCTGCGTTGACATCTTACGCCAAGCCCATTGGACCAGCGGCAACGCGCCCGAAAAATTAACTTCCGCCATACTGCGAACACTCGGCTGATCTTCAAAATTGCCGCGCCAGCCATATCCAGCCGCCCACACAAATTGATCAATATCATCGCCGTTTAAAATCTGCTCAATTCGCGCCGACGCCGCCTCCACTTGATCCGAATAATACACATCCAGAGGAAAACCTTCTCCGTGTTTTTGCGGATTATGAGTCTTGCCCAGAACAAGCACACGCTCGCCACGTTCCCGTAGCTGCTTCGCCATTTCCAAACCGAGCCCACTCGTCCCACCAAGAATAATATGCATATGGTTATTATAGCAATGACAATATTAAATGTAAATTCCGTATCTAAGTCTCGGCCACGCTTCTGCCAACTCCTCGGCCGAAAACTCCTTAACAGAACCCAGCTCTTGTAAAGGCGTTTTCAAACAAAGTCCAACAGCCACGGCAGCCACTCGTCTCATGAGATATTCCGCATTATCTGAAGAAAAATAGGCATCATTGTCGAAATCCCCTTTCATTCTGCCGAAAGACTGCACACCCAGCTTATCTCGCCAGCTTCGCAACTCAATCCTATCATACGGAAACTGATATGGCGATTGTATGGATGTGGACTGACTAGGGAGACGCTTCTCCGCTAATTCAACGTGTCCCGAATATTTATCATCACGACTAGCCAATATTATGCCCATGTCAAAAATCCGACCTTCTCCAATAGCTAATCTGGTCAATAGTGTAAATAACGAATTCTCATCGACTTTACTGGGGTCACCGACAATATTCTCGATTTCAACTATGGCGCCGTAATTATCAGTTTTCTTCATACGTTAAACCTTATACATTAGCTATATCAATCAAAAGATACGCCGCCTGTACTTTTTTCCATGCCTGATATTCTATACTATTTTATGAAAAAAGTCAATACTATTCTGTCGGCAAACTATTTGCGCCACACAATTTCTGCCACTTCAAATGCACTTTATATCGAAGTGGTGCACCCGACTCGCTCTCTTGGAGTCGCAACTCTTCAGGATCTATAAACATCACTTCGTCCGCATCAACGCCCGCCGAAAAATCAAAGTTTTCCGTCCACACACGACAAGAAAAACAAATTTGGTTAGCATCAATTCGCTCAATATAAATCTCATCCGACGCATCAAAAAGCTGATAGCGAAGATTGCCCTTATAGCCAACTTCTTCATACAATTCCCGCTTCAAAGCCGACTCAAAAGTCTCGCCATAATCCATTCCGCCGCCAGGAAGATCCCAAAGCGGCCGCCCGTCCTCTTTAGCAACCAAAATCTGCCCAGCATCATTATAAATCAGAGCCTTTATGGAAATGCGATAGAGGTAATCGCGCTTGATAACACCTTCTGAATCGTGTGTGATGAGTTGTCCGTTTATGGCGTTTGACATAATAGCAATTATATCACAATTAATCGCTCAACTGTCGCATAAGTGATTTGTGGGCATACTCTTCCCAGCCATCAGATACAATACCGTTACTCAAACGTTCTACTTTCTCATGCAAATATTCAGACACGTCAAGCGCTATACCATTATCTTTAAAACCGGCTAATCGTAGCACCTCTGCAGAAATTAAATAAAGTTCTTTTGTTACTTTAGGGTCATCCGAAAGTTTGTCTATCTCAACTATGTGACGCGCTAGCTCTTTTTGTGCTTTTCTACTTAGACTCATACGTATATTATTTCATGAACTTTTCTAACTTAAAACCAGCATACGTACCGTCCTGCCGATACGCTTCCTCTCCGAGGAACGACGGAATTGCCACAAGCGTATTACTATATACAAAATTCTCAAGACCAGAATCCGCCTGAACTTCTTCGGGTAAAATTTTCCCTATCATCTTATAAAAAGCATGTTCTTGATCTGACACTTTTCCGTCTAGATATTTCCGAATATCCATACAGATCCGTTCATATAAATCGGCATTCAAATGAGAATTTGGCACCTCATAAGCCACAAAATGCGGAGCTACAGTCGTGATATCATTAAGTGGCTCAACAACTAGCACATCTTTAATCACACTCGCATTAATAAAATCACGAGAGACTTTATCTTCTGTGTTCGCGGTAATTAGCAAATCTGGCTGCTCAGCGGTGGTCGTATGAAAATCTAGAACCAATTCTGGCTGCAACAACTTAATTCGATCTTCTATAGTCTTCGATCGTTGTGCTTCATACGTATCCAAATCAGACCCATAACTCCTATTCAAATCAGATTCAACATATCGAACGTTCTGCGAATAAGCTCTGGGATTAGCCACCATAAAATCAACGTATTCCAACAGCTCCGAACGTTTATTTAACATATACGAAAGCACGTTCGGCCCCAACAACTCATTGCCATGAGTAGAAATAATTGCAAGTATTTTCGTCATTACGCCTCACTTTCTTTAATAACTTTTGATGCCAAGACTAATGCACTACCCGGATTAGAGAGTTCGGGAAACCTTTCCTTTAGTGATATGTTATCGCCTCTTAGGTTACGATTAGCAGGGTCACTGACACCATAAAGACCCTCTTGACCATATCTACCAACATGATAGGCAACTCCGTCCACAAATTCCGCACCATTCATACTACCAGCCAACAATTCTAGTTCTTTATCCGCATTAAGAGGAAATGTCCCATTATAACGATTGAGTATACCTACTGTAGATGGATTTCTAGTATATGCAGTCAGATAGGTTGGTCTCTTGTTTTCTACATAATCAGCTACTAATTGTCCACCAAATCCATTACCCTGATATCGTGGGTCTATTGCTATGCCTACAAGCTCCACCGCTAAACTACCAACACACGCACTGTACAAAGCAAATCCCTTCAATTCACCATCAACATAGCCCAACTGTATGCAATCAGACTCCAAAACATGTGCCTCTGTATCTTGATACATTGCAGACTCAGACTGTTCAAATCCTAGAGAGGCTAGATAATTCACCCCCCCCCATTTGAGCGTCGGTCATACTGTTTGGCTTAATAGTTAAAATTTCCCTCATAAATTTATCCTCCTTTTTAGTATAAATCCATTTTACACCATAGATATATTTATACAATATTGAATATGCTAGCGTTTTACCATATAAGATCCTTGATCTTCACTCGCCTCTGCTCCGTTGTATCTCGCTCACGAACAGTAACAGTGTCATCTTCCAGTGTCTGAAAATCGACAACTACGCAGTGCGGTGTACCAATTTCATCCTGACGGCGATAGCGCTTACCGATGTTGCCGTTATCATCCCACATAACGCGTCCAGGATTTTTCTTAGATAGATTGGCGTAAATTTCAC
>CALKRM010000004.1 GCA_937989565.1 uncultured Candidatus Saccharibacteria bacterium | reverse complement strand
TTGCACACGAAATTGTGAGGGATTTACTGATTGAGCAGGGGTTCAGTGCCAACCAGTTTGAGATCGACCGGTCGCAACAGGTGGCGATTGGCTATTTATCACCAAAAGACAAGAGCGTAACCGATCTGCTAAAAGAATTGGCAGAGGCGGAAGCGGCGCTGGTCTTCGTTGACGAACAGGGGATAATTCGATTCTGGAATAGAACGCACCTGGCGAAGACTCAGCAAACAGCTCATACGTTCAGTTATTCTAATTTGACTAACCTACAAATTAAGTCAACGCCAGTAATAAACTCGGCGCAGGTGGTAGCAAAACCATTCAAAGTGCAAGCATTTCAGAAACTGTGGGAGCTGGAGCAGGGCAGCGAGCAAACGAAAATAAGAGCTGGTAAGACTATCGACATTTTCGCTGAGTTTCAGGATAGTGTTGGGGATTTTTATGCTGTAAGTGTAGATAGACCAGTTCATGCAAGCAGTAACTCTGGTGCATCGATGTATTCTGGCACGAGAAATTCTGACGGTGGAGGCGGCGCAATCAATGTACAGCTGGTATCAGTTTATAACTTTGGCAGCACTTACAAAATGACCTTCCGCAACAACTCAAGCGTGGACGGATATATTAACCGTATCCAGTTATGGGGTGTACCGGCAAAGGTAACGCAAGTAATTACCGAAAATGCTGTGAGCGAGCCAAGTATTGAGCAGTATGGCGTCAATCCTGACACGTCAACTGGTGTTGGTGCAGAGATTCTGAAGATTGAAAATAATCTGGTGCAGGATGTTGGTGGTGCGAGGGCGATTGCTAATAATATCGTAACTCTATACTCAAATCCAAATAGGCAATTCAAATTGGATAACTTTTTTGTGCCGTATTTGCAGATCGGCGATACGGTGGACTTGCAGATTGACGAGCTGGCTGATAGTTTCAGTTGCTTTATTACCAGCTACGAGCTGGCAGGCGGCGTGAACGCCAATTTTCGACAGAGCCTGGAGGTGGAGGAACGTCCGAAAATTAGTGCGTTTGAGCTGGACAAATCAACGCTGGATGGCGGAGATGTGCTAGCAAACTAAGTATGGTATAATGTAAGCAGTATATACGACCAGCCAGAGCGGCGGTCGTATTTTTATTGGAGGAAATAATGGATAGCGAAACAGCCAAGCAAACGCAAGATCAAGCCGAATTGGAGAAAATGGCAGATTTTTATGCTCAGCATTACAGCCAGGTGTACTTTGTGAGATGTCTGAAAACTAATCTGGTAGTCGCAGTTGAGTGTTTTCCGGCAAAGACAATTCAAGGCTTTTCAGCAATTACCGCACCTAGGCGTGGAGGCAACCGTGATATTTATGATTATCAGGGGCTATTTCTGACGACCCGTGAGAGGCTAGATAAAACGCCTGAAGGATTTCCGATGATTGGTTATGAAGCATTAACCGGCAACGACACACGGTTATCTAAATTTGAGAGAGGAACAATAAATCCAGTGCAGCCAG
>CALKRM010000003.1 GCA_937989565.1 uncultured Candidatus Saccharibacteria bacterium | reverse complement strand
ACTTACCCACAAACGCTGGCAAATTAGAATATTTTGTGTCCAGGTAGGTAATTGCGTCAAACGCTGTCAGCTCCACCGTCTGCTCTACAATATTTATTGTCAGTGTACCCACGAACCCAACAAAATTCGTAATCATCTCGCCATCATATCCAGTCAATATCTTTATCGGTCGCCCCGCCTTGATAAATTTGCCAATCACGGGGTCTTTTTCTGGCAAGAACCGCCCCGTCGTATTATTCAGCGTGATTGTCGCCTGAGCCGTAACCACACCCCATGAATAGCTGCTTACCTTTTTACTGATTTTGAAGTTCTTAACGTAGCGGCTTTCGTCTGTGTACGCATATTTGTCAAAAAACGTCACCACATCGCCTGAACCCTTCAGAAAATCTCCACCATCCAGCGCTGAAGAATCCAGATTAAAGAACCGTGTAGTAGGATTTATTTGCTTACTCCACCCCAGCATCACCGCGAAGTCGGTTTGTTTACGCGGCGCGCTCACCTTGCTGATAAAATTAGCCGAAACTGCCTGCATTTACACCTCCCGAATTGTTACGGTTAGGCTCGTCATCAAGCTGCCGCCGCGAATATACTCGTCGGTGTCACAGTCTGTCATAATCCCGTCAAACTGAAGCACGCCGTATTTTGATTGGTCGTTATAAAACCTCACCGTGCCAGTGGCATTAAAGATATCCTCAAAGAATCGAAACTGCGCTGGCGTTACCGCTGTAAATGTCATTTTGGCACGCTTTTTGGATGGAAAGCTATGCCTCTCAATACTGCCATTAATTGACAGGTTGTCAGTCTTTACCACCACCGGCGAATCGTCGTAGCCGCTTGGATAAATTGGTATTTCTTGACCGTTTAATCGTATCATCGGAGTGCTCCTAGTTGATCAAGTCGCAATCCTTGTGCTTTTAGTGCTCGATTGATTTGCTTTGCGATATTCACTGCATCCTCCTCGCTAAATTTCTCGTCTCTGGTGGTCACATTCACGGTGATATTGACATCTCGCGAGCCAACTCCGTCACTACGCTTGTTAATTTGCGTCACCAGGCTTGCCATCTTACTTTCTGGAACGACCCATTCGTTCTGCCCGCCGTCACCAGCATAAATAATCGAACCGCCGCCCTGCGGAGTAACGATACCACCGGTCGCCATTCGCGGAATATGTAAGCTTGGAATATTGCCAATGTGTACGCCTGGAATCTTGTTGATAATTCCAATCGCACCGTTAATCATGCCAATGAACCCGTTTGCCATCTTCTCGACCATGCTTAGTGCACCATTAACTGCACCCCTGACCGCACCGCCAATGGCATTACCAACGAAACTACCCAGTCTTCCGAACATTCCAGTGATAGTATTCCACACTCCACCGAAGAATCCTGCTAGCCCGCTAAATATGCCAGTTATAGCGTTCCATGCTCCACGGAAAATACCACCAAACCAGCCTGCCACGCCAGCGAATACACCGACGATGCCGTTCCACACGCCACCAAACCAGCCAATAGCCGTATTCCACACGCTCACGATAATATTCCATGCGCCACTGAACACACTGCCAAAGAACTGTACTATTGGCGTAAATACTGCCACGATAAAATTCCAAACTGCCTGAAATACGGCAAATATCTGATCCTTGAACATGAAAAATAATCCAATGACAAGAGATATCGGTGCGAAGATTACCGCTAAAATAGAAAGCCCCCATTCTTGCACGAACGACACTATACTATTGAATACGCCAACTATCCCATTCCAAATATCACCAAAAAACCCAAGCACGCCGCCAACGAAGTCACCTACAACTTGTCCGATAGCGCTAAAGATACCACCAAACCAACTGACAGCAGCACTCCAAGCTGATTTTA
>CALKRM010000002.1 GCA_937989565.1 uncultured Candidatus Saccharibacteria bacterium | reverse complement strand
ATAACGCATACGCTTTTATGTTTTTAGTATGGAAATATCCGCTCAGGTAATGTATAATTAACAGAGTTAAGAATTGTTAGTGACTATGAGGGGCTAAAACATGAATTGGAGAATAATTTTCCGCTCACTGAAAAATAAAGATATGCAAAAACGGCTATTTATCGTCGTGGGAATAATCGTTGTTTATCGATTATTGGCGCACATTCCAGTGCCGTTGGCGGAACCAACACAACTGCGTAACGCGATTTCGTCAGTGCTTGGGCAATCTGACCTCGGTGGAATTTTGAACTTGCTATCTGGTGGTGCGCTGTCGAGCTTCTCTCTGGTGTTGGTTGGGCTTAGTCCATTTATTACCGCTAGTATTATTATTCAGCTTCTAACTAAAGCCATTCCAAAGCTTGAGGAACTACATAAAGATGGTGAATCTGGACGTCGAAAAATTCAGCAATGGACGCGTGTTATTACCGTGCCGCTTGCTATTGTCCAGTCAATCGCTTTCATCTTCATCTTAAGGCAAACAGTTCTTCAAGGCGGCAGTACAACATTGGCCGACCCTACGATGATGGAATGGATCGTTTCGATCACTTCAATGACGGCAGGCTCTGTTCTTCTGATGTGGCTCGGTGAGTTGATCACTGAGCAGGGGATTGGCAACGGTATTTCTATCGTAATCTTCGCTGGCATTATCAGCCAATTACCACAAATGCTCGCGTCATTAATCTCATCATTGTTCAACACTTCATCTGGTAGCCTGAACGTCTTCAACTGGTTCACTCTCCCTGTAAACCCAGTTATGTTCTGGACGATATTGATCATGTCAATCGCCGGACTCATCGTCCTTTATTTCCTAGTTAAAATCAACGAAGCTCAACGCGTCATTACAATTAACTATGCAAAGCGCGTTCACGGAAACAGTAATTATGGCGATGTAAAAAGCATTTTGCCGGTTAAATTGATTGCGGCGGGAGTTATTCCAGTCATCTTCGCGGTTGCGTTCCTAAGCTTGCCGCAATTCGTTGGTCAAGTCATGAAAGCGTCTGGTAACGCCGATCTTCTGCCGACAGCCAACAAGCTTATTACTTGGTTCCAGGCTCCAAACGCCGGCTCATTCACAGGAAGCACCGCTGAAGCGTTTATTTACCCAACGTTATACTTTATTCTGGTTATCGTCTTTACATATTTTTACACTGGAATCGTCTTTAACGCTAATGAAATTGCCGAAAATTTGCAGAAGCAGGGCGGATTTATTGAGGGCGTGCGTCCGGGTACTCAGACTGAAAAATACCTTATGAGAACTGTCAATCGCTTGATTTTGTTCGGCTCAATTGTCCTAGGAATCGTGGCTATTTTGCCATTCGTCGCGGAATATCTCACATACAACTTGACAGGCTTGCAAGGTTTGCGTTTGTCAATCGGTGGTACTGGAATCTTGATTGTCGTATCAGTTGCCCTTGAAACGCTGCGACAAGTCAACTCTCGTGCGCTGATGGTTACGTATGACGACTTTGACCCAGACGAGCTGCTTGATAGCGACAAAAAGAAGAGCAAGAAGCGTCGTTTGTTTAAGAAAAAATAATTGACATTAAAAATCCCCGCCGAAAAGCGGGGAATTCTTTTTTTGTGAATGGATTATCGTATTTTGTAATCGTAAGATAAATTATCGCCAACTTTTTTCTCATTTTGGCAGACTGGCGCAATTTCATTACTAATATTATTTTCATCAACCATCTTACAGCTCGGAATTTCAAATAGGTTAAATTGATTGGTTGGGGAAATCGCTTTCCATCCGTCGTCTTTCTTAACTGCAAACATTCGCGCCACAGAATTGCCGCAACCATAGCCCAGCAACAACTGTTTCTCGTCCTGGGAATGGGCAATTACCGCAGTTACGCCGTTGTTGCCCTTACAACCTGACTTCTTTACGTCTGCTTTCAGAAAATCGCGAAGCTCTTGCGTGGCTGAATCGTTGCGAATAACCGCTTTATCTCCTTCAATTTGAAAGCCCAGAGACCCCAAGTTCACAGATCCATTATCAACCTTTTCCACTGTTTGAGATGTCTTGTCGGAAGTTTGGTTGGTGTGTAATAAAATTACGCCAATAACTATCACTATCAAAGCCGTCACCAGACCGATTAGCACCGCGGTCATTATCTCATTCTTCGATTTTGTAACCTTAAAGTTTGCTGGTTTTTTCTTGCTTGCCATAAAAATCCTTATGTTAAATTTGACAACACAATTATAGCACTTAAATTTACGGCGAAAACCCTTGTCAAACTGTGTTTAGTACTGTATAATTGACAACTGTAACTTATGGCGAGTCAAAAGGAAGTCATCAAAATGGTAGGAAAGGTAGTGGAAGCACTGCCTAATACTCAATTTAAGGTGGAACTGGAGAATGGTCATAGTATCATCGCGCACATTTCAGGACGAATGCGTAAGCATTATATTCGTCTGGTGCCTGGTGATAAGGTTGAGGTTGAGATGACCCCTTACGATCTTACAAAGGGACGAATCAGCTTCCGCCTACGTGACGATCGACCTCAACAGAGTCGGTAGTCAAATATTAACTATAATCTCGGGTTTACTCGGGAAGGGAGATTTAAACACTTTATGAAAGTTCGTGCAAGTGTGAAAAAAATCAGTCCCGATGATAAGTTAGTTCGCCGCGTTGGCCGTAAAAAAGGCAAGCGTATAGCTAGACTACGTATCATCAACAAGAAAAAACCTAAGAACAAGCAAAGGCAGGGTTAAGCATGGCTCGAATTGCTGGGGTAGTTATCCCAACAGAGAAGCAGGTGCAAATTGCGCTCACCTATATTTACGGTATTGGGCCAAAGCACGCTTCGAGCATCCTTGCGGCGGCTAAAATTGAGCCGACCACTCGGGTGAAAGATCTCACCGAGGCTGAAGAAAACAAGATTCGCGAAATTATTGACAGCGAATACACCGTCGAAGGTGATCTCCAGCGCTTGGTGGCAAATAATATTAAGCGCTTGAAGGATATCAACGCCTATCGCGGTCTTCGCCACAAAGCAGGACTGCCAACACGCGGACAGCGGACTCGTACGAATGCACGAACTCGCAAGGGTCGCGCCATCGCCGTGGGCGGTACACAACCAAAAGCAGCAAGTAAGACCTAAAGAAAGGACTAAGAAATGGCAGACGCAAAATCTACCAAGAAGAAGCAGCGCCGATCAGTCCCAGCTGGTCAGCTGCACATTCAGGCAACATTTAACAATACTATCGTTACTTTCTCCGACAAGAAGGGTAACGTACTAACCGCTTCATCAGCTGGTGCATGTGGTTTCCGTGGAAGCAAAAAAGGTACAGCCTATGCTTCACAGGTTGCTGCTGAAAAAGCTGCTGAAGCTGCGAAAACTCAATACGGCTTGAAATCTGTTGACGTTTTCGTGAAGGGTGTCGGTTTGGGACGTGACGCCGCTATTCGTGCGGTCAGCGCCTTCGACATCTCAGTAGAAAGCATTAAGGACGTAACCGGCGTGCCTCACGGTGGTGTTCGTCCACGAAAGGCACGGAGGGCATAATTATGGCACGAGATAATTCACCAATTGTCAAGCAAAGCCGCCGTGAAGGTTATGCGCTTCATCCAAAAGCACATAAAATTTTGGCGAAAAAATCTGGCATTCCAGGTCAACACGCACATGGTCGTCAGAATAAGCCAAGCCTATACGCTACACAGCTTCGTGAAAAACAGAAGGTTCGTCGCCTGTACGGTCTAGTTGAGAAGCAGTTTGCTCGCTTAATGAAAGAAGCAACACGCGCCCAAGAAGGTTTGGCGGGCGAAAACTTGTTGAAGCTATTAGAGCGCCGTTTGGATAACGTTGTTTATCGTTCTGGATTTGCCGTATCACGTCGCGCAGCTCGTCAACTAGTTAGCCACGGACACTTTGAATTGAACGGCCGACGCGTCGATATTCCATCGATTCGTGTTAAAGCTGGTGATGTCATCACGGTTCGTCCAAAGAGTACCAAATCAGAGTACTTTACGCGAATTGACGATGTAATCAACAATTCAGTCCAAGGCCCACTAAGCTGGCTAAAAGCTGATAGCAAGAAGCTGAAGATTGAAGTAACTGGTTTGCCAAAGCGCGAGGAAGCAGAAGCTGACATCAACGAGCAATTAATTGTTGAGTATTACTCACGATAAAAGAAGGGTTAGGGAAGAATTATGGCAAAAGCAATTTACAATCCAGCACTCGCGAGCGTTGATGATATTTCAGAAACCAGTGCTACTTTTCTAATCGAGCCACTTCACCCAGGCTACGGTAATACTCTTGGTAACTCATTGCGACGCGTTCTATTGTCAAGCGTTCGCGGTGGCGCGGTTGTAGCTTTCAGGATTGAGGGCGCAACTCACGAGTTTACTACTGTTGAAGGCATCAAAGAAGATGTCGTCGACATTATGTTGAACTTGAAAAACGTTCACCTACGCGTATTTACCGACGATCCAGTTGAGCTACGCATTGAGAAATCTGGCGCTGGCGAAGTAACTGCTGCTGACATTAAAACTAATGCTGACGTTGAAGTTGTTAACCCAGAGCAAGTAATTGCTACAATCGACGACCCAAACAAGCATTTGGTTATGGATTTGGTAGTTGAGGCAGGTTGCGGTTATCAGACAATTGAAGAGTCAAGCGAAAAGCGTTTGCACAGCGATATGATTGCTATCGACGCAATGTACTCACCAGTTCTACGCGTTCGCTACAAAGTCGACTCAACTCGTGTTGGACAGGAGACAAACTTGGACAAATTGGCAATCACTGTTGAAACTAACGGCACAATCACACCTCGTGAGGCGTTCGAAGAAGCAGCAGCGATTCTTGTTAACCAATACACAGCTTTGGCTGGCAATACGATGGTAACTGGCGCGCCAGCACTTGGTGCAGCTAAGGAAGACGAAGAGTCAGAGCTAGCAATGCCAATCGAAGAGCTAAACTTAAGCGCCCGCACGACAAACGCGCTAATTAACAATGAAATCCGCACTATTCGCGATTTGGTAACTTTGACTGAGCAAGATTTGCGAGAATTGAAAGGTTTCGGTTCAAAGGCACTAGACGAAGTACGTGACAAGATGGCGGAGTTGGAGTTTTAACTATGCATAGACACGGATATCAAGGGCGCAAGTTCGGCCGCGAGCGTGATCAGCGACGAGCCCTACTCAAAGGTCTGGCTACCAGCTTGGTTGAGTACGGAAAAATCGAGACCACCTTGCCAAAGGCTAAGGAACTAAAGCGTCACATTGAAAAAATCATCACCAAGGCTAAAAAGGGCGACCTAGCAAGCCGACGTCAGGTGATTGCAGCATTAAGCACACGCGCCGCTGCTTACAAACTAGTTGATGAAATCGCGCCACAGCTAAGTGGTCGAACCAGCGGACACGTTCGCGTTGAACGAACACGTTTGCGAGTCGGTGACGGCGCTCAAATGGCGATCATCGAGTTTGTCGACGATATTAAACCAATGCCAAAGGAAGGAAAATAAGATGAAGACTTATTCACAAAAACCATCTGAAGTTTCTCGCCGTTGGGTATTGTTTGACGCTAGCGAATTACCACTTGGACGTTTGGCTACAGAAATTGCCAAGCATTTGACTGGTAAATACAAGCCAACTTACACTCCTCATATCGACGGTGGCGACTACGTAGTTGTTATCAATGCTGCGCAGACAGTCGTTACTGGATACAAGGAAACTGATAAGTATTACTATCGCCACAGTGGTTTCCCAGGTGGAATTAAGGAAACGCAATTCAAAGAAATGCGCGAACGCCACCCAGAGCGAATTATTGAAGAAGCTGTTAAGGGTATGTTGCCAAAGAATAAATTGCAAGCAGAGCGCCTAAAGCGTCTACGCATTTTTGCTGGCAGCGACCACGCTCACACAGCACAAACACCAGAGAAAGTTGAGGTAAAGTAATATGGCTGCTGATACTTATTTCTACGGCCTAGGACGACGCAAGAGTGCTTCAGCAAGCGTTCGCCTACTTCCTGGCAAAGGCACCATTACAATCAATGGCAAGCCTGCTGCTGAGTACCTGGACGGCAACAAAACCTTACTAGCAGAAGTAACCGATCCACTTGCAATTGTCAGCAAGCAAAAAGAATTCGACGTTACTATCCTAGTTAAGGGTGGCGGCTTAGCTGGTCAAGTTGACGCTATCAAGCTTGGCATCGCAAAAGCTTTGACGGCTGCTCACGCTGACCTGCGTCCAGTTCTGAAGAAGGCTGAGCTATTGAAACGTGACCCACGCGAGAAAGAACGCAAGAAGTACGGTCTTCGTTCTGCTCGTAAGCGCGAACAATTCTCTAAGCGTTAGTACAGAAAAGGCTATCACAAAATACTCCGTTTCACATGCAGGCGGAGTATTTTCATAGTATACTAAAAATATGTTGGACAAGATTATCCATCGCTGGTTACGGATTCCGTATGCATTGAACGTGCATTATTTTTCTCGTCCGGAAAAACCGAAAGCGACAATCTTACTTATTCATGGACTGGGAACTTCGTGGCGAACATGGATGCCGCTGGAGCCATATTTGCCGAAGGACACGCGAGTTATAGCAATTGACATGCTGGGATTTGGCAATTCGCCCAAGCCTGATTGGAAATCCTACAACGCCCATGACCAAGCCGCAAGCATCGTCGCCACTTTGCGCAGGGAATTCATAAATCACGTCGATATTATCATCGGTCATTCTATGGGCTCGCTGGCTGCCGTAGAGCTCGCCAAGCAATATCCGAAATTAAGCAAGTCGCTGATTTTGTGTAGTCCGCCGATATATTATCCGAGGGTTGACGAAAAAAATCATCATCCAGAGAAGATTTTGCGTGCGCTTTATGAGTTTTTCAATAGCCATCCGCGCAGCTCGAAACGTTTTTTGCAATTCGCTGATCGGCACAATATTTGGCCTGACGCTGGATTTAAGGCTGATGAAGTTACCTCCGAGTCGTTTTTAATCGCCCTGAATACTGCGATTATCAATCAGACGACAATGAATGACATTGCTAAGCTCACTCTTCCGATTGCTATTTTGTCTGGAAAACTCGATCCGCTGATTGTCGAGAGAAACCTAAAGAAATTGGCAAAAGATCATAACAATATCACTCATACGTCAATGGCAACTCAGCGGCACGAAATAACTGACAAATATGCGAAGAAGTTGTCGGAAATTATGAAAGAGCATTTGGCGGGAAAATATTCACCAAAAACGAGTCATCCTATAACAAAGTTCAAACGAGGAAGTTTATGATCGAAATAGAATCCAAATTTAAGATATCGGACGACATAACACGCGACGAGCTTCTCGCTATCCTTAAAGATCAACTTATTGCGCAAATATCAAGCAAACGCCAAATTGATACAGTATTTTTATTGCCCGAGCAGGTTGACGCGCCAATTGTTCCTGGCTCAAAAATTATGCGAGTGCGCGACGTCCTTAATCCGGAAACTGGTAAGCTGCAGCGGAGCTTGATGACGCTGAAGGTCGAGGGGCAGGCAAAGCTGGTGTCTGATGAATATGAATTTGCGGTTGATGACGGAAATGCGGCGCGCCAAATGCTCACAGCGCTGGGCTGGCAAGAAATCGTTACGGTTGATAAAGTCCGCCTTGAATCGAAAACTGAGGACTATACGATCTGCATCGACGAAGTTGCTGGACTAGGACTATTTATTGAACTGGAGGTTTTGACCGAAGATAGTGCCGACGTAAAAAACATTCAACAACAAATGTACAATTTTCTGAAAAACCTGGATATCGACGGCGAATTATGGAAAATTCCGTACGACACAAGCATTAGAAATCTGCAAAATAACGTT
>CALKRM010000001.1 GCA_937989565.1 uncultured Candidatus Saccharibacteria bacterium | reverse complement strand
TTGTGGCGATCGAGCAATTCGGCTCGACTCGCTCCATAAACGTTGGCGCGGCAGCTACCGTGGCGATGTATTGTTGGTTGCAGCAAAATGTGTTGACGTTGTCGAGGGGTGATTTATAGATCAATTGATCTATTTCCGTAGAATAGGCTGTATGATACTGCTTGTAATATTTTTTTCATGTTATCTGAAGTAGCGATGTTTTTCCATCCTTGTGAACCTACTAGCATTCCAATATTCTGGGCTATATAAGATATATCTGGCGCAAAGTGTGGATTGTGAGAGTATGATACGGAAGACAAATACGTAGAAAATCTCATTAATACATTCGGCGTAATGATCTCATTTATGGTTTTCCTGGATAATAAAGTTACTTCTTCTAAACTTATTTCTGGTTGGGAATGTCTATTGACGGAAAAAGTGGCGGTATAGGTCATGGTTGCGCCGTCATTATTTACATGTTCACCACTGAAATATGTACTGAAATTATGGCAAATTTTCTGCCCAACTGATAGTCCTATAAATCTAGCTAGCTCATACCATAATGCGCAGATCTCCATAGGCTGATCTTTGATCTCGATATTTAATTCTAAAGGTGAATTAACATTTGATAGCTGATTTGTTGTGTATATTAAATCGACAACGTCTTTATTTGCAGCCTTTGCATCTGGCAGTAGGTTAACTGAGTCTATATTTTTCCAGGACTTCGCGTTGAGTTTTTCTAACTCTTTAATTACTTCTTCTGGGCTGCTGATATAAAGTATATTGGGTTCTTCAGCACCTATTTGGGATATCGCTTGCGCGACTGGCAGATACCCAGATTTCTCCGATCCTAAGTCGGCCTTCATAGCTGTTATATTGTTTAATATTTTTTCAGATTCAGCATTATAACATTCACCATTAATGACTATTACGCCTGATTCGTAGGTTTCGCCGTTTAATGAGTAGTCTAATAGCTTATATCTATTGTGTTGGTAAAGGTATTCTGTAGCCGTAGACACAAATAAATGCTCATAGGTGTGAGCTAGCTGAACGCAGGGGTGATATTTAACTATTGTAAAATATTTCATATGAACAGTTTAGCAAGAAAAAGAGTCGGTTTATAGACACGACTCAGGTCTTTGATGTCTGTCAACAACATGCATTGGGAATAATAAAACCTAGCTAATTTCTACGCCTTGTTGGCTCAAAAAATCACGAGTTTCATCATCTAATTGACAATTTATGAAACGCGATCGCGCTGCCAATTTCCCGCTGCCATAGACAAATTGCGTTTCCTCGTCATATTTCATACCACGGAAGTCGCAATCTTTTGCTTCAATAATAGCTTTTACACCGCGAAAATCCACATTCCGAACCGACGAATTGATAAAATAAATCGGTTGCCCGTAGATGTGCTTTGCATCGTCCAGATTACAGTTTTCAAACACGAAAAATCCCATGACAAACTGGCCAAAATCAACGCCATGAAAATCCTCATCCGTAAAGCAAACAAACTCGCCTTCTTGAATGGCGGGGTAGCGCTCACGCTGGTAAGCTGGCAAATCATTGGTGCGAATAGATTCGGCGATGCGATGCGTGATGTTGTCCATAAATTAATGATACACCATTATTTCTCGCGATAACTCCGTCAGCTCCTACTTTACAAAAAGCATGAAATTTATTATAATAAGCGTATGATTTTACCTAAATTCCATCATTCACACGTGTTGCCGAGGTAGGACTCTGATTTTTGATTGTATGCGCCGAGTTCTGCCTCGGCGTTTTTGATTGCTATAAATAAGAAATAATGACATAATGGAGCTAACATGAGCAGTTTATCTACACAAAGTTACAAAGGTTCGCGAGACTATTTTCCAGAGGAAAAGCGTCTGCAGAATTACATTTTTAATGTTTGGCACAAGACGGTTGAGAGTTTTGGCTATGAAGAATATGGCGCGCCGCTGCTGGAGCCGCTAGATATTTATTTGGCGAAGTCAGGTCAGGAATTGGCGGGTGAGCAAACATACGCCTTTGAAGATCGCGGTGGTCGAATGGTGGCAATTCGCCCTGAGATGACGCCGTCGATTTCTCGAATGGTAGCAGCTAAGCGTCAGGAATTAGCGATGCCTGCGCGGCTATATTCAATTGCTAATTTTATGCGCTATGAACGGCCGCAACGTGGGCGTGAGCGTGAGTTTTGGCAATTGAACGCGGATCTGTTTGGCCTGGACGGCGCGGCGGCGGACGCGGAGATTATTGAGCTGAGTCACGCTAGCGTGATGAATTTTGGCGCCAAGCAGGAAATGTTTACGGTTAGGGTTAATAATCGCCAATTGATAAATCGTTTGATGAGCCAATTTTTGAAGCTTGATATTGTTGGTTCGACGATGATGATGAAGTTGCTTGATAGGAAAAATAAAATTCCTGCCGAAGAATTTAAGCGCCAAGCTATTGAGATTTTTGGTAATCAAGCAGCCGAAGGTCTACCTAAGTTGGCGAAAATGATTAGTATGAAGTCGGTTGATGATTTGCCGAGCGAATTGATGGAAGATGAAAGCGTCAAACAGCTTCGCGAAGTGATGAAATTGCTTAGTCAAAAAGGCATTACGAATGCAGTGTTTGATGTTACTTTGATGCGCGGACTGGACTATTACACGGGCATGGTTTTTGAGCTTTTTGACAATTCGCCAGAGAATAACCGAGCGTTGTTTGGTGGAGGACGATATGACGGATTAGTTGGGCTATTTGGCGTTGAACCGATTGCTACGGTCGGCGTTGGTATGGGCGCAACAACGATGGAGCAATTTTTGGAAGTACACGGCCTGTTGCCTAAATTGGCGTCTAAAACAGATGTATATATAATTCCGGTGTCAAAAGAATCTATGGCTGGCGCGGACGATTTGGCGCGAAAATTGCGCAGTGAAGGCGTGCGAGCGGAGTTGGATATCACTGGTAGAAAGATTGACAAGCAGATAAAAGCGGCGTTAAAAAAGCAAATTCCGTTTGCGGTGTTCGTGGGTGAGGATGAAATTGCTAGCGGTGCATACACGGTTCGAAACTTGGTAGAATCTGACGAGCAGAAAGTTGGCGCTGAACGAATCGTGACAATTGTCAAAGATCGTCGATATGATGGCGATGAAGACGCTCTGTTTGAGGTATAGCCTGATATCTGTTATAATTAGTCTTTATGAAGACTACTGTAAAAAAACTATCAGATACTAAAGTTCAATTGACGATTTCTTTGGGTGCTAGCGAATTGGCTGACGCAGAGCAGGTTTCCTTGACAAAGTTGGCGCGCGACATCAAAGTTCCAGGTTTCCGCAAAGGAAAAGTTCCCGCAACTATAGCCGCTAAGCACGTTGACCCTAATGCTTTACAGGAGCAGATCTTAGAGAACGCTTTGTCAGAGGCAGTAGCTGAGGCGTTTTTGCAGGAAAAATTGCAAGCCCTAGACCGACCTAGCGTTGAAGTTAAGAAGTTTGTTCCTGGTTCTGAGTTGGAATTTACGGCTGAAGTTGAAGTTATTCCGCCAGTAAAATTGGGCGATTATAAAAAATTGACAGCGAAAAAAGAAGCAGCTAAGGTCGAGGATAAAGATGTCAATGAGGTTATTGAGCGAATCCGTAAAAACTATTCTGAAAAATCAGAGGTCAAGCGTGCCGCTAAGCTCGGCGACGAGGCTGTGATTGACTTTACGGGAAAGAAAGATGGCGTGGCGTTTGACGGCGGTTCAGCTAAGGAATACGGCTTGAAGCTTGGTGAAGGTCAATTCATTCCTGGATTTGAAGAAGGCGTGATTGGTCATAAGGCTGGTGAAGAGTTTGATTTGAAACTGAAATTCCCAGAGGATTATCACGCTGAGAATTTGGCAGGTCAAGACGTTGTGTTTACCGTGAAACTTCACAAGGTTAATGAATTGAAATTGCCAGAACTAAACGATGAATTTGCTGCAAAATGTGGTCCGTTTACAGAGATGAAAGAAGTAAAAGAGGACATCAAGCGTGAACTTACCGCACAAAAAGAGCGCGAAGCTGATGAGAAATTTAAGGACGCGCTGGTTGGTGAATTGACGGAAAAGAGTAAGGCTGCGTTGTCAGAACTTTTGGTTGAGGATCAATTGCGATCAATCGAGCGTGACTTGACTCAGAATTTGATGTACAGCGGGCTGAGTTTGGACAGCTATTTGAAGACTCAGGGCTTCAAGGATAAAGAGGAGTGGGTGAAGAAAGAAGCTCGTCCAGCGGCTGAAAAGCGCGTTAAGGCTGGTCTGGTATTGGCTGAATTGTCGAAGGAATTGAAGATTGATGCTTCTCGTGATGAAATCCAGAGACAAATTGACTTCTTCAAGCAACAATACGGTAAAGATAAGAAAATGCTGGAACAATTTGACAATCCAAACGTTCACCGCGATATTGCCAACCGAATGATTACAGATAAGACCGTTGCTAAATTGGTCGAATTAAACACGAAGAAATAGGGTAAATATGCCAAAATCATATCTCATTCCAACTGTCGTTGAAAAATCGGCTGACGGCGAGCGTGCTTTTGATATCTATTCAAGATTGTTGAATGAGAGGATTATTTTCCTTGGCGAAGATGTTAACGAGCATACCGCGAACAGCGTAGTGGCGCAATTGTTGCATTTGGCATATGTTGACCCGCAAGCTGATATATCGCTATATATCAATAGTCCAGGCGGCAGCGTTTATGACGGAATGGCAATTTACGACACGATGAATTTTATTAAGCCCGATGTGGCGACGTATGGAATTGGTTTGCAGGCAAGCATGGGGGCTTTTTTGCTCAGCTCTGGTACTAAAGGGAAGAGGTTTTGTTTACCACATGCCAAGGTTATGATTCATCAGCCGTCTTCTGGAACGCACGGAAAAGTGACCGACATGGAAATTGACATGAAGGAAACTTTGGAAGTTAAGGAGATGCTAGCGAAGATTATGGCGAAAAACACCGGTCAGAAGTTGGCTAAGGTTAAGTCCGACATGGAGCGTGATTATTGGATGACGCCAGATGAAGCTGTAAAGTACGGACTGATTGACAAAGTCTTGACTAAATTGTCGTAAAAATTTGCGTGTTTGTTGTTAAAACTACTAGTGATTCTGCTTGTGGTTTTTGGAGGATATTGTCATAATTTGAAGTAAGCGAGGAGGGCTTATGAGGCAATATTTAGACGCATTGAAATACATTCGTGATAACGGTGCGCAAAAAGGCGATCGTACAGGAACGGGGACGACAGAAATTTTTGGTATTCAGACGCGATATAATTTGGCGGACGGATTTCCGGCTATGACCACGAAGAAGTTGTATTTTAAGAGCGTCGCTCATGAGCTTTTGTGGTTTCTTAAGGGCACGGGCAATATTGAATATTTGGCGCAAAACGGCGTTCATATTTGGGATGAGTGGCCATATAAAAATTACCTAGAAAAAACCGGTCAGAAAATACCGGAAATTAACGGCGATGAATGGCGCGCTGGCATGAAGGAATTTATTGATAAGATTGCGAATGATCACGCGTTTGCTGAAGAATGGGGAAATTTGGGTCCTGTTTATGGTGTTCAATGGCGAAAATGGCCGGACGGGAAGGGCGGAACTATTGACCAGATTCAGAGCGCCATTGACATGATAAAGACGAATCCAGAGTCGCGTCGGAATATTGTGAGCGCGTGGAATGTGGCGGAAATTGATGACATCGTTCAAGCTGGCGGGCTGCCTCCGTGTCATACGATGTTTCAATTTAACGTAAGACCTGGCAAGAACAGCGAGAAGGACAAACTGGATTTGGCGCTGACTCAGAGATCGGCGGATATGTTCCTTGGGGTGCCGTTTAACATTGCCAGCTATGCGTTGCTTTTGTCGATTGTTGCTCAAGTTACCGACAAGCAACCCGGCGAGTTTATTCACACCTTAAATAGCGCACATATTTACAATAATCACCGCGCGCAAGTTGACGAGCAATTATCGCGCCGTCCGCTGCCACCGCCGAAACTGTGGCTCAATCCAGACATCAAGAATATTGACGATTTCACGATTGATGATATCCGTCTGGAGAATTATGAGTGTCATCCAGCGATAAAAGCGCCGATTGCTGTGTAGATTGATTTACGATCTTATATCCATTGGTCAAAATGATCGATGTCTATTCCTCATCAGATTCTTTAGTTGTAAGAATCATATAATTGTCGTTTTCAATACCAGACTGTCGTAGGCCAGTAATCTCTTGATCGGGTAGAATAACACTAAACTCTCGAGTAGCGGTATCATATAGTATAGTTGCATACTTTCCCACTGTTCTAGCTACTATTCTACCTTCTTCGTCTTCTTCTGTACATTTTTCTACAACAGGGGCTTTATCTTTGAATATCGCGCCTTCTGCGGTAGGCTTGCCAGATAGTATTATTGTTCTACCTTCTGGCAGGTCTGCAATCGTAGTGTTTTTCATGCATTCAATGGTTGTAGCGCGTAGTATAGATCGTTCGTTCATGCTTTCTACTATACCACAAATACCAAATACTGTCAACTTAAGAAGGCTATTTTCTTTTATACGTCACAAAATCAAAATCGTAATTATTTTCAGTGTCCGCTGGGTGATGTACGCGACTCATTTCCTCCCATACATCCATATCTATCTCTGGGAAAAAAGTGTCAGCGTCGGGAAACTCGGCGTTAATCTCTGTGGCGTAAATAGTGTCAATTTCTGGAATGTCTAACGCGTCTTTATAAACTCGTGAGCCACCAATAATAAAAGTCGGATATCGCGACAAAGCCAGGGCGCTTCGTAAATTCATAGCCGTAAGAACTTTTTTGACGCCAGTTGACTTGGATGAAATGACAATATTTTCTCTGTCTGGAAGTGGTCGCGAACCAATTGACTCAAACGTTTTTCTGCCCATAATGACATTGCTGTTTCTCGTCAAGCGCTTAAAATTCACCAAGTCGGCCGGCAAACTTCGCCCCCACGGCATATCGCCATTTTGTCCGATGGCGCGGTTTTTATCGTAAGCTACAATAATGGCTTTTTCCATAATTTCAGTTTAACATGCTGTAAAATTTACCGAAAGCTTGATAGGAATGCATAAACTTGCCATAATAAGATTTGGTAGAAAAATCACGCAATGGGAGGTGTTTAGTGAGCGTGTACTCAAATAAAGATATATTAGCGGCGATTGAAGACGGGACAATTGTCTGTACGCCGTTCAACCCAAAAAACGTATCGGAAGCCAGCTTAGATTTTACGCTAGGCTTTAATTTTTATAAGCAGGAATATGATGATATTTCACGAGTTTATAATCCGTTTGACGAATCTGATGTCAATCGATACTTCAAGGGTCCGCTTAAGGCAATTCCGCACGCCGAATGGTGCGAGCGGCACGGTTTTCGGGAATTTAAGAATATTTCGCCAGATCATCCGATTATCGTTTTGAAGCCTGGTGAGCGAATTTTAGCGCACACGCATGAATTTGTTGGGATTCGGACGCATGGCGGCGCGGCTGAGGTGAAAAGTCGTAGCTCTTGGGGGCGAAACGGCGTGGCGGTGTGTTTTGACGCTGGCTGGGTTGATCCGGGGTATATCAATCGGATTACGCTTGAGATTTACAATTTGAATAAGCACGAGAGCGTAGTTTTGCCTGTCGGCGAACGTATTGGGCAATTGATTTTTCATCACACTGGTCAGGTTGACGGCGGATATGCTAGTGGACGCGGCGGAATGAGCGGCAAATATCAACACACTGACGACTTGGATGAATTGATAAAAACTTGGCGCCCAGAAATGATGCTGCCGCGGGCGTTTAAGGATCGTCGGCATAAACCGATGGAAATTGTGGGGCTTGGCGAGGGGATTTTGTGATGATGGCAGGTTCAATGTTTCGCTCACGAACGAAAGAAAAAGAATATATCGATCACAGAAAAAAGCATAAATCTGACGGCTGCGATTTTTGTCAATTGGTAAAGCATTACACAGATCAGGTCGTTGGTGAAACGGCGCATTGCCTGATCATTAAGAATAGATTTGGTTATAATTTTTGGGATGGCTGCGGCGTGGATGATCATTTGATGGTGATACCGAAACGGCATGTGGATTCATTGGCAAATTTGAGCGATGAGGAAAAAATTGACTATATGAATCAGGTTGCTAGGTTTGAATCTAGTGGCTATTCAATTTACGCTCGAGCCCAAGGCAGCAAAACCAAGTCGATGATACATCAGCATACTCACTTGATAAAAATTGATGGCAAAACGAAAAAATGGCTGATATTTCTACAGAAGCCGCACATTGTGATTACGAGGTGATGATGGGCGACGCGGGAAAATACATAGTTATCGAAGGTAATGACGGGACGGGCAAGTCGACGCAGGTCGCGAAATTGGCGGAATATTTTCAGTCAATCGGGCGAACGGTTTGCGTGATTGAAGAGCCGGGAAGCGATGATCCGGAAAAATCAACTTCGATAGCAAATGAGCTTCGAAAGGTGATTAAAAATGGCGATCTGGCGCGTTCTGCGGCAGTGAATGTGGTGCTATTTTCTGCAGCTCGGCGTGAATTGTGGCGGGAAAAAATTCAGCCTGCGTTGGGGCGTGGGGAAATTGTTTTGAGCGCGAGAAATTATATTTCAACGCTGGTTTATCAGGGGCGAGGCGAAGGTTATGACGAATCAGATATTCTGCGGTTGACAGAATTATTCACCGATGAAAAATATTTGAAGCCAGATGTTATGGTTATTTTGAGTTTGAGTCGTGAAAAGCGGGAAGAGCGAATTTCTATGCGCGGCGAGCTGAAAAATCCTGACACTTTTGAGTCGCGTGGGCAAGATTTTCAGAAAAAAGTCGACGATGGATATTTGAAGATTGCCGAGGCATACGGAATTCCGGTAGTTTCTGCTGACGGGACGATTGACGAAGTTCACGATATGTTGATTGATAATATTGAAAAACACTAGTAAAACCCCTTGATTTTATTGACACTTTTCGTCATAATGAGTAGTTATAGAAGTAGTGTATTCATGGCGGGTGAAAATTGCGAGTGGCAAATCGTGATTTTGGGCTATGAATTAGAGATCTTCACGGCCGTCTATTAACCACTAATTAAAGCGAGGAGTGTTTACGCCTGTGGCAAAAAAACCAACCACAAGTAGCGAGCGCGTCTATTTCACCTCTGGTGATAACGCCCTGCCGCTACCAAACTTAATCGCTCACCAAAAAGATTCTTGGCGCTGGTTCGTCGAAAAAGGTTTGAGTGAGATATTTTCAGAAATTAACCCAATTGACGACTATACTGGTCAGAAGTTGTCGTTAAAGTTCGGCAAATACTATTTTGGCGAGCCAAAAAACACTGACCAATTTGCCAAAGAAAACAACTTGACATTTGAAGCTCCGCTGCACGCAACAGTTGAATTGACAAACAAAACAACTGGCGTAGTTGAAGAGCAGGAAATTTATCTCGGTGAATATCCATGGATGACCGAGCGCGGTACGTTCATTATCAACGGTACGGAGCGCGTGGTTGTTAGCCAGTTGATTCGCTCTGCTGGTGTTTTCTTCACTGCTGAAACAATAGCGGGACGTAATTACTACGGTGCAAAAATCATTCCAGGACGTGGAGCTTGGATGGAATTTGAGACGGCTTCTAACGGCGCGATTTACGTAAAAATTGACCGCCGCCGCAAGATGCCAGCAACGACTTTGTTGCGCGCTTTGGGCTATCCAAAGACTAGCGAAATTAAGGAATTGTTCGCTGATATTGATACTGGCGACGTAAAATACATTGACGAAACTTTGGACAAGGATACTTCTCGTGGTGCAAATGAGGCGTTGATTGAGGTTTATCGTCGATTGCGTCCAGGTGATTTGGCGACAGTTGATAATGCTCGTCAGATGATTGAGCGAATGTTCTTTGACTTCAAGCGGTTCGATTATTCGCGGGTTGGTCGTTATAAATTGAACCAACGCTTGGGTCTGGATGTTGCTAATACAGCAGAAAATCGTACGTTGCAGATGAGCGATTTGGTAGCGATTTTGCGTGAAGTTATTCGCTTGAACAATACGCAAGAGCCAGCTGATGACATTGACGCATTGAGCAACCGCCGAGTTCGCTTGGTTGGTGAATTGATTGCCCGACAATTCCGCGTTGGTATGCTTCGAATGCAACGCAATGCGATGGATCGCATGAGCGTAGCTGATTTGGAAAGCGTTAGCCCAAGTCAATTGATCAACGCTCGTCCAATTGTTGCGGCTGTTCGTGAATTCTTTACTTCAAGCCAGTTGTCGCAGCTACTTGACGAAGTTAACCCATTGTCAGAATTGAGCCACAAGCGACGCTTGAGCTCGACTGGTCCTGGCGGTTTGACTCGTGAGCGCGCTGGATTTGAGGTTCGCGACGCCCACCCAACTCACTATGGTCGTATCTGTTCAGTGGAGACGCCAGAAGGTGCGAATATCGGTTTGGTGCTGAACTTGGCGGCTTATGCGCGTGTTAACGAATACGGATTTATTGAAACTCCTTATCTTCGTGTGAAAGACGGCAAAGTCACTGACGAACTTGTTTATTTGGATGCTTCACAGGAAATTGGTGAGGTTATCGCTGACGCTGGTGAAGCTCTTAATGAAGACGGAACTTTCCGCGACGAGCGCGTTAACGCCCGTAGCAATATGCAGCCATCGCAAGTTGATGCTAGCCAAGTTACATTCATGGACGCAGCTCACCGTCAGATTTTAGGTTCGACTGCGGCATTGGTGCCATTTATTGAAAAGACTCGCGTTGACCGTGCTTTGACTGGCTCAAACATGCAACGCCAGGCGGTTCCTCTATTGTGTCCAGAGTCCGCAACTGTTGGTACTGGAATTGAGAAGGCTGTGGCTGAGAATAGTGGTCACTTGATTCAGGCTAGCGCCGACGGTGAAGTCGTTCGCGCTGATGCTGATGAAGTTCATGTTAAATATGCTGACGGCATAAAGATTTATACGTTGAAGCACTTCGTAAAAAACAATGACGATCGTTGCTACAACCAAAAAGTCCGCGTTGAGCGTGGCGACAAGGTGAAGAAGGGCGACATTCTGATTGAAGGCGCTTCAATTGCCGGCGGTGAAATTGCTCTAGGTAAAAACCTTCTGGTTGCCTTCATGCCATGGGGTGGCTACAACATGGAAGACGCGATTATTATGAGTCGTCGTTTGGTTGAAGATGATCGATTGACAAGCATTAACATTAAGGACTACACCGTTGAGGTTCGCGAGACGAAGCTTGGTCCAGAGATTGTGACGCGCGATATTCCAAACGTTTCTGAGGAAAGTTTGCGCCACTTGGACGAGAACGGAATTGTTCAAATTGGTTCAGAGGTTAAAGCTGGCGATGTTTTGGTTGGTAAGATTACACCAAAGGGCGAGCAGGAATTGAGTTCTGAGGAGCGTTTGCTTCGTGCAATCTTCGGTGAAAAAGCTAAGGACGTTCGCGATACATCACAGCGAATGAACAACGCGGGCGGCGGTAAAGTTGTTGGCGTTAAAATCTTTAGTCGGGAAAATGGCCACGAATTGAAGGCTGGCGTTTTGATGCAAATTCAGATCTTCGTTGCACAATTGCGAAAGATTGGCGTTGGTGACAAGATGGCTGGACGCTTCGGTAACAAGGGTGTTGTGGCGAAGGTTCTTCCCGTTGAAGATATGCCATTCCTAGAGGACGGTACGCCGGTTGACGTGGTTTTGAACCCACTTGGTGTGCCAAGCCGTATGAACCTTGGTCAGATTTTTGAAACTCACCTTGGTATGGCAGCACGAGCATTGGGTTACCGTGTAGCAACTCCGTCATTTAACGGCGTTCCGAGCGAGAAGATTTCTGATGAGCTAGAAAAAGCTGGTTTGGCGCGTGACGGTAAGAGTCAATTGTTTGACGGCCGCACCGGTGAACCGTTTGAGGAGCGAACAACAGTTGGTGTGATGCACATGATTAAGTTGCACCACATGGTTTCTGACAAGATTCACGCCCGTTCAACTGGTCCATACACGATGGTTACTCAGCAGCCGCTTGGTGGTAAGGCGCAAAACGGTGGTCAGCGCTTTGGTGAAATGGAGGTTTGGGCATTGGAAGCTTACGGTGCCGCTGCAACCCTACAGGAAATGCTGACAATTAAGTCCGACGACGTTTACGGTCGAGCAAAGGCTTACGAGTCAATCATTAAGGATGAGCCGATTGTTGGTCCAAAACTTCCAGAATCCTTCAACGTGTTGGTTAAGGAGCTTCAAGGTTTGGGTCTTCGAGTTGACTTGGTTGACGACGAGGCTGCAGTTGACGCTGAGCATGTTATCGCTTCAAGTGGCCCAGAAGATAAAACCGTTGCCGCTGATGACGAGGAAGAAGAAACATACTTGGACGAATCAGATGACATCGGTGAAATTGACGATGGCATGAGCGTGCAAGATATTGATGAAATAGAAGAAATAAAGGAGGACGCGTAAGATGGCAAATTCTGCATTTAACGCAACGGGCATCAGTGATTTTGACGCGGTTCGTTTGGCAGTAGCTAGCCCAGAAGACATTCTGAAATGGAGCTACGGCGAAGTTTTGAAGCCAGAAACAATTAACTATCGCACACAAAAGCCAGAGCGCGACGGATTGTTCTGTGAGCGAATCTTTGGTCCGGTTAAGGACATCAATCCGCACGACTCAAAGCTTAAGGGCGTACGTTCACGCGAAGCTGCTGTCGATAAGAATGGCGAATTGGTCACTAAATCAATCGTTCGTCGTGAGCGAATGGGCCACATTCAATTGGCAGTTCCAGTTGCGCACATTTGGTTTATGCGCGGCACTCCAAGCGCAATGAGCCAGCTGCTTGGTATGACGGTTCGCAATATTGAGAAAATCGTTTACTTCGCAACTTACGTCATCTTAAACGTTGACGAAGCAACTCGTGATCAATATTTGGCAGATTTGGAAGCGGAAACTGATTTGGCTCGTAAGGCTATCAAAATCCGTTACGAAAAAATGGCTGAAGAAGATGGCGCCGATATTAAGCAACTAGCTAAAGAGCAGAGCCGTGAAGTCGAGGAATTGGAAGAGGCTTACGTTGGTAAGAAATCTCAGTTGGAGAGCTTAAACAGGGGCGCTTTGATTTCAGAGAGCGAATATCGCAACTTGCCAGAAGAATATGACGAATTGATTGAAGTTGGCATGGGTGCCAGTGCGGTCAAGGAACTTTTGGACAAGATTGAGTTGCCAAAGCTTATCGCTGAATTGACGGAGGAGGCTGAAACTGCGAAAGGTCAGCGACAGAAGAAGTTGCTAAAGCGCTTGAAGATGCTTGAAAGTATGGAATCTGCTGGCATTAAGCCATCAAGCCTATGTATGACCGTTCTGCCAGTTATTCCTCCGGATCTTCGCCCAATGGTGGCGTTGTCTGGTGGTCGATTTGCGACATCTGACTTGAACGATTTGTATCGCCGAATTATCAACCGAAACAATCGCCTAAAGAAGTTGATTGAGCTTAACGCGCCAGAAGTTATTCAGCGCAATGAAAAGCGCATGCTTCAGGAAGCTGTTGACGCTTTGATTGACAATTCAGCATCACGCGGTCGCGCAGTTAGCTCGACTGGTGGTCGTCGCAGCTTGAAGAGCTTGAGTGATATGCTAAAGGGTAAGCAGGGTCGCTTCCGCCAGAACCTTCTCGGTAAGCGCGTTGACTATTCTGGTCGTTCGGTTATCGTGGTTGGTCCAAAATTGAAGATTAACCAATGTGGTTTGCCAAAACAAATGGCGCTGGAATTGTTCAAGCCGTTCGTGATTAGCTGGTTGATTAAGAATGAATTTGCGCACAATATTCGCTCGGCTTCACGCCTAATTGAAGCTGGTGAAGCGGTAGTTTGGGACGCGCTGGATTCAGCAATTGAAGGTAAGTATGTGTTGCTTAACCGCGCACCAAGTTTGCACCGTTTGTCAATTCAAGCCTTCCAGCCAGTTTTGGTTGAAGGAAAAGCTATTCAATTGCACCCGCTAGTTTGTGCTGGATTTAACGCCGACTTCGACGGTGACCAGATGGCTGTTCACTTGCCGCTATCGAAAGAGGCTCAGGCTGAAGCTCGTGAATTGATGAGCGCAACTGCCAACTTGTTGAAGCCTGCCGATGGCGCGCCAGTGTTGCATATTTCACAGGACATCGTGCTTGGTAACTATTACTTGACTTACGACAAGCCACAAGCTCAGACCGACAAGGTCAAAACTTACAGTTCTGTTTACGAAGCAGAAATGGCTTACGACAATGGCGTAATTCACTTGCAAACCCCAATTCGTATCTTTGCGAAAGGTAAAATGCGTGAAACAACTTTGGGTCGCGTCTTCTTCAATGAGATTCTGCCTGAAGATTTCCCATACGATAACAACGTTCAGACTAAGAAGCAGCTTAAGAAGGTGTTGGCGCAAATCTTCAACAAGTACGGCGCCGAAGAAACCGCTAAGATTGCTGACCGTATGAAGGGTCAAGCTTTCCGCTTTGCTACGGTTGCGGCTGTGTCGACTGGTATGACCGACTATGTCCACTTTGAGGAAATTCCTCAGTTTGTGGCTGAAGGTGACGCTAAGGCGGCTTTGATTTCTGAGCAATTCGACCAAGGTTTGATTACTGAGGAAGAGCGATACAACTTAACTGTTAACGCGTGGCGAAACGTCGACAATAAGATTACGGCATTCCTGAAAGACCAATTGGCACATATGGACACCAGTATTTCTATGATGGTCAACTCTGGTGCTCGTGGTGATATTTCCAACGTGAAGTTGGCGAGCGCGATGATTGGTGTTCAGATGGACGCAACCAACCATGAGATTGAGCTTCCAATCCGCAGCTCTTACACGGGCGGTTTATCTAGCCTTGAGGCCTTTATCGCAACTCGTGGTGCACGTAAGGGTCTTATTGACACGGCTCTTAAGACTGCCGACTCGGGTTACTTGACTCGTCGTTTGGTTGACGTTGCACAAGACGTCTTTACTGTTGAAGATACTGATGGCGACGATGAAGGTTACGCAATTTACCGATCAGAAACTGAAGAGACGATGATTGACTTCTCAAACCGTTTGGCTGGTCGTTATGCTGCTGAAACAATTCCAGGTCACGTCAATAAGAACGAATTGATCACGCGTGAAATCGCAGATTCAATTGACGACGACGAAAGCATTGAAAGTGTTAAGATTCAGTCTGTATTATCAACAAACAACCTTAACGGTATTCCACAGCGAAGTTACGGTATTGATATGTCGACTGGTAAATTGGTTGGCAATCATCAGCCAGTTGGTGTTATCGCCGCTCAGTCAGTCGGTGAGCCAGGTACTCAGTTGACGCTTCGTACCTTCCACAACTCTGGTGTTGCTGGTGGTGACATTACCCAAGGTTTGCCTCGTGTTGAAGAGTTGTTTGAAGCGCGCACACCAAAGGGTCAAGCATTCATTACGGAAGTTGCTGGTTTGGTTGACGTTTGGGAAGATGGTAAGAAGTATATCGTTCAAATTACGCCAGAATCTGGTAAGGTTGAGCGATTGCCATTAGAAGGACGAACCGTTGTAGTTAAGGCTGGCTCAAGCGTCAAGGCTGGTGATGTCTTGGCAACTGGCGAGAGCGACACTCGACCTCTGATCGCGCCATTTGACGGTGTGATTGAGTCGGCTGAGGATACTTTGGTGATCGCGGCAGAGGCTGCTTCACCAACTCGCTACGAAATTCCAGGCAATATGCAGTTGGTCGTTAAGGCAAATGATGTTGTCGAAGCTGGTGATCGATTGACAACTGGATCGTTGAACTTGCACGATTTGATGCGACTTAAGGGTGTTGAGGCAACTCAGCGCTACATCATCAACGAAGTTCTGCGAATCTACGCCGCTCAGGGTCAGGACGTGGCTGACAAGCACTTGGAGATTATTGTTCGCCAAATGTTTAGTCGCGTGCAAATCGAAGATGCTGGTGATAGCGAATTTGTGACTGGTGACATCGTTTCTAAGGCCGCTGTGGTCAATGCAAATAAGCAATTGGCTGCTGAAGGCAAGAACTTGATTAGCTACACACAATTGCTACTCGGTATCACAAAGGTGTCAATCTGGAGTGATTCATGGCTATCGGCTGCGTCCTTCCAGGATACTACTCGCGTCTTGATCAATGCTGCTGTATCTGGTCGAGCCGACCACTTGCACGGTCTGAAGGAAAACGTCATCATCGGCCGCAAGATTCCAGTAGGAACTGGCGCAGTCGAAGAAAGCGAAGAATTCGAAACACCGAGCGAAGACGAATTCGTCGAAGAAGAAGTTGCTGCTTAATAAGTAGGCTTCGCAACTACAGGAACCGCCTCAATTCCGGGGCGGTTTTCTATTAAATTTTAGTGACATCTATTATTTTTTATATTTTAGGTAGATATTTGACGTCGAGTGTGTTATAATTCTTTCCAGAGTTTCCTCTTTTCGGAGTGCGCGGTGGTTTGAATGTGTACAGACTGCAATCTCGGCGGAAAAGGTATAGACACGGAGAGGAGTTGCTGAATCCAAACCGTAAGGCAAATTGCCATAATTAGTAAATCAACCAAGGAGAAATTGGATGCCAACAATCAACCAATTGGTGCGCAAACCGCGCCAAACGGCTAAGAAAAAGTCCAAGTCGCCAGCACTAGGTCGTATTCATAACGCCCTAAAAACACGTTATTACGACCAAAATGCACCGCTTAAGCGTGGTGTTTGTGTGCGTGTGACGACTAAGACGCCAAAGAAGCCAAACTCAGCTTTGCGTAAAGTTGCTCGTGTTAAATTGAACAACGGCTATGAAGTTTGGGCGTACATCGGTGGTGAGGGTCACAACTTGCAGGAGCACGCTGTGGTCTTGATCCGCGGTGGTCGTGTGCCTGACCTTCCAGGTGTGCGTTATCACATCGTACGTGGTGCGCTTGACCTTCAAGGTGTCAACAACCGTAAGAAGGGTCGCTCTAAGTACGGTACAAAGAAAGGGGATAAATAATCATGCCTCGTAAAGTTACCAAGAAATTGCAGCGTGAACTTAAGCCCGATCGCCGATACCAAAGTGTACTAGTTCAGCGTTTGATCAACAAGTCAATGCTAGACGGTAAAAAGTTGGCGGCTGAGCGCGCTGTTTACACGGCCCTAGAAACTGCTGCTAAGAAATTGGATTCTGAAGATCCATTGGCAGTGTTTGAAAAAGCATTGAAGAACGTTAGCCCAAGCTTCGAGGTTAAATCTCGCCGCGTTGGTGGCGCTAACTACCAGATTCCATTCCCAGTTCAGGGACATCGACAATTACACTATGCGTTCAGTTGGTTAGTTCAAGCAGCTCGCGCTCGCAACGGAATGCCATATTCACAGCGTTTGGCATTGGAAATTGTTGACGCTTACAATGAAGCTGGTGCCGCCTTCAAGAAGAAGGAAGACACTCACAAGATGGCTGAAGCTAACCGCGCCTTTGCGCACTTTGCTCGCGGCTAATCATTGCTTGAAAGCAAAATCAGAAAATCGCTCTAAATGGGGCGATTTTTTGGTATAATAGAAAAAATTAGGAGGGAAGATGGCGAGTTTTTCGTTTGATATTGTGTCAGAAATTGACAAGGCTGAGATGAATAATGTTTTCATGCAGGCTGAAAAAGAAATCCAAGGGCGTTATGATTTTAAGGGGACGAGCGCGGCAATTGATTGGCTGGATGATAAAAAAGGTCTGAAAATTACCGGCGACAATGATTGGCAAGTTGATGCTATTCTGGATATCGTGCGTAAGAAGTTGGCAGGGCGCGGTCAGTCAAGCAAAGTTTTGGATTTATCAAAAGAGAAAGTTGTTTCGAACCTGAAAACGACTTGGGAAATTCCGTTCAAGCAAGGTCTCGATCAGCCGACGGCGAAGCAAATTGCCGCTGATATTCGTGCTAATGCGCCGAAAGCTAAGCCTCAAATTCAGGGCGACCTCGTTCGTGTTACTCCTGCGTCGAAGGATGAGCTGCAGAAAGTTATTAGTTTATTGCGAGAAAGTGATTATGACACGCCTTTGCAATTTGTAAATTATCGTTAGGATTGGAGCAGTATGAATCAGAAGTCAATGAAGAAATTAAAAATTACAGCCATCGTTCTGGGCGTAGTTTTCTTGATCTCCGTTATAGTTGGGCTGATTGTCGTTAATAATAACCGCTCTTCCGGAGTTAGTAAAACCGCAAAAAAGAAGATCCAGAAGATTTTTGCCGAAGAAGATGCTAAGAATTTGCAAAAAGTCGTTTCCAAATATGGCTATTCGATTCGATACGACAAGAGTATTTTTACTGGCGAAGGTCATGTCTTAAATAGTGATTCTAATGAAAAACAGTACAGCGCCACCACTTATGCTGATGATGAATTGAAAGAAAGCCGCGCTTATGCGATTTTGCGATTGCATTTTAGAAAAGGCTCAGAAAAGCCGAATGAGGAAGAAGAGAAGTTCTCGTTTAGGAAGATTATGCCAGACTTCTCAATCGTAACTTCGCGCAAAAAAGCTTATTTTGATCGGTCAACGATGCCCGAGGAATACAAGGACACGAAGAAATATTCAGATTTGGATTTAATGCTTCAGGGCGATATCAACAAGCAGAAAAAGGATAACCCAAACTTAAAATATCACACTAGCGACGCGACGATTTCTGGACGCAAGTTTAAGAAAATGGTCGTCGATTACGGAAGCACTATTGACGGCAAGTGGCAGAAAACTGGTGAAAAAATAACTTACTTGACAATTCAGAACGGCAGACCTTACTGGATGACGATTTTTGCATTGAGTAAAAATTCGTACACACAGCCATACATTGACCAGCTAGAGGCGTTGGTTGCCAAGGTTACTTTCCAGAATCCAGACAGTAGCTACTTGGTCATGGCTGATGGCAATAATGAGGCGCAAGTGGCTTCAGTTACGATAGCTAAGACCGAAACTAAGGCGGAAAATTTTTCAGAAGATAAAGACACTACAAATACTTTGGATGAACTGGACGAAGATTCTGTTATTAAAGTGGTGGCAAGGAATCAAATTGCTACGGTCCGCGTGGGAACATATCGTTGTGCTGATATGATTTATACGGCGCAAAATGGTGCGAGTATGCAGCTGAATGGCTTATGCACGGGCGGAATTGGTAGTGGATCGATTGTTTCTGACGATGGCTACATTGCTACAAACGGGCATGTTACTGAAGTTTCTAATCAGAGTATGATCATGGGTCTCAACACGCAAGAGAACATGAATAAATATATAAAGTTTGTGGTAGATGCGGGCTATGTGACTCGAGAGACGCTTCGGGATTTGGCAAATAAGGCTGATGGCGGCGATCAGAGTGCGCAAGCGGCAATTCTCGGTCTTATCAACCAAGTTCCTGCCGATAATATACGTTCGCAAAACGATCGATACGATTATGTCATTCAGACCTCAAGCGAACCTATTGCGCGCGAAGATGACGGTTCGGGTAAGCTTAAGTGGAAAAAGACGAAGACCAATATTCCAGCTAAGAAAATTGACGCGGAAGTTGATTTGAAGGGTCGCGGGATGGATCTGAATAGCGACAAAAGTGACGTGGCGATTCTGAAGGTCGAAGGGCGATTTCCAGCGGTGGAATTGGGTGATAGTTCTAGGATTTCTAGAGGTGATCGAGTGACGGCGATTGGTTATCCAGCAATTGTCGATGACGGCGTAAATACGAAGAAGAGCAAGACTGTGCCAACCGTTACGCAAGGTGATGTTTCTGGTTCAGCTAGTGACGCGGGTGGTCATAAGCTGTTTTCAATGAGCGCGCAAATTGCGGCGGGTAACAGTGGTGGTCCAGCGTTCGATGATGATGGCAAGCAGATTGGACTGAATACTTACGGCGGCTCGTCCTGCGCGAATAGGAGAGAACACAACAATTCTTGCTTTGGAGAGGGAATATTTCGTGATATCGCTGATCTGAAAACTATGGCGAAGAAAAATAATGTTGAGTTATCGGCGAACGGCGAATTGACTAAGCTCTGGAAAGATGGCTTGGAGAGTTTTTCTCAAGGTAAATATTCTCAGGCAAAAGCTAAATTTGAGCAATTGGATAAAAAATATCCCGACAATTATTTGGTGGCGAAGATGATCGAGGTTTCATCCAATACTCCAGACGACTCTACGGAAAGCGAGGCGTCTAGCGCAGAAGCTGGAACGAGCGAATCAGAAAATAACACTACAGTTATAATCGTGGTTGTGGTGATTCTTTCAACGGGAGCATTATTCTTGACAGTGTCAATTATCGCAATTGCCGTTTCTGTCAGCAATCGCCGCAAAATGAATGCTTATCCATATCCTGTCGCTGGACAATTCCCGCAACATCCTCAATATCCGCAGCAGTCATATCAGCAGTCAGTCCCGCCGCAACAACAATATCCGCAACAAAATTACTATCCGCAGCAACCTGGTCAATATCCGCCAACGTACGCGCAGCCGCCTATGCAACAGCCTCCAGCTAACTATCAGCCTGCGGCGCCGACTCCGAACGACAACGAGTCTAAAAATCCTCCAGCTCAGAGCTAGTCAAAAACATAGATAACTGATATAATAAAACGCAAGAGTAGTTTTTTGGTGCCAAAAAATTGACCAAAAATCTCGGCAAATTAACGTAATATAAAGGAAAATTTATGGCAGAGACGCATGTTCCGCTAAAGAATTTTAGAAATATTGGTATTATTGCCCATATTGACGCCGGTAAAACGACGACAACTGAGGGTATTTTGTACCGCACTGGCTTGACACATAAGATCGGTGTGGTTCGTGGTGAAGGTGACGGTGCTACCACCGACTGGATGGCGCAGGAGAAAGAACGTGGTATTACTATTACGTCAGCTGCTGTGACTTGTTTCTGGAAAGATCACAAGATTAACATCATCGACACTCCAGGGCACATTGACTTTACTGCTGAGGTTGAGCGTAGTTTGCGTGTGCTTGACGGTGCAGTTACTGTATTTGACGGTAAGATGGGTGTTGAGGCTCAGTCTGAAACTGTTTGGCGCCAGGCCAATAAGTACGGCGTGCCACGTATTTGTTTCGTTAACAAGATTAACCAGACAGGTGGTGACTTCTATAAATCTCTGGAGTCAATTCACAACCGCTTGAGTAAGCAGGCTTTCCCAGTTCACTTGCCGATTGGTTTTGAAAAGACTATCAACGGTGTTGTCGACTTGATTGACATGAAAGCTTACACCTACGACGACTACACAGACCACGAGCTTAAGGTTGGCGAGATTCCAGCTGATATGCTTGAAAAAGCTAAGAACGCACGTTCTCTGTTGGTTGAAAACGCTGTTGAGGCCGATGACGAACTTACTATGAAGTTCTTGGAGCAGGGCGAAGAAGCTATTACCGTTGACGAGCTAAAGATGGCTCTACGCAAGCGCGTTTTGGCTGGTGACTTTTACCTAGTTACCGGTGGTGACGGTCGCGGCGTGATCGTTGAGAAGTTGCTTGACTTGATGGTCGACTTCTTGCCAAGCCCGCTAGACGTTGATGAAATTTGGGGTAAGAATCCAAAGACTGGCGACGAAGTTAGTCGCAAGCCATCAGACAAGGAGCCTTTGTCTGCTTTGGCGTTTAAGATTGCTGCCGACCCATTTGTTGGTAAATTGATTTTCGTTCGTGTCTATTCTGGCGTTTTGAACTCAGGAAGCTACGTGCTTAACACGACAACTGGCGAGAAAGAGCGAATCGGACGAATCGTTCGTATGTTTGCTGACAAGCGTGAAGAAATTAGCAAGGTTGAAGCTGGTGACATCGCCGCTGTGGTTGGTCTGAAATCTACCGCAACTGGTAACACGTTGTCTGACGTGGCGCATCCAATTGCTCTTGAGTCAATTGAATTCCCAGAACCACCAGTATCGATTGCTGTTGAGCCAAAATCAAAGGCTGACCAAGAAAAGATGGCGTTGGCATTGCAGCGCTTGGCTGAAGAAGACCCAACTTTCCGAATTCATACTGACGAAGAAACAGGTCAGACAATTATGTCAGGAATGGGCGAATTGCACCTGGATATTCTTATCGACCGTATGAAGCGCGAATTTAAGGTTGAAGCCAACATTGGTGAACCTCAGGTTGCCTTCCGCGAAAGCATCAAGGGTCGTTCTGAAGTTCAAGGTAAGCACGCCAAGCAGTCTGGTGGTCGCGGTCAATACGGTGACGTTTGGGTCCGCTTTGAGCCAAATGAGACTGGTAAAGGCTTTGAATTCGTTGATGAAATTAAGGGTGGTGTGGTTCCTCAGGAATATCGCCCAGCCGTAATGAAGGGTATTCGCGAAACATTGGAAGGCGGTGTTATTGCTGGCTATCCAGTTGTTGACGTTAAGGCTACACTTTACGATGGTTCATACCACGACGTTGACTCCTCAGAATTGGCGTTCTCATTGGCAGGTTCGATAGCTGCTCGTGAAGGTATTAAGCAGGCTAACCCAATCTTGCTTGAGCCAGTCATGAAGGTTGAAGTTACTACACCAGAAGACTTCATGGGTGACATCATCGGCGACCTTAACTCACGTCGCGGACGTATCGACGCCATGGAAGACTTGATGGGTGGCGCTAAGTTGATTAAGGCGTTTGTGCCATTAGCAAATATGTTCGGCTACACATCGGACATTCGCTCAATGTCTCAGGGTCGCGCCGCTTCAACGATGGAATTAGCTCAATACGAGGAAGTTCCACCAAACGTTGCGCAAGAGATTATCGAAAAGCGTAATAAATAATCTCTACTTCATAAAAAATCCTCGGAGCGGATCCGGGGATTTTTGTTTGGCTAAATTTCGGGTTTATAAGTTTGGAATTGTTAGGTTTCGTTTGGCGAGTTCTTCTTTGATTCGTTTGGTCAATTTGCGCGCTTTTGTCGCCTGAATGCTATCTGTGCCATATCTATTTTCAATGTCTTCCAGTCGTTGGTCTATGGATATCGGCTTGCCGTCTGGGCTAGTCGTCATGTCTGCCAAGTTTAAGATAAGCAATTCGTCCGTCCAATCGTCCACGTCAGGATCTCCGTGATTAAATACAGAATTAGCCCAATTGAAGCCAGATAGTTCTAATATTCTGCCGCCTTCATGCTCGTGATCTGTCTGATTTTCAACAAAAGCGTAGGCAAAGTCGTGCGTCAGTCCCATTAAAAATAAGCCGCGCGCCACGTCTTCTTCCATATTGAACACTTCGCGAGCTAGATTGTAAGATTTATACGCCACTCCGCGCATATGAAATAATCGCGAGTCTGACAATCCAATGAATTTTGGGCTATTTTTCATGATGCTTGTGTGTTGCGACGGAATAAATTGATGAATTGTCGGCGAATTGGGCGGCCGACGATGTTGCCGAATGACGCGCCAATTGCTACCGCTACGCCGATGAGGATTGCTCGCGCTAAGATAGCCAAGGCTGGCAGGAAGTTTGCGCTGTTCGGTGGATATAGGACGACGCCCATTAATCCATTGTAAAGCGATAATCCTGGGACTAGCGGTACGATTCCCGCCGCAATAATCGCCAGGGAAGGGAATTTCCATAATCTGGATGTCATAACTGCGACCAGCCCAATTACCGCCGCTGCGATGCCGCTCGCTGTTACGATATCAAAGCCAAAACTCATAGCTAATCGTGAAATCCACCATCCGAAAATTGCGATTAATCCAGAGATAACCATTCCCAGAAATCGAGAATGATTCCTCAGAACGAACGCCGCCGCGATAATTCCAGCGCCCAAATATTGCGTGTGTCCGTCCGCTAATGTCAATCGGTCTGGCGTTGCCGGGAAGGTGATGCTGAATTTTGTCGCAATGTATAATCCGACCATCACGCCAGCAATTACGCCGCCCGTCGCCATTACGACTTTTAATAATCTGGCGTTGGCAGTCATATAATATTCGTCGATTGCGTCCTGAAATGCGCCGACAAACATTAGTCCCGCGACTAATAAAACGATACCGCTGATAACCAGCAATGTTGCATTGACGCTTAGCCCCAGATAATTGCTACACCAAGCTGCGCCCGCCGCCACCAATGTTACGAAAATCGCCACGAGGGCTTGCGAATAAAACAACGGTGCGCCAATACGCCCCAGCCACCTCAGTAGTCCAGTTGCTAGGAATCCGAGCAGAAACGCGATTGATGCCATGAGTAAACTGCCGCCGTACAGAATAACAGAACCCGCGCTCACTAATCCGCCCGCCGCGTAAACGACTAGTCGGGAATGTTCGGTGGGTTTTTTGAGTATTTGTTGCAATCGCTCTTCGGCTTCTTCCAGGGAAAGTTGCTTGCGACGAATGTCGAGGGCTAATAATTGCAATGCTTGAATCAATTGATAATTAGGATCGTCAGGAACGATAACTCGCGCCATAGTTAGCGGTTCGTGATCAACTCCGCGGTCTTGAGAAATTGTCACCAAAGTGTAACTCACGTCCACGTGAACGGGTCTGCGGCAATACGTCCGCGTGATTCCTTGCGCCATACGAACCACATCGCGCGCCACCACGCCCATGCTCAGAAGCTGCTCGGCAATCGTCATAGCCAGGCGCAAAGCTCGCATATTCGGTGTCAAACTTTCGTCAATTTTCTCCAGATGATGCTCCGGCTCAAAGCTGTAAAGGTTAGCGACTCGGGCTAATGATTGCTCAATGAATTTTGGTACTTTTTTCTTCACAATATCTAGTGTAACAAATTTTATGCCAATAGAAATAGCCCGCCAAGGCTCAAGCCGAGGCCTAAGTCTCAGCGAGCTATTTCTCTTGACGGGCGTTAGCCCTTTGATCGAACGACTAAACGTCGTTGGTGGATATTTAGCGACCTGAAGTGTGCTGAACTCGGTTGGAGTTGGCAATCTTTAGTGACTCTTCAGTGTCGCGCTGCACACCGGAGAGCATTTTCCAGTAACGCTCCGCGAGCGCTTTAGCTTTCTCAAGTTCGCGCTCGGACTCAAGAAGCGCTTTCTCAAGTTCGCTGTTCTTGCGCTCGGATTCGTCAAGCTCTTTCTGAAGGTTGGAATACTTTTTGCTGTTCCTGATGGCCTTCTTGTTGAGGAAGAGCGCGCACGTGATAACCGTGATCATTGCAATGTAAATGACTACGGCCAAAGACTTTGACGAAACTAGCTCTAGCGACGGTAGCGACTCCTCTCCTAAGATGTAGGAGACGAGGGCAACGGTCGCTAGTAGCAGCAGCAAAATGACAAGACAGAACGAATAAATCTTCCTGATCGACTCGTACGTCTTAATGTCGTTAGCGGCTTGATTTGCTGAAGTACTCATGTACCCCTCCTTAAGGGTGCAGAAGTTTTACGTCTAAGGGCGACTTTCGCCTTAGACGAAAGCTAGTATTATTTATATCACACTTGCACATAAAAGTCAACACTAATCAACTTTCTGTAAAATAATGCCCGTTCTGGCTGGTAAGTAAACCTTAAGGTTGTGATTATTGTTAGACGGGGAAGTGAAAAATCGGGAATTATGATCTATTCGCTCCTGTCCGCCGAAGTTCTTATCGTCGCTACTTAATGCCAATTTATAAGAGCCAGCTTCTGCGGGTACCGCGTAATCTGAGTGGGATTTGTCGGGTGAAAAATTGATAACGAATAAAAAGTCGCCATGCATAAAACTTACCGTGTGATCAGATTGGCGAACTGTCAAACGGTGAACATTAGGATTATCAATTTGCCTAATAATCTTCATCAGCGCCGCGTCAAAATCGCCCAACCATTGATATTTTAAGAAGCCATTGTCGCGCAAATTCCATTGCCGACGAGCGTGCTTAAACGACCAATTATTACCCTCGCGCGGAAAATCAATCCATTCCGGATGCCCGAATTCATTGCCCATAAAATTCAAATAACCGCCGCCGTGCAGCCCCGCGGTCATCAGACGAATCAGTTTATACAGGGCTATTCCGCGTTCGGTCTTAAGATCTGGGTTAATTTTATCCATGTGCCAATACATATTTTTATCAATCAATCGGAAAATCAGCGTTTTATCACCGACGAGCGCTTGGTCGTGACTTTCGGCGTAATTAATGACTTTTTCCTCTGGGCGATGCGAACTCAAAGTGTAAGCCAATTGCCCCAAATCCCAATCTTCATCATTTTTCTCTTTCAGAGTTTTTATCCATAAATCTGGCGCGCCCATTTGCAAGCGATAATCAAATCCCAGCCCGCCGTCTTTTGTCGATGCGCCCAGCCCAGGAAAACCACTCATTTCCTCTGCAATTGTCGTGGCGTCAGGGCGAACGGCGTGAATGGTTTCATTTGCCAATCTTAAATAAGCGAGCGCGTCTTTGTCGACATTATCGCGGAAATAATCGTCATAGCTAGTGAAACTTTTCCCGAGTCCGTGGTCGTGGTAAATCATACTAGTTACACCATCAAACCTAAATCCGTCAATGTGATATTCGTCCAGCCACCAGCGACAATTGCTTGCCAGAAAATGCAAAACTTCTGGCTTGCCGTAATCGAATAATCGCGAATCCCATTCTGGGTGATTTGTTGGCTTGAAATATTGTGTCGGATCGCCGGCAAAATTGCCCAGACCTTCGATTTCGTTTTTGGCGGCGTGAGCGTGAACAAGGTCAATGATGACGCGCAGTCCCATTCCGTGCGCCGTGTCAACCAATTTCTTAAAATCGTCGGGCGTGCCAAATCTTGACGAAACCGCGAAAAAGTTGCTGACGTGATAGCCGAAACTGCCGTAATATGGATGCTCGGCGATTGCCATAAGCTGAATGGTGTTGTAACCAGATTCTTTGATTCGTGGCAAAACATCCGTGGTGAATTCGCTGAAACTGGCGACTTTTTCTTCCTGGCTACTCATGCCAACGTGCGCTTCGTAAATTAGTGGAACTTTTGGCTTGGGCGGGGTTTTATATTGCCAATTGTAGGGAGTTTTTGGCGACCACACGACCGCGGAAAAATCGACAGAATTTTCGTCCTGAACGACGTAATTTGCGTATGAAGGCAGCCGCCAGCCGTCGCCGCCAGGCCAATAGACACGCAATTTATATTTTTGTTCGTGACGAAGTGAATCTTCAGGAAGATTTATGCTCCATTCGCCGTTTTTATCGCGATTTAAGGCGAATTCCTCACGTTCTTTCCAATCTGAAAAATCGCCAACTAAGAACATCCGAGTGGCATTCGGCGCCCATTCTCTAAACGTCCAGCCCGTATCCGTTTTATGAAGTCCGAAATGCAAAAAACCCATCGCGAATTCGGCTGGCGTCTTGCTGCTTAAAATATTTTTCAGTTTCGAAGAAATATACTTCTCACGCGCCTGAATTGTGGATTTGTGTGGGGCTAGCCACTGATCCAAATCAACGAGGGTTTTATTGCTCATGTTTCTAGTATACAGCATACGGAAGGGGCTATGCTTGTAAATATCAATTAAAGTTGTATAATATATAGCAATATGGAGCGTTCAAAGCCCAATACGGAGTCTAATTCTCCTGAACTGTTCTCCGATGAAGACTGGAGGCGAATTGCTGGTGCGAATTTATTGCTCGACGGAGAAAACGACGAGATTGCAATCGCTGAGATAGAACAAGCTGCGCACGCTGGCGATATTGAGGGCGAGAAGGTTAGAGTTGTTGGGTGTAGTCAATCTGAAGAGGACGGTTCGTATCGTCTGCAGTCAGTTGAGGGCGTGGCGGATTTGATATCTCCCATGGAAATTGACTCTGAGATTTCAGCGCCGTTTGCGACTTACACCAAAGAGATGGCTGCTTTGTGTGTGCGAACTTCGCAGAATGACTATTATTTTCCGCTCGACAAGCAGGCGATTGTATCAATAGAGTTGTTGCCGGACGATAGCGGCGTTCCTCGATGTGTGCGTAAATTACGCCACTATGCTGACAAAATTGAAGAAGTTGCTGGTGTCGGCGACATTCAAGATGCGGAGTCGAGGCAGCTTTTGATAGATGAGATGAATGACGTTTTGAATGAGATTCCGTATGATGACGGAATTCAAGTGAAATGCCAGGCGTATAAGGTTAAAATTGACGGCAGGGAAAATAATATAGAAGACGCTAATCCTGCAGTTCTATTTGGATGGTTGCCGAGTTTTACGTGGCGTGATGATCGTCCCGTATTGGAAATGTTTGATATTAAAAATCGATTTACGACTTTTTGTGTAGATATGAAAGATGTGCTTGATATGGCGCCAATTGATAAAGAGGAGATCGGAGCCTCTATTGATTTATTTGAAACGGTTTTTAATGACGATTTTCAGGAGACCGCTTGGCAACTGGCGACGGATCTTTCTTATGTTGACGAGTCGGAGTTTGACGAAGTGTCAAGAGAATATGCCCAAACATTAAATGACCAGTTGTCTGAGTTTTCTGCGACAAGACTTTATGGCATTAGCACTGTTGATTTTACCGGTTTTGTGTTGACTCCTGACGCTACGAAAAATAATGAATTACAGTATGAATTTATGGATATTTCTGGGGCGTGTATTGATGGGATGTGTTTCGTTAGACATCATGATAAATTTTACGCGGCGGTTGAATTGACGATAGATGGTGAGTCTGAAGACTTTTCGAATAAGATTTATGTGATACCCGACAGAGATAAGATTATTCGTTTGGAAGGATTTGATGGTGAAGCTGAAGAGCTTAAAATGGCGGTAAATGAACTTCATAAAATTGCAAATTTTGCAAGTGAAGTAGTTAATGATGAGTGTTTCTATAAATTGCCTCTTGACGAGCAGCTTGATGTATTGAGTCAGTATGAATGTGCCGCTCGTAATGTAATCCAGGATATTAGCAGAGTGCGGGAGTTTAAGGGCGAATGTGTAGTTTCGGCATACCGATGTTTGCCTGGTGATTTGCTGAATGCGGTTTCGTGGAATGATGTTCCGCTAGAAGAAGTGAATAGCCATGAATATGTTGAAAAATTTGCGCTGCGGGCGGATAATTTGGTGGTCTGGAATCCAGAAATTAACGATAGGCCAGATATTGACGGCCGAATATTAAGCGTGTCGGAATTGCCACTTAGTCGCGGCGAGCCTGTGCTAATAGTTAATAATGCTGAAGATAATAAATATTACTTGGTGCGATGTAGCGATGTGATTAGTTTGTCGCGAAACGATCCGTCGACTATTTCGTGATATAATCAAACAGATTATGCAGAAAAAACCTTTTTCTTTTGAAATAACTTCACGATTTAACGACACGTTGGCGCGAACGGGA